>CAKTVB010000001.1 GCA_934621295.1 uncultured Collinsella sp.
TGCAACAAAAAAGCCGCAACCTCTCGGCTGCGGCCTTAATTTCAAATGGTGGAGGTTAGGGGGATCGAACCCCTGACCTCAGGCTTGCAAAGCCCGCGCTCTCCCAGCTGAGCTAAACCCCCACGGAGACAGTAATAAACACCCCAGCGGCGACTCGGCTCTCGCTGGGGTGTTTATTGCGAAAGAAAGTGGTGGACCTGACAAGATTCGAACTTGTGACCTCCCGGTTATCAGCCGGACGCTCTAACCAACTGAGCTACAGGTCCATCGCGCGTTGACTATATTAGCCTAGACCGTTTTTATAAGTCAACGACTTTTTTAAAAAAATTTTCGGGTTGGCTCATATATCGAAATCACACGCGTTTCCCCTTTATTTTGGGTAGTATTACTATCCGATTCAAACAGGTGGAATATTCGGACTCCACCATCATCGTCTATAAGGAGGTGCCATAATGATCCGCGTTGATATCGAAACCATCGTTATGGCCGCCGGCCCGCATCCATCCCTCATTGTCCTGCGCGAGCGTGAAACTTCAGAATCGAACGAAGCCCCCCTTCGCGCCCTCTCCATCCAGACTGGGTCCTTCGAAGCCGCGGCGCTAAGCCAGGGAATCGATGGGAAAAACGCGGGGCGGCCCATCACACATGACTTCACCGTCAACACCATCAAGGAACTTGGCGCTAAAATCGCTCGTGTCGAAATTTCCCATATGGAAACCCCGGTCTTCTTCGCTAACGTCATCATTCTCGATAAAAACGGCGAGGAGCACGCGGTCGATGCGCGCCCAAGCGACGCTCTTGCCTTTGCCGTACGCGTGAACGCCCCCATCTATGTCGAAGACGACATCATGAACCGCGCGGGCACCTTCTCATATCAGACCGATATTAACGAGGAGGCGGAGCAGCAGAAGTTCGATCACTTCGTGCAAACGCTCTCACCTGACGACTTCTAATCGATTGAGACCTCTTCAAGCAACACAAACCCTCATTTTTAAACAGGAAGGGCCCATCCGGTGGATGGGCCCTTCTCTCAATCATCTTCTATATCCTCTTTGAACCAGCTACTCGCCAGCCAAATCCTCAGCAGTCTCTTCTCCGTCATTATCATCGGCAGAAGCCTCCTCGGGCTTCTCTTTGGCTTCTGCGGAGACCTCAGACTTTTCTGCAGAACTCTCCATACGTGCAACGGCGGTCACGCGATCGCCGTCCGCCACAGTCATCATCTTGACGCCCTGCGTCGCGCGACCGGTCTGAGAGATCTCGTCAGTCTTCACGCGAATTACGGTAGCACCCTCGGTGACGATGAACAGCTCATGCTGCGACCCCACGGTCTTCATAGCAGCCAGCTGACCCTTGCGATCGGTCATCTGGATGGTGAAGACGCCCTGGCCACCGCGATTTTGCTCGGGATAGTCGGCAACCGGGGTTCGCTTGCCAAAACCGTACTCGGTGATAACAAAGAGGTCACCGGTACCGTTGGAAACCTCCATGCCCAAGACACTCGCATCGTCCTTCATAGTGATGCCGCGCACACCGCTCGTATCGCGGCCCGTGGCACGCACCTGATCCTCACCAAAGACGATAGCCTTGCCTGCCGTCGTCGCCATGATGATCTTGTCGCCCTCGCGCACGCGGCGAACATTGAGCAGTGCATCATCATCCTTAAGATTGATAGCGATGATGCCGTCGCGGCGGCTGCGATCGTAAGCACTCATAACCGTCTTCTTGATCATGCCGCTGCGCGTCGCAAATAGCAGATACTCATCGTCGGGGAATTCACGGCAAGAAATCACGCTGGCGATCTTCTCGCCTTCCTCGAACGGCAGCAGGTTAACAATCGCCGTGCCGCGCGCCTGGCGCGACCCCTCGGGCAGCTCGTGAACCTTAAGGCGGTAGACTTTGCCTCGGTTGGAGAAGAAGAGCACATACTCATGGGTGCTGGCGATGAACATCTCCTCGATGACATCATCTTCCTTCAAGCTCACGCCCGTGACACCCTTGCCACCGCGCTTCTGAGCGCGATAGGCGGCAACGGGGATACGCTTGACGTAACCGGTATGGGTGATGGTGACGACCATATCCTCGTCGGCAATAAGGTCCTCAACGTCGAGATGGCGCTCTGCGGCAGCAATCTGGGTACGGCGCTTGTCACCAAACTTACGGGAAATCTCGCGCATCTCCTCTTTGATCACGCCAAGAATCTTCTCCTCATGGGCAAGAAGGTCCTCGTAGTAAGCAATGGCGCGGCGCAGACCGTCCAGCTCCTCCTGGATCTTATCGCGCTCAAGACCGGTCAGGCGACGCAACTTCATCTCGAGAATAGCGGTGGTCTGTTCGGTCGTAAAACCAAAGCGCTCGATCAAGCGGCCGGAGGCCTCGGAATCGGTACGCGAGGAACGAATGATCGAGATAACCTCGTCGATATGGTCGAGAGCCATAAGATAGCCCTCGAGAATATGTGCGCGGGCTTGGGCTTTCTTGAGGTCAAAGCGCGTACGACGGGTAATGACGTCAACCTGATGATCGATATAGTGCTGCAACATCTCGCGCAGGGAGAGACACTTGGGCACGCCGTTGACGAGTGCCAGATTGTTGGCGCCAAACGTGGTCTGCAACGAGGTGTACTTATAGAGGTTGTTAAGAACAACCTGCGGGATGACATTCTTCTTGAGTTCAATGACGAGGCGAATACCTTTCTGGTTCGACTCGTCGCGCATGTCGGAAATACCCTCGATGCGCTTCTCGTTCACCAACTGGGCAATCTTCTCCTGCAGGGTGCCCTTGTTGACCATGTAGGGAATCTCGGTGAACACCAGACGGTTGCGGCCCGTTTTGGTGGACTCAACATGGGCCTTGGCGCGCACGGTAATGGAGCCGCGGCCGGTCTCGTAGCTCTGACGGATGCCATCGGATCCCATGATGATGGCGCCGGTTGGGAAGTCGGGGCCAGGCATGATTTGCATGAGCTCGTCGACGGTCGCATCCGGATTGTCGATGAGATAGCAGGTTGCCTCGATTGCTTCGCTCAGGTTGTGCGGAGCGATATTCGTCGCCATACCGACGGCGATGCCCTGGCTGCCGTTAACCAGCAGGTTGGGGAAACGCGCCGGCAGGGCCACGGGCTCTGCGAGGGATTCGTCGTAGTTAGGCTGCCAGTCGACAGTATCCTTCTGTAGATCGCGAAGGAGCTCCATGGCGGGTTTTGCCAGACGGCTCTCGGTATAACGCATGGCTGCCGCAGAGTCGCCGTCGATGTTGCCAAAGTTGCCGTGACCGTCGATGAGCGGGGTGCGCATCGAGAACCACTGGGCAAGACGGACCATCGTCTCGTAAACAGCGGAGTCGCCGTGCGGGTGATACTTACCGATAACTTCACCGACAGTCCAGGCGGACTTCTTGTGCGGGCGGTTGGGGTAGATGCCGCTCTCGTTCATTGCGTACAGAATGCGACGATGAACCGGCTTCAAGCCGTCGCGAACATCCGGCAGCGCACGAGCGGTGATGACCGACATCGAATACTCGATGAAGGACTGTTTCATCTCCTGGCCGAACTCAGAAATCTGCAGCTGACCACCGTTGATGTCCTCACCGGCGTCGGTGCCGCGATCTACAGCACCGAAGCTCTCCTCGAGCTCCTCGTCGTCATCCTCTTCTTCGTCTTCGACATCGGGGTTATAGGAATCGGGATCCCCATCCTCCCCCTGCTCCGCGCGGGCGAGCAAGCGACGCAGATCGTCGGGCATGCCCTCCGACTGCTCGTTATCGTTGTTGTTCATATCTTCTGCCACGTACTACCTCCTTGGTTGGTCGTGGTTGCGTTCATTCATGCAGCGTCTCAATCAACCCGTCTTAACAACTTCGTCGAGAGAAAGTCATTTTTCTCAACAACGGAGACGGGTTTTCCAGGTGCCCGAGATTGCCCTGAAAGAGGAGGGAAGCGTACTTAGGTACGCGACCGACGATTGAAGGGCAAGGTTGGGTGCCTGGGAAAGCCGTGCAGGTTAGGCGTCCAAGAAGCGGGCGTCATGGGCATGCTTCTCAATATACTCACGACGGTAGCTAACCTCGGAACCCATGAGCTCTCGCACGGCACGGTCGGCAGTGATGGCGTCCTCGATAGTCACGCGCTGCAGAATACGGGTCTTGGGGTCCATAGTGGTCGAGGCGAGCTGCTTGGGGTCCATCTCACCCAAGCCCTTATAGCGCTGAACGGTATAGCCCTTGCGCTTCTTGGTGACCTTGCCGCCCTCAGCCTTACCATCCTCATCACCCTCATCGGGGTTAAGGCCAAGGCTGCGGATGGTATCCTTCAAGATCTCGTCTTCGGGCTGCCTGCCGTTGGGATAGACATAGTGAATCTTGTTGCGAACCTTGATGCCAAAGATCGGCGGGCACGCCACGTATACATAGCCGGCGTCGATCAGCGGACGCATGTACTTGTAGAAGAACGTGAGCAGCAAGATGCGGATATGTGCGCCATCGACGTCTGCATCGGTCATGATGATGATCTTATGGTAGCGAGCCTTGGTGATATCGAAGTCTCCGCCATCACCCGAACCCGTAGTCACACCGCAGCCGATTGCCGTGATGAGCGACTGGATGGTGTCGGAAGAGAAGGCTCGGTGATCTCCCACGCGCTCGACGTTCAAAATTTTGCCGCGCAGGGGCAGAATCGCCTGAATGTCTCGGCGGCGGCCGTCCTTAGCAGAACCGCCTGCCGAGTCGCCCTCTACGATGAAGAGCTCGGTCATCTCGGCATCGCGCACCGAGCAGTCCGCGAGCTTTCCGGGAAGCGCCGCGGTCTCAAGCAAACTCTTGCGGCGTGTTGCCTCGCGGGCCTTGCGGGCTGCATTGCGGGCTTTGGACGCCTGTTGAGCCTTCTTGACGATTTCACGACCCTGCTTGGGATGTTCCTCGAGATAGTCGGTCAGACCGTCGGTGACGATCTTGAGCACCAGCGTACGCATGAAAGAGCTGCCGAGCTTGGCTTTGGTCTGTCCCTCGAATTGCGGGTCGGCAAGCTTGACGGAGATAACGGCGGAAAGGCCCTCGCGCACGTCATCGCCCGTAAGGTTTGATTCTTTTTCTTTAAGGATGCCCTGCTTGCGCGCATAGTCGTTGATTACGCGTGTAAGCGCGGTGCGGAACCCCTCGAGGTGCATACCTCCCTCGGGGGTGTAGATGTCGTTCGCAAAGCTCATGACCGTCTCGGAATACGACGTATTCCACTGCAAAGACACCTCGACATCGCCCATCCTGTCGGTAGGGACACCTTCTTCGGATGTTCCTTCGATATAGATAGGCTCCTTGAGAAGCTCGGGGACCTCTTTACCCTCGTTCAGGAATTTGACGAAGTCAATGATGCCACCGGCATAGCAGAACTCCTCGACGCGCGGCGTACTCTCGCGCTCATCGGTAAGAACGATCTCGAGATTCTTATTCAAAAACGCCGTTTCCTGCAGGCGATTATGCAACGTGTCGAAATCGTAGACAGTGGTCTCGAAGATCTCGTCGTCGGGCCAGAAGGTCACGGACGTACCCGTTTCCTGAGAGTTGCCGACTTCCTTCATCTTCTCCACGGTATTGCCGCGCGAGAACTGCATTTCATAGATTTTGCCATCGCGTCTGACCTGTACAACCATCTTCTTCGATAGGGCGTTAACAACCGAAACGCCGACGCCGTGCAAGCCGCCCGACACCTTGTAAGCGGAGTTGTCGAACTTGCCGCCGGCATGAAGGATGGTCATAACGACCTCGAGAGTCGGGATCTTCTTGACCGGGTGCTCATCCACGGGAATGCCACGACCATTGTCAACAACGGTGATGGAGTTGTCTGCATGCACCGTCACCAAAATCTTGGAGCAATACCCCGCCATGGCCTCGTCGACTGCGTTGTCGACGATCTCCCATACCAGATGATGCAGTCCGGAAGCGCTCGTCGAGCCGATATACATACCCGGACGCTTGCGAACGGCCTCAAGACCCTCAAGGATCTTAATTTCGTTGCCATCGTATGACTCTTCTTTAGCCACGCGCCAACTCCCTCTCTTTTACTCAAACAGAGATAACCTTACATATTCTAGCCTAAATAAGGGGTCCTACATAAGGTACAAATAGCGCTCTGGGGCCACCAGAAGCCGAATATGGCTATTTCGTTGATTTACGGGTCTTGTCTAGCGAAAGCCCCGCGCCCATCGCGGATTTAAGCGCTCTTTGAAGACCCTCGTCCTTGATATGGGCAACGCGAGCATCGATAGCGGCTGCGTCGGCGGGGGAAAGCTCCGCACGAGAAGAGGCGACGCGCGCGGAAGCCTTGAGGCCGCTCGCAGCGGAAGGCCCGGGGCTGGGCACTCCATATCCCTTCCGGGACAGCTTGAACACCAGCGCCGAAACACTCACTCCGCAGGCTTCCATGCGTGCGCGAATAATTTCACGCAAAACGGTAAGCTCGTTGACCCATGAGGAGCCGTCAACATAGACGATAAGCTCACGCGTCTCGGGAACAAAGTGCAGGCCGCATACGTGCTGACCCTCGCGCGTGTGGGCACAGACGGTGTTCCAGGCACGGTAAACCTCTCGCGCCCGCTCCGCCTCCAAAAACGCCACGCGCTTGGCGGGGGTGGCGTCGTCATAAATGCGACGCTTCTCCTGCTCAAGAATGCTACCAAGCCCCTGTGTGGCGCCGAAGCGATCACTTCTTTTCGCCATCGATGTGCACCACCTTCGCGCGGTCTATGACATCTTTTGAAAAATAGCCCAGATTCGTCGTGGTGATGATCGTTTGGATCTCACCCTGTACGAACCCGGTTATCGCCTCGCGGCGACGGGCATCGAGCTCGCTCATCACGTCGTCGAGCAGCAACATGGGATATCGGCCCAAAATATCGCTCGCAACCTCCGCCTCGGCGATCTTCCAAGCCAGAACGAGGCTTCTTTGCTGTCCCTGACTCGCAAAGTCGCGTGCGTCCCTTCCATCGATAGAAAAGGAAATCTCATCGCGATGCGGCCCTGCCACAGTGATGCCGCGGCGGCGCTCATCTTCGGAGGCCCGGACCAGGGCAGTGCGAAAGAGCTCTTCCGTCTCTGCGCGCGAAGTCGACGTATCGATTTTTCCCACCGTTGACTGATAGGAAAGGTCAAAGGTCTCGGTCGGGGCGATGGCGCGATAGGCGTCTACCATGCGCAAGCGGATGCGCTCAAGTAGCGACAGCCGATGGGAAAGCAGGGAGGCACCTGTCTGCACCAGCACTTCATCCCATGCCTCCAATAAGTCAACAGGCACGGGATATTCCTTAAGCAGACTGTTGCGCTGCTCGACGATGCGGGCATATGACGAAACAAGGTGGGCGTAGCGGTCGTTGAGCTGAATGCCAAAATCGTCCAGCGCCGCCCTGCGATATGAAGCCGCACGTTTAATCATGTCGAGATGGTCGGGGCAAAACAATATGCTTGGAACCAGGCCACGCATACCGGCGGCCGAGGTACGTTTGCCGTTAGAAAAGAAGCTCTTCTTTCCCTCGGAGCAAACAAGCGCATGCTCGACGCGGCGCCCATCGCCGGTAAACGAAAGATCAATCCGGCAAGCACCCTCGCCGTTGCGCACAAGCTGAGAAGCCGTGGGACGGCGAAACGATTGTCCCGCCGTCAGCAGTTGAATCGACTCTATGAGGTTGGTCTTCCCCACCGCATTGCGTCCGATGAGAATCGTGATGTCGGGGTCGAGCTCGACATCAAACTCCTCGAAGCTACGGTAATTGCGCACCGAAAGCGTGCGTGCAAGCACATTCATTAGACGCGAACAGGCATAACCAGGTAGATATAGTTAATCTTGTCGTAAGACTTGAAAACGCCCGGACGACCCTCGGTGAGCTCAAGCGTAATTTCCTTCTCGTGTCCGAGCGCATTCAAGCAGCCAAAGATGTAGCTGTAGTTGAATCCAACCATGCAGTTAGATCCTTCAACGGCAGTCTCGATCGTCTCGCTCGCCTGGTCCTGATCGCTCGAGTACGCAGACAACGTGAGGGTATTCGCGTCGGTGTCCACATCGAATCGAACGGCGGAGTTGGAAGGCGCAACGACGGTCACGCGCTTGAGCACCGCATTAAAAGAGGCAACGTCGAGATTGACCGAGGTCGAGCAGGTATCAGGCAAAAGGCCCTTGTAATCCGGGAACATGCCTTCGATGCGGCGAGCCACATATGTCGTGTTCTCGGCAATGAAAACCACTTGGTTGTCGGTAGCGCCAACCGTAATGGTGCCGTGGGCGGGAGCGATGGACAAAGCATCGTTGAAAGCATCAGAGGGGACGATGAGCTCGAAGCTTCCCTCAAGCGAGGAGGTTTCCACCTGCGTATCGCACACCGCAAGACGATATGCGTCGGTGGCCACCAGGCGCAGCATATTATTCTCGACCGTCATCTGGACTCCCGTGAGAACCTGACGGTTCTTGTCGGTGGAGGTGACACGCCAAACGCGCGACACCATTTCGGACAAGATATCGGTGGGGAGCTCAACAGAGCGTTCGAGAGCAAGCGTCGGGAACTCCGGGAAGTCGACTGCATCGAGGGTATTCAGCCTAAAGGAGCTCTTGGCACAGGTAATGGAAATCTGACGCTCCTCCACAATAAAGTTGACCGGCGCGTCGGGAAGCGTCTTCGTAATGCTGGCGAGCATTTTGCAGGGAACGACCACGCGGCCCGGTTCATCCACACGTGCCGCAACACGATGGCGAATAGAGATGGTGTAGTTACTTGTCTGGAACTCAAGAACACCGTCTTCCGCTTTGATAAGAACGCCGGAGAGAATAGGGAGTGTAGATGCACTCGCAATGCCCTTTTGTACGATGGCAAGAGCATCTGCGAGAGAAGACTGACTGACGGTGAAGCGCATCTCTATTACCTTTCTTCTATATATAGATAAATCTAATAATAGTAATAAGCCGGTGGAAGAAGTTGATTACTGGCGTTTGTACAGGTGAAAGGCTTTTTCTTTTCAGCTGTCCATCCGTTGATAACACCCATTCTTTTCAACAGCTTCCAAGGGCACGAAATCTTTCAACACATTCCCGGAAGTTGCCGACAAGTTTCCCTCTTCTTTTCCGTTACTTTTCAACAACGATTATGACTTAAGGATGATCTTGTTCTTGAGCTGTGCGAGCTCCTCGCCAAAATTAGCATCCTCCCGAAGCTTGCCCTCAACAACGCTGATGCTGTGGACGATGGTGGCGTGATCTCGTCCGAATACCGCTCCAAGGGCTGCCTGGGACTTCACGTCGCACATGTCGTTTACCAGATAGATGGCAACATGGCGTGCAAACGCAATCGTCTTTTGCCTCTTTCGGCCGATCATGTCCTCGTGGCTGATGTTGTAGTAGCCCTCCACGACGGATTGAACGGTTTTGGGGGCAATGACCTTTCGCGCGGTGTCGAAGTATTCGTTTGCCACGGCATCGATGTCCTCTGCGGACAGCTCTTTTCCAGCCTGCTCTTTTTCGTAGGAGAGGCTGGCACAGCGTTCGCAGAAGCTTTCGAGTTCGCGGATGTTGTTGCCCGATACCTCCGCCATATGCTTGAGATGGTCTTCGGTAAGGTGGCCCTCGTGCATCTGCAGATTGGAGAATATCGACGGAGCGCCGGCTGCAGGAAGCTCATGCGCGTTGGAAGCCATTCGCTTGCAATAGTTTTGCAGGATGAGGTATTTCATTTCAAATCCGGGCTCGGAGATGAGGCAGAGCATACCGGAGCTAAAGCGGCTTGTGAGGCGCTCATCCATGCCGAGGTCTTTCGGCGCGCGGTCCGAGGCAATGACGATCTTTTTGTTTTCGCGAATGTATTCATCCATCAAGCTGAAGAAGTAGTCGATGCTCGCCTGTTTACCGATGATGTTTTGAATATCGTCGATGATCAAGACGTTGGCTTCGTGATATTCACGAAGGATGCTGTGTCCATCGTTTTTCTGCTTGGCAACCTCATTGATGAAGTCGTCGATATACGTCTGGCTGTTGGCATATTTAACCGTGATTTCGGGTTTATCGACCGCCAAGAAGTTTTTGATGGCAAATAACAGGTGGGTTTTTCCCAGACCTGATTTTCCGTAGATGAAAAGTGACGTGCACTCGCCCGGAACCTCCACGCTGGCCGTGAAACGCAGGGCGGATTGATAGGCGTGCCTGTTCTCCACACCTGGGACGAAGGTGTCGAAGGTGAATTTCGAATTGATGCCCACGGCAGGTTCGATGACCTTTGCCTGCTGAGGCTGTTCGGCGGGCGTGGTTTCACGTGAAGCGACCGGTGCTGCCTCCTGCTGTTTCATGCTGCTCATCATGCGCTGAAACATCTCGGGCGTCATCGTGTTGTTGACCTTGACGCCCGTGGGGTCTGCGTCTCGATTGGTCCGGTGCGGCATCGGTATATCGGAAAAGGCGCTCGCTTGGGCAGCAAAGCTGCGGTTTTCACTTGGTTTTGAGGGCGTGGTCGTTTCTTGGGCGACAGGGGCCGTTGATGAAGAATATGCCGGTTGGGGAGAGACCTGGGGCGCTGGCGGCTGCGTTTGACCCGGTGCAGGCATTGCGGGGACCTCAACCTTGAGTGCCATCGGCGCAAAGGTGATCTCTTCCAAATAGCGTTCTATCGTCGCCTGCTGCTTGAGCAGGTAGGTTGATGCAAACCTGCTCGGAACCTGCAGGGTGAGCGACTCGTCGTCTAGCGACACGGGGATGGATTGACCAAGCATGTTGATGAGTCGTGTGTCCAGCCCATCGCGTTGACAAAAAGAGATGATGTCGTCGAGGAGAATTTGGGCCTCGTTATCCATTGTTCACATCCTCTCGGGGCATCTGTTCCTCTATCCATGCCCTACCCGTGTCGGTGAGCATGTACTTTTGACCGTGTTTAATGACGAAACCTGATTTTTGAAGGTTGGCGAGCTCTCGCGACCAGGTGGCGGGAGACGATCCGAATACGTGTCCTAGGTCGGTGGGCCCGCAAGTTGTGTTGGACATCAGAAGGGATAGAGCCTGTTGTCCGCGAGGGGTAACGAAGATTGGGTTCGCCTGCGGTGTTGGCATTCCCATCGTGGGCATCGCCTGTTGGTAAGCTTGCTGCGGCATTGCGGGGTATCCTTGCTGCGGATATCCTGGCGCCATGTATCCTTGCTGGGGGAATCCCTGTTGCGGGAATCCCTGCTGTGGGTACGTAGCTGGGATATATGCGCCTTGCGCGCCGTAGGGCTGTTGATATGGTGATTGCATCCCCTGCTGGGCATACGGCATCTGACACTGCCATGCCCCGGCCTGCTGCTGCGGCATCATCTGCTGCCATTGCTGCGGTATTCCCGCCACCGGCATCGTCGGGGAGTTTGTTGCCGATGCCATCCCCGCGCTGCCCACGGGCATATCCATGGGATGAGGCACGGCGCCTCTGATTGCCCCCGATGTGTGGGACATCGAAATCTCGTTTACACGCGTTGGGTCGAGCGTGACCGTTACCACGGTTCCACCGTTGAGGTTGTCCTCAATGGAGACAATCCCACCTGCGTTTTCAAGATATTGTTGAACCAGGGGAAAACCTGCCCCCGTACCGCGGATATAACGCTTTTGGTCGCTATCGGCAGACGTGATGCCAAACTCGAACGCAAGCTCTTTGTCCTCGATCCCCGGGCCCTGGTCCGCGAAGCGAATCGTGTTTCCCCCATCGAGAATGGAGATGATTGGCTCCATGAAGTGGGCATGAATGAAGTTTTCCACGATTTCGCGGATGACCATCACCGAGATGGAGCCACCCTGCTCCTTCATGTTTTTATACACCGTGTTAGTGATTTCCTCGAGGTAGGGGCGTGTTGCCTGCGGGGAGATGACGATGACGCGCGGCGTCGAGAACATATCGTCATAGACAGCGATGCGCGTGGCGTAGCTCACGCTCGCGGTTTCCTCCTGGTCGAGGGTGTGGGATTGTTGCGCTTCGCCGGTGAGATGGGCGTTATCGGGCGCCGGATCTCCCGAGTCCACGAAGGGGTAGAAATCGTCTGACATCGTTTTCTTTCTCAACAGTTTTCTCGTGCCTTCAAGGATAGCAGCAACATGCATGCGGTTTTTTCACTTTTCAACAACTTTTCCCAAATGGATGAAAAGTGGTAAAACGCAACGAAAAGTTATCAACGCTTTCAACGTGACCTGTTGAAAACTTGAGAAATAAGCGTGAAAAAGTGTGAAAACAATCGTTGATTGATTTGAAAGGTTTGAAAAACGTGAAGAAACCTATGGTGACTTGGGTTCTTTTAGATTCTTTTGATTGACATCGGCGCACCATATTCCCTACAATTTCAAAGCTCAGGTGTCTAAATCGTGAACTCACGAAATGCAGCAGGAGGATTTTTACCATGAAGCGTACTTACCAACCTAATAAGCGCAAGCGTGCTAAGACTCACGGCTTCCGTGCTCGTATGGCTACCAAGGGCGGCCGCGCCGTGCTCGCTCGCCGTCGTGCCAAGGGCCGCAAGCGTCTGACCGTCAGCGATAAATAAGCGCATGCTTCTCGCATGAGGACATTGAAGTCTCGAAAAGATTTCGAGCATGTGTTCACGCAGGGGAAGCGGTATAACCATCCCCTGATAAGAATGGTTATATGTGGTTCAAGCAACGAAGGCGATCCAGGTCGGGTCGCCTTCGTTGCTGCCAAAAGGCTGGGTTGCGCCGTTGTGCGCAATCGCTCTAAGCGCGTTTTGAGAGAAGCCGCACGTACGTGTCGCCTACCGAGAGATGGGTACGAGATCATTCTATTTGCAACCCCCAAGACCCGCGTGTCTTCTCCTGCGGAGATGACGGCGGCTCTTGAGTCCTTATGTGTTCGGGCTGGTTTGGATGGATAGTGTGCGCCGGCCGCTTCCTCAACGTGCGGCCATAGCGCTCATACGGTGCTATCAGCGCTATATTTCACCCCTCCTACCCGATTCATGTATATACTTCCCCACATGTTCGCAGTATGTTGTCGAAGCTGTGGGCAAGTATGGTGTTCTTAAGGGCTGCTGGCTCGGATTGCGTCGTATTCTTCGGTGCAATCCCTTGCATGACGGCGGCTATGATCCCGTGCCGTGAGGCATGATTCGTATCGGAGGATTATTACATGTGGGATTGGATCGTTAACGTCCTTTTTCAGATTCTTGCGTTGATCCAGCAGTTTGCTGTCGACTGGGGTCTGTCCATCATCATCTTGGTTGTCATTATTCGTCTGATCTTGACCCCACTGATGATCAAGTCGAGCAAATCCACTGCTCGCATGCAGGTGCTCACCCCTAAGATTCAGGAGATTCAGGAGCGCTATGCCGACGACCCCCAGCGTCAGTCGCAGGAGATGCAGAAGTTTTACGCCGAGAACAAGTTCAGCCCCTTCGGCGGCTGCTTGCCCCTATTGATTCAGATGCCCATCCTGTGTGCTCTGTTCACGCTTCTCCAGCACCTTGGCGATTACTTTGATGGAGAGACGTTCTCTTTCTTCAGCATTCTTCCTAACCTCCAGACCTCTGTTGCCGCTACGCTGCCTCAGGGTTTTGGTGTTGCCGCACCGTACGTTATTGCGCTGCTGCTCTTTGCCGTCCTGACGCTCATCCCGCAGCTCTATATGTCTCGTAACCAGACGGGCGCTCAGGCTCAAACCATGAAGACCACGGCTATCATCATGTCCTTCTTCATGCTGTTCATCGGTTGGAGCCTTCCCGCCGGTGTTCTTCTGTACTACGACGTATCTTCTCTTTGGCAGGTCATTCAGCAGATCTTCGTTACCCAGAAGGTTATCGATAAGGCAAAGGCCGAGGAAGAGGAGCGCATGGCCAACGCACCGATCGAGGTCAACGTTGTCCGTCGCGAGCATAAGCCTCGTCCGCATAAGAAGAAGTAATTATTAGGTACCTAATAATTGGAGTGTTTCATGTCTGATATCAACGAGGAGATGTCCACCGAGTATTCTGGTGACTATCCGGAAATCGCTGCAGCATATAAAGCTGGCGAAGAGCTCACTGATGAGCAGCTTGACACCATTGCAGATTTTGCCATCTCTATTCTCCGTTCCATCCTTGGATTCTTCGACGCTTCGGATTCCCCTATCGATGAGTACGAGGGCGATGAAGGCGAGCTGATTCTTGATGTGACCGCTCCTGATCTTGCGGTTCTCATTGGTCGTCATGGTCGTACCCTGGAGTCTCTCCAGACCATGTTCTCCCTTCTTGTGAGCCGTCGTCTTGGGTTCCGCTATCCGGTTTCCGTTGATGTTGAGGGCTATAAGAGTCGTCGTCATGATAAGGTCATTTCTATGGCCAACTCTGCTGCTGCTCGTGCTGTCCGTCAACACACAACGGTGAGTTTGCCTCCCATGAGTGCTTACGAGCGTCGTCTTGTTCATATTGCTCTTCGTGAGAATAAGAAGGTCGAAACCCATTCCGAGGGTTCAGATCCCGAGCGACGTGTTGTTATTACTGTGGCTTAGGTTCTTTTTGATAGACTTGAAAGAGGGTCAGTGATGACCCTCTTTTTTTGACTGAAATTCTTGATACACTGATTTCAGTCATTAGTAATTAAGGAGTAACTATGTCTGGTCGCCCTATTGTCCTTGAGAAGCTTGAGTATACGGACCGGCAGATCAAGGTTCTATCTGAGAAGCTCCTTGATATCTGTGCTGGCTTTAATATCTCGCTCTCTTCTCAGCAAGCTCAGGATTGTCTTCTGCATCTTCTCTACGTTGAGCAAATTAATTCCTATATCAATCTCACGCGTATTACTGATCTTGATGAAGCTATTGTTCTTCATCTTCTTGATTCTCTTCTTCTTGCTAGGTACTTTGATTCTCCTGATCTTACATATCTTGATATGGGTACCGGAGCTGGTTTCCCTGGTGTTCCTCTTGCTATTGCAACTGGAGCAAAAGGGACTTTCATTGATTCCGTTGGAAAGAAAGTGAATGCAGTTAACGCTATTATAAAAAAGCTTCAGCTTGATAGAGCGGCTGCTGTGCATACTCGTATTGAAGAATATGCTGCTCAAAATCGAGGGCTCTTTGATATTGTTGTTGCAAGAGCTCTTGCAAGTATGCCCATTCTTATCGAATATGCCGCTCCATTTCTTTCCAAGCATGGGCATCTTGTAATTTCAAAAGGAAACCCTGAAGATGATGAGTTGAGTTCTGCTCAAGAGGCTGCTTCTATTTGCGGTCTTCAGTTGGTTCAAAATGATTCGTTTGATCTCCCGTCTGGATTGGGACATCGTGAGGTATTTATTTTTGAGCGTGTCTCCAACCCTTCCATCTCTCTACCACGACCAAATGGAATGGCTCGTAAGAATCCTCTTGTATAATTGTTTCATGTGAAACAATTCAAATAACGAAATAGATTGGCGCCTTGATATCAGTCAGGGCGCTTTTTAGACATATGTGAGAGTATTTCAAAAAATATTTGATGGTCTCTTCAAGGCTTTTAGCTGTTCAAACATGAATTAAGCAATTATTCTCCAAGCTAATAACTTTATTGATGCAGCTTATGGATGCCCCTTGCATGTTTGTTTCACGTGAAACATAATGAACTATAGAAATTGAATTGTTTCACGTGAAACACCGCGGGTAATGAATAAATTCCCATAGTTTCACGTGAAACAATACGATCACTCAAAATGAAGTTCAAATATACAAGGAGGGTGACGTGGGCTTTCGAGACGTTAAGAGGTCTAAAAGCGCAAAAGATACGCGTGTCATTGCAATCATCAATCAAAAGGGCGGCGTAGGTAAGTCAACTACTGCAGTAAACCTTGCCGCTGCCCTAGGCGAACAAAACAAAAAAGTGCTCATAGTAGATTTTGATCCGCAAGGAAATACGACAAGCGGATTTGGAATCGATAAAGAGCAACTCGAAGCATGTGTCTATGACTCACTCCTTCATGATGTCCCTGCTGAGGAGATTATTCAGTCAACCGAATGTAAACGAGTCTTTGTAGTTCCTGCAACTATTCAGCTTGCTGGCGCAGAAATCGAGCTCGTTTCTGCAATGGCACGAGAGACACGCCTTAAAGATCTTTTGGAACCAATCGTTGATGAATTCGATTTCATCTTTATTGATTGTCCTCCCTCACTTGGATTGTTGACGATTAATGCATTGACAGCAGCTGATAGCGTACTTATTCCAATCCAATGTGAGTATTATGCACTCGAGGGAGTTACCAAGCTGCTGGAATCGATGCGTATGGTTAAAACGCGTATCAATAAAGAGCTAGAAACCTACGGCGTTCTCCTCACTATGTATGATTCCCGCACATCTCTTTCAAATCAGGTTGTTGATGAGGTTAAGGGCTTCTTTGGTGATAAAGCTTTTAAAACATGCATTCCCCGTTCGGTAAAAGTTTCTGAGGCACCTTCCTTCGGAATGCCAGTAATTACCTACGCACCAAACAATAAGGGTTCGAAAGCGTATATGGATCTTGCCAAAGAGGTGATTCGTCGTGCCTAGTCCAAAGAAAAAACAAGCACTCGGTCGCGGCTTGAATGCTTTGATGGGTGAAGCTCAAACTGAAACGGGAAGTGTCACTTCAGACACGCTTGTTGATATTGATAAAATTCAACCTAATCCCAATCAGCCGCGCACTCATTTTAACGAGACTTTGCTACAAGAGCTTAGTGAGTCAATTCGCGAGAATGGCGTTTTGCAACCTCTCTTGGTTCGTAAAAAGGGTCAGAAATACGAAATCATTGCCGGTGAGCGTCGTTATCAGGCATCAAAGATTGCTGGTATCGAAAAGCTGCCAGTGATCATCAAAGACGTTGATGATCAAAAAATGCTCGAGCTTGCTTTAATTGAAAATCTCCAGCGTTCTGATTTGAATCCAATTGAAGAAGCAAAAGGGTATAAGCAGCTTTTAAAGGAAAGCGGAATGACTCAAGAGGCGCTCTCGAAAGCAGTCTCGAAATCTCGTTCTGCAATCACTAATTCGCTTCGTCTTCTTGATCTTCCGGATGAAGTTCAGCAATTTTTGTTTGACGGAAAGATGACAGCGGGTCATGCGCGCGCAATCCTTGCAGTTCCCTTTGAGGAAGCGAGGATTCGTCTTGCTCAGAAGGTTGTTGATGAGGGGCTGTCTGTTCGAGCGACCGAAAATCTCGCTCCATTGTTTTCTGTCGGAGATGAGTCAAAGAAACCTAAGGCAGTGACGCCGCAGTCTTATAAGAAAGCTGCACGCGCACTGCGTCAAATCTTTAATACGAACGTAAAAGTGAAGTCTTCTCGCGGTAAGAATAAGATTGAAATCGAGTTTAAGGACGAAGAGGAGCTTTCGCAGATTCTATCCGTTGTTATGAACAGTGCGGAGGAATAAATGAAGAAGGTGCTTGGGTATCTTGGTCTTGGCGCAATTGTTGTTGCCGGAACGTTCTTTGGTTATAAGATTGCGAGTGATCAGGAATTTCGTGGGCGATTGACGCGCGGTGCACGAGATATGTACAAAGAATCAAAAAAGAAGGTTGATAGTGTTACAGAGGATGTAGCATTAAAGACGGCACAAATGACCAAGAATCCAAAAGTCAATCAGGACTGGGTTTCTAACCAGTGGGATATGATTGGTTATTAAGGTGCCTTATTAAATGTTCGATTCATTTTAATAATGAATTCGGAAAAGGGATGAGACGAACGTCTCATCCCTTTTTTTAGTTCACTCTACTAATGAGAAATAGAAACATAGGTAATAAAAAACCGCCAATCGGTAGTGACTGGCGGTATTGATGTTTCATGTGAAACGATTTTTAAGATTCGTTAGTCTTGAAACGACGCTGCTTGAGCTGACCGCACGCAGCGTCAATGTCTCCCCCGCGCGAGTTGCGGATCGTGGTTTCGACACCGTGCTTAGAAAGGCGACGCTGAAGCTCTTCGACCTTAGAAACAGGAGAAGGTTTGAGCGGGCTGTTTTCGATATTATTCAGCTGGATGAGGTTGACGTGGCAAAGTGTTCCCTCGCAGAACTCAACAAGTGCATTCATCTCGGGGTTGTTGTCGTTGATACCGTCGATCATGGCGTATTCATACGTTGGCCTGCGACCGGTTTTTTCAACATAGAGCTGAATTGCCTCATGAAGGCGCGGCAGCGTGAACTTTTTAACGCCGGGCATCAGCTGATTGCGCGTCGATTGAATGGCGGAGTGCAGGGAGATAGCGAGCGTGAATTGCTCGGGGAGGTCTGCAAAGCGACGGATTCCAGGAATAATACCGCTGGTTGAAACAGTTAGATGGCGTGCTCCGATAGCAAAACCCTCAGGATCGTTGAGCGTTCGAAGAGCTTCGAGAACGCTATCAAAATTGTTGAACGGCTCACCTTGGCCCATGAAGACGACGCTCGTCACGCGCTCGCCAAAGTCCTGGGAAACATGAAGGACCTGGTCTACGATCTCGCGGGCGGTTAGAGAGCGCGTGAGTCCGGAAAGTCCAGTTGCACAGAATGCACAGCCCATTCCACATCCGGCCTGGGTGGAAACGCAAACGGAGAGTTTGTTGCGTGTGGGCATGCCGACGGTTTCAACAGAAACGCCGTCAGAGAACTCGAGGAGGTACTTGCGCGATCCATCGCGGGAAACCTGCTTAACGATCTCTTTAGGAGTGTCGAAGCAATATTCTTCTTCAAGGGCTGCGCGAAGGGTTTTAGGAAGATTCGTCATCTCATCAAACGAACATACGTTCTTAATAGAAATCCACTCATGCAGCTGCTTGGTGCGAAATGCTGGTTGACCACATGCCGAGACAACCTCGGCGAGTTCGGCATAGGTAAGATCGCGGATATCCCGTTTACGGACAATCTGCTCCATGATGCCCCTTTCGATACGCTAAAAAACAAAGTTACCTCTACAATAAAGTATCTCTGCGAAATAAAAGGAGCAGGGAGACGCGAGATACGTAAAAGTACATCGTGTTTGAGATCTTTTTGCTGTTGAGTGGGGGAACGATGCAAACCCAGGCTATCGATAGGAATCTTCGCATTGCGGTGCTTGCAGGGGGGAGCTCATCGGAGCGAGAGGTTTCGCTCAAATCGGGCGAGAATGCAAAGCAAGCGTTGCGGGCTGCTGGGTTTGAAAAGGTCGATTTGCTCGATCCTGCAGATAAAGCGTTTATAGACACCATTCGGTCCTATGATTTGGCGTTTCTCGCCTTGCATGGCGCCGGTGGCGAGGATGGAGAGATTCAGCACGTTCTTGACTACTTAGGTATCCCCTACACAGCGTCGGATGCTTTTTCGAGCGCATGCGGCGCGGACAAGGATGTTTCGAAGCTCATTTATGCGAGTGCGGGCATACCGATTGCAAAAGGTGTGACCTTGAAGAAGGATGATCCCATAACCGTTGAGGATATCGTGACGGTTGTGGGGGAAGAGAGCTTTGTAAAGCCGGCAGTAAATGGATCGAGCTACGGCATCTCTCTTGTTAAAAACCCCTCTGAGCTTCCCTGTGCCATCGAGAAGGCATTTAAATATAGCGATAAGGTCCTTATCGAACAGCGCCTTGTAGGTACGGAGATTACCGTTGGCGTATTTGGAGATGATGAGACGCTTAAGGCACTTCCGGTTGTCGAGATTTGTTGCCCCGAGCAGAGCGATTTTTACGATTTGGATGTGAAGTATGTCGACCCTACCGATATTCATCGCATTCCCGCCAGGATCAGCAAGGAAGATTACGAGCGGGCGCAGGATCTAGCCTGCCGCGCTCATGAGGCTTTGGGTTGTTTTGGCATTTCGCGCAGTGACTTTATCGTGACGTCCGCAGGACCTGTTATTCTCGAAACCAATACTATTCCTGGCATGACTGATGCCTCGTTGTTCCCAGACGAGCTGCGCCATGCCAACATCGAGTTTTCCGATGCTTGCGCGAGCTTGGTTAAGATGGCTCTTGCGCGAGTGGGAAGGCGATAAGGAGAAATACAGCCCTTATGCTCATGAAAGACGCGGTTTTACCCGGTACTCCCGATTATGTGATCGAAGCATACGAGACGCTCGCCGATCGCGCGAAAACGCGTTCTTTTGGACTGATAGAAGATGATGTAATCGTTCTCGATACCGAGACGACCGGTCTTTCGTTGCAGGATAACAAGCTGATTGAAATATCTGCAGCCCGCATGCGCGGTCGCGAGGTGGTGGAGAGGTTTGACACCTTCGTTCATCCGGGTTGCCCCATACCTGCGGAAATCACGCGGTTGACGAGCATCACCGATGCCGACGTAGCCAGCGCGCCGAGTGCCGAAGAAGCGGTATCTGCGTTGGAGGATTTTGTCGGAGGATGTCCTGTTATCGCTCATAACGCGACGTTTGATCGGTCCTTTATCGAATCGGTAAAGGGTGGGGTGCGCGTAAGCGACATCTGGATTGATTCCCTTGCTCTTTCTCGTATAGCGTTGCCGCGTCTTGCCTCCCATAAGCTTTCGTTTATGGCCGATTTGTTTGGTTGCGATGCGGTATCCCATCGCGCCGATGCGGATGTTGAGGCGCTCTGCGGCGTTTGGCGCATTCTTCTTACAGCCTTGGCCGATTTGCCCGCAGGCCTTCTATCTCACCTGGCCGATATGCATCCCGATGTCAGCTGGTCGTACCGTCCGATTTTCTCCTATCTCGCGGCGGAACATCCGGGTGCTGCGTTCTCTTTGGTGACAGAGAGGCAGCGTGTTGTTCATGCCGACCTTTCTCCTGAATGCGTCGATGCCGATAATCTGCCAAAAATCGAGATGCCCTCGCGCGAAGAAATCGAGGCGGAGTTTCTTTCCGGCGGTAAAGTCGCGTCGATGTATGAGGGGTTTGAAGCCCGTGCCGAACAAGTTGAGATGGCCCAGGAAGTGCGTGATGCCTTCGCGTTGCGTGGGCATCGCGTCATCGAGGCCGGAACGGGCGTTGGTAAATCGATTGCATACCTTCTGCCCGCTGCAGAGGCCGCAAAACGCAACCACATTACCGTTGGCATTGCTACGAAATCGAATAATCTGGCCGACCAGCTCATGTTCCATGAGCTTCCCAAGCTAGCCGCTCAGTATAATGGCGACCTCTCCTTTACTGCACTTAAGGGCTACGATCACTATCCCTGTCTGCGCAAGCTTGAGCGTTTGAGCCGTTCGTCGAGTGAGATTAAAACGGATAAGGACCCGGCGGACACCCTCACGGCAATCGCCGTTATCTATGCTTTTGCTTGCCAATCCCCCGATGGGGACCTTGATGGATTGGGTATACGCTGGCGTAGCGTGAACCGTGCCGATCTCACCACCGCATCGCGTGAGTGTGCTCGTCGTCTGTGCCCGTTCTTCCCGGACGGTTGTTTGGTCCACGGGGCCCGCCGTCGTGCAGCTCGTGCCGATATCGTCGTTACAAATCACTCCCTTCTTTTTAGGAATGTGGCAGCAGACGGAAAGATCTTGCCACCCATCCGCCACTGGATTGTCGATGAGGCCCATTCGGTGGAGCGTGAGGCTCGCAGGCAGTGGGCTCAAACGGTGTCCGCCGATGAGTCGCGTACGATATTCGAGCGTTTGGGCGGGGAACGCATGGGGGCCCTTGGCCAGCTGACCCATCAGCTTGCTGGTTCGGATGCTGCAACACTTTATATGGGTCTTACAGCAAAAGCGGTGGTGACTACGCGCCGCGCGTCACTCGCCATGGTGAATTTGTTTGATGCCACCCGAGACCTTTCGCACACTCAGCGTGGGGGTTCCTACGACATGGTCAATCTTTGGATTGGTCCCGAATTGAGAGAGAGCGCGGCGTGGGATGAATTCCTTGCTCCAGCAAATACAGCGCTTTCTGCACTCGATGAGGCCGCGAAGAATTTGGCTTCGCTGGTGGAGACCGTCGCCGCCGATAAGCCGGACCTCGTTGTCGAGGTTGCCGATGGCGCGCGCCGCCTCAAGGAGATGAAGGAAACCCTCGCACTTATCGTTGAGGGTACCGACGAGCGCTATGTGTTCTCGCTGCGCGTGAATCGTCGCCTCAAAGCGGGTGGAGAGGCATTGTCTGCCGAGCTGTTGGATATTGGAGAGGCGTTGGCGGAACGCTGGCTTCCAGAGATGCAATCGGTCGTGTTTACGTCTGCAACCATTTCGATTGCGGACAATTTCTCGCACTTCATGAAGTCCGTCGGCCTCGATCATCTGCCAACGGGATTGACCAAGACGGTGCATTTGGATTCAAGCTATAACTTCGATGAGAACATGACGGTTGTGGTGGCGGGGGATGTTCCCGACCCGCGAAGCCGTGATGCTTATCTCGACACCCTGGAAAAGCTGCTCGTCGATGTACATCTTGCTATGGGCGGATCGGCGCTGACGTTATTTACCAATAGGCGAGACATGGAAGATCTCTACGCTCGTGTGGAACCCAAACTTGCGGCAGAAGGCTTGGAGCTTGTGTGTCAACAGCGTAATTCCTCGCCGCGCTATCTTCGCGATCATTTTATTGCAGAGAAATCGTCGTCCCTTTTTGCCTTAAAAGCGTTTTGGGAGGGTTTTGATGCCTCGGGTGACACCTTGCGTTGCGTGGTGATTCCCAAACTCCCCTTTGCAAGCCCCACCGACCCGTTGGCTCAGGAGCGAGATCTTCGCGAGGAGCGGGCATGGGCGCAGTACGCGTTGCCCGACGCGGTGCTTGAGGTCAAGCAGGCGGCAGGCCGTCTTATCCGTACATCTTCGGATGTAGGAGTCCTCGTACTTGCCGATTCCCGCCTGGTGACAAAAGGGTACGGAAAGAAGTTTTTGCAGTCGCTTCCAACCTCGGGATACCAAAAGATCGAGTCCAATCAGGTTGGACGCTACCTTGAGCTGTGGCGACGCGGAAGATCGAAATAATCTTATGATTCGGGGAGAATCAGGCTCTGCGCGTAGGATGTGAATTCGGTACGCAGAGCCTGAGGCTCCAGAATCAAAAGATCGCCTGCCGCGGCAAGGACCTGGTCGAATAGCCAAGATTTAGAGGTTAGACATATTTCGAGTATGACTGTCTCGTCACCTTGGTCTTCGGTGCGCATGATACCCGACCAGGTGATGAGGGGCAGATAAGTTTTGCTACATCGCACCAATGCCCGGATACCCGATTTCTTGAGACTTTCCTGAATATCGGCTCGATCGAACGGATGGTGTATCGCCGATTCATCCGTCATCTTGAGAGATGAGATGCGGTCAAGGCGATACTTGCGCTGCTCATCCACCTCAACATCCCAAGCATCGAGGTAGGTCGCCGAGCCTTCGCTCACCAGACGGTAAGGGTCGATGATGCGTACGCGCGGCTCCTTTTCTTCGGCAGAGCGATACCCCATATGAAGGCGTACGCCATCCTCGATTGCCTCGAGAAGCTTTTGATAGAACGAACCGTAGCGCGCGGGTTCTGCTAAAGAAATCATCTGAGTTTGGAGCTGTGAGGGATCATCGAGCGCCGCCTGGATACGAAGGCGGGTGTTTTGGTCGATATTCAGCGAGGTGAGGACGTATCTCAATACGGCGGCGTCGTTGATTGAGAGTCTCAGCGGCACAAGACGAGCAGCGCCTCCGCCGAGGGATATCGTTTTTTCATCCATATCGATGATGGCCCTGACACCGGTCGAGCGGTCTGAGAGGCTTGAGACGATTTCGACAATACGGTCGAGGTCGGAGGCTTGGACCCCAAGCACGGCACAAGCGCGCGCGATGGATACCGATTGGTTTGGCGCGGCGGTGAGCAGCTGGAGGAGTCTGATGCCGCCTGCGACGATTTGATCGGCTTTGAGTTTAGGTTCAGCCATGGGCTTCCACCGCCTTGGTGATTGTTGAGTTCCAAAGGGAAACGAGAAGAGCGGGGGAGCAGGGACGCATACCAAGGGAAGCGTTGGCAAGGGCCATGGTTACGGCGGAATCTGGATTTTTCACCGTAATACTCCAGCGCAAGGATCCATCCGGCTGTTTTTCAAGCGTTCCCCTTCCATACGTGAGTACTTCGATTTCTCCCGGTACGGATTGTGCGGGAAAAGCGAAAGTCGCCTGCATTTCCTCTCCATCGCCTAGGTCGAGGGGGAGGAACTGGAAGGCGTCGAGGGAAAAGTCGTGGGGGATGGTATAGGATCCCCGGGGCTTATTCATGCGAGTGATACGGTCGGTGCGGAAGGTTCGAACCTCTTCGGAAAGGTTGTCGAGACCGACGAAATAACATTGATTTGCCTGGTTGACAATGCCGTAGATCGATACCGTCCTTTTGGATTCTTTCCCTTTTGCATCTCGATAGCAGAAAGGGAGTGATTTGCGCGAGCAATAGGCTGCCCACACGGTATCGAGTACGTTTTGAATCTGGTCGCTTACTTGCTCGTCGTTATCGGTATCCTCATCTTGCTCGGCATCGGTGTCGATTGCCGCCGCGACCGCTCTGATGCGCAGCAATGCAGAGCGGAAGGATATTTTCGTGCGCGCCAGATATTCATCGACGGCGTGTACAAGCATGTCGGCGTCGTCTTGGGTGACGACGGCTGTGTCTATATGGGTGCGCCCGCGGTCAATTTCCCAGCGGCTTTCCTCAGTTTCGCTCGCTCCGCTTTCTTTAACTTCGCGGATATGGACTCCGTATTCTTCGAGTTTTTTGCGATCACGCTGAAATTTCTTCTTTTCGCTTTCGGTGCCCGCCATGCCATACCCAAGGTCACTATCGGTGATGATCTCGGTGGTCGTAAGGGGCCTCGAGGTGCAATTTAGGATGAAGAGTAGATTGAGAATGCGGCGGGCGGATTCATTGCGCTCACTTGAGACATCTACCGAATGAGTTTTTGTTTCAGCCATAAGATGCGCAACCCCTTCCGCAGCGGACCATTTCGCCGCAACGGCACCATTTTAATCGATATGGAGTCTCGCGGGGAAAATGTGCCAAGGGGGCTGGCATCCGGGCTCGGCGCTGCAGCTAAAGATAAGTAAGGGTATACTTTCGCCTATACAGGCTTATCGTGGGAGCGGTATGCCTGCATGCATTAAGCAACCGCGATATGGAGCCCTACATGGCTAACAGCAAAAAATATTTGAACCATCTTTTGCAGCGCACGGAGATCACGCCTGCCTGCAGCGAAGAAGAGCGCACCGCTGCAGATGTCATCGCGCGTATTTTCACCGATCATGGCTTTACTCCCGAGATACAGGAATTCACTGCCTCTTCGTCTCGAAAAAACGTTTCTGCTATTGCGGGGATCGTGCTGTTCATAGCCACGATTCTCATGGGAATCGGCGGGGCATTGGGTATTTTCGGCTTCCTGCTTGTTCTTGCGGTGGGCATCCTGTATGTGCTCATTCGTTTGGATAAAATCTCTGTTCCCGCAATTGGTGCCAACGGCCTTTCTCAAAATGTCATCGCCCATCATCAGGCATCCGGCCCGCTCGCTTCGCCCCGCAATCGCCCGGTTGTTGTAGTTGCGCATTACGATTCCGCTCGCGCCGATCTTTTGAGCCGCGATCCGTTTGCAAACTACCGCTCGCTTATCAACAAGATCTTTCCGGTTGCTATGGTGCTTCCTGCAGTTGTTGCCATTCTTCGTCTGCTTCCCCTTCCGGGTGCTCTCAAGGCAGTACTTTGGGTTGTCGCCATTCTGTTCTCCCTGATTCCCCTTTTGCGTTCTGTCGCATTTCTTTTTGATCG
Source organism: uncultured Collinsella sp. (assembly GCA_934621295.1). GTDB lineage: Bacteria > Actinomycetota > Coriobacteriia > Coriobacteriales > Coriobacteriaceae > Collinsella. The sequence continues at coordinate 25,619 of CAKTVB010000001.1, forward strand.
TTTTGCCATGCCTTATACCACGGGCGCTATCTGCAATAAGTCCTCCGTCGCCGCCATGCTGGGTGTCATGGACGCGGTTGCGCCATCGTCTCGTGTCGACGAGTTCCCCGATGATGTTCCGTTTGAGGAGTATCTGGAGTCGCTGAACGGCGCCTATCAGAGCTCTTATACGGCTGATGTCGAAGGAGAGGCCCTTTATCAGGAGGGGCCCGAGCAAGTCGAGCTCAATGATGTCGAGACGGGTGCTGTAGATGGGCTGCCTATTCCGCAGCCGTCCGAGCCTGTTCAGGATGAGCAACTCGTTGTTTCCGAGCAGCCTGAAGAGGATTTCACGGCAGAAGACGATGGAGTTCAGGTCGACGATAAGGCTGCCGGCGATGAACCCGTCGACGCCGATTTCTCCCCGGTGGACGCCTCTCCTGTCGCAACCGATACTGCTGCAGATGTTGTCGTGGAGTCCACGCCGGTTCTGCCTCTCAACGTTGCTGGCAATTTGCGATTTGGTGAGGATGCCATTCGTGCCCTGGGCATGATTCCTGCCGAGTGCGACCTTGAGTACGATGAGGGCCAGTTCCCTGTGGATGAGCCCGTTGCCGCTCCTGTCGAGAATCCTGTTGTCGCTTCTGTTGATGATCAGAGCGAGGAAACGGTTGAGGAAATTCCCGCTGTCGCCTCTGTCGAGAACATCGATATGTTCGCTTCTACCGAGCCTGTGCCTGTTTCTGCTCCTGCCCCCGCGGTTGTTCCGATTGCCCCTTCACTGTTTGACGAAGAGGTGACCGAAGAGGAAGAGGCCCTCGCGATTCCTGCTGTTGTGGCAGAGCTCGCCGATGGCGAGGATGTCGAGGCCGCCGAGACCCATAACGCCGACAACGAGCCAGCTGTCTTTGATGAGCAGTGCGAAGAGCAGGTTGAGGAGCAAGTTAACGAAGAGTCCATCGACGCCTCGCAGACCTCAATCGTTCCGCCTATTCCAGATGAGCTTGTTGAAGAGCAGCCCATCGATGCATCCCGGACTTCCATCGTGGCTCCCATTCCGGACGAGCTTGTTGAGGAGCATCCTCTGCCTGCCGTTGCCGAGGAGCAACCGCTTGTGCTCACGGGCGAAGAAGATTTTGAAGAGATTATCCCTACCGATGAGATGGAGATTGTCGAGGCCGACTTTGAGCTGATCGAAGATGAGCCTCTGCCGCTCGATAAGGTTGATCAACCTGAGGAGGAGTCTGAGGACAGCATCGCTGCTGAGGATGTCCTTCAGGATGAGGTGGATGAAACTGAAGAGGAGCAGGTGCTCCCCGCACCCGATGAGACGATTTCCGTTGATATGGCTCAGATGATGGATGAGCAGAAAGACGACGCTGATCAAGAGGATGGCGACGAGGTTTCGGCTGATGGCTCCGAAGGGACCGCTGTCGAGTCTACACAGGTCTTTGCTCCCGCGGAGGAAGTTTCGGTTGGGGGAACGCAGGCCATGCCCGCTCAGCCTCAGGGGACCCAGGCCATGCCTGCACAAGTCGAGACTGTCGATTCTCTGATGGCCCAGATTGCGCCCGCCCCGGCGCCGGCACCGCGTCCTCAGCGACAGCTCAACATTCCGTCGCTTGATTCGATCCCTGCATCTCCTGCGCCTGTGCCCACTCAAATTCCGCCGGTGACTCCGGTGGTTCGTGCAAATCCCATGGCGAATTGCTCTTCGCTTTTCGACCTCCCCGATCCTTCTGCCAAGCCGGTGGATCCTTTCTCTTCCATTCCGGCTCCGGTCGACATGGATCAGCCCGTCGCGGCAAAGCCGACGTTTACCGTTATTGACTCGACTGATGTGGTGGCTCCTGTTTCGCAGCAGCAATTCGAGACCATCCATGCGGTTGCCCCCGTCTCCGCTGTTCCCACCAAGAAGCGTCGTGGTCTGTTTGGGCGCAAAAAGAAGGAAGAGACCAGCATGAGTGATTGGCTCGGCGTGGACGATGACTTCGATGCTAAGCGTTCTGGTCGCGATATCGGTTCGTGGGATAATTTCGAAGGCGACGACGGCTGGAAGGGCGGCGCTGCTGGCGAGGGGAGCGAGGATGAGCTTCGTCAGGCAGTGACGTCTTTGGGAGACGACGAGCTTTTGGGCCACGATATCTGGTTTGTTGCTACCGGTGCTGCCGAGAACGACAATGCCGGCATGAAGGCGTTCCTCGATGAGCATCGAGACAAACTTCGTGGTGTCTTCATCATCAACCTTAAATGTGTTGGTGCTGGCCAGCTCTCCATGATTACCACCGAGGGTGAGCGTCGTACCTTGAAGGCCGACAGGCGCATCACCGGTCTCTTTTCGCGCGTGGCATCCGATTTCCATCGCCCGCTTGCCTCGGTCGAGATGCCGTATGTCGACACCGACGCCCACGCCGCAATGGAGAGGAGCCTGCGCGCAATGACGCTTGCTGGTGTTGAGGGATTGAGTTTTGCTTGCGCCTACACCGAGCAGGATCATCCCATCAACCTTAATGCCGACAACGTGAACTACGCAGCCGATTTGGTTACCGAGGTTATTCGCAGATCTTAGGCTATTGTCAAACAAAGATTGCTTGCCCGCTTCCTTATGGAAGCGGGCTTCTTTTTGAGTCGATATCGCGTGCGCTGCGTGTATGTTTGGAAAAGCTGCTACGATAGCCCTATCCAAGTTTCAGGAGGAATCGTGCTCTCTTTTATTCGTCGTCATTGGGTTGCCTACGCCGTAGGGGCTGCACTTGCTCTTTTGCTTGGTTTTGGTGCTGCTTGGTTTGTAGGCGTCAAGTGTTCGACTCCTGAAGACATTCGTGCCGAACGCATTAAAGCCGAGCAAGCCGCCGCTCAAGCCGACAAGCAGCTTGAGACGGATACGGCCGGCTCAGACGATGCATCGGATACTGGATCTGCATCCTAGATTTATCAGCGTAAAAATACGATAAGCGTGCGTTCTTGTTGTCCCGCTATTGCATTTGAGCAGGTAGCGAGTGTTAAGACTTGCCGTGCTTTATGGATATCTTCCGGTGCGGTTTGGCTTTTTACCTGTGCCTGTTCAAGAAGCAAGGAGAGCCAGTCGCGTATCTCGGCGGTATCTTGCCATTCAAATCGCTGAATGAGTTCATAGTCTTTCTTAACACGCAGTGCGCAGAGCGGTTTAAAGCGGAAGACGAGGTTATCGACAGTTTCGATACTTGCCGGTCCAAGTGCTTGAAACACGCTGTTCTTCCAGGCTGATGCGAGATTGCTAAACATCAGATCAGTCGATCCAAGATGATGCCCAAAGACTAAAACATGCTGGGATGAGATTGTGCATCTGTCGTCGATGAAGGGGCACCCTGCTACATCCCTCTGATTCCAAAAATCATGATGGAGATACCAATCTTTGTTTGTAGGGGATGCCTGAACGAGGGGATAGGATACCGCTGTGTTTTCGACGACGAGCCAGCCCACAGCATCTTTGTTTTGGTCAAGTAGGTTACGTATCCCCTCGCTCGAGGATGGGATGGAGTGAGATATCGCGTTTGATACCGCGGGCGTCTTGCTCTCTAGCCGCCTGTAAGCGAGTTGAGATGCAAGACGCTGCGCGGATTCTATCCCGGCAGAACCAATCCAGAGGAGCGATGCGATGCCGCAGGAGGCTAGGAATGCTCTTCGGGTTGTGCGTGTCATCGTTTTGTCCTGATCGATTTGCGCGAGATGGCGGGGAAGAGGGCAAATGCTATAACGGCAAAGCCGCAAAGCATGCCCGCAAGCAAGGGGATTACATCGGAATCGACACCGGTTTGTGCGAGCGGTCGGCCGATTATCTGTTTGACCTTATCTTCATCATGGTCCTCAAGGCCGGGGCCGCCCCCGTTTCGGTAAAGGTCGATAGTTGCACTGTTAAGAAGGGTGCTGCCGCCTGCCCAACGCTTTGTTGTCGAGAGCTGAATAATCGCGGGTGAAAGATCGCCGGCCCCCATTTCATCGGAATGTTTGTCGTAAGAATCGTCTTCGTTCTTGATGCCCGAACGATCCCATCCGTCTTTTCGCGTAGTGAACGAGTCTGCAACACAGCCGAATTCAAAGCGAAGAGCGCAAATATGCTGGCTCTCTTTAAGATCGAGGTCGCTAACGTTGAGGACCCTTGTTTGCGTGGCATCGACGTTTTGTTCCCAAAGATGCCAATGCGAATAGTCGAGTTTACGTCCTTCACCTTCGAGCCAAGGGTTTTCATGGTCGTCTTCGATTGTTGCGTTGGCGTCCGATTCGTTAAGATAATCATCATCGTTGGAAAGCTGATACCAAACATTGAGCTTGCCGTCGTAATCTCCCTGAACGATGGGTGTTGTCACACTGGTTACTTCTGCCATCCCCTGAGTTACGCAATCGAGCGGATCGGTAACCGTACATTCGTCGACCCAGGTGTTACTTGTGTTTCTCATATCAAGCGAATAGGTAAATATATGACCCTCACCTGCCTCCGTGAGGCGTTGCTGGCGCTTGTCGATTTCTCCATTTATTTGGATGGGGCGGTCATACATGGCAACAGCTTGGATTTCCCCGCTTTCCTCAACGGTGAACGTGATGCTTTCGGCTACATCATGTCCTTGGGGCGACTGCGTTTCGGTGAGGGTGTAAGACCCGGGCGCAAGCGCTTCAATCCGATGAGGCTCTGTGGTCGAGGTCCATTCGTCGACTATGTTTCCGTCAGAATCGGTGGCGGTGAGATGCGCGCCGGCGAGCTCACTCTCGTTCGTAATGTCTCTTTTTGAGACATCGACTTTGGTGAAATCGTTTTCGATGACAACCTGATAGCTTGCCCCGCCATCGATAAGTCCATGTTCGTCAACGGTGAATTCGCGAATAAGGGGGTCAAGAAGAAAACCGTTGGCCGTGCTTGTTTCTTTGATACGCCAAATGCCGGGTTGCAGGTGAATTGCACGGCAAGCGCCTTCTTGATCGGTTGTCACCGTGAGTGTCGAACAGCCTTCTTTGAGCTGAGGAATGTCGCGGGTGTCATCATGGACTTCGTCGGCAGTATCGTTTTCGGCGGGTCCCGAGGGATCAGATGCCTCTTCGTCCTCTAGGCGCCAGAGGGTGAATTGCACACCGGGGACAGGCGCGTCGCTCCCTGCTTTTACTTTTTTGATTTCAACTGTTGTCGGCATGTTCGATGCTGCACAGCTCGCACTGACAAGCGGAGTGTTTTGGTTCTCGTAGGAGAGCGTGAAAACAATCGGGCCGGTCGCGAGAGCGTGACCAGGTGCAGGTTTTGTCTCGACAAACTCATAGGTTGCCTCGCCGGCGCCTAAGGGGAGTTTCGATGTCGTTGCACGTCCTTGGTCGTTGGTTTTGACATGGTCGACAACCGTTCCAGCATTCAAGAGAACCGATCCGTCGAGGGAGACAACATCCTCATGAACACGCACGTCAAATTCGGCGTCGCCAAGAGCTGCGCTATCTTCGGAACAGGTTTTGACGATTTGGGCTATCCCTGTGGCCGGGGAGTTGGCAACAGTGGCAATGCAGAGCGGTTCATCTCCGTCGATTTCGATCTTCGTGTCTTCTCCAGCGAGGACGTAGGGTTGTGCTGCTGAGATTTCTCGTATGTAATACGTTCCCGCTGCTAGCTGCTCGGGCAGTGTGACGCTTCCATCGTCGCCTGTGGTGAAGGTGTCGATGGTTGATTGAGCTGGATACCAGACATTTTGGGAAATAAGATTCTTGTTGCTATCGAGAAGCTGGAAGGAAAAGCCGGCGAGAGGAACGCGTTCTCCCGATTCGGCGTCGACTTTAACGATCTGCAACCGGCTCATCTTTCGATGATTGTTGATGATGTACTTCAAGGTGCAACCGTCGATCATTTGGGTTGCGTTGATTGTCCAGTCATCAATTGCTGTAAAGCCATCGGGAATGGTCTGCTCATCCTCATGGATGGTATAGCCTGCAGGGTCGTAGGGAATCGCCCCATGAACGACACCGGAATTCGAACCACATCCAAACCACAATCCCTTGCTTGTGGCATACCCGTCTTTATCGGTTGTGATGGACCCGATTGTTTTGCCTGTGGTATTGGAGATGATCTGGAAGGTTACACCCTCAGCGGGAACCTCCTGCTTTGAGGAGCCTTCATCGCCCTCGTCCTTGAATTTTGCAATTTCGATATCAAATGCAAGGGGTATCTCGTCAAAATCGCTTTCGGGGGTGAGCTTCAGCGTGGCGTTTTCATCAAGGTCATCGGCTCCAACGTGGTAGATATGATCTTCTGTATCAAGGAGATAACCTTGCGGGGCTTTGGTTTCCCGCACATGGATGGTACCGAGAGGGATGTTTTCAAAAGAGGCGGCACCTTCTTTATTCGTGGTAGCGGTCGCGTAAAACCCCGGCGTGCTGTCCGAGGTCAGCTCATACTCCGCCCCTTCGAACGAGCATCCTGTCTGTGCTGCACCCTCGCTTACGGCGTCATATTTGCAAACAAGAAGGGAGAATGTACAAGGCTTATCGACAGACGAAACGAGGGTGTTGAGCCCTGTGGTCGTGAACTCGATTCGTTCTTTGTTTTTAGCAAAACCTTTCGGAGCCTTTGTTTCTAGGGCGTAGTAGGCAGTATTGGGTTTGAGGGCAAGTTCGGCATGCCCGTTTGCATCAGTGGCGATAGTGCCCGCCGGTGAGGAATCCGATGCGTGATAGATTGTGTACTCAGCCCCTTCGAGTGTGTACTCTCCGCTGTTTGCACTGATGCTTGCGTCTGCGGATGTTTTCGAAAAGACAACACGGGTCTTTTTCTCACTGGTGATGAGGCTTTGATAGCCAAATGTTTTGTTCTCTCCCTTTGGCGTACGGTTGACCCACAGAATGGCACAACCCGCCTCGATGCCTCCTCCACCGGCTTGGGCATAGGAGAGCGCCTGCTGGTACAGATTCCAAGATGCCTCTTTGATCTGGGGGTCTTTGATGGCTTCCCATCGTTCCTTATAGGCTTTGTTTCCATGCCAGGGAGGGTCGTATTTGGGAACGAAATTGAGAAGGTCGGGTCGCTTGTCGCCGATGGCGAGCCAGATTGCCGCCATCGTGGCAGATTCCGACTTGCCTTTATCGAGTCCTGCAACCGAAGTGACGACTTTTCCGTCGTATCCGTGATAAACAACGTAATCAAGCTCGGGGATTTCGGGTGAACCGTATCGGGTGAGCTTTTGCCCTACTTCGGGATAGGAGAGAAATCCCTGTGCGCAATAGGCGACGTTTTGTCCTTCGACGCGAATGAGCTTGCCGTGTCCGTCAGAGGAGTTGGGGTTGTGAACCAAGTCGCTTACGGTGATGGAGTCGCTGCTGGCATGCGCGCCGATAAGCGCGCTGCCAACAGCGCATATCGCTCCGAGAAGGGCGATAACAAGAACAATGAAAAGCGGTACCGGCCTGCGGCGTATTGTGGTGCGGTTGTCATTTGCGTTGTGCCGTGGGAACCGGTGCGCCTTACTGTGGTTCATGATCGTCCTCCCTCGAATCGATGGGAGTTGAGCATAGAGAGGCAGCTTCCCCTTTGATTCCGTTCGCGCTTACAAAAGAGGATGCGAATATTCCCCTCATTCTTGCCACTTTCTAACAAGGCAGGTAAAACGGGGCAAATAGCGGCAGCGAAGGTCCTTCAACATGGGGCGGCGCGATTGATATCACAAAAAGAGGGGCGCATTTCCATAGCTTTTAAGGGACCTCGGTCTTCTCGCGCAGTTTTATCGTGGACTGGTACGTTTCTTGCCCCATAAGAACAATGCAGGTTATACTAACTACCGCGCATTCATTGCGTCATATATGCGGGCATCGCCAAGTGGTAAGGCATCAGCTTCCCAAGCTGACACTCGCGGGTTCGAGTCCCGTTGCCCGCTCCATTCGAATTTCAGGCACGGTAACGTTCGTTACCGTGCCTTTTTCGATAAAGGGCTGGGACTTGAACCCGACAGGGTGCGAGCGTTAAGCAAACGCGAAGCGTTTATAGCTTCGTAGACCACGGAAATAGACCAAATGTAGACCAAGCTTCGGCAAATCGTTTCCATCCAATCGACTCGCGCTGTTATGCACAAGGCCGGGTGCAGTCTTGCTGCACCCGGCCTTATCATCTTAAGAAATTTACGATGGTTGTCCTGTCATGCCCTAGTCAAACAAGCTCGGCATATCGTTTTCCTTCATGAGGGCACCGGCGGACGGCAATGTCTGTGCACAGAATCGCTCCGTCCAGGCTTCGCTTCCCAAGAAGTCCTCGGCCACGCCCACGGCGGTGATGATGCGATTCTTTTTAGCTGTAAAAGCCTGGACGCCTTGGGTGTTAGTGGTCGTCTTGGTCTTGAGCAGCGATGTGTTGAAGCTCATCAGACGGTTATCGCTCGAGACGAGAGCTAGGTCGCGATCCTCTTTGAGCACCTGGGCAAACAGCAACTTGCTGCCGCCATAGATAGCATTCTTGAGGCGCTTGCGGTTGGTCTTGGTCACATAGCCAGCGAGTGCGACGCGGACAACACGCCCGTTCTCAAAGACAAACAACACGTCTGCCTTGTAATCCTCGGGGTCGATTACCCAGATTACAGACTCGTCGGGGTCCATCTCAAGATCGGCGGGCAGATAGGAGCCAAGCTGAGCCGACTTAGTGTCCTCAAACGAGGCAACCTTGCACTTGTATACCTGACTTTTATCGGTAAATACCAGCAGCTCGTGCGTATTGGAAGACGCAAACTCGATAAAGGGCTTGTCACCGTCTTTGTACTTGAGCGTGGCGGCCTTCTTAAGCACGCGGTCCGTCATCTTCTTAAGGTAGCCGTCGCGCGAAAGCATGATTTGCACCGGGTATTCCTCGACCTCGGGCTCCAGGCTCACTTCGATGACGTCGGACGGCTCGATCCTGCCCGTGCGGCGCGGCATGACGTACTTCTTGTTGACGGCAGCCAGCTCGTCGCTGATAACTTTCTTGATGTTCTCCTCGTTGGAGAGGATATTTTCAAGCTCGGCAATCTCATCTTCGAGCTTTTCAATATCCTTAGTGCGGTTGAGGATGTACTCTTCGTTGATGTTGCGGAGTTTGATCTCGGCGACGAACTCCGCCTGGGTCTCGTCGATATCGAAACCCTTCATCAGATTGGGTACGACCTCGGCTTCGAGCTTGGTCCCGCGGATGATGGCGATGGCCTTGTCGATATCGAGCAAGATTGCCTCGAGGCCGTGCAGCAGGTGCAAGCGCTCGGATTTTTTGCCCAGGTCGAAGCTCACGCGACGGCGCGTGGACTGGATGCGCCACTCGACCCATTCGTGCATAATCTCGCGCACGCCCATAACGCGTGGGTAACCATCAACCAGCACGTTGAAGTTGCACGAGAACGAATCCTGCAGCGTGGTCGAACGGTAAAGCTTGGCCATGAGCTTATCGGGGTCAACACCGCGCTTAAGGTCGATGGCGATGCGCAGACCCGAAAGGTCGGTCTCGTCGCGGATGTCGGCAATCTCGCGCACCTTGCCCTCTTTGGAGAGCTTGATGATGCGCTCGATGATGACGTCGGTTTTGGTGGTGTATGGGATTTCGTAGACCTCGATGATGCGCTCTTCGGGAATCCAGCGCCAGCGTGAGCGAATCTGAAAGCTGCCGAGTCCCGTCTCGACAATGCGCTCCATCTCCTCGCGGCGATAGATGATCTCGCCGCCTGTGGAGAAATCGGGTATGGGCATGTACTCGAGCAGGTCACAATCGGGATCTTCGAGATAGTGCATGGTGGCGCAGCAGACCTCGTTGAGGTTGAAGCCGCAGATGTCGGACGCCATGGCGACGCCGATGCCCTTGTTGGCCGAGACCAGGATGTTGGGGAACGTGGTGGGAAGCAGGCGCGGCTCCTTCATGGCGCCGTCGTAGCTGTCGATAAAATCCACCGGGTCCTTATCGATATCCTTGAAGATCTCGGCGCAGATGGGGGAGAGCTTCGCCTCGGTGTAACGCGAGGCGGCGTAGCTCAGGTCGCCCGAGTAATACTTGCCAAAGTTGCCCTTCGACTCGACGAAGGGGGCGAGCAGCGCCTCGTTGCCTGTGGCCAAGCGCACCATCGTTTCGTAGATGGCGGCGTCACCATGTGGGTTGAGCTTCATGGTTTGGCCCACGATGTTGGCACTCTTCTGACGGTCGCCCTTGAGCAGGCCCATCTTATACATGGTGTAGAGAAGCTTGCGGTGCGAGGGCTTAAAGCCGTCGATCTCGGGGAACGCACGCGAGACGTTGGTGCTCATGGCATAGGGCATGTAGTTGGTCTCGAGCGTCTCGGTAATGGGCTGCGCTGTGACTTCCGAATGCAGGCCGATGACGTTGGCGTCGTTGACCTGCTTCTTTTTGGGCTGAGTTTTAGTTTTCTTCTTTGCCACGATTTCCTCTTGTTGCTCTTTTTGGGCCATTCCGATGCGTGCTGTGCCTTATTGCAGGTCCAGCTGGTCTAGGTACTCTTTACCGTGCTGTGCGATATGGCGCTTGCGCCCCTCGTCGTCGTTGCCCAGCAGCAGATTGAACATGGTTTCCATCTTTGCGACGTCCTCGGGCTCCACCTTGATCAGACGGCGCGTCTCGGGGTTCATGGTGGTGAGCCACATCATGTCCGGATCGTTCTCACCAAGACCCTTGGAGCGGTTGATCGAGCACTTCTGGTCGCCGATCTCCTTAAGGATGCCGTTCTTCTCGAGCTCGGTGTAGGCAAAGTAGGTCTTCTCTTTGCAGTTGATCTCGTAGAGCGGCGACTCGGCGATATACACGTAGCCCTCATCGATAAGCGTGGGCACCAGGCGGTAGAGCATGGTGAGCACGAGCGTGCGGATGTGATAACCGTCGACGTCGGCGTCCGTACAGATGATGACCTTGTTCCAGTTGAGGTTGTCCAGGTCAAAGGCGCTTAGGTTCTTGATGCGCTTGTCCTTGATTTCCACGCCGCAGCCCAGCACGCGCATAAGGTCCATGATGATGTCGGACTTGAAGATGCGCGGATAATCCTCTTTAAGGCAGTTGAGAATCTTGCCTCGGACGGGCATGACACCCTGGAACTCGGCATCGCGCGAGGTGCGGATGGCGCCTGCTGCCGAGTCGCCCTCTACGATATAGACTTCACGGCGGGTTTTGTCCTTGGAGCGGCAATCGATGAACTTCTGCACGCGGTTTGCCATATCGGTCTTCTGCTGCAGATTGGTCTTGATGCTCTGGCGGGTTTTCTCGGCATTCTCACGGGAGCGCTTGTTGATGAGCACCTGCTCCATGATCTTGTTGGCGGCATCTTTGTTCTCTATCAGATAGGTCGAGAGACGCTCTTTGAAAAATGCCGTCATGGCCTGCTGGATAAAGCGGTTGTTGATGGCCTTCTTGGTCTGGTTCTCGTAAGACGTCTGGGTAGAGAAGCAGTTGGTCACCAGCACCAGGCAGTCCTGAACGTCTTGCCACTTAATGCCGCTCTCGTTTTTGTTGTACTTGCCCTGTTGCTTGATATAGGTATCGATTGCGCTGGTAAGGGCGCTGCGGGCCGCTTTTTCGGGCGAGCCGCCGTTTTCGAGCCAAGACGAGTTGTGATAGTACTCCTGCATTTGGAAGGTGCGGGAGAAGCACAGGCAGGCCGTGATCTTAACGTTGTAGTCGGGTAGATCCTCGCGGTCGCGGCCGCGGCGGTCGGCCTCGATGAAGAAGGGCTCGGTGAGGTAGTCTGCACCGACTTTCTCAAGCACGTAATCCTCGATGCCCTTGGGGTAACAGAAATCTTCTTCGGTGAACTCGCCGTCGTCGCCCTCGATGCGCAGGCGGAAGGTTACGTTGGCGTTGACTACCGCCTGACGGCGCAGGGTTTCGCGATACCATTCGTCGGGGATGTCAATTGAGGTGAAGACTTCCAGGTCGGGGCGCCATTTGATGGTGGTGCCGGTGCGGTTGTCGTCCGTGGGTTCAACCTCAAGCGCCTTCTTTTTGGTGCCAACCACCTTGCCCTTTTTAAAGTGCAGGGAGTATTTGTTGCCGTCGCGCCAAACCGTGACGTCCATGTATTCGGAGGCATATTGAGTTGCACACGAGCCCAGGCCATTGGTGCCGAGCGAGAAGTCGTAGTCGCCGCCCTGGTTGTTGTTATATTTGCCACCAGCGTAGAGCTCGCAGAAGACGAGCTCCCAGTTAAAGCGCTTCTCGGAAGGGTTCCAGTCGAGCGGGCAGCCACGGCCGTTGTCTTCTACTTGGATGGAGCCATCGCGAAAGGCAGTGAGGGTAATGAGCTTACCAAAGCCCTGACGGGCCTCGTCGACCGCGTTGGACAGGATCTCGAAGGCGGCGTGGGCGCAGCCGTCAAGGCCGTCCGATCCAAAGATGACAGCGGGGCGCAGACGTACGCGCTCCTCATCTTTGAGCTGACGGATGCTGTCGTTACCATAGTTTGCGGTGTTTTTTGCCATACTTGCTCTTTCGGTGTCCCTTAACCGGTCCTGGACCTCGGCATTGCGCGAGGCGTCCTTGCTATTACGTTATCGCATGCTGGGAATCAGGTTTAAATTCTCAGAGAAAGTGCAGCACTCCTGAGCGGCTAATCGCATCTTGCGTCCTGAGTCCGAGCCACGTGCGCGGCATGCGGATGATGGTATCGTACACGCTCTTGCGTTTTTGGGCCAAAGCATCACATCTGCACAGCTTTGCTCTTTGGGCGTTTTTATAGAGCGCGTCAGCCTCCCTCGTCTACGTCGTACAATATGTGCGTTACGTGCCAATAACCAAAAAGGAGCCGCAATGATCGACCGCTATACCCGTCCCGAGATGGGCCATATCTTCTCCTTGGAGAACAAATACGCCGTCTGGCAGGAGATCGAGGTTCTGGCCTGCGAGGCTCAGGCAGAGCTCGGCAAAATCGGCATCACCAAAGACGAGGCCAAGTGGATTCGCGATCACGCCAACTTCGAGAAGGCCAAGGTCGACGAGATCGAAGAGGTCACCCGTCACGACGTCATCGCCTTCCTCACCAACATGAAGGAGTACATCGACGCCGATGTCCCGGCCGACGCTCCTAAGCCCAGCCGCTGGGTCCATTACGGCATGACCAGCTCCGATCTGGGCGATACTGCGCTGTGCTATCAGCTCACCCAGGCCTGCGACCTCATTATCGAGGATGTTCAGAAGCTCGGCGAGATCTGCAAGCGCCGCGCCTTTGAGGAGCGCGATACCCTCTGTGCCGGTCGCACCCACGGCATCCATGCTGAGCCCATGACCTTTGGTATGAAGTTTGGCTCTTGGGCATGGGAGCTCAAGCGCGACCTCGATCGCCTGAAGGACGCCCGCAAGAACGTCGCGTTCGGTGCCATTTCCGGTGCAGTGGGAACCTACAGCTCCATCGATCCGTTTGTCGAGGAGTACGTCTGCAAGAACCTGGGCCTGGTTCACGATCCGCTGTCCACGCAGGTTATCTCTCGCGACCATCATGCGTATCTCGCCGGCGTTCTTGCCACCACCGCAGCCACGTGCGAGCGTATCGCAACCGAGGTCCGCAACCTGCAAAAGACCGATACCCTCGAGGCCGAAGAGCCGTTCCGCAAGGGTCAGAAGGGCAGCTCCGCTATGCCCCATAAGCGCAACCCCATCACCATGGAGAAGGTCTGCGGCCTTTCGCGCGTGGTGAAGGCGAACGCACAGGTTGCTTTTGACAACGTTGCCCTGTGGCACGAGCGCGACATCTCGCACTCCTCCGCCGAGCGCGTGGCTCAGGCCGACTCCTTCATCGCTCTCGACCATATGTTCCAGTGCCTCATTCGTGTGATTGATGGCCTGCAGCTCTACCCCAACCGCATGATGGCCAATCTCAACAAGACGCGTGGCCTTATCTTCTCTTCGAAGGTTCTGCTCGCCCTGGTCGACACGGGCATTACGCGCGAGGACGCCTATGCCATCGTGCAGGAGAACGCCATGGCTACGTGGCACGAGGTGCAGGACTGCGTGAGCGGCCCCACCTTTAAGGAGCGCCTTGAGGCGGATCCCCGTTGCACGGTTAGCCAGGAGACTCTCGATGAGATTTTTGATCCCTGGGATTTCCTCTCGCGCATCGGCGTGGTGTTCGATCGCCTGCAGGAGCTTGATTTCGCTTAAAGCCTTCTAAAGACGACTACAAAGCCGCCGCGCACGGTGCCTTACCGGGTCCTGTGCGCGGCGGCTTTTGTGTCGAACCCTTCAAGGCTGTCGCATTCGCGTACGCGCCTTTACAATGGGGTACAACCAACGAACGCGTAGATATGGGTAAAGCAAAACGAGGGGAGAACACATCATGATCGAGTTCGACTTCACACCGCATGGCGTTTGCGCGCGCAACATCCACGTTGCCGTTTCCGACGACGCCCAGACTATCGAGCATATCGAGTTCACGGGAGGCTGCAACGGCAACCTCAAGGCTGTCTCGAAGCTCGTTGCAGGCCAGCCGGTTCAGCAGGTCGTCGACCTTCTTGCTGGCAACACTTGCGGTCCGCGTCCTACATCCTGTGCCGACCAGATGACCTTGGCGCTTAAAGAGGCAGTTGCCAAGGCAAACGCATGAGCTTAATCAACAAATCGGGCATAAGTCGAAGAGGGTTCGTGGGCGGCGGCATGGCTGCAGCTGCCGCGACCCTGATTTCTGCTTGCGGCGGAAAAAAGGATAAGGGCACCGAGGCAAAAGACGCTACGGGCGAGCCCCAGGTGCTCACCGACGATTCCAAGATCATCGATGCACTGGATGAGTATGAGAGCGTAGATACAACTCTTGCTGCTGCGTACACCTGGAGCCTTCCGGTGGGAACCGTTCCTTTTTATAGCCAGGGCTCTTGGTCTGCCGCTATGTTTGCGCCCGAATCTGCCGCCACGCCCAATTCTATTGGCGTGTTCTCGCTTTCTTCTGGATCTCCCATCACGCTTCGATCGAAGCCGGTTTCGGGCGCGGGCTATGAGTTCTACGACGTGCGCGTTGGCGCAGGCGTGTTCTGCTGGGTGGAGATCAACTACTCATCGCTTGCCTGGTCTTTGTATGCCCAGGCTTTTGCCGAGGGTCAGGTCTCCGGCGATCCGCAAAAGATCGACCATGGCAATAGCGACTGGGAGCCTCCCATGTTCTCGCCGTATGGCACGTGCGTAATATGGCAGAAAATGCCCAATTCCTCTGGGTCGAAGAGCGCGTCTTCTAGCAAGTGCTACCAATGGAACCTGATAGACGGAAGCAAGACCACGCTCTACACTTCGCCTGGGCGCTTTGCCACTCACCCGCGCGTATCGGACGACATTCTTACCATCTCGCCACGCGTGCATGAGGATGAAGGAACCTATTACGGTATGACAGCGCTGAATCTCGCCGATTCCGCTCACGCCCAAATCGATCAGCTCGTGCTGCCGGCGGGAGTTCGTCCTTTTGAGGCTGCTTACTTGAACGATGCGTTCGCTTTTGCAATTGAGGCGAGCTATGACGGTGTCGGCAGGCTTGGCAACATGGGGACGTTCATTGGTCGCGAAGGGGGTCCCTTTGTCTACATTTCGCGCGAACCTGCGGCGGGTGTATGCGGCAAGGGCACGCGTTTTTGCCTAAAGACGCGCTCCTCCACCTGCGTTGTCGATACCGACGCTCAGAAGTACTCCGTGGTGGCGTGTCCCGACCGTTCCCTCGATTACGGTGACTATCCCGCGAGTGAGGGCGCTACGGACAACTTGGTCACCTTCGCCACCATTAAGGATGCCCGGGGTATTCCCGAGAGTGTGTGCGTGCGCGTGTTTGCGCTGTAGTTAGCTTTTGTTGAGGCGTTCGTTTGCCACATCGATGATCTGCGTGAGCTCAAGTTCATCAAGGGGCCGTATTGGTTGAGGATTCTCGCCATGCGGCCCTATGTATTTTTCCATCCACACCACGTCAAGCCATCGGTCAAACTTGTTCGCGCACTTGATAAAGCGCGCCCGTTCCTCGTATCCATGCCGGCGATGGAATTCGACCGAAGATTCGTTTTCGCCGGTTATGCATGCCTCACTGTTGGTGATGCCTTGAGCGGCCATGCAGGATTCTAGAGCGTTGAGCAAAATGGAGCCGGCGCCGCGACCGCGCTCTTTCTCGTCAAGATAGATGGATGTCTCGGCGGACCATTGGTAGGCGGGACGACTCTTGAACGCGCCGTAGTAGGCGTATCCAACGGGCCGGCGCTCCGATTCACTTTCGGCTGTCTTTTCGAGAACAAGATATGCATAGCGTTTTTTTGCATGCTCGATGCGCGCTGCGAATTCTTCGATGCTAGGAACATCAAACTCGAACGTGACCGTGGTCTCGCGGACATATGGAGCGTAGATTGCTAACAAATCGGCAGCGTCAGAGGCCTGTGCCGGGCGAATGTGAAGAGTCATGACATCTCCTGGAAGAAATTCGAGAATCTGGGAACAATGTACTCCAGATGCTACCGTTGCCCTAGCAACGGGCGGCGTTGACACATGAGCGAAACGCAAATGCGTTTTGTGCGTTAAAATAACGTAGTTTACGGACTTTGAGACAAGGAGGCCTGATATGGCTTCAGATGCAAGGAAGATCCTTCTGGTCGAGGACGAGAAGGCTATCCGCGATGCTGTCGCTGCATACCTCGAGCGCGAGGGTTATTGGGTCGTCGGTGTCGGTGACGGTCAGTCCGCTGTTGAGGAGTTTGAGAAGCATCAGTTTGACCTGATCGTGCTGGACCTCATGCTTCCCAAGCTTTCGGGCGAGCGCGTGTGTCGTGCCATTCGCGACACCTCCGATGTGCCTATCATCATGCTTACTGCGAAGGGCGAGGTCGAGGATCGTATCATCGGTCTCGAACTTGGTGCAGACGACTACCTGATCAAGCCGTTCTCGCCGCGCGAGCTCGTTGCCCGCGTGCGCGCCCTTTTCCGTCGCACGCACATTGCCGACGAGCCGCAGGTTGAGGTTCTCGATTTTGGCGACCTGGTCATCGACATCTCTGGCCATAAGATTTTGGTCGAAAACAAAGAGGTCGATCTTACCGCTTCCGAGTTCAAGCTGCTCACTACCTTGGCACGTCATCCCGGCCGCGTGTACAACCGCATGGAGCTGGTCGAGAAGGTTCTGGGCTACGACTTCGAGGGCTATGAGCGCACGATCGACAGCCACGTCAAGAACCTGCGCGCCAAGCTGGGCGATGATCCCAAGAAGCCCAAGTGGCTCTACACCGTGCACGGCGTGGGCTATCGCTTTGAGGCTCCGCAGGCCAAGGCAGACGAGGGCGCCCAGAAGTAATGCTTCCCGCTCATATCGTCACCGGACAAAAACATAAGTCAGATAACGAGGCGAATTCCCGCGCAAGCTGGAATACGCCTCGTTCCGATTCGCGCTCGGGCCTGAGCTACGGCTCCCGCATGGCACTTTCGTTTGCGCTTACATCGCTGATGACGGTGCTCGTGCTGGTGTGCGTCATCATGGTGGTGTGGGGCAGCGTTTTTTCGGAGTACACGCGTGCCAACGTGGTCGATCTTGCCAAGTTGACGAGCGAGAAGCTCGCCGACAGCTATGAGCAGGATGGAGAGTGGACCATCGACACGCTGTATGCCATTGCGCAGTCCAGCTCGATTTCCGACGACATTGGTCTGCAGGTGCTCGACGCCAAGGGGACCATTCTCTACGACGATACGTGGCCGGTCGCATCCGTTGCCGCCGACGTAAAGAAATCCGAGCCTGCAACGGATGCCGAGCCGACGCCGGACGCGGAGTCCGCGGAAGAGGGCTCCGTTGATGACGCCGATGCCGACCAGGGCTCTGCCGAGCAGATGGATAACGAGACGGCGGAAGGTTCCGCTGCCGCCGCAGAAGAGGACGAGCCGAAGATCAAGTTTGACCGTCATGGCCTGATCTCTACCGCTCCCACCGATGAGGAGGGGGCTATCACCGAGCCCATTACCACCTCTGACGGCAAGGTCGTGGGCAAGGTGCGCCTGTGGGTCCTGGGCAGTGATGTGCTGCTCACCAAGACCGACACCGCTTTTAGAGAGAAGACGATCGACGCCATGTTCTTGGCGGCGGTTATCGCTGTTGCCATTTCCGTCATGATCGGTCTTTTCGTATCCCGCATGCTCACCAATCCCATTCGCCGCATCACCGGAACGGCGAAGCAGATTCGCGATGGCGATCTTTCCGCGCGCACTAATATGCGTGGCGATGACGAGATCGACCAGCTGGGCGAGACGTTTGACGAGATGGCCACTTCGCTTGAGAAGGACCTCAAGCATGAGCGCCGTCTGACTTCCGACGTAGCCCACGAGCTTCGCACCCCGCTGATGGCCATGCTTGCCACCGTCGAGGCTATGCAAGATGGCGTGTATCCTACGGATAACGAGCATCTCGAGACGGTTGCATCCGAGACACGCCGTCTGGCCCGCCTGGTGCAGCAGATGCTCGATCTCTCTCGCATGGAAAACCATACGGCACCTATGAACATTGAGCCTGTTGATATGGTCGAGCTGGTGCGTGGGGTCGTCAACGCACAAGAGCCTCTGTTCCACGAGCGCGACCTTCGCTTGCGATTTGCGGACGAGACGCAGGGCAAGATGCCCTTCATCAAGGTCGACCCCGACATGATCACGCAGTGTGTGATCAACCTTATGAGTAACGCCATGCGCTATACGCCCGAAGGCGGCTGGGTGGTCGTGACCGTGGGCCTCGACCGAAAGCACCTGACGATTTCGGTGTCGGATACCGGCATCGGTATTGCCAAAGAAGATTTGTCTCGTATCTTTGGTCGTTTCTGGCGTGCCGACGCTAGCCGTGCCCGTGAAGCGGGCGGTTTGGGCGTGGGCCTTGCCGTGACCAAGCAGATCGTCGAGCGCCACCATGGATTCATTTCGGTGGAGTCGGAACTTGAAAAGGGTACGACTTTTACGATTCATTTGCCGCGTGAGCAACAGCAGCAGTCTTCTTCTACTACAATAGAGCGTTAGCTGCGGCTCAAGGCCCTGTCCGCTGCCGCCGTATCCCAATAAAGCCTACTTGAGGAGTTGACTTTCGTGAGCACGATGGATCTTCGTCCCGATTCCCGCGGCAAGGTTCGCGACATCTATGACGCCGGTGACAACCTGCTGATGGTTGCTACCGACCGTATCTCCGCTTTCGATTTCATTCTGCCCGATGAGATTCCCTTTAAGGGCGAGGTTCTGAACCGTATCTCCAAATTCTGGTTCGACAAGTTCGCCGATATCCTGCCCAACCACATGGTGAGCATCGATCCGGCGGATTTCCCCGAGGAGTTCGCTCAGTATCGCGATTATCTGTGCGGCCGTGCCATGCTGGTGCGCAAGGCCGAGCCGATTCTTGTCGAGTGCATCGTGCGTGGTTATCTGACCGGCTCTGGCAAGAAGACCTACGACCAGGACGGCACTGTGTGCGGCATCAAGCTGCCCGCCGGCCTTACCGAAGCCTCCAAGCTTCCCGAGCCCCTGTTCACGCCTTCGACCAAGGCTGCTATCGGCGACCATGACGAGAACATCTCCTATGAGCAGTGTGTTGATTTGGTAGGCTCCGATATCGCCTCTCAGCTGCGCGACTACTCCCTGAAGATCTACACCGCAGCTGCCGAGTATGCGGCGACCCGCGGCGTGATTATCGCCGACACTAAGTTCGAGTTTGGCATCATCGACGGCAAGGTCACCCTTATCGATGAGTGCATGACCCCCGACTCCAGCCGCTTCTGGCCTGCCGACTCCTATGAGGAGGGCAAGGTCCAGTCGAGCTTTGATAAGCAGTATCTGCGCAATTGGCTCCGTGCCAATTGGGATATGACCGGCGAGCCCCCGCACCTTCCCGAAGAGGTGCTTGAGGGTACGTCCCAGCGCTACCGTGAGGCTTTCCAGGCCATCACGGGTGAAGAATTTAAGCCCATGAAGGAGAACGCGTAAGTGAGCACCCGTAGTCCCCAGAACGAACGTAACACCAACCCGGACGCCAAGCCCGGCTATATGCGCAAATCCGCTGCTTCGGCAAAGCCTGCTCGCTCTGCTGCAGGCTCGGTGCGCGTCGTGCCCGCCAGCGCAAAGGAGAAGCGCAAGCAGGCTGAGCGCGGCGAGAGCCTTGCCGGTCTGAGCAAGGAGGAGAAGCGCGCCCGCAAGCAGGCCGAGCGCCTGCAGGAGGACCGCCTCTATGCGGCTTCCAACGCCCTGATGCGCAAGGACGAGGATTACGCTCGTCGTCGTAAGTTCTTCTGGGTACTGCTTGCAGCCGGTCTCGTTGCCATCGTCATCGTGTGGCTCATGCTTGGCACCACGAGGGGCCAGGAGATGCAGACAACCCAGATTATTGGCATCGTTATCGCGTATGCGTGCATCCTTGGTGCGTTTATCTACGACCTGGTGCGCATCCGTCCCATTCGTAACGCATGTCGCAGCAAGGCCGAGGGTCTTACCGAGAAGCGTTTGAATAATTTGATCGAGAAGGACGCGGCCGAGCGTGATGCCAAGAAGGCAAAGCGCGAGAGCAAGAAGAAGTAGCCGATTCCGATACAAGGTTGGCATTATATAGGGGCGCGTCGTACAGTAGTACGGCGTGCCCTTGTCTTGAGAATCCAAGGAGTAGATATGAAGTCATACGGATTGACGGCGGAAGATGCGCGCGCTGGGATGATAGCGCTGCGTCCGACCATCGAGCGTTACGCACGGCTTATCGTGCGCAAGGGCGTGAACGTTCGCGCGGGACAGGAGGTCGTTGTCAATGCTCCGGTAGAGTGCGCCGAGTTTGCGCGTCTTTTGGTGGCGCAGGCTTATGCGGCGGGTGCCGGTCATGTGACCATGCTTTGGCATGACGATGCCGTGCAGCGCCTGACGTACGAGAACGTTGATACTGCTTATTTTGAGCAGGTGCCGCAGTGGCAGCGCGAGCAGCTGGATTCTCTCGCACGCGACGGTGCATGCTTTATTTTTGTTGAGGGTACCGACCCCGAGGCGCTGCGCGGAATCGATCCCGCGAAGCCCGCTGCTGCCGCCCGTGCGCGCAACATGCAGTGCCGCGAATATCGTCGTGGCCTGGATTTCAACATCAACCCTTGGTGCATCGCGGGTGCGCCCGTTGTCGCCTGGGCGCAGCATGTCTTCCCTGGTGCTGCCGATGACGTGGCGGTCTACCTCCTGTGGAAGGCGATTCTTTCCACTGCTCGTGCCGACGGCGCCGACCCCGAGAGCGATTGGGAGCTTCATGACGCAACGTTCGATAAGAACCTGCGCTTCCTCAACGAGCATCATTTTGACGCATTACACTATACGGCCGAAAACGGCACCGACTTGGTTATCGGCATGACCGATCGCCATCTGTGGGCCGGCGGTCGCGGCGAGACTCCGCAGGGTCACCCCTTCTTCCCGAATATGCCCACTGAGGAGGTCTTTACCTCTCCGGACTGCGAGCGCGTGGACGGCATAGTGTATTCCGCTATGCCGCTCGTTCGCCATGGCAACAAGATTGAGAACTTCTGGATGCGGTTTGAGCGCGGCCGCGTGGTCGAGTTTGACGCTGCAGTGGGCCGCGATACGTTGGCGAGCATCATTGAGACCGACGAGGGCGCTCATCGCCTGGGCGAGGTTGCGCTGATTTCGAAGAATACGCCCATTCGCCAGAGCAACACGCTGTTCTACGACACGCTGTACGACGAGAACGCCAGCTGCCATCTTGCTTTGGGAATCGGTTTCCCGGAGTGCTATGAGGGTGGCTACGAGATGGATCAAGACGAGCTGCGTCGCCGTGGCGTCAACACGTCTGCCACACACGTCGATTTCATGATTGGCACCGATGACCTGGACATTATGGGAATCTGCGCCGACGGCACGGAAGTTCCGGTGTTCGTGAACGGCCAGTGGAGCTGGGAATAACGCTCCCATAGCGCCCAAGCGTGGTACAATGCCAAACGCGGACCGTTAGCTCAGCTGGCAGAG
Organism: uncultured Collinsella sp.; assembly: GCA_934621295.1. Lineage (GTDB taxonomy): Bacteria > Actinomycetota > Coriobacteriia > Coriobacteriales > Coriobacteriaceae > Collinsella. The sequence continues at coordinate 47,511 of CAKTVB010000001.1, forward strand.
CAGGGGACTTTTAATCCCAAGGCCCAGGGTTCGAACCCCTGACGGTCCACCCTTTACACGAGAAAGCCCGGAGCGCGAGCCCCGGGCTTTTTTAGTTAACCGTGCACGGGTTCGAACCCTGTCGCCATCTCCATATTCCAAATGAAGCAGAAAATCCCATTTAGACCGCATCCATCCCGCGCTAAATGGGATTTTCTGCTTCATTTGGAAAGGGAGGGTTTGGCGTTACGGGCCCATTGCGCCGCTGTGGCATCGGAGCGTACCCGTCCTGCATGAGACAGGACCAATAAAACTCAGCTGACACCCAAATAGAACGCGCGTAGAGAATAGAGGTCATGAGGATAGGGCATCTGCCGTATCATAAATAAGATGCCCTATAGGCTCAATTAACGGAAAGGTAGCGACTGATGGTTGATGTTTATGCTTTGCTCGACACATGGATCGAGCATGTAAAGGATCCGGAGCTGCTCGCTGAGCTCACCAAGCTAAAAGAAGACGGTGATGCAAACGCTATCACGGATGCGTTTTTCCAGGACCTCGAGTTTGGAACCGCTGGTCTTCGCGGAACTATCGGCGCGGGCACCAATCGCATGAATATCTACACGGTCGGTCGTGCCACGCAGGGCTTTGCCGATTACCTCAACCAGACGTTCGATAATCCTACGGTCGCCATTGCTCGTGATAGCCGCAACAAGGGCGAGCTTTTCGTTAAGACAACGGCGTCTATTCTGGCTGCTAACGGCGTGACGTCCTACATCTATCCGAAGATTTCGCCCGTGCCCACCCTTTCGTGGGCCACGCGCTACCTCAAATGCTCGGGCGGCATCTGCATGACGGCAAGCCATAACCCGGCACCGTATAACGGCTATAAGGCATATGGACCGGATGGTTGCCAAATCACCTCCGAGGCTGCAGCGGCTATTTCTGCAGCCATGCAGGCGACCGACCCCTTTGCCGACGTCAAGACTATGGATTTCGACGAGGCGGTAGCCCGGGGTCTTGTCAAATGGATCGATGATTCCTGCCTCGATGCGTACTACGATGCCGTGGTTGCCAAGTCTGTCAACAATCTGACCGACGAGCAGGTTGCCCAGGCTCCCCTCAAACTTGTCTATACGCCGCTCAACGGTACCGGCCTGATTCCGGTTACCGAGGTTCTCAAGCGCGTGGGCGTGACCGACATCACCATCGTTCCCGAGCAGCGCAACCCCGACGGCAACTTCCCCACCTGCCCGTATCCCAATCCGGAGATTCGCGAGGCCATGCAGAAGGGCATCGAACTGTGCCAGGAGGTCAAGCCCGACCTTCTGCTCGCAACCGACCCGGATGCCGACCGTGTGGGCGTGGCATGCGCTGACGGTGACGACTACACGCTTATTTCTGGTAACGAGATGGGCGTCTTGCTGCTCGATTACATCTGCAAGATGCGTCTCGAGCGCGGCGAGGACCTTTCCCGCAAGGTGGCGGTCACCACGATTGTGTCCTCTGCCATGGTTGATGCCCTTGCCGAGGAATATGGCTTCGAGATGCGTCGCTGCCTTACCGGCTTCAAATACATCGGCGATATCATCACGGGCCTTTCCGATGCGGGCGAAGTTGACCGCTTCATCTTTGGTTTCGAGGAGAGCTACGGATACCTTTCGGGCGACCACGTGCGCGACAAGGATGCCGTCAACGCGTCGATGCTCATCTGCCAGATGGCCCAGTATTACAAGCTCCAGGGTTTGAATCTGGTCCAGGCCATGCAGGAGCTCTATAAGAAGTACGGCTATTACCACAACCGTACCGTTGCTATTGCCTATCCGGGTGCCGAGGGCGCTAGCAAGATGGCCTCCATCATGGTTAACCTGCGCAACGAGGCTCCCAGCAGCATTGCGGGCATGAAGGTCGAGGCCGTTGTCGATTACAAGGACGGCGTGAACGGCCTGCCGAAGGCCAACGTACTCGAGTACGACCTCGAGGGCGGCAACAAGGCAATTGTTCGCCCGAGCGGCACCGAGCCCAAGATCAAGCTGTATATCTTTGCTACCGGCAAGGACGCGGCTGAGGCCGATGCGCTGCTCGATACTATCGAGAAGGGTGGCCGCGAGCTGCTTTCGTAGCCAAGACGGCAAAGAACAAAAGAGAGGGGTGGAAACGGCGTCGTACTGTTTCCACCCCTTGTTTTATCGATAGCTTGTGCTGTGCGGCTGTTTCGTTAATGAAAGACAAAGATCTTGAGAAGAACCGCTACCGCGACAACGATGATTGCGGCGAGGATAAGGCGTCGGTTGCGTTTGCGGGCGCGCTCTTGGCGTGAAATGAAAATCGATTTACCGGGCTTTGGTGTCTGCAGGTAGCGCTCGTAATGCACCGCACTGCGCCCTTTGTCACGTTCTCCGTCTACGCTTGGAGAAAAGCGCCCGCTTTTTTCATATCCCGTGGGGGATAGATACTGAGGGTCGCTCGTGGCGGTGCCCATGTGTTTGCGGCTGCCGCGTGCTTGATCGAGGGTCACATAGCGATCGCGGGTGACGTAGTTGGGCTCAACATCGTTGATGGGGGCTTGGGTGATGTGTGGCGTTTGGCGGCGATAGGGTGCTTTTGCGGCGGGCTGGTTCTGCAGCGGCGGCTCGCTGGAAGTCAAGTCATCGTTGCTTTGAGGGTAGCTATTCAGTCCGTCGTCAATGTCGTCCATATCACACCTTAGTTAGCTCGTATACGCGTACATTCTAGGATTTTTGAAAGCGCTTTCGATATTGGGTGCAGATCAAAAAACGAATTTAACGAATTTCACAACAAGTGAGTGGTGCGATATAAATCTAAGTCAAACTAACTTAGATTTGATGATAGTGTGGCGCTTAAAAAATCTGAAATAGGTTGTTTAGAACAGAGGCATCAGGGCATAACAGGAGTGTTCCAAGAAGCCGCGAGTCATATGAATGATGCGCGGCAATCACAAAAGGAGTGATTCATTATGGCAAGCATGGTTCCTTATCGTTCTGTTTTTGGTATTCGTCCGACCGTTCCCGCTTCGCTGTTCGACGCCTTCGACGACATGATGGATTTGACCACGCCGCTCTCCTCCAAGGCATTCCCCATTGATGTTGAGGACAAGGGCGATGGCTATGAGGTCAAGGCCTACTTCACCGGCGTTTCGAAGGACGATATCGACGTCGAGCTCAACGAGGGTCGCCTTTCCATCTCCGTGAACGTCGAGGATAAGGAAGAGGATAAGGACAAGAATTTCCTGCAGAAGGAGTTTGTCTCTTACAGCGCGACGCGCGGTGTCTATCTGAAGGACGCTTCAAGCGAGGGCCTTTCTGCAAAGTATGCCGACGGTATCCTGACTGTCACGGTGCCTAAGATCGTCGAGAAGAAGAACGTCACGAAGATTTCCATCGACTAGCTATTTGCATCAAGAGAAATGCGCCTACCTGGCGCGTTTGGGGTCCGGCTTCAAGGTCGGGCCCCTTTTTTTGTTGGCAAGCGGTGTGCTACCAAATGCTGATGGGGCGGTTTTGGCCAGCTGCGCGGATGTGGATTGGCTCGCCGCTCTCGCGAATGAGGGTCGCGGAAGATCCGAGTTCGTTATCGAGGGTTGCCCCGAGCGATTCTGCGAGTGCGCGCACGGCGAGGCTGGGACGATTGTTTTCCTGGGAGATGTGCATGGCTATGACATGTTGCGTGTGGGAGCCAACCAGCGCTGGGAGGGCATCAGCTGCCTGCTGATTGGACAGGTGCCCTGTTGACGAGATGATACGGTCCTGCAAGAACCGAGGGTAAGATCCACAGCGAAGCATGGGAACGTCATGGTTGCTTTCGATCGCTAGGATACGAGCGTCGGGCAGCGTGGCCTCGGCGCCTTCGGTGATGATTCCCGTATCGGTGATATATCCGATGGAATCTTCCTGGCAGGAAAAGCGAAATCCCATGGGGCCCGCAACGTCGTGCGAGGTGGAGAAGGTGTCGATGCGCACCCCGGCCACGTTAACCGTGCAACCAGGTTCGACGGGGGTGAAGGGGAGCTCTTCGAGCGCAGGCTTCGCGCGGCGCGTCTGCGGACTGCAGAACATGGAACCCGACCAGTTTTTGCACCAGACGGCGAGTCCCTTGATATGGTCGGAGTGTTCATGGGTAAGGACGAGCGCTTTGACATCTTCAACGTGCAGCTGAAGCTCATTCATACGCTTGAGCACCTCGCGCCTCGAAAGACCGTCATCGATCATGACAAGTCCCTGCGGCCCTTCCACGAACGCGCAGTTGCCCTTTGATCCCGAGGCAAGGATGTGGAGGTGGAGGGGGTGATGTTTGCCAAGTGAGTTCAAGATGCCTCGAGGCCTTCCAAAAGATACAATGTGTGCGGTTCCAAGGAGGTTTTTGATGCCAACGGTGTCTCAGCACTATAACCTGACGACGGGCGATGTCTCCGCTCTAGCATCGGATGCTACCGCGCGTGCCGCAGCGCCCGTGGTGCTCATGGTATCAGGTGGCGCGGACTCTACGGCGCTTCTTTTGATGGCGTGCTCATCGCGGCTCGACATCGCGGACGGTCGTGGCTGTGTCCCTATCGCGCGGGAGAGGCTGCACGTGCTGCACGTCAACCATCACTTGCGCGGCGAGGCTTCCGACGGCGATGAGCTGTTCGTTCGTGACCTGTGCGAGCGCTTTGGTCTGCCTCTTTGCGTGGAGCATGCTTCTTTCGAACGCCTTGAGGGGCAAAATCTCGAGGCGGCAGCGCGGGAGGTTCGCTATGCCGCGGCCAGGCGCTATGTGCGCGAGCTTTGTCGAGAGGTCGGCGTCCCCCGTTCCTCTGCACGCGTTCTTACGGCGCATACGGCGAGCGATCGCGCCGAGACCTTTTTTATGAATGCCATCAAGGGCTCGGGGCCGGCGGGGCTGTCGAGCATTCCACGTCGTCGCAATATCGTGGTGAGGCCCTTGATCGACAAAACCCATGATGAGCTTTGCGATTACTTGAGGTGCGCCAACCAGCCTTGGCGTGAGGACGAAAGCAATAACGACACATCGTATCTGCGTAACTTCGTGCGCCATAACGTGATGCCGCTTGCGCTTGAGCGCAACGGAAACATTGCATCTACCATTGGTTCGACCTGTGACATCTTGGGCGACGAGGATGCTTTTTTGTCGCAGCTGGCATCGACGGCGCTTCGTTCGTGCATTCGCCGTCAGCAGGATGGGCTTGTGGTTCTCGACGGCGATCGTCTGGCTGCCGCCGAGGTGGCAATCGCGCGCCGCATGATTCGACTGGCAATTCGCATGATCGACCCCGAGGCGCGCCTTGAGATGCGTCATGTCGAGGCGGTTCTTTCCTGTGTTGCTGCTCGCTCGGGGTCTCGCACACTGCCTGGGGGTATCGATGCGCGTATGGAGTTTGGCGCCTTGGCTCTGCGCACGGCTGCCGCGCGTGAGGCCGCTCCCGTGGGATGGCTGAGCGTGCCGGGAACTATGGCGTGCGGCAATGGGTGCGTGCTCGAAGCGTCGGTTATCGAGTTGCCATCAGTGATTGATTTCGATGATGCAATCCGCGCTGCCGCTCGAGATCTCGATGGCTTCTCGGTTCTCCTTGCCGATGCCGAAGCGCTTGGGTATGGTCCTGCCGATACGGCATCGCTTGCAGAAAAACGCGGGACGGTTTCTTCGACTCGCGTGAAGCTGTGGGTTGATTCTGCCGTTGCGGGCGATGTAATGTGCCCGTTGGGTATGCATGGACGCTCAAAGAAAGTCTCGGATATCCTCAACGAGGCAAAAATACCCGTCTCCGAGCGAGCTGCTGTGCCTGTTATTCGTACCGGCCCCGCTTGCTCGATCGTTTGGGTTGCCGGCGTGCGCGCCGACGACCGCTTTAAGTGCACCGCTGCCACCTGCTATGCCGTGAAAATCGTGCTAAAACGAATGGGGTAACATGGGTGACGGCGCATCAATATGTGTCTTACGCGTGACTGTGCGCCGCAGGGCAACTCCTTCTGGTATGCCTACGTAAACTGCGCGTAAAATGGACGTTCATCGTTCGCATGCGAATAAACGTGCGTCTTGATGGATGTTCCCAGGGATTCACGAGCCAGAAAGGACCGTCATGGAAGCCATGCATCCCGATGTCGATCACATTCTCTTTACCGAGGAAGAAATCGCCGCAATGGTAAAGCGCGTCGGTGCGCAGATCAGCGAGGACTACAAGGACAAAGATCTTGTGCTTATTGCCGTCCTCCGTGGCGCTGTCGTATTTATGGGCGACCTCATGCGCGCTATCGATTGTCCGCTCGCCATCGATTTCATGGCGGTGTCGAGCTACGGCGATGGCGCCAAGTCTTCTGGCATCGTCCGCATCGTCAAGGACCTCGATATCGATATCAAGGGTCGTGACGTGCTCATCGTCGAGGACATTCTCGACTCCGGCATTACCCTCAAGTATCTGATCAAGAACCTGTCGAGCCGTCAGCCGGCTTCCATCGAGGTTGCTACCTTCCTTTGGAAGGATATCGAGGGCAAGCAGGCTGCCGTCAATCCCAAGTATGTGTGCACGCACTGTCCGGACGATTTCGTGGTGGGTTACGGCCTGGACTACGCTCAGCGCTACCGCAACCTTCCCTATGTGGGCGTGCTCAAACCGGAGGTCTACTCGTAATATGAGCCTTTCTTATCCCGATACCGAAGCAGCCCCTTCGCTGCTCAAAGACCAAGCACCTCAAGAGCCCAAGCGCCCGCAAGATGACGAGCGCCAGGCTCTGCGCGATGAATACAAGCGTTTGATGGGTCAGGGTGGCAATGGTGGTCCCGGCGGACGCAAGCCGTCCGGACGTGCAAATTGGCTGTACTTCCTGATCGTTTGCGCTCTGCTTGCCTATCTCTTTATGAATCTGGGCGGCGCCTTTGATGCCGGCAAGAAGTCTACTGAGCTTGCCACCAGCAGCTTTGTAACCGCTGTCAAGCAAGATCGCGTTAAGACGGCTACGTATACCGTGGCCGATGGTTCGGTTGAGGGTCAGTACTGGAAAAAGAAGTCCGAGGTTGGCAAGGACTCCAAACTCGTGGCGTTTACCACGCATTACGTTGGTTCTGATTCGCTGGCCGAGCTCATGGCCGAGCATTCAAAGACCACGTACATCGTGAATACCAACAATCCCGACTTCTGGTCGGATATGCTGATCAACGCCTTGCCGAGCGTGATGCTCATCATCATCGTCATTTACTTCATGCGTCAGATGATGGGCGCCAACAACAAGAACATGCAGTTTGGTAAAACCAACGCAAAGACCAACGAGTCCACGCGCCCCAAGGTCAAGTTCTCCGATGTCGCCGGCATCGACGAGGCGGTCGAAGAGCTCGAGGAGATTCGCGACTTCCTGGTTGAGCCGGAGCGTTATCGCAAGCTTGGCGCAAAGATTCCGCGCGGCGTTTTGCTGGTTGGCCCTCCGGGTACCGGTAAGACGTTGCTCGCCAAGGCTGTTGCCGGCGAGGCTGGCGTGCCGTTCTTTAGCATTTCCGGCTCCGACTTTGTTGAGATGTTCGTTGGCGTGGGCGCATCGCGCGTGCGCGACCTCTTTAAAGAGGCCAAGGCGCAGGCCCCTTCCATCATCTTCATCGACGAGATCGACGCCGTGGGACGTCAGCGCGGTGCTGGCCTGGGCGGCGGACACGACGAGCGCGAGCAGACGCTCAATCAGTTGCTGGTTGAGATGGATGGCTTTGAAGAGAGCGAGAGCGTGATTCTTCTCGCTGCGACCAACCGCCCCGATATCTTGGACCCTGCTTTGCTGCGTCCTGGCCGTTTTGATCGCCAGATTACGGTTGACCGCCCGGACGTCAAGGGTCGCGAGCATATCTTGGGCGTTCATTCCAAGAATAAGCCGCTGGCATCCGACGTGCGCCTTGATAAGCTCGCGCAGCTGACCGTTGGCTTTACCGGCGCAGACTTGGCGAACCTTCTTAACGAATCCGCCCTGCTCACCGCTCGCCGTCATAAGAAGCAGATCGGCATGGACGAGATTGAGGAGTCCATGGAGCGCGTCATTGCTGGCCCGCAGCGCAAGGGCCGCGTGATGACCGAGGTTGAGCGCACCACGATTGCCTATCACGAGAGCGGTCACGCGCTTGTCGGACACATCTTGGAGCACTCTGACCCCGTGCATAAGATTTCGATCATCGCACGAGGCCAGGCGCTTGGCTACACCATGCAGCTTCCCACCGAGGATCACTTCCTTAAGACCAAAAACGAGATGCTCGATGAGCTTGCCGTTTTCTTGGGTGGTCGCGTTGCCGAGGAACTCATGTGCGACGACATCACGTCGGGCGCATCGAACGACCTCGAACGCGCAACGAAGATGGCCCGCGAGATGGTTACGCGTTTGGGTATGAGCAAGGAGCTGGGCACTCAGGTGTTCGGCGAGGCTCAGCATCAGGTGTTCTTGGGTCGCGACTATGCCGACCACCAGGATTATTCTGAAGAGACGGCCCGTCGCATCGACATCGAGGTCCAGCGCATCATGCGCGAGGCTCACGAGCGCGCGGAGCGCATCCTTGGCGAGCGTCGAGATCAGCTTGATCTTATGGCCAAGGTGCTCCTTGAGCGCGAGACGGTCGAAGGCGATGCTGTCGATGCCCTGCTCGACAACAAGTGGGATGAGTATCTTGCCCGCGAAGAGCAGGGTGAGTCTTCTGCGGAGGTCTCATCCTCCTCAAAGGCCCGTCGTGCTCCTCGCATGAGCGAGGAGGAGCTCGCTGCAGACGCTGCTGCATATGCTCAAGCTGCCGTGGAGGCCGAGGCTGCCGCCAGCGAGCCGGTGAGCAACGGCTCGTCCGATGAAGAGGCGGCGCCAAAAGATTCGGCGGATTGCGAATAGCTTTTTGTACATCGATTGCGCGTTATGTGCCCATCGGCAGTTTGTCGGTGGGCATTTTTATATCTTGATGAATAAAAGTGCTTTACCTTGTTAAAGCGCGTACAATGGCCGCATACAAAATGGCGATGCCCTGCGCATTGCTTGGAAGGGGACAGTATGATTAACGAAACCATGTATGCACGTGGAGCCGAAAGCTCGATTATCCGCGAGATTTTTTCCTATGGACTGGAGCGCAAAGCGCAGATCGGCGCCGAGAACGTATTCGATTTTTCACTGGGAAATCCAAGCGTTCCCGCGCCCGCTGCGGTCAACGATTCGATTAAAAGGTCCCTTGAGCTGCCAAGCGAGCAGGTCCATGGCTATACGCCCGCTCCTGGTCTGCCCGCTTGCCGCGCTGCGGTGGCAGAGTCCTTGAACCGCCGCTTTGGTACGTCGTATGCAGGCAAGGACGTGTTCATGACGGTTGGTGCCGCAGCATCGCTTACGTGCACGCTTACTGCTATCACCAATCCCGGTGACGAGGTCATTGTCGTCGCTCCGTATTTCCCTGAGTATCGCGTGTGGATCGAGAAGGCTGGCTGCACGTGTGTCGAAGCGCTTGCAGACGAGGAGACCTTCCAGGTAAACGTCGGCAATGTCTTGCGCGCCATTACCGATAAGACCGCTGCTGTCATTATCGATTCTCCCAACAACCCCACTGGTGCGGTCTACACGCAAGATACGCTCACGCGCTTGGCAAACATCCTGCGCGAGGAAAACGAGAAACGCAATCCCCAAAACCCGATCTATCTCATCTCGGACGAGCCGTATCGCGAGATCGTCTACGGCGTCGAGGTTCCCTGGGTGCCTGCGCTGTATGAGTACACGATCGTTTGCTATTCGTATTCCAAGTCGCTTTCGCTTCCCGGGGAGCGCGTGGGCTGGGTGCTTGTTCCCAACACCATGCCTCAGGCGGATCGCGTGATGCCGGCTGTTGCAGGTGCGGCACGTACGCTTGGTTTTGTATGCGCTCCTGCGCTTTTCCAGCGTGTCGTGATGGATTGCATCGACGAGCCGAGCAATGTGGACGCCTATGCGCGCAATCGCGAGGCACTTGCCGGCGCTCTTGGCGAATACGGTTACACCTACGTTGAACCGGATGGTGCCTTCTACCTGTGGGTTAAGGCTCTCGAGCCGGATGCCGAGGCGTTTTGCGAGCGTGCCAAAAAGTATGAGTTGCTGGCCGTTCCCTCCAACAGCTTTGGTGTACCGGGCTGGTTCCGCCTGGGTTATTGCGTGAGCTACGAGACGATTCAAAACTCCCTGCCGGCTTGGAAGGCTCTTGCCGAGGAATACCTTACGGTGAAGTAACCCCGTGTTCGGTCTTACGCTGTCAGATAAGAGTGCCGAAAGAGCGGGCCGTGTCGCTTTACAATGGATACAAAATTGAGCGAACGGGGGCGTTGCATGTCATATTCCATCAAGGGCGATATCCATACCCATACGTTGTTTTCGCGCCATGCGTATTCAACGATTACCGAGAACGTCGCGGCTGCGCGCAAGCGCGGTCTCGAAGTGCTGGGGTCTGCCGATCACTTTGCGAGCATGATTTCGCCTACGGTTCATATTCGCGACTACCAGTTCTTTATCAACCAGGGCGTCTGGCCGCGCATGTGGGATGGCGTCATGGTGCTGCGCGGTGCCGAAGCCGATATCCTTACGCTTGATGGTGGGCTTTTTGGCCAAGACATCGTCTGTCCGGAAAACATCGTAGGACGGGCGCTCAAGGGTGAGCAGACCCTCTTTGAGTGCACGACAAAAAACCTCGACTATCTGGTGGCGAGCATCCATTACGAGGGGTTTGCAAAGGATGCGACGCTTGCGCAGGCGACTCAGATGTATCTGAACGTCTTGGAGAACCCTAAGGTGTTTGTCCTGGGCCACACGGGTAGAGCCGGGGTTCCCTACGATATTGACGAGGTGGTTCTTGCCGCCAAGGAGAAACATAAGCTCATCGAGATCAACGAGCACAGCTTTGATGGAAGTCCTCACGGTTCGTGCGTCGATGTTTGCCGTAAGATTGCCGAGCGCTGTGCGGAGCTCGGGTGCGGTATCACCGTTTCCACCGATGCGCACATCTCGCTGGATATCGGCGTGTTCCCGCGTGCGACCGCGCTCCTTGAAGAGATTCATTTCCCCGAGGAACTCATCATGAATCGCGATCGCAAGACCCTTGTAGGCGAGATGGCCGCGGCTGGCGTCTGTGATTTGACAAGCTATCTGAGCGAATAGATTGCGCGCTATCTTTCCATACAAAGCAAAGGAGATAAGCCCGGCAGACATCGAGTCGCCGGGCTTACTTGTGCAACAAACGTTCCAAAAAAGTCCAATACTGTGCACAAAGAGTACATATGGGATTTTGCTGAGGGGTGGTATATTTATTTGTGGATTAATCTGCCTGGTTTTGGCTTCTTGCCAAGGTGATAGAACAGCTTGCATGCTTGATATGGGTGCATTGGAAAGAGGGAAGATATGAGATTGAACCATATGTGGCGCCGCTTTTTTGCCATGGCGGCTGCAGTTGTGCTTGCGGTGGCCGCCATGCTGCCTGCCGCGGCGATGGCCGACGTTGTTGACGATCTTGCCTCCACGCCGCCGGCGCATGAAAAAACGCTTACAGACAATGGTGATGGCACGTATGATCTCACCCTGTCGGTTGTGGGCGATGCCGAGCAGACCGAGAAGGTCAAGCCTGTTGATATCGTGCTGGTTGTCGATGCCTCGACGAGCATGAATTGGAAAATTGACGGCATCGGCTCGAAGACTCGTATGCAGGCTGCACATGACGCCGCCGCTGCACTCGCCAAGGAACTTCTTACCGCCGAGAATGCTAATCTGCCGGAAGACCAGCAGACCCGGATATCTGTAGTGACCTTTGGCGACACGGCCGATCTGGCACAGGGATATTCGACGAATGCGGAGGATATCTCCAAGGCTGTTCCTACGAAAGCGAAGTATTTTGAGGGGACTAACTGGGAGGCTGCCCTCATTCTTGCAAACAAGCAACTTGGCGTCCGTGCGGACGCCGAGAAGCATGTCATTTTCCTTTCCGATGGTGACCCGACACTTCGCATGAGCGCGGAGGGATATGGCGAATCGGGCATCGAGTGGAACCTCGCCGACGGTAAAAACCTGGATGGTACGTATGGCACGCGTGTCGATGATCCTAACGGCCGCAACCTCTCCGCTGCTACGCGCGTGGCAAAGGGACGCCCCACCTCGAGCATGTATGTGGTGAATACCTCGAAGAGCGCTACGAAGATGAGCACCTTTGCAGAGAAGACGGGTGGCTCGCTCCTCGATGGCGCTACTGAAAATAACCTCGCCGCTGCTTTCTCACAGATTGGTCAGGTTATTAAGAAGTCTGTTAGCTACCAGGACGTTACGCTTACCGACCAGCTCTCGTCGTGGGTCGAGTTTGCTTCGGCCGATGACGGCTCTGTCGGAAACATCCGCTATACCAAAAACGGTAACGACTGGACCGCTGCCCCTCCCGCAAAGATCGACGGAGATACGCTCACGTGGAATCTTGGCGAGCTCGATAAGGGCGCGACCTATTCTGTGACCTTTACCATTCGTCCCAACGCTCAGGCTAAAGCCGATGTTGCCTCTAAGGGTGTCGACACCGGCTACGAGACGAATAAAGCCGATACAAGTGGCGTTGCGTACAAGACCGTGGTGAAAACCCTCGAGGGCGATAAGGTTTCCGACCTTCAAAAAAGCCCCTTTAACGAGAAGCCCGTCATCGCTCTGACCGCTCCCGCCGCTGCCACCGTTACACTTTCCGGTACCAAGACGCTCAAGGGCCGCACCATCAAGGACGACGAGTTTACGTTTAAGATTTCTGCTGCCGAAGGCTCCAAGGAGAACACCCCGCTTCCCGATGAGACGGCTGTGACCAATGCCGGCGGCTCCATTACCTTTGGCACTATCACCTTTACTAAAACGGGCACCTATCTCTATGACGTCGTCGAGGATACCTCGGTGCTTCCTGAGGGTGTTTCTGCGGTGACAGAGGATCCTCAGCGTGTCGAGGTCAAGGTGACGCTTGGCGATGACGGCGCTCTTGAGGCGGAGACCTCGGGCGAATTGAAATTCGTGAACACGTACAGCGCAAAGCCTGCCGCGGTGAGCCTCAAGGCCACAAAGGTGTTGAAGGGTGCTCAACTCACTGGCGGTGCGTTTACGTTTGAGCTTCTGAACAACGATGAGGTTATGGACAGCGTTACCAATGACGCTGGGGGCAACATTGCATTCAAGGAGCTTGCTCTGAACAAGGCCGGAACCTACACGTTCAAAATCGTGGAGGTCGCTGGTGACAAGAAGGGCATGACCTACGATGCGACCGAGCATACAGTAACGGTGGAGGTTGACGACAATGGCCAGGGTCAGCTGGTCGTCACTGCAATCAAGGGCGACAACCCGACCTTCACGAACACGTATGTGGAGCCTGTCGCCAAGCCGGAATCTACTGACAAGCCGGACACTACTTCTGGGACCTCTTCCACCGCACAGATTCCTAAGACGGGCGATGCCAATATGGTTTTGCCGACAGCACTTTGTCTTATCGCTGTTGCTTGCATTGGCGTTGGTGTGACAGTGCGCCGCAAGAATAAGTAGATGCGTCTTTCGCGTCTATCGTTTGATTAAAACACCCGGCAGCTCAATTTGAGCTGCCGGGTGTTTTGCATAGCGCTGTGTTTTGCAGACAAGCTATTGGGTAAGAACCGCTACCGTCTCTACGTGGCTGGTATGGGGAAACATGTCGACCGGCGTCATGCGGACCATGCGATAACCGCCTTGGGCAAAAAGGCGCAGGTCGCGCTCCTGCGTATAGGGATTGCAGCTGATATAGACAATACGGCGCGGCGCCATGGCGCAAGCTGCCTCGATAAAGGAGGGAGTGGAGCCGGCGCGCGGCGGGTCGAGTGCGAGGACGTCAACGTGCTCGCCGCGCCGTGCTGCGTGCTGCAGGTATTCCGTGGCGTCGGCTTCGATAAAGCGCGCGCGGTCGCACAAGTCGTTGACCTCGGCGTTGCGCGCGGCATCGCGCACGCCAAAGTGGTTGCGCTCGATGCCAAGGAGCGTGATGTCGATGCCCGCGGCCTTTGCTTCTGCAGCTGCGCACATACCGATGGTGCCGCTTCCGCAATAGGCATCGAGGAGAACGTCTCCGTCTTGAAGGTCCATGCCGTCGATAGCAAGCTGATAGAGCACCTCGGTTTGCTCGGGGTTCGTTTGATAAAACGCCGTGGGTGAAATCTCGAATGTGCAGGAGAGCAGGCGGTCGCGCATGCGCGCACGACCGGCGAGGATGTGCGATTCTCCACCCAAGATGGCATTGGTCATCTTGGGGTTGATGTTTTGAGCCACGGTGGTGATGCGCTCGTCGATATGTTGGAGCGCAGTGATGAACTGTCGATAATGTGGCATGCGGCGCTCGCGTGTGACGATGGTAAGCATCACCTCGTCGGTGTGATATCCCATGCGTACGATGGCGTAGCGCAAAAGGCCGCGGCACTGGTCTTCCTCATAGGCGGGGATATGGCAGGCTTCTGCGGCGCGTGCGACTCCATTGAGAATAGCGCGGGCGCCGGGCGCCTCGACGCAGCAATCGGGAACGCCGACGATCCGGTGGGTTCCACGCGCAAAGAAACCCGAGGCAATATGATTTTTGCCGTCCGGGGCAAAGGGGGATGCCGCTTTATGGCGAAAGCCGCGTGGCGAAGCGATCTTTCCAGTGTCTCCGGCGTTGGCCCCCATGCCGCGTACGGGCTCGACCGAGCAGTCTAGATTGAGCTCGGCAATAAGCGGGCCAAAGAGCTCCTCCATGGCACGCTGCTTGCGCGTGAGCTGTTTGCGGTAGGGGAGATTGAGCCATTCGCAGCCTCCGCAGGCCCGCATTACAGGGCAGGGGCCCTCGCAAGAATTCTTGGAAGTCGCGTGGTCGTGAGTATCGGTGTGCGGCAGGCGTCGGTTCATGCAGGTCTTTCGTTAGGCGTTGCGGACACGCCTATTGTAAGGGTGTAGCTGGGATAAATGCATCTCATGGCTAGGTCTTGCTCGTAAACCTACATTTGCCGAGAACGCTCGAATCGCATGTGCTCACAGCGAGATAAGAGACATCTTCGCTAGTTGTGTCATTGATGTGAATGAATGTTGACCTATTAACAACTCAAATTACTTAACTAAAATACTTGAACTACTTACCAACGCCAACGCGCCGTATGGCGCCGAAGGGACAAAACCATGCTGTTTGATGATGTGCGCGACGTGATTGTCGAGACCGTGGGTTGCGAGACCGCTGCCGTTACCCCCGAGGCTCGTCTTAACGAGGACCTGGGTGCCGACTCCCTCGCTGCTATGGAGCTCATCATGGCGCTCGAGGAGAAGCTGGACATCGAGATCGACGACGCAGAGCTCGACCAGTTCAAGACCGTGAACGACCTTGTTTCCTACCTGGAGACTAAGGTCCAGTAACACTGGCACTCACAGGGAGATGATGCGCGTGGGAATGAAGAACCAAGACGTCTATGATCTGATGGACCGCTTTGAAAAAAGCGGCATCGCTCGCATGAAGTTCGAGAGTGGCGATACTTCGCTTGAGCTTGAGAAGACGGTTGCGGTATCCGGTGCGCCCGTGGCGGCGGCTGCTCCCGTGGCCCAGCCAGCAGCTTCTGGCGTCGAAGTCGCTTCCACCCCGGAGGCAGAAGCGGGCCTTTTCATCAAGGCTCCGATGGTCGGAACCTTCTACGTTGCCTCCTCGCCGGATGCTCAGCCCTATGTGGACCCCGGCGATGCCGTGCATGCTGGGGACACGGTGTGCATGCTCGAGGCTATGAAGATGATGAGCGAGGTCTCGGCGCCCTGCGATTGCATTATCGAAGAGGTGCTGGTTGCAGATGGCGAGCTTGTTTCGTTTGATCAGCCTTTGATCCGCTATCGAGAGAGCTAGGCTGGGCATCTCATGTTCAAACGATTGCTCATTGCCAACCGCGGCGAGATCGCCCTGCGCGTGGCGCGTGCCTGCCGCGAGCTCGACATCGATCCGGTCATGGTGTATTCCGAAGCCGATCGAGATGCGCTGCACGTGCAGCTCGCAGCGCATGCCTACTGCATCGGTCCCGCGCCTGCTCAGCAGAGCTATCTCAACGGCGATGCGATTTTGACGGTCGCGAAGGCTGCGGGTTGCGACGCGATTCATCCAGGTTACGGCTTTTTGTCCGAGAACGCAGCGTTTGCCCAGGAGTGCGTGGACGAGGGAATCGCCTACGTGGGACCTGCGGCACAGGTGATTGCGACCATGGGA
The DNA here is from genome assembly GCA_934621295.1 of uncultured Collinsella sp. Taxonomy (GTDB): domain Bacteria; phylum Actinomycetota; class Coriobacteriia; order Coriobacteriales; family Coriobacteriaceae; genus Collinsella. The sequence goes on from CAKTVB010000001.1 coordinate 63,699, forward strand.
AACAAGGCTGCGGCGCGTGAGATGATGAAGCGCGCAGGAGTGCCGGTGGTTCCCGGGTCGGATGGATCCGTTGCCAATGCGAGCGAGGGTGCTCGTATTGCGAAGGAGATCGGCTATCCGGTGCTCATCAAGGCGGCTGCGGGCGGCGGCGGCCGCGGTATGCGTCGCGTGTACGACCCCGATCGCTTTGAAGAGCTGTTCGAGGAGGCCCGCGCCGAATCGCGCGCATGCTTTAACGATGATGAGATGTATCTCGAAAAGCTCATCGTCAACCCGCATCATATCGAGTTTCAGATACTCGCGGACGCCTATGGAAACATCGTTCACCTGGGGGATCGCGACTGCTCGATTCAACGCCGCGGCCAGAAGATGATTGAGGAGACGCCGTCGCACGTGCTTTCGGACGAACTCCGCGCCCGTATGGGTGAGGCCGCGGTTGCCGCCGCACGTGCCGCCGGCTATCAAAACGCCGGAACGGTGGAGTTTGTGCTCGACCATACGGGCGAATTCTATTTCATCGAGATGAATACGCGAATACAGGTGGAGCATCCCATTACCGAGATGGTGAGCAATGTCGACCTTGTGCGTGAGCAGATACGCGTGGCAGCTGGTCTTCCGCTTGGATTTACCCAGGAGGATGTCCATATCAAGGGGCATGCCATCGAGTGCCGCGTGAACGCCGAGGATCCGATACGCAACTTTGCGCCGTCGCCTGCGCGCATCGATTTTCTGCATGTGCCGGGCGGCATGGGTGTTCGCGTCGACACGGGCATTTACCAGGGATATACCGTTCCTGCGCAGTATGACTCGCTTATTGCCAAGCTCGATGTGTGGGCGCCTACGCGCCTGGAGGCGCTGCGCCGCTGCCGCCGCGCACTCGAAGAGCTCATCGTCGAAGGCCCGGCGACCAATATCGACCTTTTGCATCAGGTGATGTATCACCCCCAGTTCATCCATGGCACCTATACCACATCGTTTATGGATGAGCATCTTCAAGAGATTCTCGATTGGAATGGCGAGCAAAAGAAGGTGAACGCATGATAGCTCCTTTTGGGAAGCGCCGCGCGCGCTTGCTCCAGCTGCGCGACCTTCGTCGTGCGGGTGAGGGGCCGGCGACGTTGCCACAGCAGACGTGTCCGGCATGCGAGCATGAGCTTATGCAGGACGAGCTGGTTCATAACCTGTATGTCTGCCCCCATTGCGGCCATCATCTGCATATCGGCGCTCGGGAGCGTCTGACATCGGTGCTCGACACCGGCAGCTTTAGGGAGCTTGACGCGAAGATGTCTACGAGCGACCCTTTGGAGTTTCCAGACTATGCCGCAAAGGTTCGTGCCCTGCGAAAAAAGACGGGCTTGGCCGATGCATTGGTGTGCGGCTGGGGCGTCGTCGACGGCGTGCGTGTTGCCGTTGCCGTGCTGGACACCTCGTTTTTGATGGGAAGCATGGGCGCCGTTGTGGGCGAAAAGCTCACGCGTCTTGTCGAACGCGCGGCGAAGAAGAAGTGCCCGCTCATCGTGTTCTCCGCCAGCGGCGGCGCGCGCATGCAGGAGGGTATTATTTCGCTGATGCAGATGGCAAAGACATCTGCCGCGATTGAGCGCTTCTCGGCCGCCGGCGGGCTGTTTATCTCGGTGATGACGCATCCCACCACAGGCGGCGTGACGGCGAGCTTCGCCTCGCTTGGAGACATCATGCTTGCCGAGCCGGGCGCGCTTATTGGTTTTGCGGGCCCGCGCGTTATCGAGCAGACCATCGGAGAGTCCCTGCCTCAAGGATTCCAACGAGCGGAATTCCAGCTTGAGCACGGGTTTATCGATGCTGTGGTTCCGCGCGGTCGCATGCGCGCGCAGCTTTCCCGTCTGCTTATGCTTCACGGTTTTGGAGGTGCCTCGCGTGGCTCTCAAAAATAATGCGGACCTTACTGCTGCGGAGCGCGTAGCCCTTGCCCGTATGTCTCAGCGCCCCGGCGTGGAGGAGTACGTGGATGCGCTCTTTGAAAACGTGTTCGAGCAGCGTGGCGACCGTGCGTCTTCTGACGATCCCGCCATCATGTGCGCTATCGCTACGTTTCACGGGCGTCCGATTACGGTAGTGGGACATCGCAAGGGCTCGACGATCGAGCAACGCATGGCGTTCAACTTTGGCATGCCATCGCCGGAGGGGTATCGGAAGGCGCAGCGCGCGATGCGCGCGGCCGAGAAGTTCGGTCGTCCCATCATCACGTTCGTCGATACGCCGGGCGCCTACCCGGGATTGGAAGCGGAGGAGCATGGCCAGGGCGAGGCAATTGCTCGGAGCATCGAGCTCATGAGCGCCTTGAAAGTCCCGGTGGTCTGCGTGATTTGCGGCGAGGGAGGCTCGGGCGGGGCGTTGGCGCTCGCCGTGGGCAATCGAGTGCTTATGCTTGAGAACTCGGTGTATTCGGTGCTCTCGCCCGAAGGGTTTGCTTCGATTCTTTGGAAGGATTCGTCCCGTTCGGATGAGGCCTGCGAAGTCATGAAGCTTACAGCGCACGACTTGCTTGATTTGCAGGTTATCGATGCGGTTATCCCTGAGCCGGCTGGCGGAGCCCATGAGGATCCACAGACGGTATTCCAGACGGTTGATGCGTACCTAGCCCGCGCCCTTGATGAGCTGGCGGGCATGACGGGCGCGGCTCTTGCGCGTGAGCGCTATGCAAAGTTCAGGGCGATGGGAACGCGTGCGCAAAGGAGGTGCAGATAATGGGTGGCGTCAAGCTTGTTGGCACGGGCTCGGCCCTGCCGTCGCGCACGGTGACCAACGATGACCTGGCAAAGATCGTGGACACTTCTGACGAGTGGATTCGAACAAGGACGGGTATCGGAGAGCGCCATTATTGCACCCCTGAGGAGAATCATGGGCGGCTCGCGCTTCGCGCCGCCCAGTGTGCCCTGGATGATGCGGGCATTGCCGCCCAAGATGTGGGCATTTGCCTTGTCGCTACATTTACCTCGTCAAATGCAACGCCTTCGACCGCATGCCTGCTGCAGCGCGACCTGGGGCTTGCAGAAGACACGCTGTGCTTGGATTTGAATGCGGCCTGTGCGGGCTTTGTCTATGCTCTGCATGTCGCCGAGCAACTTTTGCTCGATAGCTCCCGGCCATATGCATTGGTCGTCGGTGCCGATGCGGTGAGCCGTGTGCTCGATTTCACGGACCGTTCGACCTGCGTGCTGTTTGGCGATGGTGCGGGTGCGGCGGTCCTTAGGGCGCAGGCCGATGCCTCGCCGCTGTACGCCGTTTGGGGATCGCGCGGAGACGACATGTCGCTTTGCGCCCCGAATGAGGAGGGCGGTACCGCGGTGATTCCACGCCTGCGAATGGACGGACGCGCTGTGTTTCGCTTTGCGACCGAGATTTTGCCTGCCTGCACGCAGAAAGTGCTCGAACGTGCGGGGTTGGATATCGAACAGGTCGATCGATTCGTCTTTCACCAGGCAAATCAGCGCATCGTCGATCTGGCGGTAAAAAAGCTCGGCGCAGATCCCGGGCGTTGCGGCGGCAATATCGCGCATACGGGAAATACCTCGGCAGCAAGCGTTGCGATTCTTCTCGATGAACTTTGTCGCACGGGCGCGCTCGCATCTGGCGGGAGGGCGCTGTGCGTTGGATTTGGTGCGGGCCTTACCTGGGCCGGCGCGTTGTTGGAGCGTGCGTAGGGAGTCAGTTCCCGCGCGCGGCATGGAAAGGACAGACATGAAGCTCAACGAGCTCTTGGGAACCGAGTTTCCCCTTATACAAGGCGGTATGGCCAATATCGCCACGGGTGCGTTTGCCGCGGCATGCTCCAATGCCGGTGCGCTGGGCATCGTGGCCTCGGGCGGCATGGATGCTCCGGCGCTGCGCGAGCAGATCCGTGCGGCGCGTGCCGCGACCGATAAACCCTTTGGCGTGAACCTCATGCTCATGAATCCGTACATCGATGAGCTGGCGCAGGTTGTTGTCGAGGAGCATGTGAGCGTTCTTACCACCGGTGCGGGTAACCCCGGCAAGTACATGGACCAGTGGAAGGCTGCCGGAATCAAGGTATTCCCGGTGGTGGCAGCGCCCGTGTTGGCTCGTCGCCTTGCACGCTATGACATCGACGGTGTTATTGCCGAGGGTACCGAGAGCGGTGGCCATGTGGGCGAGACCACGACCATGGCGCTTGTCCCGCAGGTGGTCGATGCCGTTGACGTTCCCGTTATCGCTGCGGGTGGCATTGCCGACGGACGCCAGCTCGCGGCTGCGTTTGCCCTGGGTGCTGTGGGTGCACAGGTGGGAACGTGCCTGCTGGCGAGCGAGGAGTGCCCCATCCACGAGAACTATAAGCAGGCCGTGATCAAGGCGGGCTCCAACGATACGGTGGTGACGGGTCGCTCGAAGGGCGCGCCGGTGCGTGTGCTCAAAAACAAGATGGCGCGCGAATACCTCAAGCTTGAGCAGGGCGATCCCTCGCGAGACGAGCTCGAGGCGTTGACGCTTGGCTCTTTGCGCCGCGCCGTTGTCGAGGGCGATCTTGACCGGGGCAGCTTCATGTCCGGCCAGGTTGCCGCCATGGTGAAGGAGATTCGCCCCGCGCGAGCGATTTTCGAGGACCTCATGGCAGGCGCCAAGCAGGCTATCGAGGGGGTGCGCTTGTGAGCAAGACGGCTTTCCTCTTTGCGGGCCAGGGGTCTCAGCATGCAGGTATGGGACGCGACCTTTACGAGGCCTACCCCGTTTTCCGCGAGGTTATCGACGGCGTGGATCTTGATTTCGATTTGTCCTCCCTTATGTTCGAAGGTTCGGACGAGCAGCTATCTCAGACGCGCTATACCCAGCCGTGCATGGTCGCGTTTGCGGCGGGCATGACGGCGATTCTCGATGAGATGGGAATCAAGCCCGATTACGTTGCGGGTTTGAGCCTGGGCGAATATTCCGCTCTGGCTGCCGCCGGCGTGTTTGAGCCGCAGCAAGCGATACGGCTCGCGGCGTTTCGTGGGAATGCCATGGCGCGCGCGGCCGAGGGCCGCACCTGTGCGATGGTCTCGATTTTGGGTTTGGCTCGCGAAGCCGTTGAATCGGCGGTTGAGCTTGCCGCGGCTGCGGGCCAGGGAACGGTTGAGGTTTCCAACTACAACTGTCCTGGACAGACCGTTATCGCCGGAGACGCCCCTGCGGTGGAGCTTGCCGCGGCTGCCGCCCGAGAGGCCGGTGCTCGCAGGTGTATTCCATTGCATGTGAGCGGACCGTTCCACACCTCATTGCTGCGCTCTGCGGGCGATGCTCTGCGCGAGCGTTTTGAAGAAGAGCACTTTGGCGAGATGCGCATTCCGGTGCTGTTTAACTGCTTGGGCCACGAGATGAGCGTGGGCGATAGCATCCCGGCGCTGCTTGAAAGACAAGTGCAGTCGGCTGTGCGCATGGAGGACACCATCATGCGTCTGGTTGAGCTGGGGGTGGATCGCGTGGTCGAGATTGGTCCTGGCAAGGTTCTTTCTGGCCTGGTTCGCCGTTGCACCAAGGATATTCACTGCATATCGGTAGAAACATGCGAGGACATGGAATCGCTTAAGGAGGAGCTGTAATGATGGAAGGCCTTTCTTTGGCGGACATGTGCGCCGTCGTAACGGGTGGTTCGCGCGGTATCGGTCGCGCTGTCTGCCTGGAGCTTGCGCGTCTGGGAGCACGAGTGGTGTTCACCTATGCCGGTAACGCCGAGGCCGCTCAAAAGACGGTCGAGATGATTGAAGAGCAGGGCGGGGTGGCGCGTGCAATATGCGCCGACGTGCGTAGCGCAGAAGATGCGACGCGCGTGATCGACGAGGCGCGTAGCAGTTTTGGCAGCGTGGACATCCTCGTCAACAACGCCGGTATTACGTGCGACAAGCTTGCTGCTCGCATGAAACCCGAGGATTTTGACGCCGTGGTGGATACGAATCTCAAGGGAGCCTTCCTCTACACCAAGGCGGCGCTGCGCCCTATGATGCGTGCTCGCTCGGGTGCAATCGTCAACATGGCCTCGGTGGTGGGGCTGCGCGGCAACGTGGGCCAGGCTAATTACGCGGCGAGCAAAGCGGGCCTCATCGGTATGACCAAGTCCATTGCTCGTGAGGTTGCCGCTTTGGGTATTCGCGTGAACGCCGTGGCCCCCGGTTTCATTGCGACGGATATGACCGATGCGATGCCCGAGGCAGCTCGCACGGCAACGCTCGCTTCGATTCCAGCCGGCCGATTGGGCGAGGCATTTGAGGTCGCTCGTGTCGTGGCCTTTTTGGCGAGCGACGCCGCTTCATATGTAACGGGACAAGTTCTTGCCGTCGACGGCGGCATGGCGATGTAGGGAGTCATCATGACAAAACGCAGGGTTGTCATAACGGGAATGGGCGCTGTCACCCCGCTGGGGCACAGCGTTTCAAAGAGCTGGGAGGCTGTCCGCACCGGCGAGTGCGGTATCGCTCCCATCACGCTGTTCGACACCACGGGCATGAAGGTATCGCTTGCCGCCGAGGTCAAGGATTGGGATCCGGCATCTGCTCTCGGTGCGCGCGAGTCCAAGCATCTGGCGCGCTTCACGCAGTTTGCACTGGCAGCGGCCCATGAGGCGATGGACGATTCCGGCTTGGTCCTCGGTGCCGATAATGCCGACCGTGCGGGGGTCATTATCGGAAGCGGCATCGGCGGCGTTGCCGAGACGGAGTCACAGCAGATGCGCTGCAGCGCTCGCGGATATGACCGCTGCTCTCCCTACTACATCCCATCGGGCATCTCCAATATGGCCGCCGGCCAGGTTGCCATCGCCTTTGGTTTCAAAGGCATGTGCACCTGCCCGGTCACTGCCTGCGCGAGCGGTACGAACGCCGTGGGCGACGCCTTTCGCCAAATTCGCGATGGGTATGCCGATGTCATGCTTGCGGGCGGAACCGAGGCTGCAATAACGCCTCTTTCCATCGGCGGCTTTACGACCATGCGCGCGCTCCATACGGGAGACGATCCCACTTGCGCCTCCATTCCCTTTGATGCTCGCCGCAGCGGCTTCGTGATGGGTGAGGGCGCGGGCGTGTGCTTGCTCGAGGAGCTGGAGCATGCGCAGGCGCGCGGTGCGCATATCTACGCCGAACTCGTGGGCTATGGCGTCACCTGCGACGCGTTTCACATTACGGCTCCGGCGGAAAACGGCGAGGGCGCTGCGCACGCCATGCAGCTCACGCTGGAGGATGCGGGCGTCGACCCCTCTCAAGTTGGCTACATCAATGCTCACGGCACCTCGACCAAGCTCAACGACGAGCGCGAGACGCAGGCTATTAAAACCGTATTTGGCGAGCACGCGAAAGAGCTCGCCGTGAGTTCGACAAAGTCGGTGACCGGTCACATGCTGGGAGCCGCGGGCGCTGTCGAGGCTATTTTCACGGCGCTTGCCCTGCGCGATTCCTATCTTCCGGCAACCATCGGCTGCGAAGAGTCCGATCCCGCCTGCGACCTCGATTACGTGGCGGGCGAGGGACGCCCGGCGTCGCTTTCGTACGCCATGTCCAATTCGCTTGGCTTTGGCGGTCATAACGCCTGTATCCTCATGAAAGCTTGGGAAGGTTAGACCATGCAGCTCGATTCCAATCAGATTTCGCAGATTTTGCCCCATCGCTATCCGTTTGCGCTCGTCGACCGCATTACCGACGGAGAAGAGGGCTCGTGGGCGCGCGGTATCAAGTGCGTGAGCGTGCAGGAGCCGGTGTTCCAAGGGCATTTTCCCACGTACCATGTGCTGCCGGGCGTGATGATTATCGAGGCTCTGGCCCAGGTTGCCGCTGTGGCGATGCTTGCCGAGCCGGAGCACCGTGGCAAGATCGGATTTTTGGGTGCGGTGAAAAACGCGCGCTTCAAGCGTCAGGTACGCCCTGGCGATGTGATGGAGATGGAGAGCCGCATCGTGCGCACCCGCGGCAACTTTGCGTTTGTCGAGGGGCGTGCTTCGGTTGATGGCCAACTCGCTGCAACGGTTGAACTCACGCTGGCGTTCGGTTCTAATGAAACGAGCGACAAGTAGGGTGATAATCGGGGGTCTCGACGTGCTCGAGGAAAAGTTCATTCGGGTGTATACCAAGTTCAAACTGCATTTTTACCGGGAAACCTTCGCGCGTTTCCAAAATCGCGAGGCGAGCCTCACCACGGTGGAGAGCTTTGCGATGGAGGCTATCTATGCGCTGGGAAACCCCACCGTGCGACAGTTTGCTGAGTTCATGGGCATCTCTTCGTCAAATGCGGCGTATAAGACGGCGAGTCTAGTGCGCAAGGGATACCTGATCAAGGAGCGCTCAAAGACCGACGCGCGCGAGTATCACCTGGTTCCCACCCAAAAGTATTTGGACTACTACAACGTGAGCGCCGATTACGTGCATACCGTTATGGAGCGCATCAAAGAGCGCTTCTCTGCAGAGGACGTGGCAAAGATCGAAGAAGTTCTTACCGTGATGAGCGAGGAACTCATGTCCGAGGTTCCACTGTAGCGGTTCGCTTCCATTGAGTATCCCATTGAACGGCGAGTGCCTCCGTTGCGGTGCTCGCCGCTTTTCCCTCTGGGGGAGAAAAGCCCGCGTATGCCGAAATGGGCGCATGATTATGTATAGGCATGGGTAGGCTTGAGCCAACGGTTAATTAACCTCGGCGCGCATCCCGCCGGGATGCCTCGCCGGGTTTTGGCTCAGGGAGGTTACCATGGGTGCGCCTAAAACCGGTAATGTGAGGAATGTGGTTCTCGTAGGCCAAGGCGGGGTGGGCAAGACCTCGCTCGCGGAGGCCATGCTCCACCTATCTGGTAAAACGGCTCGTCTGGGCGGTCACGATGGCACCAAGCCGACGCTCGATTACGATGTCGAAGAGGTTAAACGCGAGTTTTCCATCTCCACGTCTATCGCTCCTATTGACTGGAAGGGTTCGCGCATCAACGTATTGGATGCGCCCTGCTACCCCGATTTTATTGGCGACGCCTACGCCGCGATGAGCGTGTGCGAATCCGCGCTGTTTGTAGTCGACGCCGCAGCGGGTCCGCAGCCCACAACCGTCAAGTTGTGGTATGCCGCCGAGGACCTGCGCCTGGCACGTGCCGTTTTCGTCAACCGAATCGATAAAGAGAACGCCGACTTCGAGACCTGCCTGGGCCTTTTGCGCGAGCGTTTTGGTACGCGCTTGGGCGCCGTGACCCTCCCTTGGGGTCAGGGCGACGACTTTGACGGCGTGATCGACCTGGTGCGCATGAAGGCGCGCCATTGCAACGGCACCGAGCAGACGGAGTGCGAGATCCCCGAGGAGTATCGTGCTCAGGCTGAGGCTGCGCACGAGACGCTGTGCGAGCTCGTCGCCGAGGCCGATGACGACCTGATGGAAAAGTATCTCGAGGGCGAAACCCTCACGCAGGAAGAAGTCGAGGGCCTGCTTTCGCGCGCCATCGCAAAGCGTCTTTTCGTCCCCGTTTTCGTGGGCAGCTGCATCAAGGAACAGGGCGTCAATTCCCTGATGGACGACATCGCCACGTATTTCCCCGCGCCTACCGATTACGGCGAGATGCCGCTTATCGATGGCGACTCCCTTAAGATTTCCTCTGAGGACGACCGTCCCGTTGTCTTTGTCTTCAAGACCTTGAACGATCCTTCCCAGGGTCGCATCTCGTTTATCAAGGTGCTCACGGGCACCATCGAGCCGGGCATGGAGCTTGTCAACGCGCGCACGCGCAAGGGCGAGCGCATGGCACACCTCTATGTGATGTGCGGCCGCGAGATGACCGAGGTGGGCCATGCCTATGCTGGCGACATCGTGGTGGTCCCCAAGCTTGCGGCAGAGACGGGCGACACGCTTTCGGTGTCCGGCAAGATCGAGGCCGCGGCGTTCAAGTTCCCCAACTCTCAGTACCGCATTGCCATCGAGGCCGAGAACCGCGGCGACGAGGAGAAACTCTTCACCTTTATCGACCGTGCCTGCGAGGCTGATCCCACGATGCGCATCGAGCGTGACGAGGAGACGGGCCAAACCATCATCTCCGCCGTGGGCGAGGCTCAGGTATCCGTGCTTCTCAACCGTTTGGAGGAGCGCACCCGTGTCGAGGCACGTACGGTGCCCATCCGCATTCCGTATCGTGAGACCATTCGTCGTGTGGCGAGTGCCCAGGGTCGTCATAAGAAGCAGACCGGTGGCGCTGGTCAGTTTGGCGATTGCTACCTGCGCGTGGAGCCCTTGCTCGATGGCACCGATTACGAGTTTGCCGACGAGGTCGTGGGCGGCCACATTCCGCGCGCGCTGATTCCTGCGGTCGATAAGGGTGTCCAGGAGACCATGAAGGACGGCGTGATTGCCGGTTACCCCCTGACTGGCATACGCGTTGCCTGCTACGATGGCTCGTATCATCCCGTCGATTCCAACGAGATGGCATTCCGCACCGCTGCTCGCATTGCCCTTAAGAAGGCCTGCGAGGATGCCGACCCGGTGGTGCTCGAGCCGATGGAGAACATTACCGTCACGATTCCGGAGAGCTATGCTGGCGCCGTGATGGGCGATGTGTCCGGCTCGCGCGGCCGCGTGACCGGCATGGATACAAACGATCGCGGCGAGACCGTGGTTACGGCAACCGTTCCGTATGCAGAGCTTGTCGACTACGCCACGCGCCTGCGTTCGCTCACGCGCGGCACAGGCGACTTCACCATGGAGCCCGCGGGCTATGAACAGGTGCCCTACGATGTCCAGAAGCATCTGATTGAGTTCTACGAGGAGTCTCGCGCTCAGGGTAGATAGCAAGTGACTTGTTGATAGCCAACACGAGCTGTCAGTTTTGGGGCGGCCCCGTTAATGCAACGGGGCCGTTCTTCTTTTGCTGCGCTGCCGGTTCCAGAGGGTGTTTGGTCGAAGGTGTTTGCGACGTGGGGATTATTAAATAAGAGGGGGTCGTTAGTTATATGCTACTCAGATATACCCAATACGGTGGTATCATCTGAATCCATGAAGTGTCGTGTGGTATCAATTCGCATCCAAGGAGACCTGATCGATTTACATGGCAGATTTTATGCATGGAGCTAAGTACGATGCGAAAATTCGTCACCGTGCCGCAAAGATATTGGCGACCGGCGTTGGGCACCGTGCACTTGCGACCCAGTTGGGAATCCCTGAGGCAACAGCTCGTCAATGGTCTCGTGCTTATGCAGTGGGCGGCCAATCGGCCGTGATGAATGCCGGCGCAAAACATCGCATCTACCCCTTTGAACTCAAGCTTTCGGTGGTTAAGGACCGTTTGGAAAAGGGTCTTTCCGTGCGTGATGTCATGATTAAACACGGCGTGCCCAGTGAGTCTTCGGTCAAGACATGGTGCCGTCAGTTCCGCGAGGGCGGCGAGGCTGCCCTGGTTGATAAGCCACGCGGCCGCAAGCCCAAACAATAGACTCTTTTTAGATCAACAGCGACATATGTTTTGAGTCGTTGGGACTTGCCCGTGCAACCGGGCTGCCCTGACTTTCATTCCGTTTTTGCGCTGGGCTCGGGAGCTGTCTTTTCATTGAGCACAACAAGTTGCGCTGCGTTCTCTTTGGGCTTGCCCGTATCGTGGGAATGCGTCGAGTGTTTGCCAACAACTGTCGTTGGCGGCTCATTCCGGCCTCTTGTGGGGCCGATTGTTTGGAGTGGGGATAAATAGGCTACATTAGGCGAAGGCGCTTGCGCGCACGGTGGCATTATCTGTGGATGCACGGACGTGCTTGAGCCAGAGCAGAGGGGTCTAATAAAATCATGACCCAAAAGAACTTGGCCTAGAATCGGCAGTATGGCGAGACTTCGTGCCATGCTGTGCACGGGGCGGCAATTGCGCTTCGAGGTATCCCGTCGAGAAAGGAGCGCCGGTGAATCTCCCCATTCTCAAGCATATGCAGAAGGTGCCGGGCGGTCTGATGATCGTACCAATGCTCATCACGGCCATTATCAACACCATCTGGCCGGAAGCTCTTCAGATCGGCGGCTCCACCACGGGCGCGTTTTCCACCGGTACCATGACCATCATCGGCATCGTGCTCGTAATCTCAGGGTCCCAGCTCAAGCTCAATCAACTTGCAGCCTGTCTTAAACGCGGCGGCGTGCTCTGCCTTGTAAAGATTCTCCTCGGCTTTGCTGCATTCTTTATCGTGCAGGCCATCTGGGGAATTGAGGGCGTGGCTGGAATGTCGCTCCTCGCTCTTGTGATTGCGTTTTCCAGTTGCAATCCCGGCGTATATCTGGCGCTCATCAACGACTATGGCGACACCACGGACAAGACGGTTCTTGGCCTCATGAGTCTCGTTTCGGTTCCGGCATTGCCACTGCTGATTCTTAGTACCGGGCAAGGCGGGGGTGGAGCCATCATGGGTGTTGTCGCCACGCTCGTGCCGTTCCTTGTGGGAATGCTGCTTGGCAATTTGGACAATTCCTTTACCAAGTTGCTCGTGCCGGGCACTCCCATCTGCCTTCTTTTCCTGGGCTGCTGCTTTGGATCGAACATCAACCTGATAAACGCTGTCATGGCGGGCCCCACCGCGCTTCTGCTTGCAGCCGTCTACCTTGTGGTGAGCGTTCCTGTCCTTCTTATCACAGACCGGCTTATCCTTCGCCGTCCCGGATACGCAGGCGTGGCCATGTCGAGCATCGCGGGAATTGCCGTCTCCTGCCCCACGATCATTGCCGCAGCGCTGCCGCAGTACGCCCCTTACGTCGAGGTGGCTACCTCCCAGCTTGCGCTTGCTGTGGTGTTGACGGGCTTTCTCGTGCCTTACCTTACGAAGTTCGTCGCTGACCGGTTTGGCAGCGCAAAGTGATTTGCAGCAGAGCCGTTTCGCTGGTTAGACAGGACGGCGGGATAGCTTAAAGCGCGGGTGGGACCCTAAGGCGGCTTTTTCGCTCGGGGTCCGTTTGCGTAGCAAGGGGGCTCTCGCCTCAACGTGAGACAACGAGAAGCACTTTGTGCTTACAAAGAAGACCCTGCTTCGGCGGGGCTGGTGCCCATTCTCCATGGGTTCTGGTTGCTCGTATTGGCATACGGGCGATGCCGCCAGGGTTTGAGGAAGTCAAGCCCGATGGTCTCGTTCGGACCATCGGGCTTTTCGTCTTACTGCCTCTTTTGAAGGGGAGGAAGTGTACCGATAAAGCGAGATGCATACCGGTACAATCTCCGTTCACGGCTGAAAATACACCGTTCATGAGCTTTAGTTCGCTATGGAGACAGGACTCTATTTCGAATCGATTTCGAATAAAAATAGCAATCTACCTGCAGGAGTAATGCCGGAGAAACAGTTTGGTAAGCATTTTGAATTAAACCGGAACAATTTGACAATAAGTACCGCAGAGAATAGATTCTCACTTGTAATCAGCCTGGACAAACAGGTTCGGGCACGGCGATTGTCGAAGGAGAATCAGCGTGGACAAAGAGACCAAGATCGTGCTTCTCACGCATGGCGGATGGGGTTCGAATCTCGTTTCGAGTATCGAGATGATTGCGGGCAAGGTCGAATGCGTGCATGAAATCGCCCTCAAGCCGGCCTACACGCTTCCGGAGTACATGACGATGGTTCGCGAGTACACCGATACCATCTCTTCGGATTCGATTATCATGGTCGACCTGTTTGGCGGTACGCCCTCCAACGTGGCAGCAGCGATTGGCAACCAGACTGGCATGCACGTGTTTGCCGGACTCAACGCTCCCATGTTGCTCGAGGCATGCCTAGAGCTGCAAAACACCGGTTCTCTTGATTACGATGCGATCCTTAACGCAGGTAGCGCTGCCTGCATGGATGTTGTTGCAACCGTAAAGAAAAACATGTAAGGAAAGGGGGAAAGCATGGGTAATCTCGTTCTTACGCGTATCGACTCGCGCCTCATTCACGGTCAGGTTATGACCAAATGGGTCAATCAGGTGCAGGCGAACAAGATCATCGTTGTGAGCGACGAGCTCGCAAACGATGAGTTCATGAGGAACATCTACCTCATGTCGGCGCCGGCGGGCATCGAGGTCGTTTGTCTCACCGAGGTCCAGGCTGTCGAGGAGTACCAGAAGGACGTTTTTGGCAACGGCAACGTATTGCTGCTGCTTCCGAGCCTTGCCGCACTCAAGAACATCTACGATGCGGGCGTCAAAGTGACCTCTGCGCAGGTGGGCGGCCTTGGCGGCGGTCCCGAGCGTAAGGTTGTGTTCCAAAACATCACGCTCGATGACGTCGATGCCGAGATTTTGGAGTACCTGGCTGGCGATGGCATGGACATTATCTTCCAGACCATCCCCGAGGACGCACCGCAGAAGGTCGACTCGATTCTTAAGAAATATCGCGCTTAGCAACGTTACGAATCATTGTTTTAGGAGGTCAGCATGAGTACTCTCGGTATTGCCATTTGCATGGGCATCTATTACTGGATTGCCCGTCTGCGTTTTGGCTACACCATTTCTAGCGCCCTGCTCCAGCCCGCGACGATCGGCGTGTTCGTCGGTCTGATTTCCGGCCAGATGGTCACCGCTATGGAGATCGGCGCTGCTCTGCAGCTCGTCTACCTGGGTGTTACGTCCACCCCTGGCGGCAACGTTCCCAACGATCCCGCTCTTGCCGGCTGCATCGCCATCCCCCTGGGCGTCATGTCCGGCATGTCTCCTGAGCTCGCCGTTGCCCTGGCTGTGCCTTTCGGCATCATCGGCGTGTTCGTCGACCAGCTGCGTCGTACCACCAACGCCTTCTGGGTTCACCTGGCAGACAAGTACGCCGAGGACGCCAACACCGCTGGCATCTATCGCTGCGCTTACCTGTATCCGGCACTCATGGGCTTCGTGATCCGCTTCCCGTTTGTCTTCGCTATCGACTTCCTGGGTGCCGATTGGGCACAGGGCCTCATCAACGCCCTTCCCACCGTTCTCACCCATTCCTTCGAGGTCATGGGTGGCATCCTTCCCGCCCTCGGCTTTGCTCTGACCATCATGGTCATCGGTAAGAAGGAGCTCATCCCCTTCTTCTTCCTGGGCTACTTCGCCGTTGCTTACCTGGGCATCCCCGTCATGGGTATGGCTATCTTCGGCCTGATCATCGCTCTCGTGCTCCGTATGATCATGTTCCCCGAGGCTGCTAACGCAAAGGTGACCGCTACCTCCGAGGAAGACGTTAAGGAAAAGAGCGGCCTTCTCAACAAGAAGGACGTTACCAAGTCGTTCTGGCTGTACTACTTTGGCTGCGAGGAGTCCAACTCCTACGAGCGTCTGCAGAGCCTTGTGTACTGCGCTTCCATGATTCCCTGCCTGAAGAAGCTCTACCCCAAGAAGGAGGACCTGTCCGAGGCCCTCAAGCGTCACCTGGCCTTCTTTAACACCGAGGGCACGCTCGGCGGCGTAATCCAGGGCATCTCCATCGCCATGGAGGAAGAGGCTGCAACCGAGGGCACCGTTCCCGGCTCCGCCATCACCTCCATCAAGACCGGTCTTATGGGTCCCATTGCCGGTATGGGCGACGGTATCGTTTGGGCAGTCGTTATGCCCATCATCTACGGCGTCTTCATTCCGTACGCTTCCCAGGGCAGCGCTCTCGGCGGCATCATGCCCCTGATTCTGTGGCCTGGCATCACGATCATCATCCAGTACTTCATGACGCATCGTGGCTACAAGCTTGGCCGCCAGTCCATCACCGGCATCCTCCAGTCCGGCATGATGCAGTCCATCATCTTTGCTGCTAACGTGCTTGGCCTGATCATGATGGGCGCTCTTTCCAGCTCCTACATCGCGATCACCACTCCGTTCCAGATCACCATGGGCGCTGGCAACACCCTCGTGTTCCAGGAGATCCTGGACGCTGTCGTCCCCGGTATCCTGCCGCTCGTCGCTGTGTTCGGCATCTACTTCTACATGCAGAAGAAGGGCCCGCGCTACAACGTCATCCTGCTGTCGATTATCGTCATCAGTGTTGTGTGCGCTCTCCTTGGCATCCTCTAATAGCCAACCTGGCGCCAACGCCGTTGGCAGCGCGAGACTCCTCTTGGCGCTGCCAACGGCTTCACTGTATCCATGGAATCATTGATATACGAGAGGACCGACTTTGAGCATCTATCAAAACATCGGTTTGAAGCGCGTGGTCAACGCCTCTGGTCGTGTGACCAAGCTGGGCGTTTCGACCATCAGCGACAAGGTTGCCGCAGCTGCGGTTGAGGGTGCGAGCTCCTATGTGGTGATTGACGACCTTATCGATCGCGCGGGCGAGCTGATTGCGGAGCATACCGGAGCCGAGGGCGCCTGTGTGACGTCTTGCGCTTCGGCGGCGCTGGCTCTGTCCATTGCCGGCTTGGTGACGCGCGGTCAGTGGACTGCTGTCTACAAGCTTCCCGATCCCTGCGGGGCGGCAAACGAGGTGGTTCTTCAGAAGGGCCATTCGATCGACTTTGGCGCGCCCATCCAGACCATGATTCGTCTTGGCGGCGGCTGCCCTGTCGAGTGCGGCCAGGCAAATGAGGTGCACCCCGAGGATATCGAGGAGGCCATCACCGATAAGACCGTTTGCTTGCTTTACGTGAAGAGCCACCATTGCGTGCAAAAGGGCATGGTTGATATCGAGACGATGCGCGACATCGCTCACGCGCACAACCTCCCCTTCGTGATGGATTGCGCTGCCGAGGAGGATTTCCGCAAATACATCGCCTTGGGCGCCGACATCGTTTGCTACTCGGGCGCAAAGGCGCTTGAGGCAACGACCTCGGGATTTATGTGCGGCAAGCGCGAGTATGCCGAGTGGGCCAAGCGCCAATATCACGGCGTTGGACGTGCCATGAAGGTGGGCAAGGAGCAGATTATGGGTCTTCTTGCCGCGCTCGATCAGTACGAGGCGCGCGATCATGCCGCCGAGGTCGAGGTCAATGTGGCGAAGATCGATTGGCTTGTCAGCGAGATCAACCAGATTCGCGGTTTGCATGCCGAGAAGATTCAGGACGAGGCGGGACGTGCGATTTTCCGCTGCCGCATCACCTTTGATTCCGAGGCCCCTGCGGGGCTCACCATGGAGCAGGTCAACGAGAAGCTTGTTTCGGGCGATCCGATTGTGTGGGCCCGTACAGAGTTTTTGAACCTTGGGAAGATCGATTTCGACCCGCGTCCGATGCTCGAGGGCGATAAGGAGCTTATCGTCGAAGTTCTCAAACAGATTATGGAGGGCTAAATTATGCCGATTAACTACTATAACGACCGTGTTTGTCTGAACGTTCTGGGCGGATCGCTGCAGAATGCCGCCGATATCTACAAGGCTGCCGAGGGCCATGTTGAGGTTGGCGTTCTTACCGCCGATTACGACACCGTCGAGGCCGCTATCGAGGACATGAACAAGTACATGGATGTTCTTGAGGGCAATCTCTCGGTTGGCCTGGGCGGTGGCAACCCCAACCAGTGGCGTGCCGTGGCCGAGGTCGCAAAGGAGATCAAGGCCAACCACTTCAACCAGGCCTTCTGCGCCGTCTCTGCTACCCGTGCGAACGTGGGTAACGACGAGTGCCACATCAATGCCATGGTTGGCCCTTCCGGAACCCCCGGCCTCGTCAAGATCTCGACGGGTCCGCTTTCCCGCGAGTGCGCCGAGCCCGCACTCGTTCCCGCCGATACCCTGATTGCTATCGTGAAGGAGATGGGCGGCAACTCGCTCAAGTTCTTCCCCATGGGCGGCCTCAAGGTCAAAGAGGAGCTCAAGGCGGTTTCTGAGGCATGTGCACGTCAGGACTTCATCTTGGAGCCGACGGGCGGCATCGACCTGGAGAACTTCGAGGAGATCATGCACATCATTCTGGACGCCGGTGTGCCCAAGGTGATTCCGCACGTTTATAGCTCGATTATCGATAAGGCTACGGGCGACACGCGCATCGAGGACGTCGAGCGTCTCCTTGCCATGGTCAAGGCCATGGTTTAGGTGCCGTAAGTGCAGTAATACGGTGTAGATGTTCCCAACGCGGAGCCTTATCGCGTAATTCGGTCCCTGCCTATGGGAATATAAAACTAGAACGCTTTGAATCGGATCCCGATACGCTTGGGATCCGATTCGATTTAGATGACATGTCTAGCATGGTGGTTTGAGGGTTAGTGGCAAAATACAAGGACATCGTTAAAGATATCGAGGGCTGTATTCGAAGAGGCGATCTGCAGCCTTACGATCAGCTGCCTACGGTTGTGGAGATGACCAAGGCGTATCACGTGAGCCGCACAACAATCGAGCAGGTTATGGATGAGCTCGAGAAGCGCGGCCTCGTTTCGCGCAAGCGCGGGTCGGGCGTATACGTGAAGAAGGTCGCGACGCAGTCCTTCGACAAGCCGCTCAACACCATTTCCCTTACCGACGATATCGATGTAAATCTTGCCAAACACCCAAGCTGCACGGTCCACGAGTTCACCGTGGTCAAACCCGATGAGCATGTGCGCCATGAGCTCGGCTTGCATGAGTTTAGCTTTACGTTCTATATCGAACGCTCGCATCTGCATAACGGACAGGCGATTGACGTGCAGTACCTCTATTATCCGGTCGAGATTTTTAGGGATATTCGCCTGACGTCTGCCGAGACATCTATTCGCCAATGGATTGATGAGAATTACGAAGTCACGCCCGATAGCTTTCATAAGACATTGCGAGCGGTGACGGCGTCGGAGCGCGAGTGCGAGATCCTGGGTATTCCCGAGGGGTCGCCCTTGCTTGAGGTCGAGCAGATCGGCTATCTGGATGATGGCCGTCCTTTTGAGAGCTTGGTTGCCCGATTCCCCGGAGACCGCTCTGAGTATCAGACCATCGACTCCGATTCATTGCCTGTTTAATTCGCTCGTTTTCAGCATGCTCAGTACAACGAAGGCCTCCCTGTTCATACGGACAGGGAGGCCTTCGAGCATTGCGGCGTTTTCGATGCGGGCTATCGCGCGTCAGCGCCACCCGCCGCAAGCTTCTTTTCGATCTTGCCCACAAAGTGGATCAGCGGGATGGTGACGACGAGGTAGTAAAGTGCAGCGCAGATGTAGGGCGTGATGTTGCCTGTGGTTGCCGTGAGGTTCTTGGAGAACATCATCAGCTCCATGACGCCTACGCTCGAAAGGAGCGAAGTGTCCTTGTAGAGCATAACGAACTCGCTGGTCATGGTTGGAATCACGCGGCGGATGGACTGCGGGATGATAATGAGTCCCATGGTTTGGAACCAGTTCATGCCCAGCGCGGTTGCGGCCTCGTGCTGGCCCTTGCTGATGGATTCGATGCCCGCGCGGAAGATCTCGGCAAGATAGGCCGAGCAGTTGATGGCGAGCACGGCCACGCCGAGCGGCAGGTTGGGCAGGTTGAGGCCGATCATCGGCAGACCAAAGAAGGCGATGTAGATCTGCAGGAAGAGCGGCGTTCCGCGCAGGAAGTTGATGTAGCAGATGGCGATGCCGCGCAGGTAGCGACGACGGCTCATCTTCATAAAGGCAAAGAGCAAGCCAATGGGGATGGCGAGCGGGAAGCCAATGGCGGTGACGAGCAGCGCGACGCCCCAGCCTTGGAAGAGCGAAGCGATCGAGGTCACCACATACTGGGGCTTGAAGAACATACCCAGGAAGGGATTGGCGTTCCATGCCTCGACCCAGGATTGATCATCGAGCCAGCGGACGATGTTCTGTACGACCGTGCTCTCGGTTACGGCGATAGTGGGGCTGGTGGGAAGATCGCACTCGGTTCCATCGGCAAGCTCGTAGGTACCGTCAACGGCGTAGGCGCCGGCGGAGCTGGGGAACACGACGCCCTCGACTTCGATACGCACGTTGCTGCCGGCGGCGATGGGTTCGGCGAAGGAAATTGCCAGGTTCGATTTCTCAACTTTGGCCGTCGCCTCGACATCGGTGCGATCAAGACCGTTGAGCACGGTTACCGTAGCGCTGGAGTCTTCGAACGAGCCGCCCTCGGGCAAGGCGAGCGTGACCTTGCTGACGCTCTCCTCGGTGCCGGTTGTCGCTTCCCAGGTCAGGCGCGTGGCAATGCCGCCAAGCACGTTGGTGCCGCCGTCTTCGTTGGAGCGCGCGGTGGCTTTTGTGACCTGCAGCGTGGATGAGGAACCCTCGCTCGCGCTGGCATCTCCGTCGGTGCCGCTAGTAGAAGTCCCATCGCTGCTGCTGGGCGTGGAGCCAAAGTACTTCTCGTACAGCTCATCGTATTCGCCGGATTCCTTGAGCTCGGCCAGCGCCTGGTTGATGGCAGCGGTGAGTTCGGGGTTGTCTTTGGAAACCGCGATACCAAACTGCTCACCGGTGGGAATCTCTTTGATGATGGTCATGTTGGTAAAGGAGCTCTTGACCATCCACTGCTCGACGGGAAGGTCGCAGATGACCGCTTGGCACTGGTCGCTCATCACGGCGGTGAACGCGGCGGTCCAGTCGTCGAAGGTCACGACTGTTGCGTTGGGCAAATTTTCGGTCGCCCATTCTTCGGACGTGGTGCCGGACTGCGCGGCGATTTTCACACCCTCGACGTTGAGGCTATCGAGCGAGTCGTACTGGGAGCCCGTGACCGTGGCGATGCCCTGGTTCGAATCCATATAAGGATCGGTGAAGTCGATTTCCTTTTTACGTGCGTCGTTGATGGTGATGTTGCAGGCGCCGACATCGGTCTTCACGCCCTGCTTGACCATCGGGATGATGTTGTCGAACTTCTGGGCGGGCAGGTAGTTGAGCTCGAGGCCCAACTTGTTGGCGATTTTGCCCATCAACTCGAAGGTGAATCCCTGGTCGTTGCCCGAGTCGTCCACGTACTCGAACGGCGGGGTGGCGAGGTCGCTCGCGACGGTGAGCTTGCCATCCTCGACAAGGCTATAGCCTTCCGTGTCCGTGGTGGAGCTAGAGCTGCTGCTTGGCTTGGTGCCAAAGTACTTCTCGTAGAGTTCGTCGTAGCGGCCGTCGGCGCGAATCTGTTTAAGGGCGGTGTTGATGGCGGCGGTGAGCTCGGGGTTGTCCTTGGAAACCGCGATGCCAAACTGCTCGCCGGTGGGAACTTCCTCGATGATTTCCATATCTGTGAACGAGCCGTTGACCATCCACTGCTCGACGGGAAGGTCGCACACAACCGCCTGGCACTGGCCGCTCATCACGGCGGTGAAGGCCGCGGTCCAGTCATCAAAGTTGACGGTGGTTGCGCGGGGCAGATTTTCCTGCGCCCACTCCTCGGAGGTGGTGCCCGACTGGACGGCGATTTTTACGCCAGCGACATTGAGCGAATCGGTATCGGCGTAGCCCGAGTTTTTAGCGACGGCGACGCCCTGGTTGGAGTCCATGTAGGGGTCGGTGAAGTCGACCTCTTTCTTGCGCGCGTCGTTGATGGTGATGTTGCATGCCGAGACGTCGGTCTTCACGGCTTGCTTGGCCATCGGGATGATGTTGTCGAACTTCTGGGCGGGCAGGTAGTTGAGCTCAAGGCCCATCTCCTGGGCGATCATATCCATGAGCTCCACGGTAAAGCCCTGGTTGTTGCCTGCGTCGTCCACGTACTCGAACGGTGGGGTGGCAAGGTCGCTCGCGACGGTGAGCTTGCCGTCCTCGACAAGTTTGTAGCTGCCTCCTTGTGCAGATCCGTTTGATGCGGCAGCGCCGCAGCCGGTAAGAGCGAGCGCTACGGCGATAAACGAGGCCAGGCACAAGGCGAGGGACGTGCGGCGGGCAGATTGGGCAAAACGGTGATGTGTGCGCATATGGTTCTTTCTGCCGATTGAGTGGATGAGGTGCGTTTGTGCAGGCAAAAAGCATAGCACTTAGATGTCTTGACCCCGATTCCTCCATGCGTCTTTAAATAACAATTTATAATGCTGGTGCGTTTGATTTATACGGGGCACTTTTGCCCGCTGTGATAAGGAGAGCCGATCTATGCAAGAAACCACGCAGGCTGCGCATGCCCTGGGGGCACTTGTCGAAGCGCTTAGAGATGCCGATGTCTTTGTTCGCTCCGATGACTATGATGCCGATGCGCGTATCGAATTCGCTACCGACAACTCCCGGCTGAGTCGTGCAGCCACGCTTTTTGTTTGCAAGGGCGCAAGCTTTAAGCGCGAGTACCTGCTGCAGGCGATTGAGGCGGGCGCCGTCGCCTATGTTTCCGAAATCGATTACGAAGTCGATATCCCCTGCATCATCGTCAGCGATATTCGCCGCACGCTGGGCTGCCTGGCAGACATAGCTTATGATCACCCCAGCGGCAAGGTTGGAGTGTGCGCTTTCACGGGCACCAAAGGCAAGACCACGAGCGCTTACTATCTCAAGGGAGTGCTCGACGCACACGCGCGCCTTGCAGGTTGCCATACATCGGCCCTGTTTTCGAGTGTCGAGTTTGACGATGGTGTCGAATCGGGCATCTCTAAGCTCACGACGCCCGAATCCTTCGAGCTTGAGCGTCGTCTCTCGAACGCTGTTTCGAGTGGTTGCGAGCATGTGATCATGGAGGCCTCGAGCCAGGCACTCAAGTATGAGCGCACCTATGGCGTCGACTTTGCAGTGGGGGCGTTTACCAATATCGGCGAGGACCATATTTCGCCCATCGAGCACCCAACGTTCGAGGATTACTTTGCCTCCAAGCTCAAGATTTTCAAGCAGAGCCGCGCGGCTGTGGTCAATCTCGACATGGACCATGTGGATGAGGTGCTCGAGGCTGCGCGCGTATGTGAGCGCGTGGTGACGTACTCGCTTTCCAATACCGATGCCGACATCTATACCACGAACCTTGTCCATGGCCCTCGCGGCATCGTCGCCTCGGTGGTGACCCCGCGCTTCTCGCGCGACGTGTTGGTGCCTACACCTGTTAAGTTCAATATTTCCAATGTGCTTGGCGCTATCGCCTGCGCTGAGGCCTTGGGTATTGAGGAAGAGGCTATCGTTCACGGTTTCGAGCAGGTTCGTGTTCCTGGACGTATGGAGATGTATCCCACCGAGTCTGGAACCATCGTGGGCGTAGTCGACTTTGCGCATAACGGCATGAGCCTCGAAACCATGCTTCGCGACTTGCGCGAGAACTATCCTGATCGCGAGCTTGCTGTGGCGTTTGGCGCTACGGGCGGCAAGGGCGTGGATCGTCGCGAGACCATGGGCGTTGCTGCGGGTAAGTATGCCGATCGCATCGTGATTACCGAGGACGATCCGGGTCCCGAGGACGCGCAGGACATTTGTCAGACCATTGCTCACTTTGCGGATGAGCAGGGCAATCATAACTGGCAGATTGTGGTCGATCGCGAGCAGGCCATTCGCACGCTGGTGCGTGAGACCACACGCCCGGCAGTGGTAATCGTGACGGGCAAGGGCCATGAGACGCGCATGCTGCGCAAGAACGGACCGGAACCCTGCCGCGCCGATGGTCCTATGCTGCGGGAGGCGCTCGAAGCATTTGAGGCGGGCAATCCTTTGTAAGGGCCTGAATGCCGAGGGGTTTACTCAACCATACGTACACCAAGAAAAAGAGGGCAGCCATGACAACCGATTCCGCCAAGGTCTATTTCACCAACCTGCGCACTCATGGTCGCGAGAGCCAACTCGATAAGCTCAAGCGCCTGATCTATCGCGCGGGAATCGACCAGATTGATTTTGAGAACAAATTCGTCGCCATCAAGATTCACTTCGGCGAGCTGGGAAACCTCAGCTTCCTGCGCCCCAATTACGCGCGCGCCGTGGCCGATGTCGTCAAGGAGCTGGGCGGCAAGCCCTTCCTTACCGATTGCAACACGCTGTATGTAGGAAGTCGCAAAAACGCTCTCGAGCATATCGACACCGCATATCAAAACGGCTTTACGCCGTATGCAACCGGCTGCCAGGTAATCATCGCCGATGGCATCAAGGGTACCGACGAGGCGCTCGTGCCGGTCAAGAATGGCGAGTATGTGAAAGAGGCCAAGATCGGCCATGCCCTCATGGATGCCGATATCGTGATCAGCCTTACGCATTTCAAAGGTCACGAACAGGCGGGTTTCGGCGGCGCCATGAAGAATCTTGGCATGGGCGGCGGTTCCCGTGCGGGTAAGATGGAGCAGCACGCGGCCGGCAAGCCGAGCGTTAACGGCGAGCGCTGTATCGGTTGCCATGCGTGCGAGAAGATCTGCGCGCACGGCGCCTTTAGCTTTGACGAGGTGCGTGAGCACACCACGGCAAGCGGCAAGACCCGTGAGGTCCATGTGGCGTCTGTCGATCACGACCGCTGCGTGGGCTGCGGCCGCTGCATTGGCGTATGTAATCAGGATGCCATCTGCCCTGATTACAGTGCCGCCGCCGATGTGCTCAACTGCAAGATCGCCGAGTATACGCAGGCCATTGTGCAGGACCGTCCGAGCTTCCACATCTCGCTTGCAATGGACATCAGCCCCAACTGCGATTGCCATGCCGAAAACGACACGCCGATCATCAACGACATCGGCATGTTCGCGAGCTTTGATCCCGTGGCCATAGACCAGGCATGTGCTGATGCGGCGATGGCTCAGGCTCCGCTTCCGAACACCGTACTTACCGAGAGCGCAGAGAAGATGGAGCACGAGCACGAGCATTTGCACGGCGATCAGGCTCGCGATCCGTTCTGCATCACGCATCCCGATACCGATTGGCGTACCTGCATCGCTCATGCCGAAAAGATCGGCCTCGGTACCAGTAAATATGAGCTCATCGAGGTCAAATAGTAATAATCAGCCTGGCATTAGATGGGGGATTGGCGCATGCGCGCCCGTCCCCCATTTTGCGTTGTGTGGCAAAACGGCAGGATATGCGTGTAGAACTCGCGCGTTTACCTGCCGTTTGCTATAGTGTTGAGAACTATTTTCTTGGAGGACGCATCTACTATGTCTGATACCAGCGACAGTCCTAAGCCGCGGCCCGATACCGCGGCGGTTCCGCACTACACTCTGGGCGAGGAGATCATGAACTCCGTCACCCATGGTGTCGGATGCCTGCTGGGCATTGCCGGTTTGGTGCTTTTGATTGTCAAGGCCGCTTTGAGCGGTGCGCATCCGGCCTCGTTGGTTGCCGCCATCGTTTACGGCGTTTCTATCATTCTCGAATATCTTGCGTCGACGCTGTACCACGCCATTCAGCCGCGTCCTGCCAAGCGCGTATTTCGCATTATCGATCACAGCTGCATTTACCTGCTCATCGCGGGCAGCTACACGCCGTTTTGCCTCATCACGCTTGAGAACGACGGCGGTATCGTGCTGTTTGTCGTCGTATGGGTCATGGCGTTTGCGGGTATTGCGTTTGAGGCCATCATGCGCGAGCGCCAGCCTCGCTGGCTCACGGGCGTGATCTACCTGGTTATGGGATGGCTCGTTGCGTTTCGCCTGCCTCAGCTGATCGGTCTGCTCGAGCCGCTCGCTTTGGCCTTGCTCGCCATCGGTGGCGTTTGTTACACCATCGGCGTGCCGTTCTACATTGCCAAAAAGATTCGCTATATGCACAGCGTGTTTCACCTGTGGGTCCTTGCCGGCAGCATCTTCCAGTTTATGGCGGTGATCCTCTTCGTGATCTGATAGCGCCTGCGGCCTGTTGCCGCTTGCTGTTTACCGTTCCCACTTCCTTGGAGGTTTGAAAACGTCCCTATGGACATAACCATCAGCATTATCACCACGCTGCTTCTTACACTCGTGAACGGCTTTTTCTCGATGTCCGAGATGGCGCTGACCACGGCAAAACGTACGGTGCTCGAGCACGAGGCGGAGGAGGGCGACCGTCGTGCTGCCAAGGCCGCAGAGCTCGCCGCCGATTCCGATGAATTCCTGGCGACCATTCAGGTCGCTATCACGCTCGTGGGTTTCGCGTCTTCTGCCGTTGCCTCGACGAGCCTTTCCGATCCTCTGGCACACTGGCTGAGCAGCTTTGGGCTCGCTCCGCTCACCGCTATCGCGCGTGGCCTTGCGCCGGTGCTTATCACCATCGTCGTGTCTTTTATCTCGGTTGTCGCAGGCGAGCTTGTGCCCAAGCGTATCGGTCTTGCTAACGCCGAGGGCGTATCCAAGCAGGTTGTGGGACCGCTTTCGATTTTCCAGAAGATTGCCCGTCCTGCCGTGTGGCTCACCGGAGCTTGCGCCGACGGCCTTGCGCGCCTGCTGCGCATCAAGAGCGCAGACGATCGCCAAAACGTCTCCGAAGAGGAGATCAAATACATGATCAACGAGCAGGATACGCTGCTCGATGAGGAAAAGCGCATCATCCACGAGGTTTTTGACCTGGGCGACTCGGTTGCCCGCGAGGTTATGGTTCCGCGTGTCGATATCACCATGTGTGAGGATACCGACAAGGTGGAAGAGGTCATGGCCGTTATGCGCCGTACGGGCTTCTCCCGTCTGCCGATTTTCCATGAGGATCAGGATAACGTGGTGGGTATCGCTCATATTAAGGACCTTCTTGAACCCATGATGTCGGGCGATGAGGACGACCGCGTTGCAAAGTACATGCGCGACGCGACGTTCGTGCCCGATACCAAGGATATCTTGCCGCTGCTTTCCGAGATGCAAAACGCGCACGAGCAGATCGTCGTGGTGGTGGATGAATACGGCGGCACGGCCGGCATCATCACCATCGAGGATATCGTCGAGGAGATTGTGGGCGAGATCGAGGACGAGTTCGATCCGGACAATAAATATCTCACGCGCCTTTCGCGCCGCGAGTGGCTGGTAGACGGACGTTTTCCGTGCGATGACGCGGTTGACCTGGGCTGGCCTATCGAGGAAAGCGACGATTACGAGACCGTCGCCGGATGGATCTTGGATCTGTGCGATTCTGTTCCGGATATCGGCGAGGTCTTTGAAGTTAGCGGGTACAAGTTTAAAGTTCAATCAATGCGAGGCCAGCGCATCTCGCTGATTCGCGTGACAGCACCTGCGCCTGATGAGCCTGCTCCTCAAAACGAGGAAACGCAAGTCACTGCGCACGAGTAGGAAGAGCGGCATATGTCTGAGCTGTTCAATATAGAGAAGATTACGGTGGGTGCCGAGAAGCTCACGGCGCGCATTGCTGTGAACGAGGGTTTGCCAATCATGACCTCGGAAGATATCGAGGCGACGGCGCGCGTCTATTACCTCGCTCCCGAGATTGCCCATCACCTGTGCCTGGGTGATGCGGGCCGTGAGTTCCAGGACTGCATGCATGAGACCGAGGTGGCCCACCTGCTGGAGCACCTGAGCGTCGAGATCATGCGCGAGACCGGTCTTGCCGGCGACATCTCCTGTGGTCGCACGCGTCGCGTCCCCGGTGAGGACCGTACATTTGAGGTCGAACTTTCCTGTCCCGATGATTCGTTGACGATTGGCGCCCTTTCGTCTGCTACGTTCATGATGGACTGGGCGTTTTTGCACGGCAACGCTCCCGCCCCCGATTTCCCGGGCACCGTTGCGGCGCTCCGCAATTTGATTCTTAGCGTGCGTGGCGAGCAGCCGGATGTGCCCGAGGTGGAGGAAGAGGTCACGGCGCCTGCGGTTATCGATACCGAGGGGGTTGCGCCGGATACCTCCTCCGAGCATGCGTCCGCCGTGTTTGGCGGGGCTGCTGCCGAGGGTTCCCGCGCAGCGCACGAGGACGTGAATTCGGTGCCTCGCGCCTAAGCGTCGCTGATAGTCGATGAGTCGCATCGTCGCGTCTTTGCGACAGGTGGGTATAATGAATCAACATTCGATGGAGTCTCTCCTTGGGAGGAAACGACATGGGTAAAGCATTTAACTTCGCAGCAGGCGCTTTCTTCGGTGCTGCCGCAGGCACGATCGCCGGTATCATGCTCGCTCCGCGCTCCGGCGCCGAGACGCGCGCGATGGCTGCCGACATCGCCAACGACGCGTGGGATAATGCCCGCGATGCCTACGAGCAGGGCGTCGACCAGGCTCGTACCGCTGCAACCGACTTCGGCCCCATGGTCGATGCTAAGACCGATGAGCTCCGCGCCAAGGTTGACCTTGCTCGCGAGCGCATGGACCAGCTGCGCGAGCAGCTCAACGATGCCATTGCTGGCGGCACGGTGACCCCTGCTGCCGACGTGGTTGTCGAGACGGTTGAGGATGAGCCCACCGTCGATACCGAGGCAGCTCCCGAGGCATAAATGCTGGTAGCTGATATCCAGGGAAAGCGTATCTATCGCATTCCCGCACCTGACAAGCGGCTGGATAAAAACGGTGCACCCAAAGAGCCCAAAAAGCTCGGAAGGGTGCACTTTCCCGTGTTTACGCCTAATGGGACGCGCGTTGTTGGCTTTATGATCAAGCTCCCCGACATTGTGGGCATGGTCAAACAAGCCGACAAGTTCGTTCCCCTCGATGCCCTTGAGATGTATGAAGGCGTGCCGTGCGTGGTCGACACAAAAGAGAATTTCGATGCGCCGGCTGCAAAGCGACTGGGGATCGATCTCGATCGCTGTCTTATTTGGACAGGCATGGATGTGCGTATCAAATCGGGCAAGTCGGTTGGATATTGTGCAGAGGCTGCCTTTGATTCGAAGACCGGCGAGGTGGATCATTTCCAACTTACAGGCGGTATGGCCTCGAGTGCGCTTTTGGGCGATATCCAGATGCCGGCGTCTTACCTCAAGGGCTATCGTGATGGCGCGATGATTGTGGCAGATGAGGTTCTCGACCTTAGCTTTTCCGGCGGCGCCGCAGCGCATGCCGCCGAGGCGAGCGTGGCTGTGTCCACCAAGGTAAAAGCGGGAGCCAAGGTTTTGGACGATAAGGGCTCGGTTGCCCTCGATCGCGGATCGAAGGCTCTGGGCAAACAGCTGGGCCGCACCAAGGGTATGTTCAAATCGTTTGCTGCCGAATACAAGAAGGCGGCGGGCACGCCGGCAAAAAAGAAGCGCGCAAAGTAACGTCGATCGCGGATCGCGAAAGAAGGGGAGGGGATACACATTGCCTCAATACACCACGTCCTACTCCACGAATAAAAAACGACCCACCTATCGGCGTGCGCCCGTAGGTCAGCAGCTTCCGTCCTCGGCGCGTCGCCGCGCCAAGAAGCCGGGGGCTACGTATCTGCATCATACGCAGGGCTTTGGCCGCAGCAATCGACGTCGCAACATGCGTCCCAACAAGCGTAACCCATACGCTTTTATTGCGGTGGGCTGTGCGTTCTTGCTGTTTATCGCCGCTGTTATCGGTTACACCAACCGCACGGTCGACGTAGAGCTCAATGGCTCGACGGTCCAAGTTCGCATCAATTCGACGATCGAGCAGCTTATCGATAGTCAGAGCATCGAGGTGCGCGCCGGCAATTTGCTAGCGGTGGACGATTCCGTGCTCACCAAGCGCGGTGGCGAGAAGATTTCAGTCAAGCTGGGAAAGAAACAGATCGAGAACAGCAAGCTTTCCTCGATTAAGCTGACTGGTGGCGAGAAGCTCACTATCGAAAACGGTCGTGACACCTACGAGGAGCACGATATCAAAGCCACCACGATTCAACCGACCATTTCCTTTGAGGGATCGGGCGCCATCCAGTACGTCAAGACCTGGGGCGAGGCTGGTCGTAGTGAAGTTTGGACCGGTAAGACTTCTGGCAAGACGCAGGACCGTGGCGTGGTGAAAGAGCCGGTAAATGCCGTGGTGGCCTGTGCTTCGGTGAAACCGAAATCCGGAAAGTACATTGCGCTTACCTTTAACGGTGCGCCGAGCGAATATACCGATCAGATTCTCGAGATTCTTAAAGAGAAGGGTATTACGGCAACCTTTTTCCTGAGTTCGGATAGCGCCTCCACCTATGCAAGCCAGGCGCGCGCCATTGCGGACGCCGGTTGCGAGCTAGGCCTGTATGCCTCGTTGGGCGACGAGACGGGCGATTCGCTTCGCAGTACCTTGGCCGCGGGGCTCGACGCGGTGAGCGCGGCGACGGGTGCCAAGACGGCTCTTGTTCGTTCGGCCGATGGTCGCATGAGCGAAGAGCAGTGGGCGGCGGCGATGGATCTGATGGGCGCTTCCGTGTCTTGGAGCTTTGACTCGGGCGATTGGCTGCGTCCGGGCGCCGAGAGCGTTGTCGAGACCGTTACCAGCTCGGTCTCGAACGGCAATATCGTGTCCATGACGGATAACGATGAGACGTCCGCCCAGACTGTCGAGGCACTGCCGCAGATTATCGAGAAGCTTTTGGCAGATGGTTATAAGTTCGTGACGCTTGACGACCTGATTGCTACCGACAAAGACCTCAAGGGTGCAATCGACCTGTCGCAGGCATCGATGCCCAAGGGCGCCACTCTGCCTACGCTGGCTACGCAGTCCGACGATGATGCGGATACGACCGCTGAATAGGTTGCTGCATCGAGCAGTGCCTTTCCGTACCGTTAGATGACGAATTTGTAACTGTTATGCCAGCCTATGCGCTGCTACACTCAGGCCGAAAACACGATAGGGTTATTGGCATGGTAAGGGCGAGGCAACATGACCCAGGATATTCGGGGGCAAAAGCATAGCGGTAAGGACGGGACGCCTCAGGCGAAGCCACAGATGCGCCGCGGGTCCGCGGTTCCGCCCTTGCCGCATATGTCCAGTCATCAGCCCAAGCGCTATAAAGCGACGGGCACCGCTCGCGTATACGGCGCCCCCGCACCATCCGCGCGCTCGCATCAGAAAGATACGGCTGCCTCTAAGCCGGCGAAGCTTCATATGCCCTTGCCCGTTGGCGGCTCTAAGGCACACGGTATTGTCTCTCTTAAGAAATCGAAGTTCACGGTTTCCTCGGGCGGCCATACTGATCGCAGCCATATTCCCCTCATCGTGCTTTGCATCCTTGTGCTCTTGATTGGTGCCGGGGTGGGTTGGACGTGCTTTCTTCGTCCTGTGCACATCACAGTAAATGGCCAGGCAAAACAGGTTCGTATCGGAACGTCGCTCGACAAGTACCTTGTCGACAACAACTACTTTGATGTGCAGCCGGGCAAGCTGCTCTCGGTGGGTGGAAATGTGATTGACGAACGCGGGGGCGACCGTTGCACGGTGAGCGTGAACGGCCAGGAGGTCAAGCCCTCTGATGCCTCTTCACTCAAGCTTGAGGACGGAAACGCCATCGCAGTTGGCAACGGCGTGGACACAACAGAAGAGCACTCCGAGGAGACAGTGACGATGGCGCCCGGTATCCAGATGGAGAAGGGTGGAGCTATCCAGTTTGTCTCTCAATGGGGGAAGCCCGGGAAAAAGAAGGTGTGGCACGGTAAGACTTCCGGCGAGACGGTGGATAAAGAGGTCGTGCAGGAAGCGACCGATATGAAGGTCTCCTCGCTCACGCCCAAGCCTTCCGATGGGGGCAAATACATTGCCTTGACCTTTGACGATGGCCCCTCGTCCTACACGCAGCAGATCCTCGATATCCTGGCACAAAAGGGCGTGCATGCTACCTTTTTTAACCTGGGCAATCAGGCGAGCACAAATCCCGCTCTCACGAAAGCCGTGCTTGACGGGGGTCATGAGCTGGCAAGCCATACCAATCGACATCAAAATCTTCCTACGCTGGGCAAAGACGACCTTCGTTCCGAGATCACGAGTGCATTTGATGCCATCGAAGGGGCCTCGGGCAAGCGCCTGCAGATGATCCGCGCACCCTATGGTGCATTTACGGATGCGGAATGGGCACGCTCGGCAGATCTGATCAGCTGCAACGTGCTATGGAACATCGATACGCTGGACTGGAAGCGTCCGGGCGCCGCCGCCATCACCGATATGGTGCTTTCCCATGCATTCAACGGGTCTATCGTGCTCATGCACGATGGCGGAGGCAACCGTTCCCAGGACATCGAGGCGCTGCCCGATATCATCGACAAGCTCAAGGCGCAGGGCTATACGTTCCTTACGGTCTCGGAGCTCATGGCAAAAGACGGCCGCTTTCCCCAGGACGTGGTCGAGGGGACGGTTTCGATGCCTAAAGATGCTGTCTTGCCCGAAAAATAGCCAGCTTACTTTTGTCATGTGCGCGTTATCGTTTGATATAGCGCGCGTATGCATGAAAGAATGTTGCTTCCTTGCGCATTTTGGATGCTATAGTTAGAGCGCTCATGGCCTTTTGCCGGTGCGGGATGTCCTTCTTGGAAAAGGTCTTTTGCGCTTGGCGCCATGCCATGAATTTGATCGCAGGGTTAGAAGAAAGGCAACAGGTGAAATCTAAACCTCGACCACACAGTAGCTAACCCCTGCGAGTGCTCTTTGGTAGCTGGGCTGCACAGAAGATCGCGCGCATGGGGTGACTCGCGCCGCACTTTAGCGCATGGCCGACAGCTGCATATATGCATCATCCGTTCCCTGGGCGTTTTGCGCCGTAAGGACCGAACAAGCATAGGAGCACTATGAACTATCTCTCTGAAATGCTCAAACTGCCCGTTATCGACTCGACGGGCGAGAAAATGGGTGTCGTCAACGACCTGGGCATCGCCACGGGCGAGGTTTTCCCGCGCGTCACGTCGTTGGCCTTCCAGGGCCCGTCCAAGACGCCCTTTATGATCTCTTGGCGTAAATACGTCGATCATTTTGACGACGACGGCGTGTTTCTCAAATATCCCTCGACTGATATTCGCTTCTCCTATCTGCAGCCCGATGAGGTGCTGCTGGCGCGCGACATCATGAACAAGC
Source organism: uncultured Collinsella sp. (assembly GCA_934621295.1). Classification (GTDB taxonomy): domain Bacteria; phylum Actinomycetota; class Coriobacteriia; order Coriobacteriales; family Coriobacteriaceae; genus Collinsella. The sequence goes on from CAKTVB010000001.1 coordinate 96,228, forward strand.
AGATCGTGGATACGCAGGGCATGAAGGTCGTGCGCGTAAACGATATCAAGCTTTCCGCTTCGGGCGAAAACCAGCTGCGTCTGCTGGGTGCCGAGGTGGGAGCTCGCGGACTGCTGCGAGCATTGCATCCCGCTATCGAGCGCGCGGTCTCCGCTGTGGCCAAGGCTTTGGGTAAACCGCTGCCCGAGGACATCATTGCGTGGTCGTATATGGACCTGCTGGAGCGCAGCACGCAGCAGATCAAGCTCTCCGTTTCGCACAAGACTCTCGGCGAGCTGCATCCGGCGGATATCGCCGACATCATCGAGCAGCTCGATCCGCGCCTGCGCAGCCAGGTTTTCGCACAGCTCGATACGTCCCAGGCTGCCGAGGCCATCACGGAGCTTGACGATGACGAGCTGGTTGCCGAGATGCTCGAGGGCCTCTCCGATCGCGATGCGTCCTCGATGCTCGCCATGATGGACCCGGACGACGCTGCCGCTTTGATTGATGAGCTTGATTACGAGAAGGCCGAGAAGCTTTTGCGCCTGATGGGCGTCAAGGAGGAAAAGGCCATTCGAACCCTTCTGGGTTACGAGGACGATACCGCGGGCCGTATCATGACCTCCGAGTTCGTGGCGCTTCCCGGAACGGCCAACGTGACCGATGCCGTCAATGTCCTCAAGCGTCTCGACGAAGACTTCGAGAGTGTTTACTACCTGTACACCACCGATGCCGATGGCGCTCTTTCCGGTGTGCTTTCCATGCGTGCCCTGGTGATCGCCGAGCCGGATGAGCTTTTGCGCGACCTTGCCTACCGCGACGTGGTCTATGTCGAGCCCGACCGTGACCAGGAGGAAGTGGCCGAGGAGATGTCCAAGTACAACCTCGCCGCCATTCCTGTTTGCGATGAGAATCGCCATATCTTGGGTATCGTCACCGTTGACGACGCCATGGACGTCATGACCGAGGAGCACCAGGAAGACCTGCAGATCGCCGGTGTTTCTGCCGGTGGCGAGAACACGACCGGCGAGACCTCGCATGCCATTGCGTGGTTTGTGCAACGCCAGTACTGGATTGTGGTGTGGGCCGTGTGCTCGGTCATCATGGCCTCGGTGCTCAAGACCCTCTTTAATAATTCCGTGCTGTTCATCTTCCCCATGTGCGCGATGCCCGTGGTGCTTCTCGCCGCGACGCGCATGGTTGCCTTCGTGAAGAACTTCTTCCTCGAAAACGACGATGGCGACGACGAAAAGCGCCCTTATCTGTGGTTCTGGCTGCAAAATACGGTGACCGGTTTGATTCTGGCCCTCGTTGTGTACCTGTGCGGTCAGCTTGTGGCGACCGCCGCCTTTACCGATATCACCGTTTGGAAGGCGCAGCTGTTCATCGTTTGCTTTAACGTTGCCGCAATCGTGACCCTGCTTTCGTCCATGAGCTCGGTTATCTACCTCAAGGTGCTGTACTGGTGCGACGAGCACGATAAGACCGTTTCGGGTACGGCGATGCAGCTTACCTCGATTCTTATCTCGGCGGGTCTCTTCTCGGTGCTTGCCGTACTTGCGATGATCACCACCATGGGGGCGTAATGCGCGGAGAGACAAAGCAAAAACTAACGCTCGCCGCAATTTTGGGGGCTATGGGCCCGGGCCTGCTCGCGGCGCTTTCCGGCAACGATGCCGGCGGTATCGCCACATATTCGAGCGCGGGTGCATCCTATGGCTATCAGATGCTCTGGATGCTTCCGGTGATGACGATCTTGCTGATTGTGACGCAGGAGACGGCTGCGCGTTGCGGATGCGTGACCGGTAAGGGCTTGGCTTCTCTTATTCGCGAGCGCTTTGGTGTGCGCAAGAGCGTGCTCGCCATGGCGGCGCTGTTGATCGCGAACACCGCCGTCACCATTTCTGAATTTGCCGGCATCGCGAGCGGCCTTGCTCTATTTGGCATTCCTGCGAGCATTTCGGTGCCGCTGGTCGCTCTTCTTGTCTGGCTGCTTACCATGTCGGGCAGCTTTCAGCGCATCGAGAAGATTTTGCTGCTGGTGAGCTGCGTATTCATCGCCTACGTGGTGGCTGCTTTCATGGCCGGCCCCAATTGGGGCGAGGTCGCCTACGCAACGGTCGTGCCTTCCGTATCGAGCGATCCCTCGTATGTTTCGCTCGTGGTGGCCACGATCGGTACCACCATCGCCCCATGGATGATTTTCCTGGCGCAGAGTAACGTGGTAGACAAGCATGCTACCGAGGAGGATTTGACCCTCCAGCGCATCGATGCCGTGAGCGGTTCTGTCACGGCCGACATCATTGCCTGGTTCATCATCATCACGACGGGAACCGTGCTGTTTCCGGCGGGCATCAAGATTGCTGATGCGGCGGATGCGGCTCTTGCGCTCGAGCCCATTGCAGGCGAGTTCTCGACGGTGCTTTTCGCCTCGGGTCTTGTTGCGGCGAGTTTTCTTGCGGCATGCGTGCTTCCGGGTGTAACCTCGAGCGCTATCTGCGAGGCATTTGGCTGGGAGCGCGGAGCCGATCGAACCTGGGATGAGGCGCCGGTCTATCGCGGTCTCATCACCGGTGTCATCGCGGTGTCTGCCGTGCTCGTGCTGCTGCCAGGGGTCGACCTTTTCCAAATCATGATGATCTCGCAGGTGATCAACGGCGTATTGCTCCCGGTTGTGCTGGTGTTCCTTGTGTTTATCGCACAGGACAAACACATCATGGGGCGTTATCGCAATGGCCGCGCTTGGAATGCCCTTACGTGGGCGGCAATCGGAGTCATCACGGTACTTACGGTGGTTATGTTTGTGCTTCAGGCGCTTGGATACTAACTGGCTTACTTTCGAATTCAGAAGTTTGATGCGACGCGACGAGGTCCTCCTCGTCGCGTTTTGCTGTTTTCGTATGCTTACGGACGCTTTCGCAACGTTTATCGATAAAGGGGCTACTATTTGCCGTTCTCTCCTATACTAGACAAGATGCAAAAAAGACCCAGTTGAAAGACGTTATACCGATCGGAGGCTTGCGTATGTGGGAGACTGCGCCAAGGGAAAACCGAAAGATTTCGATTGACGAACGCCGCGCAATGATCGTTGAAGAGGTCAATAGACGCTCTTCGATTCAGGTTTCGGATATCTGCGAACAGTTTGGCGTTTCGGAGGTCACCGCACGCAACGATTTGGCGACGCTGGAGGGAAGCGGCGCCCTTCGCCGTACGCACGGTGGCGCCGTTTCCATCAAACGTACCATCACGGTCACCTATCCCGATCAGCGTTTGAACAAGAATGTCGAGGCCAAGCGTGGTGTTGCCGAGCAGGCAGCTCTCTTTGTTAAGGACGGCGACTCGATTCTGGTCGACACCGGCACCACGACGTTCGAGTTCGTGTGCTGTCTGACCGAGTTCCACAACATCACGATTGTCACGCATGACCTTTCCATCGCGACGTTTGCCGGCGCGAATCTTCCCAACGCAGAGGTGCTGCTGCTGGGCGGCGTGCTTCGTCGCGACCGCCAATACGCAACGGGATTTATCACCAATGATATCCTCGACAAGGTCTATGCCGATAAGGCGTTCCTTGCCACCGATTCCTTCCATCCCGATTATGGCTTTACGGCCGATAACTCGGGCAATGCCGAGGTCAAGACGCTGATGCTTGAGCATTCGCGCGAGCATTACATGCTTATGGATGCCAGTAAGGTTCGTCGTCCCGATTTTATTCGTTATGCCGGTGTAAACGACTTCGACGCGATTCTCACCGATTATGATCCGGGCACGGCACTTGCCAGTAGCATTCGCGACATGGATGCAAAAACCAAGCTCATCACTACCGACGACGATTAGTTCGGGCTTGCGCTTCAAGCACAGCTCGTCAAAACAAGGCCGCCCGCCTCTCATGTCGAGGGGCGGGCGGCCTACATGTTACATGTGAAACAATGGCTAGAACTGAACCTTCGGAGCCTGACGGGACTCGTTGCTGGCCTCAAAGCCCGTGCGGGGCTTGAACTGGAAGATGCCGGCAAAGATGACGCCGGGGAACGTTTGGATGGCGTTGTTGTAGTTGAGGACGCAGTCGTTGTAGCTCTGGCGTGCGTAGCTCACCTTGTTCTCGGTGTCCTCAAGCGTGGCTTGCAGGTGTGCGAAGTTGGTGTTTGCCTTGAGGTCGGGATAGGATTCGGCCACGGCAAACAGTTGGCGCAAGGCGCCGGAAAGCGCGTTGTTGGCTTCCATCTTCTTGTCGGGAGAGGTTGCGGAGACGGTAGCGTTGCGAGCAGAGATGACGGCCTCGAGGGTCTCTTTCTCGTGCTTGGCGTAGCCCTTGACCGTTTCGACCAGATTTGCGATCAGGTCGCAGCGGCGCTGGAGCTGCGTGTCGATGTTTTGCCAGGCGTTATCGATGCGATTGCGCAGCGTAACGAGGTTATTGTAGACGCCAACTATCGCGCAAACGATAGCGATGACAACGATGATGCCAATGACGACCGGAATCATGAGTGCTCCGTTTCTGTAATGCGGCACGGCGAGAACCATACGATATTGCCGCGCATGACACCCACAGTATACCCGTCGTACAAGTTGAAGCATGCGGCGTTGGCGCGTGGGTTTTGTTCGAAAAAGAGGGGGCACTTGCAAAATCAACGACATGCGCAACTTATCTTACGTGCATAATGGGGCCGTAAGCGTTTTTGAAAGGCTGGGTCTCATGGATCTTCGTGTGCAAAAAACCTATCGGGCGCTGTTTGCCGCTTTCACCGAATTGCTCGAAGAGCATCGGTTCGAAGACATTACCGTTGCCATGCTGTGCGATCGGGCAATGATTCGCCGAACGACGTTCTATAAGCACTTTGCGGATAAAACGGCCTATTTCTCGTTTTATGTCGATAGCCTGTGCTCGAATTTTGTGGAGCGCGTAACGCAGGAGCAGACATCAAAGGCGGCGTCGGTGGACGAACGCCAGGCGATCTTCCAGATGCTAATCGACTTTTTCTTGGAGCACGAGAAGCTCATGGATAACGTGCTCACAAGCTCGGTAAGCGCAATGCTTACCTTCAAGATCTGCGAGACGGTTTCGGGTTTGATTCGCAGCCGTTATGCTTCTGAGCTTTCTGCCGGTGAGGATGGATTTGATCTTTTGGACCCCGCCTCCGATTTTATTGCGGGCGGCATCATGCGCCTGATTCGCATGTGGTGGGCCAGCGATGATCGTCGTGAAAACGAGGGACACTTCGTGCGCGTTTCCAACGTGCTGGTCACGAGGGTACTCGAGAATAAATAGGGGTTCTGGTTGCGGAGTTTGTCGTGGGACGGGTTTGGCTGTTGGCGAAGGTTGGCAGCCGCTCGGCCTTGCGGGTTCGCGCCCTCTCGGGGGGGGGTCGAATTCTGCGTCTTGTAGGAAAGCGCTTCATCCTATTTAGTTGATTGGATTGAAAAGAAATGGCGGAGATGCCCGAAATGCGGGGGATGTCCAAATTTTGAGCTGCGCTCAAAATTTACCCGGTCGGCGGCAAGCGCCGACCGCGCTCCGCTAAAAACGCGCCACTGGCGCGTTTTCTTGACGCTACGCGCCCTGTCGGGTTCGAATCCCGCACCTTATCGAAAGGTGCTCAATCCTATTCAGTTGATTTGCTTAAAAAGAAATGGCGGAGAGAGGGGGATTCGAACCCCCGGAGCGCTCATCACGCTCAACGGTTTTCAAGACCGCCGCATTAAACCGCTCTGCCATCTCTCCGTGACGCTTAATGATAGCATCGAATCGCGTGGATATCGGCGAAGGGTTCATAATGGCACAGCGACATGAAGATGAGCGTTTTATGCGCGTGGCACTTGATGAGGCTGCGCTTGCTGCCCAGGCAGGCGAGGTGCCTATTGGTGCGGTGGTGGTCTTTGAGGGTCGCGTGGTCGCCAGCGCGCATAATCGGCGCGAACTCGACAAAGACCCTTCTGCTCATGCGGAATTCCTCGCACTGCTTGAAGCGGCACGTGCCCTTGGGCGATGGCGCCTTACGGGATGTACCGTTTACGTGACGCTCGAACCGTGCCTTATGTGCGCGGGCCTCATGGTCAATTCCCGCATCGATCGTTGCGTCTTTGGAGCACCCGACCCCAAGGGCGGGGCTGTGGGAAGCTTGTATGACCTGAGCCGCGACGATCGTCTCAACCATGCGTTTGAAGTGACATCCGGTGTGCTCCAAGATGAGTGTGCCGGGCTGCTGCAGGGGTTCTTCTCTCAACTGCGCGACGGTACGCGCGCCAGCGCGTTGAGCCGCGAGGAGGAGCTGCCGCTGCCGTGCTGCTGTCCAAGCGCTAACGAGGCATCGCCGGGGCCGCGTGTGCTCCTTGCAATCGATTCCTTCAAAGGCTGCGCCACAAGCGTGCAGATTGAAGATTGGGTTGAGGAGGGCGTTCTTCATGCCGCCCCCGATGCGCAGGTGGAAAAAATTGCCATAGCCGATGGTGGTGAAGGGACATGCGACGCGGTCTACCGTTCCCTTGGCGGTGAATTGGTAGAGATCGAGGTCGAAGGTCCCTTGGGTTCTTTGTGCCAGGCTCGCTATCTCTTTGTCGATGATGAGAGCACGACGGAACCGTTTGCTGTAATCGAATTGGCCCAGGCAGATGGCATTACCCAATCTTCTTGCACATACGATACTGCCCTCGACGCCTCGACCTTTGGCGTGGGACAGCTGATTGCCCACGCTCTGGACCGCGGTGCTGCGTCTCTTTACATCGGTTTAGGGGGAAGCGCTTCTACCGATGGCGGTGCGGGCCTGCTTATGGCTCTTGGGGCGCATCTGCTTGATGAAGGCGGTGTGCAAATTGGGCGCGGACTGCGCGGCCTTGAGAGCCTGGCCTCAATCGATCTTTCGCCAGCGCTCGAGCGCTTGCGGAATGTCTCGGTATCGGTATTGAATGATGTGACGAACCCGCTGGTGGGGGTTCGTGGCGCGGCTCGAATCTTTGGCCCGCAGAAGGGCTTATGTGCGCACGGCACTCCGGCCGATGCCCTTGACCAAGCAGATGCCAACCTGGTTCGCTACGGGAGGCTTCTTACGCAAGCGCGCGATGCCCACGATGGCAGCGCCCTGCAGGTGGGCGAGGCGGGTGCCCGCCCTCGCTCGCTCATGGCGGTCCCCGGTGCGGGTGCCGCCGGCGGCACAGGCGCTGCGCTTCTTGCACTGGGGGCGCGCATGTCCTCGGGCATCGAGACGATGCTCGACCTTGTTGGATTTGATGATGCGGCAGCTCATGCCGATTTGGTCATCACGGGAGAGGGCAATATGGACAACCAGACGGCTGCTGGAAAGGCTCCTGTCGGTGTGGCCAAACGAGCCAAAGCGGCGGGAAAGCCCGTGGTCGCGATTGTTGGCGGCAGGGCCAACGATATTGATGAGGTGTATCGCGCCGGCATCGACCTTGTGGTTCCTCTTGCGCCCCGTCCGCTTGCGCTTGAGTGCGCCCTTGATCCTGCCGTTGCCTGCGAGAATGCGCGCGTTGCGGGCGATGCAGCTGTTCGCGCCTATCTGCTGTAGCTTGCCTGTCACCCGCATTCGCGACAGCTCGGCATGTCCGAGGTGTTACGATGCATGTCATTTGATGAGCAAAAGAAAGGTCCAGCATGTCTTCTCAGCATGTCACATATGATTTTGATCGCCCGATCGATCGTCGCCACGACGCCTATAGCTATTCGCAAAAGTGGAACTGTGCCGAGCCCCTCGCTAAGCGTTTGGGCGTCAAGGAGATTACCGACAACCATATCGCCCTCTTCACGGCAGATATGGACCTGCGCTGCGCGCAGCCCATTCTCGACGCCCTGCACGCTACCGTCGACCATGGCATTTTTGGCTACTCCACCCTCGACGGCTGCAGCGCATACACGGATGCCATTCGCGGCTGGTTTGCACGCCATGACAACTGGGATGTTGACTGCGATCTTATGTCGCTCAGCGCAGGTACCGTCAAGGCGCTCGACGTTTGCGTCCAGGCGTTCACGAAGCCCGGCGATGGGATTATCATTCAGCGTCCGGTCTACCCGCCGTTCATGCATGTTGTTGAGGACAACGAGCGCTTGATTTTGAATAACCAGCTCATTCGTCATACTGCCAAGGACCTCGAGGGCGACCTCTACTACTCCATCGATTTTGACAATCTGGAGGAACTTGCCGCACGTCCCGAGGCGAAGATGTTTATCCTCTGCAACCCGCATAATCCGGTCGGCCGCGTGTGGACCGCCGAAGAGCTCGAGCGTATGGCCCAGATTTGCATGAAGCACGATGTGCTTATCGTCGCAGACGAAATTCACGGCGACCTGGTATGTGAGGGCGTAACGATGCACCATATGGCGCAGGTGGCGCCGGAAGCCCGTGTGATAACCTGCACGGCGGTGAACAAGACGTTTAACCTTGCCGGCCTCGCTGCAACCAATGTGTTTTTCAGCAACGCGCAGGACAAAGCGCGTTTTGAGGAGATTCGCGGCTTTGTTGAGCCGAATCCCTTTGCCATCAGTGCGGTGATTGCGGCGTACAACGAGGGTGATGACTGGTATGAGCAGGTAAAAGCCTATATCGAGGCCAACTTCGATACCGTGATCGCATACTTTACCGACCACCTTCCCGACGTTGGCGTGCGTCGTCCCGAGGGCACCTATATCCTGTGGTTCGATTTTGAGGCCCGCTGTCGAAAGCTTGGTATCGATGGTGCCGAGCTGCATCGTCGCATTTACGACGACGCTCAGGTGTTGCTGCAGGATGGAAGTAATTTTGATCCCGAGGGCGGCGAGTTCTTCCAGCGCATGTGCGTTCCCACGCCGCGCACCATGCTGCTCGATGCCTGTGAGCGCATTGCCCGCGTGCTTGCGGAGTAACTTTTTCTTCCGCCTCGCGTGCCTCTCATGAAGATATGGACGCGAGGCGGGGGAGCGGCTAATATATAACAACAGCGCCGTGCGCGCTCGATGGGTTCGGGTGACGATATGTTCCGAATCTGGTCAGGTCCGGGAGGAAGCAGCCATAAGGAGCCTCTAACGGGCATCCGGATCCATCGAGCGCATACGGCTTTTTTCATGCCGAAAGACGCTGCCTCGTGACGGCATAAGGTGCATCTTTCGTTACCGTGCGTTTACCTAATTGTTCTATCATGACCTCGTGAGCCATCGCGCAAGTCCGCAGCGCTGTTGGTGTTCGCTGCTCGCCGCATGTCGGTGGGCCATGTTGTCATGAAACGAAAGGGAAGCGCTGCGCATGCTTGAGCTGCTTAGACGTTATTCCGGGCCGTATCGAAAGTATTTTGTCATTGGCCCTGCCTGCAAACTGATCGAGGTCTTGTTCGACCTGCTCACACCTCTTGTCATCGCCCGTATGATTGATCGCGGCGTGGGCGCGCGCGATGTTCATGCCGTGGTCATGTACGGTTTGCTGCTGGTCGCGATGGCCGCTTTGGGCATCTTGTTCACACTCGTGTGCCAAAAGATGGCTGCGCTTGCGTCGCAGGGCATGGGAACGGTGATTCGCGGAGAGCTTTACGAGCACATCAACGAACTCTCCTATGCCGAGCTCGATCGCTTTGGCACGCCCTCGCTCATCACGCGTATTACCAACGACGTCAACCAGGTGCAGCTTGCCGTGGCTCTGGGTGTGCGTCAACTGATTCGCTGGCCGTTTTTGGCAATCGGCTCCATGGTCGCAGCGCTGCTTATCGACATGAAGCTTGGGCTTATTTTCTTGGTTTCGACGCCGCTCATCGGCATTGTCTTTTGGGTTGTGATGGCGCGCTGCGTGCCGTATTTCAAGCAGATGCAGCAAAAACTCGACCGCATCGCGCTCATTTGTCGCGAGGGACTTTCGGGTGCGCGCGTGGTGCGCGCCTTTGTGCGCGAAGAGCATGAGCGAAAGCGCTTCCATGAGGCTGCGGCCGATCAGGCCCAGACGGCAATTGCTGTGGGACGTCTGTCCTCAACGCTCAACCCCGTGACGTTTTTGGTGATGAACCTGGCCGTTTGCGCCATTCTGTGGGCTGGCGGCATTCAGGTTAACGTGGGCAATCTCTCGCAGGGCCAGGTTATCGCCTTCGTAAACTACATGACGCAGACGCTACTCTCCATTGTATATGTGGCGAATCTCGTAGTGGTCTTCACCAAAGCGAGCGCCTCGGCTTCCCGCGTCAACGAAGCGCTCCATGCGCGCACGAGCATTACCGATGCGGGCAATGAGATGGTGAAGCTGCCCCATGCATCCGAGGCGGCGGACGTGCTGGCTCTGGAATTTGATCAGGCATCCTTTGCTTTTGGCGAGGGCGCTGCTGCCGCCGTGGATGGTGTGACGCTTGGGCTTCCTATTGGCGGAACGCTTGGCATTATCGGTGGCACGGGTTCGGGCAAGTCGACCATGGTCTCACTCGTGCCGCGCCTGTATGACACCACTTTGGGTGCTGTGCGCGTGATGGGCAAGGACGTGCGCGCATGGCCGCTTGAACAGTTGCGCCAGGTGGTGGGCATTGTTCCGCAGCGCGCCTCGCTTGTTACGGGAACCATTCGCTCCAATTTGCAGTGGCGCGATGCCGAGGCTTCGGACGAGGATTTGTGGCAGGCGCTCGAGGTGGCGCAGGCGGCTGAGTTCGTGCGCAAGATGCCTCAAGGGCTCGACAGCCCGGTCGAAGCAGGTGGAAAGAATTTCTCAGGCGGGCAACGTCAGCGTTTGACCATCGCTCGCGCCCTTGTGGGTAACCCACTCATCCTCATCATGGACGATTCCGCTTCGGCGCTTGATTTTAAGACCGATGCCGCATTGCGCCGTGCTGTGAAGCACCGCAGCGAGGAAGGACGTGCGAGCGGAGGGCTGCCGCTTACGACGGTCATCGTTTCGCAGCGTGTTTCCGCGGTGTGCGCCGCCGATATGATCTGCGTCCTGAGCCATGGTGCTGTGGCGGGATTGGGCACGCACGATGAGCTCTTTGAGACCTGCGAGCTCTATCGCGAGATTTGCCTCTCGCAGTTCAAGCATGACGAGGCCGCATCCGCAAAGGGGGCGTGCTAGATGAATCCTTACGCATCTACCGGTTCGGTCGCGACGGTGACCGCAAGCGTTTCGGGCAACGACAACCTCAATGATCTGGGAGGGCCCGGCCGTAATGCTCCCCAGATGCCGGCGGGTAAAGTTACGCGTCGCCTGTTTTCTTATGTGCGCCCCCACATGGTGTCGTTCATCATTTCCTTTGTGTCGGCAGCCATCTCGGTTACGCTGCAGCTCTATACACCCATTTTGATCGGTCGGGGCATCGACTGCATCGTGGATGCCGGCAGGGTTGATTTTGCCTCGCTTACTCCGATCATTATCGAGCTTGCTGTTGTGGTGGTGTTTGCCGCTGTCTTCCAGTGGATCCAGGGTTATTGCGTAAACCGCCTCTCTTACGAGACGGTGCGCGACATGCGTATGGAGGCGTCCGACAAGCTCTCACGCATGCCTCTTTCGTTTATCGATTCCCATGCGCATGGCGACCTCATCAGCCGTGTGGTAAACGACGTTGACCAGGTGGGCGACGGCCTGCTTCAGGGCTTTACCCAGCTGTTTGGTGGCGTGGTGACTATCGTGGGCACTCTTGTGTTCATGCTCTCCATCTCGGTTCCCATGGCGATCGTGGTGGTGCTCGTCACGCCGCTGTCCATTTTTGCGGCGGGGCTTATCGCCAAACTTTCCAACAAGAGCTTTGCAGCCCAGCAGAGCATTCAGGGCCAGCTTGGCGGACATATCGAGGAGTATGTGGGCGAGCAAAAACTGGTGGACGCTTTCGCCTATGGCTCGCATGCCCAGCAGCGCTTTGACGAACTCAATGCCCGGTTGTATACGGCGGGCGAGCATGCGCAGTTTATGAGTTCGCTCTCGAATCCCGGAACGCGTTTTATCAACAACATCATCTATGCAGTGGTAGCGGTGATTGGCTGCGCGGGCGTTATCACTGGCGTGCCGGCGCGATTGACCGTGGGCCAGGTTCAGACGTTTTTGAGCTATGCGAATCAGTACACCAAGCCGTTCAATGAGGTGACGAGCGTCATCACGCAGATTCAGACGGCATATGCCTCGGCACGGCGCGTGTTCTCGCTGCTCGATGCTGGCGAGGAGGCGCCAGACGCGGCCGATGCTGTGGAGCTTGTTGCCCCGCGCGGCGAGGTTCAGTTCAAACATGTCGACTTTTCCTATGTGCCCGAGCGAAAGCTTTTGCAGGACATTTGCATCAATGCTCAGCCGGGACGCCGCTTTGCCTTGGTTGGTCCCACGGGCTGCGGCAAGACGACGCTTATCAATCTATTGCTGCGTTTTTACGATATCGATGCTGGCGAGATTGCTGTGGACGGTCACTCTTCGCTCGAGTACACGCGTGCGAGCCTGCGCCGTAGCTTTGGCATGGTGTTGCAGGACAGCTGGCTGTTCGAGGGTACGGTGCACGAGAACATCGCGTACGGCCGCGCGGACGCTACGCGCGAGCAGGTGGTCGAGGCGGCCCGCCGGGCACATGCCGACAAGTTTATCCGACAGCTGCCGCAAGGGTATGACACCATGATCGGCGAGGATGGCGGCACGTTTAGCCAGGGCCAAAAGCAGCTTTTGTGCATTGCGCGCGTGATGCTTACCGATCCGGCGATTCTTTTGTTGGATGAGGCGACTTCGAGTATCGATACGCGCACCGAGCTGCAGGTTCAGGCGGCGTTCGACGAGCTCATGGCCGGCCGCACGAGCTTTGTGGTCGCGCACCGTTTGAGCACCATTCGCAATGCCGACTGCATCCTCGTCATGCGCGATGGCCAGATTATCGAGCGCGGCACACACGAGGAGCTGCTTGCCGCTGATGGGTTCTATACCGGTCTCTACAACAGCCAGTGGGCCGTGGAGGAGTAGAGAAGGAAGAACTGCAGCTATAAGGAGGGGAAAGGAATGAATAGAGACTCGCAGGGGAACGGAAGAACCGGCTGTCAAATGTGGGAAGAGCATCTTTCGAAAGATGAAGTTGCGGAGCTGCATCGAGCGATTGAGCGGTTTGATGCTGGAGATCCGGGAGCCTACAAGGTGATTCTCGCTTTGGGCCGGTCGGCAGATTATGCAGCGCTGGAAAATGAAGGCTTGGGGGCTCGTGTCGAGCCGTGATGATTTTCGCTGCGCTCGCAAACACCCCCTCTGTCGTTTTGCTCAGATGTTGGGTACAACCTAGCAGGTCAAACAAAACTGGCATCGACGTTTGGGGAAGAGCATGAACATCGCTTTGATTACCAATAGCAAGAGCGGCAACACGGCGCAGCTGGCGCAGGCGCTGCGCGAAGCGTTTGCCGCGTCAGGGTCTGCGCCTATTTGCGATATCGAGTTGCCCGACGCTCCTGATGTCGCCCAGCTTGAAGACACAGCCAGCCAGGCTCTTGCGGCGGACGCCGTGTGCGTTGGTTTTTGGTGCGATAAGGGCTCTTGTACCGAGGGCGTGGCTAAGTTGCTCGAGCGCATGAACGGAAAGCGCGTCTTCCTCTTTGGCACTTGTGGCTTTGGCGGAAGCCAGGAGTACTTCGATCAAATTGTGGCGCGCGTGGCGGAGCATCTGCCGCAGACGGCCGAGCTTGCGGGCGCTTTTATGTGCCAGGGCAAGATGGGGCCGGGCATCCGTGCTCGCTACGAGGCCATGCTTGTCAAGAATCCGGGCGACGCTCGCGCGCAGGCGTTTATCGATAACTTTGATTCGGCCTTGGCGCATCCTAGTGCCGAGGACCTTGAAGCCGCAGCGTCTTCGGTCGTTCGAGCTCTGAATTTCTAACAGGCAAATATCGTTTCTTTTTTAGGGAGCTCTCCTTCTGGCTGAATTCAAGAGGAGAGTTTTCTATTGTGGCGAAAACTTGTTCAAATAATTATGTACAAGTAAGCGTTCATCTGGGCTACTATAGAGCTAGTTTGTATGGTTAGTTTGACGCTGGGACACTCTGGCGCCGCACCGGAAAGGAATGTGCACCATGCTCGTTAACCTTCGTGACATCACCGCAATTGCCGAGCAGAACAACATGGCTATCGGCGCCTTCAACTCGCCGAGCCTCGAGTCTGCCCGTGCCGCAATCGACACGGCTGAGAAGCTGGGTTATCCCGTTATCATCGATCACGCTCAGGGTCACGAGGAGATCACCCCGCTCGACGTCATGGGCCCGGTGCTGATCGCTCTTGCCGAGCGCTCCACTGCTCCTGTCTGCGTGCACCTCGATCACTGCGAGGACCTGTCCTATATGCGTCGCGCTCTTGAGATGGGCTTCAACGGCGCTATGTTTGACGGCTCGTTCCTGCCGTACGAGCGCAACTGCGAGCTTGGCCACCGCGCTGCCGAGATGTGCCACAGCTTTGACTGCGGCCTTGAGTGCGAGCTTGGCTCCATGGGCAGCCGTGAGGCCGGTGCAAAGGTCGAGGGCGGCACTGCCGAGGAGGCAGGCGCCATCTACACCGATCCCGACCAGGCCAACGAGTTCATCGCAGCAACCGGCTGCGACATCCTGGCTGTTTCCTTCGGTACGGTTCACGGCCTGTATAAGGGCGAGCCGCATCTCTCCTTTGACGTGCTGAACCAGATTCGTGAGCGCACCCTCACCCCGCTCGTCATGCACGGCGGCTCGGGCGTTTCCGATGAGGATTACGCCAAGGCTATCGATGCCGGCATCCGTAAGATTAACTACTTCACCTACGGCTCCAAGGCCGCTGGCGAGGCAGTGGCTGCCGACCTCAAGAACGAGGAGGTCCCGTACTATCACAAGATGACGATGACCGCCTACGACGCGTTCTGCAAGGATTACGAGCACGTCATGAAGGTCTTCGCCAACGGCGCCAAGCCCATCGCGTAGTCACCTGCTCCAAAGATTAAACCCGAGAGGCGACAGCCCCCTTCCTTCCCGTCGCCTCCCCTCTACCAAAAGTGCCCGGCGCGGTCTAAACCGTGCCGGGCACACTCTTTTACTCCCCGCGTCCGGAACCGCCGAAACAGACGCCGGGCATATAGCTAGTGGCTTCTGGCGAGATGAGGCCGGGACCCTTTCGCTCGAGACAAGTTCCGCACAAATGAAAAAAGCGCCAGTGGCGCTTTTTTCATTTGGAGGACTGTCTGCAGGCTCGAGCGAAAGGGTCCCGGCCGAGCATTTGAGACCGAACCCTTACTTGATCTTAGTGGTGCCCGGCGCCAGGTTCGGGTCCGTCTCATTTGCCGCGTCCTGATAATGCTTGGTGTAGATGTCCTTGCCATCGCCAAACATCATGTAGTACTGCATCGTGTGGTAATCAGAGCGTGCTTTCTCGCAAGCTGCGGCGATGGTATCGCTATACGTCTCGTCGCTCTTGGAGCTAGAGAGCAGCCAGCGGCCCTGTGTATCCTCATAGCCTACGGAGTTCAAGGCGGGCAGCGACTGACGCAGCGTGAGGTGAGCCTTCTGGTAGTCGGTGAGGGGCGCGCCGATAAGCTTCATGAGCTCAGAGCTCAAGTAGTTGGAAGAAAGGTCTTCCTCGTGGCTCGTCTGGGAATTGCCCGCTACGTCGTAGTTGGCCCAGATGATGTAGTTGGTCTGCCACAGGCGCTCCTGGTGCGTGGCGTCGTCTTCATTGGTGAACCAGCGGTCGTTGTATGTGTCGGGGAAGAACGGCTGATGGTCGCCCCAGAACACCACGACAACCTTGCGATCGAGATTGCTCAGCTTATCGAGGAAGTACTCGAGCGCCTCGTCGGACTGCTGGATGAGCGAGACATACTCGTTGACGTTGGAGCTGGTGTTGTACTCGCCGTCGATGTTCAAGTACATCTGCTTGTCATAGGGAATGAGGCCGGTATCGTAACCGGAGTGGTTCTGCATCGTCACATCGAAGATAAACTGCGGGTCGCTGTTGGTGTCCAGCAGCTCGAGAATCTTGTCGTACGTGGCTTTGTCGGTCACCATGCCGCGCAGCGTCTCGGCATTCTGGAAGTCGTTGATAGTGAGGAACTGGTCAAAGCCAAAGTCCTTGTAGACGTTCTCGCGGTTCCAGTTGGTGCCATGGTTGGGGTGCATGGCGGTGGTGTAGTAGCCAAGCGACTTGAACTGCGCAGCGAGGTTCTCGGTGTCGGTGAGGTCGTACGTGGTGTACGGATACACACCGCTGCCCAGATAGGCCATGGAGTTGCCCGTCAGGAACTCGAACTCGGTGTTGGCCGTGCCGCCGCCATAGGCAGAGACATAGAGGCGTCCGCGCGAGAGGCAATCGTCGATGCTCTTGAAGTATGTGGGGCCCTGATAGTCGGCGTGCATGTTCTGGTAGATGGAGAGGTCCGAGAAGGTCTCGTTCATGATGGCGATGACCGTGGGCTTTTCTTCATCAAACTGCTTCGTGGCCTCGATGCGCGCCGTAGAGGAGCCGCCCGTCTGGTTGTTGTTGTCGTACTCGTCCGCGTACTCGGAGATGAGCTTCTTTGCGCCAGAGACCGAATAGTCTTCGGGCTTGGAAGGCTTGATAGTCTGCGCGCCAGAGATGAACGAGGGCAGGAAGCCCTGACGGTAGTAGCTCTCAAGCGGGCGCCAGGAGTACACCTGGATGTAGAGGGTGTGATAGTAGTCGAGCAGCGTGGTGTGCGCGGCGATGCCGCCCAGGCAGGCGATGGCAATCAGCAGATTGAGTACCAGGCCGCGCCAGGAGCCCTTCTGGCGCTTGGGAGCAATCTGTGCTGCAAGGGTGCAAATCTGGATGGCGATAACCGTAAAAGCAAGGCTCAGCATGCAAAAGCTGGTGATCGTGTACGTGTAGCCCGTGCCAGCGACGGCGGCAGCGGTGGAGAGAGCCGTGAGGTCGCCGGGTGAGATGGGCATGGATTTAAACAGGATGACAAAGTACTCGGCAATACCCAGGATATAGAGGGCGACAGCAAGTACGACGGCACCGCCGCAGCGACGCTGGAAGAGGAAGAAAAGGCCCAGCATGGCGAATGTGATGAGTGCCCACTCGAGCAGCAGGCACAGGGGATACATCCAGGTGAGGTCGTGGTTGGAGGAGAATTCGAGCCCCAGCGTGGCGAAGACGCCGGCAAGAAGGAACATGATCGAAGCTCCGAGCAACGGGTGGGCAAACTTCCCCTCCGCGCTGAGGAACGTCTGCAGGCGCTTGAGCACACAGTTGCGATGGATATTGAAATAGACGCAGCCGCATAGGAGCGCATGGGCTGCGATCGCTACGACGACGGCCATGGGGTCTGCGCAGTCCACGAGGCCGATGGCGGACCAAACGGCGAAGAACAGCTGGACCAGCAGGATGAGGCCGCAGCGGACAAAGAGTGTGCGGTTCGGGGTGTCTCCCGTGCTTTTGCAAGCCTTGAGGTGCTCGAGCACGAGCAGCACCGTGCCTGCGGCGCCGACGAGCGAAACGAGGGCAGCGATCATATGGTGGGGCTCCTTTACGGATTATCTGGTGTGCGCACGGCCATGGCGGTCCGTGCCTATGCTTCGCGTTTTGCAAGCAACCATAGTACCGTGGGAATGTTGAGATTTCGTATCGATGCACGAAAACGGCCCTATTTGCGGAATTTCGTCACGAAGTCAACAGAGGGTTACCTTGAAGAAAACGATCAGTCCCAACGATGATGCAAGTTGGGCTACATATCGGTTTTCTTTGAGGCCTGCAACGGGGTTGCCACGAGGGCTTCCCTCTTGATTTTCGGGTACGTTCGGCGGCTGCTTTGCGGTTCCCCGTCGTTTTTTCATGTACCGCGTGGCATGATGGAGCAACGCGAATAGAAGGGATTCAACTCATGGCAGACGAGCTAACCATCGATACCATTCCCGCAGCGTATGCAGATGACGCTGCGCTCAGGCTCATCGATGCGCGTTCTTCGACCCGTTCGTTTACCGAAGGGGTCGATATCACCGATGAGCAGCGCGCTGCGATTTTGCGCGCAGCGAGCCGCGCCCCCTCTGCAGGCGCCATGATGATGTACTCCATCATCGATGTGCGTTCTCAAGAGACGCGCGATCGCTTGGCGGTGCTGTGCGACAACCAGCCTATGATTGCAAAGGCGCCCTGGGCATTGGTGTTTGTTGTCGACTATGCCAAGTGGATCGATCTGTTTGAACATGCGGGCTGCTTTACGCCCGAGTTTGTGGAGCGTACGGGCAAGAGCCCGCGCGTCGCGCCCGGTTTGGGCGAGTTTGCCATTGCGGCGCAGGATGCCGTGATCGCGGCCCAGAATGCAACCATTGCAGCAGAGGCCGTGGGCCTTGGCAGCTGTTATATCGGCGACATCGTCGAGTGCCAGGAAGAGGTGCGCGAACTGCTTGACCTCCCTGCCTACACCGTGCCCCTTTCGATGCTCATCATCGGAGAGCCCAAGAAGCGTCGCCCTGCAACGCCGCATCCCGTCTGCAACCTGGTGATGCGCGAGCGTTATCAGCGTGCTGATGCGGAGATGCTCGATAAGCAGATTGCCGAGATGGACGCGATGTTTCGCCCCCATGCCACCGAGCCCGCCTCGCGCGTGCACGATATCTATACGCGCAAACACACGAGCGATTTTATGGTCGAAATGTGTCGTTCAATGCAGCTATGGCTCGACAACTGGCAGGGTAAATAAAAAACCATCGCACAAAAACGAAGAAAGGACACCTACATGATCAACCATTTTTGCAAGACTCCGCTTTGGGAGTGCAATGACAAGCTCGTGCGTGTGGCGCAGGGTCAGGAGCCGGCAGACCTTGTGATTCGTCATGCCAACCTGGTTAGCGTGACCACGCACGAGATCTTGGAAGACACCGATATCGCCGTCTCCTGCGGTCGCATTGCCTATCTGGGTATCGGTGAGTACACGGCGGAGCATTGCATTGGCGAGAACACGACGGTGGTGGACGCTACGGGCAAGTACGTGGCTCCGGGCTACATCGATTCTCATATTCATGTTGAGTCGTCTATGATCGGCTGCGCCGAGTACGCCAAGGTTGTGGTCCCGCGCGGCACCACTGCGATTTTTGCCGATCCGCACGAGTGCTGTAACGTCGTGGGCCTTGATGGCGTGCGCGTGATGTTCGATGACGCCAAGCGCGCTCCGCTCAAAGCGATGCTCACCACGCCTTCGTGCGTCCCTGCTGTGACCGGTTTTGACGACAGTGGCTCGTATGTGGATGCGGCACAGGTTGCCGAGACCATGAAGTGGGATGACGTTGTGGGCCTGGGCGAGATGATGAACTTCCCCGGCATCCTGGGAGGCGAGGAGAATGCCCAGCATGAGGTGGGCGAGACCCTCAAAGCCGGCAAGTGCGTGACGGGCCACTACTCTATTTCCGAGACCGATCGCGGCCTCAACGCATACATCGCTTCTGGCGTGCGTGCCTGCCATGAGTGCATCACGGCCGACGACGTGATGGCCAAGCTTCGCATGGGCATGTACGTGCAGGCGCGCTATGGTTCGGCGTGGCTTTCGCTTCCCAATTACCTCCCGCAGGTGCTCGAGAGCGGCGCCGACACGCGTTTGATTATCCTGTGCACCGACGACAACCATCCCAACACGCTTGTCAACGAAGGTGGCATGGACCGTGCCCTGCGTGCCGTGCTCGGGTGCGGATGCGACCCCGTGACGGCGTTGCAGTTTGCGACCATCAACGCTGCGCAGTGCCTGGGCGTGGATCAGGATATGGGTTCCATCACGCCGGGCAAGTGCGCCGACATGGTGATCCTACCCGATCTTGAGTCCTTCGTCCCCGAGCAGGTCTATATCGACGGTGACTTGGTGGCTCAGGGCGGGAAGGCTACGTTTGACCACGAGCTCTTTGAGTGGCCGGACTTCATGACGCACACCATGAACGTGGGCCGCACCTTTACCGCTGCCGATTTTGAGATTCCCGTGGACCGCCCCGACGGCATGTGCCGCGTTCGCGCCATCGGCGGCGTGGGTGGCTCAACCATTACCGAGGATGCGGTGATCGAGGTTCCCGTCGTGAACGGTAAGCTTCAGGCAAACCCCGCAATCGATGCGCTCAAGATGGCCGTGTTCGATCGCCATCACGGCGCCGAGGGCACTCATTCGTTTGGCTTCTGCACGGGCTTTGGCGTCCATGGCGCGCTGGCCCAGACCGTTGCGCACGACTCCCACAACCTGCTTGTTGTGGGCGATAACGACGAGGATATGGCGCTTGCTGCCCAGACACTCGTGGAGTGCGGTGGCGGCGAGGTCGCGGTTCAGGACGGCCGCGTGCTCGCTTTGGTGGAGCTGCCGGTTTGCGGCCTTATGAGCGATAGGCATGTCGAGGAGGTTGCCCGGGAGGTTGCTGCCATCGAGCAGGCTTGGGCCGACATGGGTTGCAAGATGCCCTCGCCCTTTATGACCATGGGTATCCTCTCGCTGCCTTGCGTGCCGGTGCTTCGCCTTACCAATCGCGGTTATGTGAACTGCCTCACCTTCCAGTTCGAGGATTTGCTGATCAAGGAATAGCGGCGACACATAGAGTTTTGCCCGGCTAACGAAAAGCGCCCTGCATCTCTTACGAGGTGCAGGGCGCTTTGCATGCAAGACGATTGATGCTTACGGGCGCTCGTCTGGAGCGATGCGCTGCATCTTGTCGACGCTCTTGAACTTGGTGAACAGCGGCACATATTCGAACGTGACGTTGGAGTTCTCCAGGCCGTACCAGCGCGCCGGGTTGCCGGCGGCGCGGCGAATGAGGTACTTGAGGACGATAGCCGTGCGCTCAGTGCTGTCCACATCGGATTCGGGGGCAAGGAGCTTGCGCAGCATGATGAACTGGAACGAGCCGATGGGGCTCGGCTTCTTGTAGACCGAGTACTCGTGGGTCTGGTCGGGGAGCTCGCCAGATGCGGAGAGGTCGGAGACCACCTGGCGTAGATAGGCGTTCACGCGCTGGTTGACCTTATAGCCCAAGAACAGGTGCACGCGGAAGACGTAATCGGTGCCAAAGGTCTCAACGGAATAGGCGAACGTATAGGGCTCGTCCATGGTCTCGACGTTGATGAACCAGTAAGCGCGGGCTCGCTTAGGGTGCTTGTCGAGAATCGAGTAGATTACGTCGCGATCGATGTAATCGGTGTTGCTGTCCTTGGTGAGGTAGACGATGTTGTCGCTCATCAGCTCGTAGGTCTCGTCATTGCGCAGACGATCGAGCTGTGGCAGGTAGGTGCGCAGCGGCAGCAGCGTTGCCTGGCGACGCTCGACGGCAGTGCCGTTAAACCAGCTCACCATAATGCCCATGATCAGCGCTGCCATCAAAATGGTGAAGTAGCCGCCGTGGAAGAACTTGGTGAGCGAGGAGCCAAAGAAGAAGCCCTCGAGTGCCAGGAAGAACACGATAAAGACCCAAGGGAAGACCTTGATCTTGCGGTCGTTGTGCAGGTAGAAGAAGAGCAGCAGCGTGGTGCACATCATGGTGATGGTGATGGCCAGGCCGTATGCTGCTTCCATGTGAGCGGAAGACTGGAAGAGCAAAACCACGATGACGCAGCCCACGAGCATGACGTTGTTCACCATGGGGATATAGAGCTGGCCCTTGGTCTCTGCCGGGTAGAACACCTGCATGTGTGGCATGAGGTCCAGGCGGCTTGCCTCGGATACCAGCGAGAACGCGCCGGTGATGAGCGCCTGCGAGGCGATGATGGCGGCAAGCGTGGAGAGGATCACGGCAAACGGGCGAACGTTGCTGTTGAGCATCTCAAAGAACGGGTTGAGGTCATGGATGCCTACAAGCGAGGGGTTGCTGGCGTTGGCAAGCAGCCAAGCTCCCTGGCCAAGGTAGGAAAGCAGCAGACAGACCTTAACGAATGGCCAGGTGGCGTAGATGTTACCGCGACCCACATGGCCCATGTCGGAATAGAGGGCCTCGGCGCCGGTGGTGGCAAGGAAGCAGCTGCCCAAGATCATGATGCCCGCGTGGTTGTTGGGCGAGAGCAAGAACGAGATGCCTTCGAGCGGGTTGAACGCAAGCAGAACGACGGGGTTGCCCAGGACAAAGAACAGGCCGGTGCCGCCCAGGAACAGGAACCACAGGGTCATGATGGGGCCAAAGGCACGGCCGATCTTTGCGGTGCCCACGTGCTGGATCAAGAACAGTGCGATGATGATTGCAAGCGTGATGATGACCACGTTGGTCTGCCCCGGACCGATGATTGACTTCATGGCGGGGATGGTTCGCAGGCCCTCGACAGCGGTGGTGACGGTCACCGCGGGGGTGAGGATGCCGTCGGCCAAAAGCGCGGCACCTCCCAGCATAGCGGGGATGATGAGCCACTTGCCAAAGCGGCGCACCAGGCTGTAGAGGGCAAAGATGCCGCCTTCGCCGTGGTTGTCTGCCTTCATGCAGATCAGCACGTATTTAATGGTGGTGAGCAGCGTGACCGTCCAGATCACGAGCGAGAGGGCACCCAGGATGAACTCTTGGTTCACCGAGGTGATGCCGCCGTTGCCGGCGACGAGCGCCTTGGTCACGTACATCGGCGACGTTCCGATGTCACCATACACCACGCCGAGCGTGACGAGCATGGCCGAGAGGCTGACGGGGATCGCGTGCGCGTCAGCGTGGCTTACGGTAGCGGTTTGAGCCTTTTTGCCCATATCGCGTTTTCCTCCTTTTACCATCTCAGCCGCCTTACCAGGCATTTTTCCTGATAAAGGCGGCTGTTGGAAAACAAGTGATAATGCAATCCTCAGAAGTATAGCCATGTGGACGATGCTGTGCGCGAGAATTTGGGAAAATCGCCTGCGCAGATGAGGAATTGGGCCACAGGGGCTCTCGATCTGTGGAGAAACGCGTCGCTAGTTTCGTCCGTGGTCGCGCTCGTGCTCACGAAGCTCGGCCTGACGCGCGCTGATGGCGGCGTCGTCCATGCCGGCAAGGCGCATGGCGTCCTCGATGCGATGGCGCTTGACGATATAGCAATGATGAATGCGTTTGTTGCGCGCAAAGTCCTCGGGGATGGTCTGCTCGGTGATGTCGGTGAGCACCACGCCAGCGCGCGCCAGGGCTTCCGTATCGGGCTTGAACGTGCGGAGATTGCACGAGAAGATGGCCTCGCCTTCACGCGTGAGCAAGCGCGAGATGCCTACGATAAGGTCTACGTGGTCGCGCTGAACATCCCAGGTGCGGCGTCCCATCTTCGAGGAATTGGAGAACGTGGGCGGATCGCAGAAGATCAGATCCCAGCGGTTGTCGGTCTGACGCTGCTCGCGAATCCATGCCAAGACGTCGTCGCGCACGAAGTAATGGTTGGAGCCGGTAAAGCCGTTTTGGCGCATGTTGCGCTCGGCCCAGTCCAAATAGGTGTTGGAGAGGTCGACGGTAACCGTTTCCTCCACGCCTGCATCGGCTGCATAGCAGGTGGCGGTGCCGGTGTAGGCAAAGAGGTTGAGGAACCAACGCGCCTTCTTGGCATGCTCGCGCACCAGTCCTCGTGTGACACGGTGGTCAAGGAAGATGCCGGTGTCAAGGTAATCGTCGAAGTTAACCGTGAAGGTGAGGCCGCCTTCCTGAATATTGGGAAGCGTCGGGTCATTGAGCATGTCGCGCTTGGGTGCACCTGCGCCCTTGCCGCCCTTGTTACCGCGCGGCCCCTGGGCATATTGCGAGCCGCCGCGCGAGCGCGTACGCGCACGGGTGGCAACGTGGCTGGCGGGAACATCGAGCACTGCGGGAGCGATGGCGAGGATGTCCATCAGGCGTGCCTGGGCGAGCTCGGGGTCGACGCTCTTGGGGGCGGCGTACTCGGCCACGACAAGCCAACGGCCAGGCGTATCCGGCGCACCTTCGTAAAGGTCGATGGCTGCGGCGTAGTCGGGGAGATCGGCGTCGTAGACGCGATAGCAGGTGACGCCCTCGCGCTTGGCCCAGCGGCGGCGCTGCTTTGCCACCTTGCGCAAACGGGCGGCAAACTGGTCGGACTCGGGGATAAGTACGGGGATGCGCGCACCATCGGCTACCTCGACGGTCACCTGATTCGCATCTGCCTCGTCGGCCTGTGCGCGCGTGGCGGGGTCGAAGTACATGAGCGAGGCGTCTTCGTTATTGGGCTTGATGGTGAGCGTGCGAGCGGGAGAGAAGCCCAGGCTGCGGCAGACGATCGTGTCGCGCGCGAGCACAACGCAGGGCAGGTGCTCGAGCAGCTCGTCACGTGTGATGTTGTCGAGGAGCTTGAGGGCACGCGAGGTGTCGGTTGGGGCGATGTCGGTGGTATCGGCGACAACCATGCCGCGAGCGGGAAGCGATGCGCGGCGGATTCCCAGCTTGGCGACGATCTTCTGTGCGTTGGGAGGCATGGTGGCCACGTATTGGGAGAGTCCAGCGGCGGCGAGGACGCGCTGCGTAGCCGAGACGGCCGCGGCGTCTACATCGGTGGCGATGATGCGACAATGGCGCTCGCTTGCGCGCTCGGCACGGCCGTCGGCCTCGTCGAGAAGCGCTTCCCAGGCTTGCTCGTCATGCAGGCGCCAGCCCATAAAGCCCCATCGCTCGCGCAAGAGGCCCGGGGCGCGGTCGAGAAGCTGCTGAGTTGCCTCGAGTACCAGGCCACCGCCCGCACAGCAGGCGTCGACAAAGACAAGTGGTCCCGCGCTCTCGGCGTCCTCGCCCTCACCGGGGGTCTCGGCACACAGTGCAGACCATCCGCCCTGCGCGAGAGCGAGGGCAGCGTAATCGGGGCGAAGTACGTGATGAGTGGCATCGCCATGGGTTGCCCCGCGGGGAAGGCGACGGAACAGCGCATCACCCGAAAGGTCGAGATGCAGACTGGCCCGGTCGTTGCGGATGGACAGGGCGATGCGCGCGCCGGGGTTTTCGGTATCGACGTTGGGGCGAGCGCCGGTGGCCTCAAGCAGGCGGTCGCAGATGGCGTCTTTTACGCGCAGGGCGCTAAAGCGGGTGTTGCGCAGGTTGTCGTTGGTGCCGCGAGCGGTGACGGCGATAGTGACGCCTTCGGCCAGGACCTCTTCCCAGGCAATCTCGCGCGTACCGGCATAGAGGGCATCAGCGTCGCGGGCGTCAAAGCGATCGATGACCACCAGGATACGGCTGGCCAGGCGCGACCACAGGCAGGCGCGCTCGCCGTCGATGACCTGGCCCGTAAACGAAACGCGGCCCTTGAGCTTGCGCACCTGCGCGAGACACAGGGCGTTCAACTCATCGGCAAGGGCGTCTTCAAAACCGGTAGGACAGCTGGCAAAGAATTCCATGGCGTATGCCTTTCGCAATCAATGTGTTCCGGCACATTATCGCATGGATGGCAAGCGGAGCAGGCCGCTTCGCAAAGGCTGCATCGCGTCCGTTTCATATGAAAAAGGGCTGTCGATTGCTCGGCTATCTTATAAAAAAGTTAATTTCTATAAGATAGGACCGATTTTTGCGCCGCTATTTTATAAAAATGGCGATTTTTATAAAATAGCGGGCTTCAAGTGAGGTCTAAAGATGAAAAGTGGCCCTTGTGGCCATTCTGCTTCTTACGGTTGCGCGTGCCCGCATGCGGGCATAAGAGTTCTACATAGCGGGCTCTATGCTGGGAGGTTGGCGCGTATGGATAAGACGGCGTTTTTCACGATGACGAGCGGTCTGTATGTGGTGAGTGCCGCGGCGGGCGATCGCAAGGCGGGATGCGTGGTCAACACGGCGGTGCAGGTGACATCCAGTCCTGCGCGCATTTCGGTTGCGGTGAATAAGGAGAACTTCACCGCAGGCGTGATCGCCGATGCCGGCGCCTTTGCCGTGACGGTTATCGATCGGACGGCGGACATGATTTACATCGGCAACTTTGGCTTCCGTACCTCGGCGAACTTCGATAAGTTCGAACGCTACGAGGAGCGCCAGACCGCTCTTGGTGCGCCCTACGTGCCCGAGCATGCAACGGCGTTGTTCTCGTGCCGTCTGGTAGAAACAGTCGACGTGGGTACGCACCTGCTTTTTATCGGCGAGGTCGAGGACGCACAAAAGCTTTCCGACGAGACCCCACTCACCTATGACTACTACCACAAGGTTCTCAAGGGAAAGACGCCGCCCAAGGCGTCCTCGTATATCGAGTAGGGATTGAGTCAAAGCGGCATCAAGCAAAATCGGCCCGCACGCTCTTGGAACGTGCGGGCCGATGCCATTATCACAGGGGATTATGGCGCGATACGCTACGCGAAAACGATCTCTCCGGTCTTGGGATCCATGCTGTCAACGATGGCGAGGGACTCCACCTGGTAGCCGCGCTCGCGGAGCTCTTTGCCGCCGGGCTGGAAGCCCTTTTCGATGGCGATGCCGATGCCCTCGACGATGACGCCGGCCTCTTCGCAGATCTCGAGCAGGCCATTCAGAGCACAGCCCATGGCCAGGAAGTCGTCGATGATGATGACATGCTCGCCGGGGTTGAGGAAGCGCTTGGCAACGATGACGTTGTAGACGCGGTTCTTGGTAAAGCTCCTGATCTCCGTGCGGTACTGCTCGCCATCTAGGTTCGTGGATTCGGTCTTGCGCGCAAAGACCACAGGCACGCTATTAAAGTGCTGGGACGCAACGCAGGCGATGCCGATGCCGGAGGTTTCGATCGTCAAGATCTTGTCGACGCGCTTGCCCTCAAACAGGCGTGCCCACTCGGCGCCCATCTGGTCATACAGCGACACGTCGCACTGGTGGTTGAGGAAGTTGTCGACTTTCAGGACGTTGCCCTCACGGACGATGCCGTCCTTACGAATGCGGTCTTCGAGCTCCTTCATGTATGTCCTCCAGATGACGAGCGCGTGGAAATGATTGTTCACCATATTGCCACGTCTGAGGCGCAGGGCATACCCGCAGGGTGTTCATTCACCTACACGCCATGAAGCAGTGGTGCAAGCTGGGCCCGATGTACCGCTATGAAAATGGCCGCCCAACACGCGCAAGGCGGTTGGGCGGCCATCCGGGAACGCCATATACAGGGAGAAGAAGCGCTACTCCAGCTCGAAGGCTCCCGTGTAGAGCTGGTAGTAGTAACCGCGCTTGGCAATGAGCTCGTCGTGGTTGCCGCGCTCGATGACGCGGCCGTGTTCCAGGCAGATGATCACATCGGAGTTGCGCACGGTGGAAAGACGGTGGGCAATCACAAACGTGGTGCGGCCATTCATGAGGGCATCCATGCCGCGCTGCACGATGGCCTCGGTGCGCGTATCGATGGAGCTCGTGGCCTCGTCCAGAATCATCGCGGGGGGATCGGCTACCGCGGCGCGCGCGATAGAGATCAGCTGGCGCTGGCCCTGGGATAGCTGGGCACCGTTGCCCGAGAGCATGGTGTTATAGCCCTTCGGCAGGCGGGTGATGAAGTCGTGCGCGCCCGCGAGCTTGGCGGCGGCGATGCACTCCGCGTCGCTGGCGTCGAGATTGCCGTAGCGGATGTTGTCCATCACAGATCCAGTGAACAGGTTCACGTCCTGCAGCACCACGCCCAAGCTTCGACGCAGGTCTGCCTTGCGAATCTTGTTGATGTTGATGCCGTCGTAGCTGATCTTGCCGTCAGCGATGTCGTAGAAGCGGTTGATGAGGTTGGTGATGGTGGTCTTGCCGGCACCGGTTGCGCCCACGAAGGCGACCTTCTGGCCAGGCTTGGCAAAGACACTCACGTCGTGCAGCACCTCGCGATTCGGCGTGTAGCCAAAGTCAACATGGTCCATACGAACGTCGCCGCGCAGTTCTTCGTAGGTAATGGTGCCGTCATGGTGCGGGTACTTCCAGGCCCACAGACCGGTGTGCTTGTCGGTCTCGACGAGCTGGCCGGTAGCGCGGTCGCGCTCGGCATTTACCAGCGTGACGTAGCCCTCGTCGGCCTCGGGCTCCTCATCGATGAGCTCAAAGATGCGGTCGGCGCCGGCAAGGCCCATGACCACGGCGTTGATCTGCTGCGAGATCTGGCCGATCTGTCCGCAGAACTGCCTGGTCATGTTGAGGAACGGCACTACGACGGCGATGGAGAGCGCGGTGCCGGAGATGGAGAGGTTCGGCACGCCCAGCGCCAAGAAAATGCCGCCGGCCAGTGCGACCAGCACGTAGAGCAGGTTGCCCAGGTTCATGAGGATGGGCATGAGGATGTTGGCGTACATGTTGGCCTTCTGCGAGACCTCGAAGAGCTTCTCGTTGCGCTCGTCGAAATCGGCCTCGGCGGCGGACTCGTGGCAGAACGCCTTGACGACCTTCTGGCCGTTCATGACTTCCTCGATGTGGCCCTCGACTACGCCGAGCTCGGTCTGCTGGGCGATGAAGAAGCGCGCGGAGTTGGAGCCCAAGAGCTTGGTCATAAGGGCCATAAAGGCAACGCCGGCGATAATCACCAAGCACATCCAGACGGAGTAGTACAGCATGATGAAGAGCACCGTAACGATGATGATGCTCGTCATGAGCAGGTTGGGCAGCGACTGGCTGATCATCTGACGCAGCGTGTCGATATCGTTGGTGTAGTGCGACATGATGTCGCCGCGCTGGTGCGTATCGAAGTAGCGGATTGGCAGGTCCTGCATGCAGTTGAACATTTTTTCGCGCAGCTTCTCGAGCGAGCCCTGCGTGACGACGGCCATCGCGCGGTTCCAGAAGAGCGCAGAGAGCACGCCGACGGCATAGATGCAGCCAAGCGTTACGACCAGGTTCAAGATCTGCGGACGAGCGGCCTCCCAGTCGCCGGACTGCCATGAGGTGCTGATGATCTCGAGGGCGCGCTGCAAGAAGGTGGGGCCGATGGCGTTGATGACGGCGCAAGCGATGACGCCAAGCGTCACCAGGGGCAGAAGCACGGGATAGAACGAGAAGAGCGTCTTGATAAGACGGGAGAACGTGCCGGGCTTGCGGTTCTTGGCGCGCTCGGCGGTAGTCGCCTTACTCATGCGCCTCGCCTCCTTCCTTCTCTACGGCATCCATGGCAGGAGCCTGGGCCTCTTCGGTCATTTTGTTCTGCGAGGTGAAGGTCTCGCGGTAGATCTCGCTCGTCTTGAGCAGCTCGTCATGGTTGCCGATCTGCGCGATGCGGCCGCCCTCCATGACGATGATGCGATCTGCATCCTGCACCGAGCTGATGCGCTGGGCAATGATGAGCTTGGTCGTGTTGGGCAGGTAGCTTGCCAGCCCTGCGCGAATCTTGGCGTCGGTCTTGGTGTCGACGGCGCTCGTGGAGTCGTCCAGGATCAAGACCTTGGGGTGACGCAGCAGAGCGCGCGCGATGCAGAGGCGCTGCTTCTGGCCCCCGGAAACGTTGGAGCCGCCCTGCTCGATCCAGGTGTCGTAGCCCTTGGGGAAGCCATCGATAAATTCGTCGGCGCAGGCAAGGTGCGCGGCTTCGCGGACTTCCTCATCGGTGGCGTTGGCATCGCCCCAGCGTAGATTCTCGGCGATGGTGCCCGAGAACAGAACGTTTTTCTGCAGCACCATGGCTACCTGATGACGCAGGGCGTCCAGATCGTAGTTTCGAACATCGACGCCGCCTACGCGCACGGTACCCTCGGTGGCGTCGTACAGACGCGCGATGAGGTTCACGAGTGAGGATTTGGCCGAACCCGTGCCGCCGATGATGCCGATGGTCTCGCCGCTCTTGATGTGCAGGTCGATGTTTTCCAGGGCTTGGCGCTCGGCGCGCGCGGAGTACTTAAAGCTCACGTGGTCGAAGTCGATGGAGCCGTCGGCCACCTCGTGCACGGGCTCGGCGGGATCGGCGATCGTGGGCTCGGCGGCCAGCACCTCGGTAATACGGTGCGCCGATTCGTCGGCCATGGTCACCATGACAAAAATCATCGACAGCTGCATCAGGCTCATCATAATCTGGAAGCCGTAGGTAAAGGTCGAGGACAGCTGGCCCACGTCGAACAACGTGCCTTGGCTCGTGATGATGAGCTTGGAGCCCAGGTAGATGATGACAACGAACGCGCCGTTGACGCAGATGTTCATCATGGGGTTGTTAAAGGCAAGCAGCTTCTCGGCGCGGGTGAAGTCCATCTGGACGTTGTGCGCAGCGGCCGCGAATTTCTCCTTCTCGTAGTCCTCGCGCACATAGCTCTTGACCACGCGCATGCCGGTGACGTTTTCCTCGACGGACTCGTTGAGCGCGTCGTATTTGTGGAACACGCGGGCAAAGATCGGACGTACCTTGTAGATGATAAAGAACAGGCCAAAGCCCAACAGTGGGATGATGACCAGGTAGACAAACGAGACGCTGCCGCCCATGGCGTAGGCCATGATGAAGGCGAAGATCAGCACCAGCGGCGAGCGCACGGCGATGCGGATGAGCATCATAAAGGCCTGCTGTACGTTGTTGATGTCGGTAGTGAGGCGGGTGACGAGCGAGGAGCTCGAGAACGCGTCGATATTGGCGAAACTGAACGTTTGAATCTTGTAGAACAGATCGTGGCGCAGGTTCTTGGCAAAACCGCAGCTGGCGTGGCTACAGGTGATGCCGGCTGCGGCGCCAAAGGCGAGTGAACACAGCGCGATAATCGCAAGGATGCCGGCGGTGGGCAGGATGTCTGCGACGGCGGCGCCATCCTTGATGGAGTCGATAAGGTTTGCGGTGACAAACGGGATGCTCATCTCGCAGATGACCTCGCCCAATACCAGCAGCGGCGTGGCGATAGTGACTTTCTTGTAGTCACGGATGCTTGCTGCAAGCGTTTTAATCATCAAGTCCCTCCCAAGTGTTTCGAATCTTGTTGAGCATAGTGAGCAGCTGTTCGCGCTCTTCGAGCGTGAGGGCCGAGAACGCTTCGCTGCGGAATTTGATACGTGCAGCTTGTTCAAGCTCTGCCTGGCGTGCGCCCTCTTCGGTGAGCTTGACGATGAGCTGCCGACGGTCTTCGGTGCTGCGCGAGCGCTCGATGAGTCCGATGGCTTCGCACTTGGAGAGAATCTCGGAGAGAGAGCCGGGCTTAAGGGCAAAATGCAAGCCCAGTTCCTGCTGGGAAATCTTGCCGCCATGTCTGGCGATCAGGCAGATGATGGGGGCTTTGCCAGAGGTGCCGCCTCCATGGAAGTGCAGATAGTGTCCGCAATAGCCAAGGCCATTGAGAATCTGTTTCGCGAGCTTGTCTTCGGCGTTTTCGGGTTCGGGCAGATCTTCGGGATCTTTTCCCAAGAGGCGAGGCAGGCCGCATGCGCCGGAGGCTTTTTCTGCTGTCAAAAAGGTCACTCCTTTCGTTCTTCTTCGTTATCTTTGAGGTACACGAATAATGAGGGTACCGCACGATATATGGTTGTCAAGGTACCGAAGGATGTTTTTGAGAAGAATATACAGGGTGGATAGCTCGCTCTTTCGGGTTTATGCAAGGCCCGTAGGGCCACTTGTGCATACGCCCTAAGATTTAGAGCTTGCTGGCACTCGATCCTATGTCGAAAGCCGATTTGCTATAGCTGTTTGAGCAAGGCTTCGCAGCCGGCGAGGACGTCCTCATACGTGACATCGAAATTGCCGGTATACCAGGGGTCGGCGACATCGCGGTCGCTGCCAGCGAGGCTCAAGAGCTTGATCACTTTGGCGCAGCCGTCGGCTTGCGCTTCGGGTTCGTGCTTGAAAATGCGGCGAAGGTTGCGGATATTGGCGTTGTCCATGCCGATGATAAGGTCCCAGTCGGAGTATTCATCGCCGCGCACCTGACGCGCGCGATGCGGTACCAAAGGCACGCCCATCTGGCGCAGTTTGGTCACGGTCCCATAGTGCGGTGAGTTGCCGATTTCTTCGGTCGAGGTGGCGGCGGAGTCGATAATAAACTCATCGCTGCGGCCCGCCTGACGCACAAGTTCGGTGAACACCGACTCAGCCATGGTCGAGCGGCAAATATTGCCGTGACATACAAAGAGAACACGATGGACGGGTTTGAGGCTATTCATGACCAGCTCTCTCCAAACGAAGCCAAGTACGACGTGTTATCGAACGGCGTCCCTAGGCCCTGACGATGCCAGCGAGCGCGACAGGTTCATGCTGGGAACCTCGATTATGCGCCAGAACGCAACGGAGACGAGCATGCTTGCGGGCAGCGAGACCGCGGCAATCGCGAGCGGGTCGACAATCCCGAGCCTGGGCAGCAGGGCAACGAGCGCACCGATGACAATGGCGTGGGTAAGGTAGAGGCTGTACGACACCTTTCCCAAAAAGACCATGGGGGCCGCAGAGAGCGCACGGCGCGTGAACCCGTCGGCGATCGCGACGACAACCACCACCAGGCAGGCCGCGTTCATGGCGGTGGACTTCAACGCCTCGAGGACCCCGCCGGGATGCCACACGAGCGAGAGCTCGATAACACCAACGGAGGCCACAAGCAGCACCAGCTCGGCCAGCATTGAAAGCTTGACGGCCTTGATTTTGTCGAATTGCCGGGCCACCATGGCGCCAAGCCAGAACATCAGGCAAAAGCGCAGCGGAAAGTAGCCCGTCCAGTGCGAGACAAGCACCGCAATAAAGGTCGCAACAACCGCCAGACCCGTCCGGCGAATCCTTGATATGCACCAGATGGCCAGCGGAAGCGTCAGGCTAAACCAGAGCTCCCAGCTCATGGACCAGACGGGAGAGTCAACGCGGACGAGCTGCGCGCCAAAGAGGCTGTTGAGGCCATCGGACACGTTGAACAGCACGTCGAACTGCATGAGGATGTCATGAACCGCAGTGGGAAGGCCCGCGTCGTAGGCGACGGCAAGCGCGGAGCGCGACGTAGACCCCAGGCGCCAGGCCACGTAGCCCGCAGGAAGGGCCAGCGCAATCGCCGCAAACAGCGGCACGCAAAGGCGGACGACCCTTCTTGAGTAATAGCCAAGCCAGTCGTACCCGCCGTTTCCCATGTGCTTAAAGGGAACAAGAGACAGCACTATGCCAGACAGGATGAAGAACACCATAACCGACGCGGAGCCAGGGAAGAGGCTCGGACCCCCCGCGCCAAACGGCTTGACCATGATGTCGACGTGATACAGGAACACCATCAGCGCCCCAAGCCCTCGCAGGCCGTCAAGCGACAAGACGCGCTTCTCGTGAGCAGGCATCGTCACCCCTTCCTTCGTGCATTCGAGCAGAGTGCCCCAATATATCATGGATTTAGCGTACATTTTGACGAGAAAGACCCCCAAATCGGGCGGATTCGGGGGTCTGGCTCATCTTTATGTACGCTGTCCGGAGCCGCGACCGCCGGCAGCAAGGGCGCCGGCACCCGCCCTACTCGGCCTCGGCCGCCTCCTCGCGGCGGACGACCTCGTCAATGAGGATGGCGTCGCCGTGCTTGGCACCGGCCACGGAGAGGCCCATGAGCACACCCATGCCCGTGATGTAGGCAAAGAGCATGGCAGGGTTGACGTCCATGACCACGCCGGAGAGGATCGGGGTGATGACCTGCGCGGCCATGCTCACCGTGTAGTAGTAGCCGGAGTAGCGGCCCACAGGTAAACAATTCTATCGAGAGCCTAGCGGATGGGTGTCCCTTATGCGTCGCTGCGCTACACTGGGGCAACCGCGGCGTCGCATGGGCGCCCGCATCATTAAGGGGAGCAAATGAAAAACACCCAGCAGCTTCTGCTGATCAACGACATGTGCGGCTATGGCAAGGTGGCGCTTTCGGCCATGCTGCCCGTGCTTTCGCACATGGGGTATCGCATTCATAACCTGCCTACGGCCCTGGTGTCCGATACGCTCAATTACCCTAAGTTCTATATTCATGACACCACGGAATATGTGCGCGAGAGCCTTGCTATCTGGGAAGACCTGGGCTTTGAGTTCGATGCGATCTCCACCGGTTTCATCGTGACGGAGGAAGAGGCGCACATCATCTCCGATTTTTGCCATCGTCGTGCCAAGACGGGCACCAAGGTGTTCGTCGACCCCATCATGGCAGACAACGGCAAGCTGTATTCCGGCGTACCGGAGTCCACGATCGGTTTGATGCGCAGCCTGGTTGAGTGCGCGGACTGCGCGGTGCCCAACTATACCGAGGCGTGCCTGCTTACCGAGACGTCTATGGAGGGCGAGCTCACTTTCGAGGCGGCCCGTGCACTGGTCGATGCCGTGCGCGACCTTGGCGCTAAATCGGTAGTTATCACGAGCTGCAAGGTTGACGGTGCCGATGTCATTATGGGCTTTGACCATACGACCGGCAAGTATTTTACCGTGCCCATCGATATGCTTCCCGTGTACTTCCCGGGTACGGGCGATACGTTTTCCAGCGTGCTACTGGGCCGCGTGATGCACGGATGGTCGTTGGAACGTGCTTCTGCCGATGCTGCGCGCGTGGTGCGCGAGCTTATTGCTCGCAACGCCGATCAAGAGGATAAGTCTGCGGGCATGCCTATCGAGGCCTGCCTTGACGTGATTGACGGTGAGTAGCGTGGCAAAGGAACCGATGGGCGAGGGGACCGCGAACCTCAAGCCTGCAGGTGCGCCGCGTGGCAAGCGCCCGAGCATTCGCATTACCTGCGTGGACCAGCTGGGGAAGTGCCGCTGCCATCATGGTCACAAGCCGGGCGACGTCTTTGACTTCGACCGCGATCGCGGCAAGCTCTGTCCCATGGCCTGCCATGTTGGCTTTCCCTATATCGATATCCTGCGCTATGGCGGTACCGTTCCCGGCAACGAGCCCGGCACGGCCAAGTTCTGCTGCCCTGAGGTCGATACCCTCAACGTCTTTTTGGCCGAAGTCGTGGAGTAGCTTGGGTACGAGCGTTCTGGTTGGTCCTGGCGTGATTTTGACGAAATCCGGGCTCTCTAATTGCAAGAAGTCGTTCTTAGAGCGCCTGCAAAAATTCTAAGAACAAGTTTTGACCCTAAATCGTCCTTAGAATGTTGCGCGTTGCTCTAAGGACAAATTCTCGTTCTTACGTAAAACAAAAAACGGGGTGCAGCTCGATTGAGATGCACCCCGCATTGCCTGCTATGTCGCAAAGACTTACATGGCAAAGTCGCCGCCGATGAGGCGGGACACGGACTCCTCGTTGTACACAGCGGCGATAGCGCTGGCAAACTCGTCGGCCACGGTAATGGTCTTGATCTTGCCGCCAACCTCGACGGGGATGGCATCGGTGACCACGCACTCCACAATGGGGGCGTCGTTCAGGCGCTCGATGGCCTTGCCCGAGAAGATGCCGTGGGTGGCGCACACGTAGATGTCGCCGGCACCCAGGGCCTTGAGCTCGCGGACGTTGGCGCACAGGGTGCCTGCGGTGTCGATCATATCGTCGTTGATGATGCAGGTCTTGCCCTTGATGTCGCCGATGATGCCCATGACCTCGGCCTGGTTGTGGTGCGGACGGCCCTTGTGGGCGATTGCGAGGTCGCAGTCGAGCATGTCGGACAGCTTCTTGGCTGCCTTGGCACGGCCCACGTCCGGAGACACGACAACGAGGTTGTTCTTGTCGAGGTCCATGGCGTTGTAGTAATCGGCGAACAGCGGCAGGGCGGACAGGTGATTGACCGGGACGTTGAAGAAGCCCACGATCTGGCCCTGGTGCAGGTCGAGCGTGATGATGTTGTTCACGCCGGAGCACTCGAGCAGGTCGGCGACCAGACGAGCGGTGATGGGCTCGCGCGGAGCGGCCTTGCGGTCCTGACGGGCATAACCGTAGTGCGTGATGACGGCGGTAATGGAACGAGCGGAAGCGCGCTTGGCGGCGTCGGCAGCGACCAGCACCTCCATGAGCATGTCGTTGACGTTTTCGCCAGCGATGGACTGGATCAGGAAGACATCGGCGCCGCGGACGGTCTCCTCGTAACGAGCGTAGATCTCGCCATTGGCAAACTGCTCAAGAGCGAGGCCGGAAAGCTCGACCCCCAGGATGTCAGCGATTTTCTGCGCGAGCGGACGGTTGGAAGAACCGGCATACACACGCATGGTCTTGTAGATCGCCCGCCTTTTGGTGGGATCGTTAGTTGGCATCTGCCCCTACTCCTTAGTACGTACTTGACCCTTGTCGTTGAACTAGTTGCCCGCGTTGTGACGCGCGCCCCAGCCCTCTATGATGCACTGCTTGGTGCGCTCGAGAGCAAGCGCGCCATCAGGGACATCCTTGGTAATGGTTCCGCCGGCACCGGTTACGGCGTCGGATCCGATATTTACGGGAGCCACCATCATAGTATCGGAACCGATGAAGGTTCGGTCGCCAATGGTGGTCGGATTTTTATGTTTGCCATCGTAATTGCACGTGATGGAGCCGGCGCCCACGTTCACGCCCTCGCCCATGGTGGTGTCGCCGATATAGGAGAGGTGCGGAACCTTAGAGCCGCGGCCGATCGTGGACTTCTTGATCTCCACATGCGTGCCAGCCTTGGAGCCGTCGAGCATGTGAGTGCCAGGGCGCAGGTAGGCGCGTGGACCGCAGTTGACCTTGTTCTCGAGGACGGCCTCGATGGAAACGGTCTCGTCGACCACGCAGTCATCGCCCACCTGGGTATCGGTAAGACGGCTGTTGGGGCCCAGCTGGCAGTTCTCGCCCACGTGGGTGTTGCCGATCAGGTGCGTTTGCGGCCACACGATAGTGTCGCGGCCGATGGTGGCATCGGGGCCGATCCATGCCTGCGTGGGGTCGAGGAACGTGACGCCCTCGGCCATCCAATGGGCATTGATGCGGTCGCGCGCGATGGCGGTGAGCTCGGCGAGCTGAGCGCGCGAGTTCACACCCAGGCCGTCGCGGTAGTCATCGCAATGGAAAATGGTGACAGCCTGGTCCGCGCTCTTGAGAATCTCGAGCATGTCGGGCAGGTAGTACTCGCTCTGGGCGTTATCGTTGGTGATTTCGCCGATATGCTGCTTAAGCTGGGCGCCATCGAAGGCGTAGCAGCCGGCGTTGCACTCAAGGAGCGTCTCGGACTGCTCGGGCGTGCAATCCTTCTGCTCGACGATGCGGGCGATGGAGCCAGCTTCGTCGAGCTCGATGCGTCCGTAGCCAAAGGGCTCGGGCGGCGTGAAGGTGAGAGCGGCAGCCGCATAGGCGCCGCCGTCTACGGTCTGGGCGAACTTTGCCACGGTGTCTGCCTGGATGAGCGGCAGGTCTCCGTTGAGCACCACGACGGGGCCGTTCTCGATGCCGCACGCCTCGATGGCGACCTTTACAGCATGACCGGTGCCCAGGCGTTCGACCTGCTCAACAGTCTCGACGGGGGCGGCGGAGCCGGCATACGTATCCTGGAGAAGCGCGCGCACTTCGTCTGCATGGCTTCCCACGACAACGATTACGCGGCCGCAGCCCGCGGCAATCGTTGCGTCGACGATCCAGTTGATCATCGGTTTGCCAAGGATCTTGTGCGAAACCTTGGCATGGTTGGACTTCATGCGTGTGCCCTCGCCAGCGGCGAGGATGATGGCGGTTGCGTCCATGCTTCTCCCAGGTTGTTCGAAATGAGCTGCGCGGCGGCGCATGCTGCCGCGACAGGTTTTGATGATACCGCAGGCAAGGGTGAGCGTGGCGCGCGGATGGCACATGGCACCAAGAGCACAGCAAACATGCGCGTCGAATGCGCGTTATGGGGTTTGCGCATGGCAGGGCGAGCCGTTTTGCAAGCCGTTACAATAGCAAAAACGATGATGATGCGGGACGCATGGTCCCGCCGAAGGGGTTTTGATGCGATTGTTTCGGGGCGTCGAAGGGCTGAAGGCTCGCGATGTGAATCCACCTCGCGCGATGATGCGCGTGCTGCTTTTTGTCCTTGCTGTGATAGCGCTCGCCGCGCCCTGCCTGGGCTTTCCGGCAACAGCCCAGGGTGACGACCTTGACGAGTCGACCTTTAATGACCCCTATACCGCGTGGACGGGCTATGCGAGCACGGCGGCGGCGAACGCCCCGACCGGTGCGGTGCCCGTCATGGCGCCGGCGAGCGATAACGCGTTGTGGGATGCGAACGCGGGTGCTCCTTGTGCCGCCGCTCTTCGTCAGCGCGGACAGGCAACGTACCTCTATCTCGTGAGCAAGACGGGCCTGACCCAGTATGACGCAGCAAGCGGCAAGGTGTGCAAGCATGTCTCGCTTCCGGCGCAATCGCTCGGTTCGTGCATGTTTGCCGACAGCGCTTTGATGGTCCCCTTGGCAGACGGGCGTCTGGCTGCCTACGACGAGGATCTTACGTGCGCATGGGTCTCAGACGAGGGCGCGTCTTTGGGAGCGGAGGGCGCGGCGTGGAGCTCGTGCTCTACCCCTGTGTACGCAGAGGGCTGTGTTTTCGTGGCCTTTTCCTATCGTGGTAATGGCTGTGCGGAAAGTAAGCTCGCCTCGTTCTCTTCCGTGGACGGGTCGTTGCTGTGGCAGCAGGAGCTCGCGTTGCCAGAAGGGGGCTCGGCTGACGACGCCGCTGCGGGCGAGGCCGCTTTGCCTGCGATACTTTATTCGCAGGGCTGTCTGCTGGTGAGTGGCGGCAACTCCGTTGCCTATCTATTCGATGCTGCATCGGGCGAGCTGCTCGACAGCGCCGCGTCTGCTTCGGCAGGGTTGGCTTCGTGTGCCTCGACAGTATTTACGGGTGCGACGGATGAGAGCCCGGCGCTTGCCGTTGCGGCATCCGACGGAACGATTTGTCTGGTGGAAGCCTCCAAATCAAGCATTTCGCTCGGTGACTCCGTAAATCTCGGTTGCAACCTGTCTTCCTGCGTACCCGTGTGCGCGGGAGGTGCGCTGTATGTGGGCGGCTCCGATGGGTCTGTCTATCGTTTGGCAAAGGACAGCGCTACGTCCGCATTGCGTGTTGATGCCCAAATTCCCGTTTGCTCTTCTGCCGTAACAGAGCTTTTGCCGGTTGCTTACGGAGAGAGCGCCTCGGCCATGACGCTGGGTCTGTATGTTCAGACGGAGGATGGCTCGCTCTTTTATATAGAGCATGCCGACGGCGGGGATTCCAAGGCAACAGTCCAGCGCGTTGCGAACGGAGACAAGGCCGGGGACGCCTCTCTCGATACTGCTGCCGCGCCGCTTTCGCATGCGCTGCTGGTCAATCGCGACGGTTCCGTTTTCGCTGCCTCGCGCGGGGCGCTAACGGTGCTTGCCGCTGACGAGAGCCGAACGGTAAATACCCCGGTGGGCGGTTCCAATAGCCTCGATACGCTGGGGGCATCCTTGGCGGGCGTCACGCTTCCCAACGGTGCGGGCCTTGGTGTGGGCGCTCTGATCTTTGTTGTGGCGTTTGGAGCATACGCTGTGATTCGCAACAAGGGCGGCCGCCGTCTGAGCGATGAGGGCCTGGATGCCTGGCGTGGCCGGAAAGACGACAGACGCTCATGAAGCAGCGGCCTCTCTACGTATTCGAAACCTCGCATCCTATCGTGCCGGCGTGCTACGTCATCCTCACCCTTTGTCTTACCATGGCGGCGATGCAACCGGTGCTGATCGCTATCTCGCTTCTCGGCGCATTTGCCGCCAACTGTTGCACGCGCGGAGTGCGTCCAACGCTTGCGGGCCTGCGCTGGCAGCTTCCCATCATCGCGATCATCGCGCTGTTCAATCCGATCTTCTCGGCTTCGGGTTCAACGGTCCTTTTCCACTTGGGCGCTCGGGCTGTTTATCTTGAGAGCTTGGCATATGGATTCGCCATGGGCGGGTTGTTTGTGGCAAGCGCCCTATGGTTTATGGCAGGCTCGCACATGCTGACATTCGATAAGGTTATGGCGCTTTTTGGCAATGCGGCTCCCATAGTCGCGTTGATGATTTCGAGCACGATGCGGATGATCCCGCGATTTGTGCGCCGGGGGCATCAAATCCTTTCTGTTCAGGGGGCGCAGGGCGTGCCGACGTCTGGCGCGCTCGATACGGCAAAGAATCGCTTGCGTCTTTCCTCAGTGCTGATGGGCTGGGGTATGGAAGATTCATTGGAGATGGCCGACGCCATGCGCGCCCGCGGTTGGGGTGCCGCTTCTCGTCGTACCACCTATACGCGCTACCGGCTTCGTTCGCGGGACATCTATGCTCTTGCGGCGCTGCTTTTTTCTGGTCTGCTCTGCTGTGCGCTTGCTGCATTGGCCTGTAGTCAGTTTTTGTTCTATCCCGTGCTTAGCCGCCTCGTTGTTTGGTGGGGGTACGTTCCCTATGCCGCATGGATGCTGTTTCCCGCGGCAGTGCATGCCGTGCGCTCAAGGAGGTTTGCATGAGTGAGAAGATCGGTGACGTTGCGATGCTGGCGTCTGCCCCCGCCGTCGCTATCGGGGGACTCACGTTCTCGTATCCGCAGACCGGGAGCCCCGTGCTGCGCGATTTGAACTGGGAGGTTCCCCGCGGTGCTTTCGCCATACTCGTGGGCGGTACCGGTTCGGGCAAGTCGACGTTGCTCTCTCTACTCAAGCCGCAGATCTCGCCTGCCGGCGCTCGCGAGGGCTCGCTTATGGTTGACGGCGTTGACGTCGATCAGCTCGACGACGCACAGAGCGCACGGACCATCGGCTATGTATTTCAGAATCCCGATAACCAGATTGTGTGCGAGAGCGTATGGCACGAGATGGCATTTTGCCTTGAGAACCTGGGCACCCCGCAAGATGAGATGCGCCGCCTCATTGCCGAGACGAGCTATTTCTTTGGTATCGACGATTGGTTTAGGCAAAGCACCGATTCGCTTTCGGGTGGTCGCAAGCAGCTGCTCGCCCTCGCCTCGACCCTTGTGGCGCAGCCGTCGTTGCTGTTGCTCGATGAACCTACCTCGCAGCTCGATCCGGTGGCCGAACGCAATTTCCTTCACGCTCTCTTTCGCATCAATCGCGAGCTAGGCTGCACCGTAGTGGTGGCTACGCATACGCCGCGCGCGATGGTCGACTACGCGACGTGCGCGTTTGAGCTTGCGGATGGACAGGTGCGAGAGGTTGCCGACATGGAGGCGTTGCGTGTGCGGGAGCCGCTGGTGGATGCTGGCGGAGCCGCGGCCGCGCATGCGCAAGATGCAAGCGCCCCCTGTGCCCTTGCGTTTGATGATGCCTGGTTTAGGTACGATCGCGAGTCCCCGTGGGTGCTACGAAATCTCGATTTGAGCGTTGCCGAAGGCTGCATCCATGCGCTTGTGGGCGGAAACGGCTGCGGTAAATCGACGCTGCTCACGCTTGCGGCGGGGTCGTCTCGCCTTCAGCGCGGCAAGGTACGTACTGCTTGCGAGCGACGCGTGCTGCTCCCGCAGGACCCACGGGCTTTGTTTGCCGCCGAGACAGCATACGGTGAGCTGATGGAGTGGTCCGGCAAGCTCGGGTATGGAGAGGACGAGGCGAGGAGCCTGCTGAGTGAGTTGGGTCTTGCGGCGCAAGAGCACACGCACCCGTACGATCTTTCGGGCGGTCAGCAGCAGCTGCTCGCCATCGGCAAGCTTCTGCTGGTAAAGCCAGACGTGCTGTTGCTCGACGAGCCCACCAAGGGCTTGGACGCCCGGGCGCGCTCGAAGTTCGCGCACCTCTTGCTTGATCTTCAGGCCCAGGGCAAGACCATACTCATGGCGTCGCACGACCTCGACTTCGTGCAGCAGGTGGCCGACACGGTATCCATGATGTTCGATGGCGAGGTCGCCTCCACCGAGCCCGTGGCGGCGTTTTTTGCCAACAACGTCTATTACCGACCGTAAAGGAGCCAGCGTGTTTGCTCGCATATGGCGCTACATAGAGGGGCCGATGCTTTTGCTCGTGCCGCTATGCATGGGCATCATGCTGTATCTGGGCATTGCCCAGTCTGCTTTGTTGATGCTTGCCATGGTGGTGCTCGTGCTCGCCATGTTCTTTGCAGGTTACGAGACGAGTCGTCCGGCGCTGCGGCAGATCATGCCCACGCTTGTGCTGGCTGCCCTGGCGGCGGCGGGGCGCATCCTGTTTGGTCCTATCCCCGATTTCAAGCCCGTCTCGGCCATTGCCATTATCGCGGGCGCATGCCTGGGCGCGCGTTCGGGCTTTATGGTGGGCGCGCTGGCGGCCCTTACCAGCAACTTCTTTTTTGGCCAGGGCATGTGGACGCCGTGGCAGATGTATGCCTGGGGCGCGGTGGGCTATGTGGGCGGATTGCTCGCCCACGCTGGGGCTTTTAGACGCGCGAACGGATCGGTTCGCATGCCGGCGCTGCTTGCGTATGGAGCCGCTTCGGGCCTGCTATACGGCGTGATTATCAACGCATATGACGTAATCGGTTTCGTGCAACCGCTCACGGTGGCGGGCGCCATCGCGCGTGTCTCGGCGGCGGTGCCGTTTGACCTTATGCATAGCGCCGCTACCTGCGTTTTTCTTGCCGCGCTCTATGCCCCGTGGACGCGCAGGATCGACCGCGTGGTGCGAAAGTACGACCTGCGGGCAGGCGAATAACGAGGGCAGCGGGCGCTATGGCCACGCAGTAAAGCAAAACCCACGCACAAACGTTCACTTTTCCTTATTTTTGGCGAAAAGTTGTCGTTTGTGCGTGGGTTTTGAATGCCGAGTAACTTGGCAGCGACCCATTGAGAACGATTGCCCGTTTCGGCGAGCCCGTGCCTGCCGAGGAGCTTGGCAGTGGCTCGCCTGGGCACGCCGTCTACTCCACGGCCGCCTGCTCGCCTTTGCGCGCCTCTGCCGCATGCGTGATGTTGAGCAGCGCCAGGCCCAACAGCGAGGCAGTGACGCTCGCGGCGAGAACCGCGCACTTGGCGGCCAGCTGTTCGGGGCCGGAACTAAACGACAGGCCCGAGATCAAAATGCACATGGTAAAGCCCACGCCGCCCAGGACGCCCACGCAGAGCATCTGCCCCCACGTGGCACCTTCGGGCAGGGGCGAGAAGCCGACCTTCACGCTCAGCGCCGTGACGGCGATGATGCCGATGGGCTTGCCCAAGACCAGGCCAAAGAAGCAGCCAAGTGCCACCGGGTCGGTCACCACGCTTGCCATATCAACGCCAACAAGCCTGAGCTGGGCATTTGCAAAGGCAAAGAGCGGCAGGATGATAAAGTTGACCGGCGTGGCAATGGTCGTTTCCACACGCTGCAACGGTGGTGTCACGCGGTGCATGATGTTCTCCACGCGCTTGGCAGTGTGCGTGAATTCGTGCTGGCCCAGCACATGCGTCTGCGGATCGTAGATGTCGTCGAGCTCATCGCCGCGGTCGCTTAGCCAATCTTTGACCGAGTCCAGGCGGATGTCGGAACGCGCGGGGAGGAAGAACGCTAGGATCACGCCGGCGAGGGTGGCGTGCACACCCGAGTTGAGCATGCAAAACCACAGCAGGATGCCGAGAACTACGTAGTAGCGGGCATGGAATACCTGCAGCACATTGAGCAAGCCCAACAGCACGCAAACGCCGACGGCTGCGGCCAGCCAAGGGATGGAGGGCGTCTGCCCGTAAAAGAGCGCGATAACGATGATGCCCAGCAGATCATCGGCGATGGCCAGCGTGGAGAAGAACACCTTTGCGGCGGGCGCCACTTTGTCGCCCGCAAGTGACATGATGCCCAGCGCAAAGGCGATGTCGGTTGCGATGGGTACGGCCCAGCCGCCGATGTTGCCGCCCGCGTTGAGGACGCTGTAGATTAGAGCGGGCACGGCTACACCGCCGCATGCTGCAAGGATGGGCATGAGCGCGTGACGCGGGTTCGTAAGAACGCCGGCGGTGAGCTCGTATTTGAGCTCGATTCCCACGGAGAGGAAGAAGATCGCCATCAGGAAGTCGTTGATAAAGCCTTCGAGCGAGATGCTGCCGATAAAGGGCCCCACCTGCACGGCGAGCGGTGCCTCGAGAAATTCGCGTACGGCAAAGTAGGCGTCGGTGTTCGCCACGATCACGGCTACGATGGCGGCAAGCACCATAGCGGCTGCGGCGATGGTGCCGTTGCTGGTGATGCGCTGGATGGCGGGCTTGCGCGCGCACCGGCGTGCAACGGCTGGAACGGCAACGATTTTTGATTGCGGAATCGGTGCCGCGTTTTGTCCCTCTGCGTACGATGTGCCCATAAGCTGCTCCTCTATGGCGCAACTCGGCAGTTTGCGCCTTCTCCCACACTTTGCCGTTCTTTGTTATAACCCCGTTGGCGTTATTCGCGTCCGCTCGCCACGGTTGGAAACATATAAATTGCCGGCGCGTTACGCTCCTGTTTCAACCGTTACAACTCTGTTGCTGGTACAGACAAGTCGAAATCGGTCTGTCAAGTTATCGTCAACGAGCGGGCGGATTCGTGCGGCGCACGGCTTTGCGATCGAGGGCAATGCGTCGACGTCCCCTTCTCGAATGAATGAGTGAGAGAAATAAATCAAAAGGGGGCTTACCGTATGTTCAGTTCTGCTGATGTTACTTGGACGCTCGTTGCGGCGTTTCTGGTCTATTTCATGCAAGCTGGCTTTGCACTGTGCGAGGCTGGTCTGACTCGTGCCAAGAACACGGGCAATATCTTGATGAAGAACCTCATGGACTTCTGCATTGGCACGCCGTGCTATTGGATCGTTGGTTTTGGCCTGATGTTTGGCGGCACGAACGCGCTTATTGGCACACTCGACCCGTTTATGCAGGGCGTATACGATTTCGGTTCGTTGCCCACATGGGTCTACGCGTTTTTCCAGACAGTCTTTTGCGCTACGGCGGCAACGATTGTCTCGGGCTCTATGGCCGAGCGCACGAACTTCAAGGCGTATGTTTTCTATTCCGCGGCGATCAGCCTGATTGTCTATCCCATCTCCGGCCATTGGATTTGGGGCGGAGGCTGGCTGGCACAGCTCGGCTTCCATGATTTTGCCGGTTCTACCGCAGTGCATTTCGTTGGCGGCGTCACCGCAGCTCTTGGCGCTTATCTGCTGGGGCCGCGCATCGGCAAGTACGACAAGAATGGCAAGCCCCGCGCAATTCTGGGCCACAACATGCTCGCTATGGCGCTGGGCGTCTTTATCCTGTGGTTCTGCTGGTTTGGCTTTAACGGCGGCTCGACGGTCTGCCTGACCGGCGACGATGCCATGACGAGCGCTGGCCTCGTGGTCTTTAACACCAACCTTTCTGCAGCCCTTGCTACGCTTGCGGCCATGATCTTTACCTGGGC
The DNA here is from genome assembly GCA_934621295.1 of uncultured Collinsella sp. Classification (GTDB taxonomy): domain Bacteria; phylum Actinomycetota; class Coriobacteriia; order Coriobacteriales; family Coriobacteriaceae; genus Collinsella. The sequence goes on from CAKTVB010000001.1 coordinate 141,075, forward strand.
GCGCTACGGCAAGCCCGATGTCTCGCTGACGTTTAACGCGTCGCTTGCCGGTCTTGTTGCCATCACTGCTGGTTGCGATGTCGTGGACCCCTTTGGTGCTGCAATCATCGGTATCGTGGCCGGTATCCTCGTGATTCTTTCTGTCGAGTTCTTTGACAAGGTCGTAAAGATCGACGACCCGGTTGGCGCCATCTCTGTTCACGGTGCTTGCGGCTGCTTCGGTACCCTGGCGATTGGCCTGTTCAACACCAAGACTGGCCTTTTCTATGGCGGCGGCTTGGCAACGCTGGGTGTTCAGGCTCTGGGTCTCGTCTCCGTTGCCGCATGGGTTTTGGTCACGATGTTCATCATCTTCAAGGTGATCGACAAGGTGATCGGCCTGCGCGTGCCCGAGCAGATCGAGATCGATGGTCTCGATTTTGCCGAGCATGGTCTGCCCACGGCGTACGCCGGCTTTGCGATCTCCGATCCCACGTATGCAAACCTCGAGCTCGTGAACCCCAATGAGGGCACAGACCTGGGCGAGGACGACATCGAGAAGGCGTCTGAGGCCAAGGTCAACGCAGCGGTTCCCGTTGTCACGGCTCCGGTGTCCACGGGCATGCACAACATCTCGGTGTGCTGCAAGGCCTCTAAGCTCGACGAGCTCAAGTGCGAGCTCAACAAGATCGGCATTACCGGCATGACGGTTTCGCAGGTTACAGGCTATGGCCTGCAAAAGGGTGCCGGCGAGAAGTACCGCGGCGTCGAGGTTGATGCGCGTCTGCTGCCTAAGGTGAAGATCGAGATCGTGGTGGGCAACATCCCGTACCAGAAGGTAGTGGATGTGATCAAGCGCGTGCTGTACACCGGACACATCGGCGACGGCAAGATCTTTGTCTACGGCGTGGAGAAGGTTTTCAAAGTCCGTACGGGCGAGGAAGACCTGCTGGCTCTGACCGATAGGGAGGAGTAGCGGCTCGATAAAAACGAGTACGGGCGCCTACCGCACTGCGCGGTGGGCGCCCATTTTTGTCGAGAGCCTGTGGCGAGCGATGTCTGCCGTGGTTAGAGCTCAATCTCGAGCGTGACCGGGCAGTGGTCGGATCCAAAGATGTCGTTGCGGATGCCCGCATCGCGAACATTTTGGGCAATCTCGTCGCTCACCAAGAAGTAGTCGATGCGCCAGCCGGCGTTGTTCTTGCGCGCGTTAAAGCGGTAGCTCCACCAGCTGTATGCGCCCGTGACCTCGGGATTGAGCGAGCGCCAGGTATCGGTAAAGCCGGCGTCCAATAGCTCGGTGAACTTGCCTCGCTCCTCATCCGAAAAGCCGGCGTTGCCGCGGTTGGTACGGGGATTCTTGAGGTCGATCTCTTGATGGGCCACGTTAAAGTCGCCACAGGTGATGACGGGCTTGCCGGTTGTCTCCAGGCTTTTGAGGAATGCGCGGAAGGCGTCGTCCCAGGCCATGCGCACGTCCAGGCGGGCAAGCTCGTTTTGCGCGTTGGGTGTGTATACGTCCACGAACCAGAAGCGCTCGAATTCGAGGGCACACACACGGCCCTCGGCGCAGGCTTCGGCTACAAGGTCGTGCACTTCGGGCGCGGCACATTCAAGAAGGTCCGCGGCATGACGAACGGAAAGCGGCTTCTCGCGGCTGAACACGGCGGTTCCCGAATACCCCTTGCGCTCGGCATAGCTCCAGGTTTGGACATACCCCGGCAGATCGAGGTCAACCTGCCCCTCTTGCAGTTTTGTCTCCTGCAAAGCCAGGACATCGACGTTGAGCTCCTGTGCTATCTCCTCAAAGCTCGGAGACTTCTTGAGTACGGCGCGCAGGCCGTTGACGTTCCACGAAGCAAACGAATAGTGCTGGGACATAGGGTTCTCCTGAGTATTCTGGCTGGCAAAAACATCTGTTTTTGGCGAAAAATGTAATCGCAAGAAGACTAATTAATCTACGCGACCGTAAAAAGGGTCCGCGCACCCGTATAATATCCAGTTGGCGTAGAGGACCGCGCGGCCGGCGCGGTTTTCCAAAAACGTTTTAGAAAGGTTCGCGATGCCGGACGCGCAAAACACAGACCAGCTCCAAGCGGCCCGCCTTGAGCTCGCATGCAAGATAGCTTCCATCCTTCTCTTTGTCGCTGCCTTTATGCTGGCCGCTGTTGGCGTGATTCATCTTGCCGTATTGCCGGGCCTGATAGAGCATCATCTGCATAATGTTGCAATCGAGATGGCGGCCCTCGCCCTGCTTCTTGCCGTTGCGAGCGTTGCCGTGGGCGTGCTGGGCCTGACGTTTGTCTCTCGCAAGTCAGATGCGAAGCGCTTGCTTGCGGCTTCGCTCGGCCTGGCTGTATTTGCGGTCGTCGGCGTTTTGCTCGCAAAATTCGGGATTCGTGGAATCTTTGGCATGGGGAGCCTTACAAGGCCCGGCGCGCTTGTTGTACTGTGCTCGACTGTTATCGCGTTCGCATGTGCGCGCACGTTGCCCAAGAAGCCTGTGGCAGAGAATGCCGAGGGTGAAGGCTCCGAGGATGCCGGCGGTGACGGAGATGTTGCCGAAGACAGCGCTGATGAGAGCGGCCTCGAGACGGGCATTGACGACGCGGATATGCAGGCTGTTGCCGATGAGGGTGGGGCCGAAGATGGCGTTACCGAGTCTGAGCCCGAGTTGAACGACGTGCCAGACGATGATGCCGCCGGCGGCGAGGATTACGCTGACGGCGAGAACCCTGGCGACGCTGCCGCCGAGGACGATGCCGCCGACACTGCTAACGCTACCCCCTCCGGCGTTGACGACTCCGCCGACGACGATGCCCCTACCCAAGGGGCTCACTTCAGCAACTCGTGCAGCAGCCAGTAGCCGCCCCTCTCTCACGAAGCCCATCCACACACTTGTGCGCTATGCTGAATCAAGGCAAACAAGGAGGCGCACATGGCAGAGGCTATAACCAATGCCGCCGAGGCCCAGCAGGCCCTGGCGAGGTTGTTCGAGACGCACGAGCACGCGGTGTTCTTTGGTGGCGCAGGCGTGTCCACGGCGAGCGGAATCCCGGATTTTCGCAGCGTAGACGGCTTGTATCACCAGCAGTTCGACTATCCGCCCGAGACGATGCTCTCGCACTCGTTCTTCGTGTCCCATAAGCCGGACTTCTACAATTTCTATCGCAAGAAGATGATCGCGCTCGACGCGCGGCCCAATCGTGCGCACACCAAGCTCGCTGAGCTGGAAGCTGCGGGCAAGCTCGATGCCGTGGTGACGCAAAACATCGACGGCCTTCACCAGATGGCGGGCTCGAAGAACGTCTTCGAGCTGCACGGTTCGGTGCATCGCAACGTTTGCCAGCGCTGCGGACAAACCTACGACGCCGCGTGGATCATGGCTCGTGAGCACGAGGATGTGCAGGGCGTGCCCGTGTGCCCCCTGTGCCGTGGCGAGATCAAGCCCGATGTCGTTTTGTACGAGGAGCCCCTCGACGATAACGTGGTCAACGGCGCGGTGGATGCCATTGCCCATGCGGATACGCTCATCATCGGTGGTACTTCGCTTGTGGTCTATCCGGCGGCGGGCCTCACGCGCTTCTTTAACGGCGACAAGCTCGTGATCATCAACCGCGATCCCACGCCGCAAGACCGCAATGCCGACCTCTTGATTTCCTGCGACATTGCAGCCGCCTTCGATTTTTAAGTCTCTCAGGCGGATACAATAGAGTGCCGTGCCCGCGCTTGCTTGCACGGGCACGGCAACACATCATCGCCCCGGCGGTCTGACCGCCGGTTTGTACGGTTTTCGAAAGGACATCTATGGCTCACGACACCAAGGTCTGGCGCTGCGGGAAGTACGAGCTCAAGTTTGACCGCCCGCGCATCATGGGCGTGCTCAACGTTACGCCCGATTCCTTTAGCGACGGCGGCGAGCACATGGATACCGAGGCGGCCATCGCTTACGGCCTCAAGATGCTCGACGTCGGTGCCGACATCATCGACGTGGGCGGAGAGTCCACGCGTCCCGGCTTCACGCCTGTCTCGCCCGACGAGGAGGCCCGCCGCGTGCTGCCGGTGATCCGTGCGCTTGCGCAGCGAGGGGCCATCGTCTCGGTCGACACGCGCCATGTCGAGGTTGCCAAGGCTGCTGTGCGCGTGGGCGCCTCGATCGTCAACGACGTGACGGGCTTCACCGACCCCAAGATGCTCGACTTCGTGACAACGAACAACTGCGGTGTGGTGGTCATGCACGCGGGCGAGCTTACCGCGCCCGCGCATGCGCACACCGCCGTGCAGCTGGATACCTCTGCCGCCGCTTTTGTGGCCGAGAAAGCCCGCGCCGCCGCAGAGAGCGCGGTCGCGGCGCGTAAAAGCCGCAATACCAAGCGCAGCCTGATCCAGCCCCTGCTTCCCTTTGACGAGCTACCGGCGGACATTGTGCCCGAGAAGAGCGATAAGAAAAAGCCTGCTAAGGGTGAGGGTGCTGCCGTTAATGACACCGAGGCAACAGGTGCCGAGGTGCCGTCCGACGCTCCTTCCGCCGAGGCCATCGGTGCGGCGCTCGCTGGTTCTGCCATCGAAACCACCGCTGCCGCGGTTGTTGCCGAAACCGCCCAGTCCGAGCCCGATGCGTTGGCTGCCGTCATGGCTCGCTCCGTGCATCGCGAAGAAGCCTACGTGAGCACCTCGCAGCTGCGCCGCTTCACCATGCCCGATTCTGCTCCCATCATGCGCCGCGTCATGGGCTTTTTGTCCGATCAAGCGCGCGCCCTTATGCAGGCGGGCGTGGCGCGCGAGCGCATCTGCATCGATCCGGGCGCCGGCTTTGGCAAGACTGCGAACGAGGACATCATCATCCAGCGCGAGACGGCCAAGATGGCCTCGCTCGGTTATCCGCTGCTGTGCGCAGTTTCGCGCAAGCGCTTTGTAGGCACCGTCTCGGGCGTGGCAGATGCCACCGAGCGCGACGCTGCCACCTTTGGCGTATGCCTGGGTGCCATCCAGGCCGGTGCGAACATCGTGCGCGTACATGACGTGGCCGGCTTCGCGCAGTTCCTCAATGGCTATTGGGCGGTTGCCAAGCCGCAGCCGCGCCGCGCGTTCGTGGCCCTTGGCTCCAACCTGGGCCGCCGTTTGGATAACATTCGCGCTGCCAAGGACCTCATTGCCGAGATTCCCATGACCTGCGTCTCCAACTGCTCGCGCATCTACGAGAGCGAACCTGCCTATGAGGAGCGCCAGGAGCCCTTTGCCAACGCTGTTATCGAGATCCGCACCGAGCTTGCTCCGCTTATCCTGCTGGATCAGCTCATGGAGGTCGAGAACAAGCTAGGCCGCAATCGCACCAAGAGCGCACGTGCCAACGGGCCGCGCACGCTCGATTGCGACCTTTTGTGGATGGAAGGCGAGATCCACGGCGGCGACAAGCTGCGCCTGCCGCATCCCAAGCTGGGCGAGCGCGACTTTGTGCTCATTCCCCTCGAGGACCTCATGCACGACCCGGCGCGTTTCTTCCGCTATGAGGGCGTGGACGTGAAGGAGCCTGAGGACCGCGTGGGCCATATCGTGGGCGAGCTGGGTTCACTGTAGTTTTGTTTGAGCAAACCCCGTTTGGGCGGCAGGCGCGGACAGCTGCCTTGCTGCTCAAACGGGGTGTTTTATGTTGAAGGAGTGTTTGTGGGCGAGATGATGGCTGGCGAGCTGCCGCAGATTGTGTTTGAGGAGTCGGTGACATCGACCAACGACGTGGCGATTGAGCGCGGCCGCGAGGGGGCACCGCACGGCTGGTGCGCGTGCGCGCAGGAGCAGACGGCAGGCCGCGGCAGGCGCGGGCATGTCTGGTCCTCGCCTGCGGGGAGTCTCTACCTTTCTTGCGTGCTGCGTCCCGGCGTTCGCATGCAGGAGTTCACGGCGCTGCCGGCGGTGTGCGCGATGGGCGTAATCGACGTGTTGCGTGAGGTTGGCCTGGCTGAGCGCGTGGGCATCAAGTGGCCCAACGACATCGTGGTTCGCACTGCGGCGGGGGAGGACGAGCCTTTCGATCGCAAGCTTGCTGGCATCTTGGTAGAGGCCAAGGCGAGTGCCGACGGTCCCTTTGCCGTGGTGGGGCTGGGGGTCAACCTGCATCCGCTGACGGTTGAGGGCGAGGGCTCGCAGGTGAGCCCACTGGCACTGGAGCCTATCTCGTTTGACGAGCTGATGGGAGAGGGCGACTGCCCTGATATGCATAAGCTTGCCGGCATGTTGCGCGATGCGATGGTTGCTCGTGTGGATGCCTGGGCTGCCAAGATGGCCACGATGCCGGCTGGCATGGGTCCCATGGCGCCGATTCTTTCCGAGTACTTCGACATGGTGCCCATGCTGGGCAAACAGGTTGCCGTGATCGCGCCGACGGGTCATGTGATGGATACGGGCACATTTTCTGGCCTGGACATCTGGGGCCGTGCGGTGGTCATCACGCCTGCAGGCGAGCAGAACTATCCTTCGGAGGCCGTAAGTTTAAGGCAGATTTAGGGGCGTGTCGCGCTATTCCGTCATACGGCGGTAGATCTCGCGGATGCCGCGCAGGGTGAGCTGGTTGTCGATGATGTCGAAGACATCGGTCGATTGCGCCACCACGCTGCTAAGGCCGCCTGTGGCGATAACGCGGGCGTCGGGCGCGCCAAGCTCGTTTTTAATGCGGGCCACAAGACCTTCTGCCATAGCGGCAGCGCCGATCACGGCACCGCTTTGCACGCACTCGACGGTGTTGCGCCCAATGGCATGGGCGGGGGATTCGAGCGGAACGCTTGCCAGTTTGGAGGCACGTGCGGTAAGGGCGTCCATGGAGATGCGGATACCGGGGGCGATGGATCCGCCGATATAATAGCCCTCGTTGTCGATGACATCGATATTGGTGGCGGTGCCAAAGTCGACCACGATGGCGGGTGCGCCGTAGAAGGTCTCGGCGGCAACGGCATTGGCAATGCGGTCGGCACCGACTTCGGCGGGGTTTGCTACGCGCAGTTTGGTCGCCTGCGCCGTTTGGGCTCCCACGACCACGGCGGTTGCCGTAAGGCGTGCCGCTACGGCATGCCACTCGCGCGAGAGCTCGGGTACTACGCCGGCAAAAGCGATGGCCTTGACCTGGCTAAGGTCCAGGCCAGACATGTGGAAGTAACCCTCGAGACGCATGTGGACCTCGTCGGCCGTGAAGGTGCGATCGGTGGGCATGCGCCAGGAGTGGACAAGGTCGTCTCCGTCAAACAGGCCGAGGGCGGTTTGCGTGTTTCCCATATCCACAGCTAAAAGCATGAGTTTCCCTTCGTGTGCCGCATGTGCAATGCAAATGTTTCGCGTCAATTGTATACTTCGAGCTCGCCGTTATGCAGCTCGACGGGGCGCTGGGTTCACGTCAATTGTGGATAAAATGCCTTAAATTGTGGAGATGCTCGTGTAAACAGAGTTTCTTCTTGCATGGGCCGTACGTGCATCGTAATATACTTTCTTGCGCACGAGGTGCGTCCAGACATTGCGGGGTGGAGCAGTCTGGTAGCTCGCCGGGCTCATAACCCGGAGGTCGTAGGTTCAAATCCTGCCCCCGCGACCAAGAATTTTGTAGCCCGGAAGCTTAACGGCTTCCGGGTTTTTTGTTGCTGATTGCCAGCACTGCTGTTTGTTCGCCCTGACGCTGATTTACCCCTGCCTAAGGCGCCGCGCTGCCAAATGGGGGCAAAGCTGCCAGCGGAAGGCTCATTATTCCCGGCGACGAACAAATCCTGCTTCACGCCCCGGGCCTCCCACGATCCCTATTCGTGTTCCCTTTGGCACATGCTTACCCGAGCGCCGTCGCGTTGGCGGGCTAGAGGCCTCCGGACAGGTTGGTCGGAAAGCGTGTGTGCACCACGGGCAGTTCCCCGGAGGCGTCGATGACGATGTTGACGGCAGCTAGCTCGAGGTCGAGATTAATGGAAAAGAACAGCCCCTCTGCTGGGATGACGTCGTCCCCCTCCTTTGGGCCGCCTACGTTGACCCGCAGTATGTCTCCGCATGAGGCGCAAGTTTCCTCGTCGCGCTCGATGCGCAGCTCGCGGCTTTCGGACCGCTCGGCCATGTGCTTGACAGCTCTGAGGCCGTCTTCGGTAAACCTGATCATAGCCATGTTTCCTCCTAAGGACGTTTCGCGGGGGCGTTCTCGGACGTCGTTGTGCCTCAGGCCTCAGGCAAGGTGCTGTCTATGTCCGAGGTCGGAGCGTCTGGGCCTTGGTCTGATCCTTCCGTACGGGCTTCGGAGGCGTCAAGATCGCGCATCGGTTTGACGAAGTTCATGTAGTACACGAAAAGGGCGATGAAGAACAGGATGAAGTCGCAGGTGGGCTGGCCGGCGGGGATGCCGTAAAGGCCGAAGGCCCGCTCGAGCGCAAAGGTTATGGGGATGTTGAAGACGAGCTGTCGGATAGCGAGCATGCCGAGCGACCAAGGCCATTTTCCGATGGCCTGGCACAGTGTGCTCGTGCCGAGGATTGTGCCCATGAACGGCGCACAGAGCATGTAGATGCGCATGATGGGGATGCCGGTCTGAATGGTCTTGGCGTCATGGATGAACAGCCAGATGATCTGCCCGGGGAAAAGCTCGGTCAAGACGGCGATTGCTAGGCAGATCGTCATGAGCACCCGGAAAGCGTAGAGCGTCACGTCCTGCACGCGCTTGGAATTGTGGGCACCGAAGTTGTATCCCACGAGGGGCAGGATTCCCTGGGCGATGGCGTGCGTCGAAGTCACACCCACGAAGCTCATGCGGTTCACCACGCCCCAGGCTGCGACGGCCTCGTTGGAGTGAGCCGAGTACAGTGACGTTTGCACGATGCAGCCGATGGCTCCGAGTAGCGTGAGGCAGCAACTTGGCAGGCCCGAAAGTACGATTTCTTTGAGGCATGCCGGCTCAAAGGCATGGGCGAAGGGCCTAATCGTGAGATACGACGTCTTCTTGACCTTGAAGTAGAAGCCCAGCAGGATAAGAAATCCGATGATGTTGCAGATGAGCGTCGCCGCGCCTGCGCCTGCCACACCAAGGCCTGCGCCAAAGATGAGAAGCGGATCGAAGACGAGGTTGAGGGCGCCTCCGATAGTGAGGCCCGTACTCGCTGCTTTGGCGTGGCCCTCGGCGCGCAGCAGGTTGGCCATCACGACCTGGAGAAGCGTGGGCAAGCTGCCGATAATGAAGACCCACATCATATAGCCGTGCGCATAAGCGATGGTCTGTGCGTTGGCGCCTGCTGCATAGAGCAGTGGGTCGAGATTGAGATAGAAGATTGCGTCTATCACGACGATGAATACTACACCGCCCCAGAAGCCGTAGAGACTTGCACGTGAGACGCGGGCGGTGTCCCCACGTCCGAGTGCCACGGCCATTACCGCGTTGGCTCCCACTCCCCAGAGGCTGGAGAACGCCTGGAGGAACTGATAGTACGGAAAGGCTACCGTGAGTCCCGCTACTTGCTGTGCGTCGCCCGCGAGACCCACGAAGAAGGTGTCGGCGATGCTGTAGATGATCGTGATGAGACAGGCAAGCAGAGATGGCACGATGAAGCTTCGGACCGCTTTGGGAACAGGCATTCGCTCAAACAACTCTTTGTCGATGGTTTTCTCGGCAGCCATGATGTCTCCCCTCGGGTGCGTGCTGGGTAAGGACCCCTGGAGCTTCATTTTTTATATTTATGAAGAAGAGTATCCTACGTTTTGAAAGGCCAACAGTAGCCTTAAGTACACCTATGATACGACGAAGCATTTCACCGCCTGTCGCTCACCGAATGGCACAGAGGTTGCCCCGTGGCTTCTGTGAGACAATTGCACAGAGCTATCCGAGGGAGGCACGCTTGGCTATTGATAAGGTTGAGTCTTTGCTCGCCTCAAAGGAGTTTGTCAGCATTTGGCGTCTTCTTAACGAGCGCTTTGTGCGTTGGGAGGAGTTCCGCCAGATGCCCATGCTCAACGCTTGCGTCGAGCTGGTGTTGCGCAATATCTATTACCGCAATTGCGGATTGCCGGTGGCGGGCATAATACCCACCTCATGCATCGAAGATCGACGCAGCGGTCGGAATCTGGGCATTGTGGTGGACCCGAAGAGCGGCCAGCTTCAAGATGAGTATCGCATCGGCGGCTTTGATAGCACGAACTATCATGAGACCACGATCATGGCCTATTTGGACGAGACGAAGTGCCTCTCCGAGCGCGTTAACTTGTTCCTGAGGCGTCGGCAGGTGCAGATCGCAAACGTGGAGGCGCTTGACAACGTCAACGCCAGACAGAAGGACATTCTGCTGAGCTTTCTCGCCCGTCCCGACCATAAAGTCACTATCAAGGAGCATTACAGAAACACGGGCGTCTCGTATCCCTCGGCACGGTCGGACCTGCAGGAGCTCGAGGAACTGGGCTACCTCAGGCACAAGATGGACTCGCGCGCTTTTCTCTATGAGGCCGGGCCCCGGCTCCGGGAGTTGACCTAGCGCTCGCTGCCCATTTGGGCAAGGCTTCCTTCAGACATGGGCCAAAGGTGGAAGATGCGACGCCACTTTGGCTCGCCTTACGTCTTGCAGTGCTTTTTTGTCGTACGGTGTGGGTATCCGACGGCTGGGCGACTAAGACGAAAGAGGTGTTGCGACATGTCCGCGATGTACGTAATCGACAGGGCTGGCGAAGGGCTCAGACAGGAATATGTGGTAAGGCTGCTTGGCGAGGAGGGCGAGCTCCTGCTAGCTACAAGGGCGTTGCCTCTCAAGACCAATTGTTACGATGCGATCCGTTGCGTGCGCAGTCTTGGCGTGACTGCCGAAAACTACTTGCTGGAGCAGCGAGACGGGCAGTTCTGCTTCTCGCTGCGCGATGCGAGCGCTAGCGGGGAGCCCCTGGCCATAAGCAAACTCTACCCTACGGCCGCCATGCGCGACGCCGCCTTCGATGAGACGCTCAGGGTGGCGGGCGGTGCCGATCAGATGGATCCGTCCTGCTGTACGTTCTAGTGCAAAACAAGCCTTGGCACCGAGAGGCGCCGGCGACCGCATCTTGGTCGCCGGCGCCTTTTTGCTCATGGACTTTAGTCCGTGCCGCGCGGCACGCGCGGCATAGAAAACCACCCGCTCAGCGGGTGGAGGTCAATTTCCGCTACGCGACAAAAAACCTTCCCCCTAGCATGGGGATTGTTCAGGTCATCATGCCCCTAGAGGGAAGGTGATTGCTGTGGCCCAGAAAGCCAACAGCCTCGCGCACACGAAATGGCTGTGCAAGTACCACATCGTGTTCACGCCAAAGTATAGAAGGAAGGCGATCTACAACCAATACCGCAAGGACCTGGGGGAGATCCTCAGGCGGCTGTGCATGCGGAAGGGGGGCGGGGATCATCGAGGGACACCTCATGCCGGACCATGTCCACATGCCGGTCGGCATCCCGCCGAAGCTCAGCGTCTCGAGCTTCATGGGCTACCTGAAGGGCAAGAGCTCCCTGCTCATGTTCGATCGGCACGCGAACCTCAGGTACAAGTTCGGGAACAGGAAGTTCTGGGCAGAGGGCTACTACGTGTCGACCGTCGGCCTCAACGAGTCGACGATCAGGAAGTACATACGCGAGCAGGAGAGTGCCGACATCGCGCTCGACCGGCTGAGCGTCAAGGAGTACGAGGACCCGTTCGCCGGGAGGTGACGTGCCCGCCCGTTTGACGGGCCGCCACGCGTCAAGGGGCTATCGGGCCTGGACGAAGTTCAGGCCAGGGGCTTGAGCCCCTGGCCTGGGACCATAGGGTTATACCCTAAGAGCAAACCACCCGCTATGCGGGTGGTCATGATTGCCGATTGACCGGATCTTTTTCATCTCCGCTCGCGGCACAGCGGCCACGAGGAGCTGAGACTACCAGCTTTGCGCTATTCCTCAAAACTGAATAATTTTCGTTTTTGAGGAATAGGTTTGAGACGAAACACCTCTCAGCAGGGTATATTTGCAGCGTGGCTATTCCTCAAAACTGAAAAAATTTTAATTTTGAGGAATAGCGGTAGTTGCCCAAAGGAGGATGCCGATGAAACTCATCAATAGAGCATCGTATATGGATACGTTGACGAGCCTTATCGGCGTGCCGGATATCAAGGTCATCACAGGCATTCGCCGTAGTGGAAAATCGAAACTGCTCGAGTCTCTTCGCGATTTCATAGAGGCGACTCTGCCTGACTCGAACGTGATTCAGATCAACTACAACCTCGATGAGTTCGAGGGACTGCTTGAGTATCATGAGCTGCTCGCTTATGTAAAAGAACACCGGAGGGAAGGCGCCCAGAACTTCTTACTTATCGATGAGGTTCAGATGTGCGCGGGTTTCGAACGAGCAATCAATAGTCTCCACGCATCTGAGCAGTATGACATATTCATTACCGGGTCGAACGCCTTCTTGCTGTCGAGTGACCTGTCGACGCTCTTCACGGGGCGCACGTTCGAAATCGAGGTCTTTCCGTTCTCGTATGAGGAATATTGCCTTTATAACGATGGTGGCGAGGCCGACCGTGACTTTGACGAGTACGTCCATATTGGAGGTATGTCCGGTTCCTATCCCTATCGCACGCAGGAACAGCGCTACCAGTATCTCTCCAACGTTTTTAAGACGCTAATCGTGCGAGATATTGTGCAGCGCCACAGCGTGAGAAACGAATCGGCGTTGCTGCGTATTGCCGATTACATGATGGACAATATCTCCAACATCGCGTCAGCCCGCAACATTACGGATACTTTGAATGCGGACGGGCTAAAGATCACAAATAAGACGGTCGGCACGTACATGGAGTATCTGTGCGACGCGTTCGCCTTCTATAAGGTGCGCCGGTGCGACATTCGTGGCAAAAAATATCTCAAGAGCGGTGAGAAGTATTATCTGGCAGACCATGCGTTTAAGTATGCGCTGCTCGGCACGCGCGATATGGATTGGGGACGCGTGTACGAGAACATGGTAGCTATCGAGCTGTTTCGCCGTGGATACGAGGTATACGTGGGTGTGCTCTATAAAAAGGAAATTGATTTTGTAGCTATTAAACGCAGCGAGAAGCTTTATATCCAAGTTAGTGACGATATCAGCTCGGAAAAGACGTTTGAGAGGGAGATTTCACTACTTCTTAAGATAGGGGACGCGTATCCCAAGATTATTCTCGCTCGTACGCATCACGAGACAACGGATCGCGATGGAGTGCAGGTTGTGGACCTGGCGAGATGGCTGGCCGGCGAGGCATAGTGGGTGACAGCTATTCCTCAAAACTGATTTTTTTCAATTTTGAGGAATAGCGGCAGATTCGCGTTCGCTAGCTAGATACATCCAGAACATCGAGAAAGACCCGGTCATAGGCGTCCCAGCCCGGATTGTTGAAGGATGGGACGTTGGGGATCGACGCTGCAACCTCCTGATACGTCTGTTCGATCCACACATCGAGTTCCGCGACGCGGGGCATAAGATCGCTCTCGGAGATGTTAACCTTCCGTTGGATGAGCTCATTAAAAAGAGGCTTCATAGCGGGTTCGAGTTGAGCGTCGACGAGCTTCGCAAACGGCACGGGAGGTGCCGTTTGCAGCTCGGCTACCCATCGTGCTGCCAAGAGGGAGCGCATGACGTAGAAATACTTCTTTAGACGAACATTCTCTGCCGAGAGGTGCTTCGCTCGATTCTTGCTGGCCATGTTGATTTGGGGGCCACCGGAAACGGTGGCTCTTTTTTATAGCGAGCATTCAAGGTCGCTGCTTGGCTTTCTGGGATGCCACTTGGAAAAGGCATGTCCACACGGCGCGCGAGAATGAAACCGCTTTAATAGCTTCCCGTCGAAAGGAGCGCCGAGACGCCATTTGCAGACATTCTGGTCGAGTATTTGTTTATCTATGTTGGGCTCACGATCGGCAATTCGATTTGGTATCTCGGCAGCCGGCTGTACCGGAAAAAGAGGTTCGCCCATATGGAGCTTGAGCCTCTGCGATCTGTCATCTTCCGGGTGCTGCCGACCTCCGCGCTTGCGCTGGTAATTGGCAGGATCATCGTGTTTTGTGGCCCTAAACAGCACGATTTTCTATGGCATCTCGTCATTCGGCTAATTGCACCATTTGTTGTCCCTTTGCAATTTTCGGCTCAAGAAGGCTTATGACAAGCGAGTGATAGAGAGCATGACGCGGCATATTCAGGGTCATTTCAGGCTGGAGGCATCTTCTAAAGCCCGCAGCGGTTGGGATAACACTGATGAGTCAAAGAGCGAAATCGAACAGTGGGTGACTCTGCTGAGCGAAGACTGATCCCTCTGCCGATAAATGCATCTCGCATCAACGGGGGGAGCAATAAAAAGAGGAGTTGAGCTTGTGGCTCAACCCCTCGGGACGTTTGTTATGTCGGTCTTGTCTTTACTTTTCCATGGAGGATGCCTTGCGATGTGCGATGAACGCTCCGGCAAAGGCAACGCAGGCTGCGGCGAACAGCACGATGACGAGCATTGCGTTTTGATCGCCGGTCTTTGCGAGCTTATCGCCTGAGCCAGGCTTGCTCGGCTTGACGGGCTTTTCCGGAGTGGGATTGTCGGGCGCGGGGGCATCTGGATCCGTGGCTTTGGTGTTGGTCACCGTAAAGCCGCCGGCAATGCTTCCCGTCACCTCGGACTGGAAGCCATCGATGGGCTCCTCCTCAACGGTGTATGCGATTTCGGATCCATCTAGGTCGCACTTGGGCAGGTCGTAAAACGAAGAAGACCAGTTGTTTTCGGCACTTAAGACCAAAGAGTCGATTACCGTGTCGCCATTTTTGAGGTTGATTGTAACCTTATTGGGGTGAGTGGTACCCGCATCGGTCCACACCTTCTTGACCGGAATGCTCAGGCGTTCGTCTTTGCCAATCGCCACGCCGCCGTTGGCGCCAATGCCGCCTCCGCGAGCAGCGTGATTTCCGGTGATGAGCAGCGTAGTTTGAGCGGTGCCGACTTCAAAAGCCCCATCGGTCATCACGGATTTGAGTGCCACGTTTGGCGTAGCATCGGTAAAGGAGAGCGGGTCGCCGTTGTCGCCGTCCTCGACAAAGCGAGGAACATCTGGGTTGACGGAGGCAAACATCCCGATGGGAGCAAAGAGCTCGCCGTCTTTATACCAAAGCACCTTGCCGCCGCCCGGGGCACGGTTGGCAAGGGTGAGGGTGTGGGCGTCGCCCTCGAAGCCGGTGAAGACAACGTCGTCTCCGGCTTTGTCTGCCGTGTTGCGGGCAATCAGGCCGCCGTCTTGGACATAGATCTTGGCGTCGCCGGTGGGACAGAACCACAGGCCACCACCCTGCTCGTTGGCGCTGTTCTCTGTGATGCGCGCGTTTTCAACATGGAGGGTGCTGTAGTGGTCATCGTTGCCCTCGCTGTACACACCGCCGCCCATGCTCGTAGCAGTGTTGTCTTTGATGGCGCCTGCGCCGAGCTTCACGTTGTTCGAGTACGAATACACGCCGCCACCGGCATAAGCCTTGTTGCCGCGAATCACGCCACCCGCCTGAGCAGTCTTAGGCGTGGAATCATCCGCTGCTTTCATGGTGAACGCGGTGGCCATCTCGGCGCCGTTGCCCTGGACGCCGGGATCGACAACGCAAACGCCGCCGCCTTTGCCGTCGGACGCGACGCTGTTATTGCAAATTTCACCGCCGGTCATGGTGAGCTCGGCATTACCCTCAACGTGGACCGCGCCGGAAGGGGTGCGACTGCCGAGTTTGCTGCTCTTGTTGTCTTGAATGGTGCCGCCAGTCAAGAAGAAGCTCACCCTTTTGCCTTCGCCTTGGTCGGGCTCGTATAGCATGACGGCGGTGCCCTGGTAGCCGTTATTGTTGGCAATCTCGCCACCGGACATTTTCATGCTTGCGCCATTGGTCAGCATGATGCCAGCAGAGGAGTTATGGTTGCCATTTCCACCTGTGACGGACAGCGCAACGCGATTGTTGCGAATAGAGCCCGAGCGGATGGTGACCTTGGCGCCGTTGGCAGCGCGGACGGTTCCGCAGTAGACATCATCGACTTCGCAGTTCTCGATGGTGCCGCCGCTGAGGGTGAAGGATGCGTTGGCGCCCGTCACGTTCACGACGCCGGAGCTTGCGGTGCGGGCTTTTCCGTCGAGGATGGTTGCGCCTTTGGAAAGAACGACCTTGCCCTTAGCGTCGATAATGGGCCCGGCGTTATAGCGGCCGCGCAGCGCGACGTTGCCCGCGACCTCAAGGGACGCTCCATCGGCAACGTTGACAAGGGAGCCTGTGGCGCCGGTTTTGGCCAAGATAGTATACGGATCGCTGCTAACAATCTTGATTTTCTTCCCGGTGGGAATGTTCAGCGTGCTGCTGAGCTTTACATGCTTTTCGATGGTGATAGAGGTCTCCACTTCGTTGGGGGCCTCGTTGACCGCCTCCTGAAGCGTCTTGGCGCCCACCTTGTTGGAGATGGTCTCTCCCGCGGCATCGTCGATGGATTCGCGCAGGTAGACGATCTCGACACCTTCACTTGGGAGATTCTCGGTGCCGGAGACGTCGTCTTTGCTGTTGTCGATGGTGATCTTCTTGATGGAGCACTTGTCAAACAAACCGGCTTTGATCGAGGTGAGGCCGTTACCGATAGTCACCTCTTCCGTGCCTTTGGTGTAGGCGAAGGCGGACGCCCCAACAGAAGTCACCGAGTTGGGAATCACAAGGGTTTTAGGAAGGCTGCCGCCATAGAACGCATACGAACCAATCGTCGTGAGTGTGTCGGGCAAATCGGTTTTAAGGTTGCTCCACACAAAGGCCTGGTTGCCGATGCTCGTGAGCGTATCGGAGAGCTTTGTCACGCTGACCTGCGAGTAGCGGAATGCATAATCGGGAATCTTATCCAGCGAAGAGAGATCGACATCGGCAAACAGATACTTGCAACCCTCAAATGCGCTCGTTCCCATCTTGGTCACATGACTCAAATCGGGAGCGCTCGTGAGGCCTTCGCAACCTTTAAACGCGGAGTTGCCAACGGACGCGAGCGTGCCGCTAAACGAAACGCCCGGAAGCGACGTGCAACCCGTGAAAGCGCTATCTTCAATGGACGTGATTTCGCCCTTTGCCGTCACGGACAAAAGAGAGGAGCAGTCTCTAAAGTAGCCGTTTGGGATGCTGGTGAGAGACTTGGGCAGCGTGATGCTGGTCAACGAAGAGCATCCGTCGAACATGCCAACGGCCAGCTTGCCAAATTCGACATCTTCGGGCAGATTGATGCTTTGGAGAGCGGACGCTCCGGAGAATGTGCCCGATTGGGAGATGAGTTTGAGGCTGGAGGGAAGGCTGATCTCTTTGAGATTGTTGCAGCCGAAGACCATCGAGTTCGAGGCGATCTCTTCGACGCCCTCCTCAAAGGTGAGCTTTTCAAGAGCGTCGGCATTTTGGAGGGACGTCTCGAACTTCTTGATGGATCCAGGGATGGAGAGCTCTTTGACCTTGGAGAATTTGGAGAAGTACCAGCCGCTTATCTTGGTGAGCGTATGGGGAAGGGTCAGCTGCTCGACGTCGTTGCCTTTGGTGCCGTAGGAGAGCTCGAGCTTGGTCACCGTGTAGGTTTTGCCGTCGTTTTTGAGGGTGCTGGGCATATTCATGACCGTCACGCCGTCTGCGGCGGCGGGCTTTTTAATGGATGCCGTGCCGTCGCTCATAAAGTCGCAGGTATAGGTCACCCCGTCTTGGGTGATCATTACATCCTCGGCGTCGTAAGACGCTGCAAATGCCGTCTCGGCAGAGCTTCCGGCGACAATTGCAGTGGCGAGGAGGAATGAGAGGCAGAGGAAAGCGGCCTTCATTCCTCTATGTAAAGTGCTCTTATTCAATTCCCTTCTCCTGTTCTACATTTATTCTTTGTTTGGGAAAATGACTCGCGCGAAAGACGCACATAGTAGCCAGAGACGTTCTTTATTATGCATACTTTTTTAACAAATCGAGCAGATTTGTTAAACAGCAGCAGCTTATATGTACACGTTTCGCGAATTGCCCCGGCTTGCAATGGGTGTCTATCGGGCTATCTCGCTTCTTTAGGCCGATGTCTGTATCTCAGTCACCGCAAGACGCGTCCCATCTACGGTAAACGCCACGTCGTATCCGGCGTAAGCCAAATGATAGATGCGTTCCGGCTCGTGCTTGCTGCCGGCGCGGCGCGGGTCTTGTCGCAGGACTTCTACGAGTCCCGGGAGTTTTTCGGGTTCGACGCGCTGCTGCAGTTCTTTGGGAAACTCGACTTCCAGCTCCTGCCACGGGGCGTCTTCGATCCAGCCGCTACTGGCATCCTCGTGGCAATCGGCAAAGGGAATGTAGGGCTTGATGTCGAGAATCGGCGTCCCGTCGCGCAGGTCTGCACCAAGCACGTGGATGATGGGCCCGGCCTCGCCGTGCTCTATGCTATCGATTTTCACGCAGGTGAGACCTATCGGATTGGGCCTAAAGGGGCTGCGTGTGGCAAAAACGCCTACGCGCTCGGTGCCGCCTAAGCGTGGCGGCCGTACCGTTGGCGACCAGTTGTCGTTGGTGCCTGCCTTGTTTGCGGTTACGCTATCGGCGGCGATGTCTTTGGCAGTACCTCCGGGCGTGCCGTTCTCAAACTGCCAGATAAGCCACAGGTGGCTAAAGCTCTCGAGTCCCGCTATGGCTGCATCCAGCGCAAACTCGGGCTCAAAAACAATCGATCCCTGCAGGTGCGGTGCCAAGAAGCTGTTGCGAGGAATGCCAAATTTCTGCGGCAGGTCGGTATGAATGTGCGCGATAGGTTTCATAGAACCGATTGTACCGTGTGGCATGCGGCATCAAGCGGACTATTCGTCGTAAAAGAGCCCGGGCACCGCTTTTGTAGCGCCCGGGTCCGGACAACGATTATTGGCCTTGGGACATCCTATTTCTTAAAACGGTGCACCAGGTAGTTGGTGGGTGCAGAGACGTCGATGCCCAGCAGCGCGTGGCCCATCCAAAGGAATGCCGCGAGCACCAGAAGCGGAATCACGCACGAAGTGACAATCATTACGATGGCGCCCTCAATCAGGTTCGTTGCCTGCGTGATCACGCTGTCGGTCAGGCTCTGGACACCGCTCGAAAGAGCTTCGCCAAGCCGCTCCGCGCCATCGACAAGCTGGTCCAGGAAGCTCTTGTTCTCCTGCTTCTGCTCGCTTTTGCTCTTGCTCTCCTTGGACGTCTTTTCCTCGGCTTCCGCTTTTGCCTTCGCTTCTTCTTGCGCGATGCTCACCTGGTAGGTTTCATCGACACGTTGCGTGACCCATACGCTTGCCGGCACCACCGATACGGCAATGGCCGCTACGATGAGCACACGCACGCCCAAGACTCGCAGCACGCGGCTGGTGCTCAAGCGCCCATGGATGCCGAGCGAGATGGCAAAAAGCGCGCAGACAATGGGTATGAGTACGCCAAATGAGAGGAAGCTCAAGATTGTAAGCAGGTATTTTTCGAGATAGAGCACCGCGAGCACAATGCCCAGGTTGCCTGCGAGCTGGGAGAGCTGCTCGGCAACGGGGGTGCCGGTGTCGTCGGGGATGGCGGTGATGGCTGCCGAAAGCGCAAGGGACGAGGTGGTGAGAGCCAGCACGTTGGTCTTCTTGGCATCGATCACCTCGATGGTGCCGCTCCAGTTCTCGACCTGCTCAAAGTGCGGGCGCAAAGCAAATTCCGAGATGAGGGCCGCAACGATCAAAAGGACGATGAATCCGATTTGCAACGGGCGACGCTCGCAAATCCAATCGGACAGGCTCAGCTGCATTTCCGGCTGCGGAATCGCCTTGGCAGTGGGGATGGCAGGCTCGATGCCCTCTCGACCATCTTTTCGCGGCGTGATTTGATTTCGCTGCATGATGCACCTCCTGCAGATGTGCTCGTTGGTTGCCCAAATGATACCCCGCGGCATGGAGGATAGATCCAGTCATGACGCTTTCCACGCTTCCACCCGGCTCCGGTGTTCACGCCCGGGTCTTTGCGCCCATCGCTTTGTCGTCGCCGCTCAGCCGTTAACGAGCTGGATGCTGTCAACCGTCCTGCTTTTGCGCATACAATGCGTGTGATTGGAGATAACTGTCGTCCGTGTTTGCGGGGCGACGCGAAGGGGAGTGGCTACCATGAAGCGCGTGTTTGGCATCGATGTGGGCGGCATGTCCGTGAAGTTCGCCATCGTCGACGAAGCGGGGACTATTATCGAGCGGTGGTCCATCCCCACAAACCTTGCCGATGCGGGCTCTCATATTCCCGATGAGATGATTTCCAGCATCAATGAAAAGCGGGCTTCGTCCCCCGAGTCTATCGTCGCTATCGGTGTGGGCATTCCCGGCCCGGTAAATGGCGAGGATGCCGTACGCGCCGTCAATTTGGGATGGGACAACATGCCGCTCGGCAACATTCTGCGCGAGGGAACGGGCCTGCCTGTGGCATTGATCAACGACGCTAACGCCGCTGCCGTCGGAGAGGTCTGGATGGGCGGAGAAGGTGCCGTTACGGGCAATTCCGTATTTGTCACGCTGGGCACCGGTGTTGGCGGCGGCATCATTATCGACGGCAAGATCGTAGGCGGCGACCATGGCTGTGGTGGAGAGATCGGCCACATTCCGGTCGTGGCTCCCTCGGAGCGCGTGTGTGGCTGCGGCAATGTCAACTGCCTTGAGTGCTACGCTTCTGCCACGGGGATTATCAAAAACGCTAATGAACTTGCCGAGAAAGCCGGCGAGGAGCGCCGCTTTACCAAAGGCGAAGAGATTTTTGAAGAGGTAAAGCAGGGCGGGGCTACTGCCACGGCGGCGCGCGATATGACGGTCGATTATCTGGCTCGTGCGCTGGCGGGCATCATGGCGACCGTCGACCCATCTGAGGTGATCGTGGGTGGCGGCCTCTCTGGCGCCGGGGATCTTTTGATGGTTCCCCTTGCCGAGAGGCTCGACCGATACGTCTTTCCTCCCATGCGCGGCCGCTACACATTGCGTCGCGCAACGCTGGGCAACGAAGCCGGTATTCTCGGGGCGGCATACCAGGCCTTGCAGCTTGTGTAGCCCCTGCTCGTTAATCTATTTGCGGATCGTGGACTCACGCACGACGAGCTCCGTTTCAAGAAGCATCGAGCTTGCGGAGTCCGATCCATCCATGCGCTCGATAAGCAGGTTGCAGGCCGAGAAGCCCATGTCGTAGCGCGGCTGGCTGATGGTGGTGAGCGCGGGCGTGGTCATGGTGGCGGTGTCGGTGTTATCAAAGCCGACAACCATAAGGTCGCGCGGGACTTCGAGACCGCATTTCTTGGCTGCGCGGATTACGGCTGCGGCATACGTGTCTGAGCAGGCAAAAACGCCATCGGGACGGTTGGGAGATTCCAACATATGACAGATGGCGGAATAGGAGAGGCCAAAGTTGTTGTTGGGGATCTGAAGCATCCAAGAGGGACGCTCGACAAGACCATGTGCGCGGATAACCTCTAAGAATCCCTCTTTACGGCCGCGGGCATACTTGTAAACCTGCGGCCCGCATACGATGGAGAGCTTCTTGCATCCGCATGAAACCAGGTGCTCAACGGCGGTGCGCGCTGCTTCGCGGTCGTCGATACTCACAAAGGGGATATTTGCTTCGGGGTTGTACTCGCAACACTGAACGGTAGGAACGGCGCTGGATATGCGTTCGAGCGACTCTGCGGAAAGCGGGCAAAGGATGATAACGCCCGCTGCCCCGCAGTTTTGCAGCATGGAGCAAAAGCGCTTGCATGATTCAACGTTGTCGGGTGAGCCCCAGGAGATGAGCATTTCCAGACCGTGCGCTTCGGCAGAAACGCGCACGCCGCGCATGATCTCGCCGTAAAAGGGGTTGTCGAGCCAGGGGATATTGACCACGATGGTGCGGCGTGGTGTTCCTGCCGCGGGTTGTCCGGCGATTCCGGAGTACCCGAGTTCCGACAGGCTTTTGCGCACACGCGCAACGGTGGAAGGGTTCACCAGCTCCGGATGCCGTAGCACGCGCGAGACCGTGGCGGACGACACCTTGGCATGCTCGGCAACGTGCGCGATGGTTATTTTCTTGCTTCCGGCCATCGGTCCCCCCTCTCGATTTCCAGTGGGTCGTTTGCTTTACAGCATGCAGTATGCGACCGAAAAAAGCGAATGGTAGGTTTGAATCGCTCGGCGGTTATGAAAACTTTTCATACGGTTGAAGTGGCTGGCGATAAAGCGCTTTAGCCAGCAAGGTACGCTGCTTTAGGTACCACCTATCTTTCGATTTACGGTAACTTGCGCTGCAAAAAAAGAAAAGCGCAGGAAAAGAGCTCATTAGAACCACTTGAGTATCGTTTAATACCACTCACGGGAATAGCCAAAGCAAAATCCTCTTTATCTCATTACGATGCAAGTGATGAAACACAAAATGAAAGAAATGAAAGAAATCTTTCATCTAGAAGGATTCATCGGAACGCATCGAGCCCTCTTTAGGGCCTGAAGGAGGCACATATGGTTCGCGTGGGCGTTATCGGGTGCGGCAAGATCGCTCAGGTTCGTCATTTGCCCGAATACGAGGCAAATCCGAACGCGCAGATCACCGCGGTGTTCGACATGAACTACGACCGTGCCTGCGAAATCGCAAAAACCTACGGTGCCGTGGCGTACAAAACGCTCGAAGAACTTTTAGCTTCCAACGTGGACGCCGTAAGCGTATGCACCGCCAATGCCAACCACGCCGCTTCCACCATCGCTGCCCTTAAAGCGGGCAAGCACGTGCTGTGCGAAAAGCCCATGGCTATCACCATCGACGAGTGCGAGCAGATGGTTGCCGAGGCACGCGCCGCAGGCAAGAAGCTCATGATCGACCAAAATCAACGTTTCGCTCGTGCTCACGTGCGCGCCAAAGAGTTGCTCGACGCCGGAAAAATCGGCGATGTCCTGACCTTCCGCACGACGTTTGGTCACGGCGGGCCCGAGACATGGAGTATCGATCCGGGAACCGGCAGCTGGTTTTTTGACCCCAAGCGTGCCGCGATGGGTGCCATGGCAGATCTGGGCGTTCACAAGACCGACCTCATCCAATGGCTGCTTGGCCAGACCGTCGTGTCCACGACTGCTCGCGTGACAACGCTCGATAAGCGCGATCCGCAAGGAAACCTGGTGGGCGTAGACGACAACGCTATCTGCGTCTACACCATGAGCGGCGGAGCTATCGGTTCCATGACGGCGAGCTGGACGTATTACGGTCCCGAGGACAACTCGACGGTGCTCTACGGCACCCGCGGCGTCATGCGCATCTATGACGACCCGGCTCATTCTATCGTCGTAGACCTCGCATGCGGCGAGCATGAGACCTACGACGTCGAGGCTATCCAAACAAACGATAACCAGACCGCATCGGGCATCATCGATGCTTTTGTGGACTGCTTGGAAAACGATACCGATCCTGCCATCTCGGGTGAAAGCGTCCTGGCCGCCATGCGAGCGGTTTTTGGCAGTATCGAATCGAGTAAGACCGGAACCGTCGTCAACGTGAAGCAGGGGTAGGGCATGAAACTGGGAATCATCACCTCCATCTTTGACGGATGGACCTTTGAGGAAATGATCGACGAGGTGAGCCGCATTGGCTACGAGACCATCGAGGCCGCTTCGTGGCCGCAGGGCAAAGCCGAGCGTCGCTATGCGGGCGTAACCCATGTGGATGCCGAGCGTGTGCTTGAAGACGACGCATACGCGCAGCACCTGCTTGACTACGCCGCCGATCATCACGTGCAAATAGGCGCGCTGGCCTATTACCCCAACAACATGGATGCCGACCTCGAGCGCCGCCGTGTTTGCAACGAGCATCTGATCAACGTGATCCACGCTGCCAAGAAGCTCGGCGTGCCCAAGGTGACGAGCTTTATCGGGCGCATGACGAACAAATCTCTCGAGGAAAACCTCGACGAGGTGGGGGCCGTTTGGAATCCCATCATGAAGGTCGCCGAGGAGGAGGGCATTCTCGTTGCCATCGAAAACTGCCCCATGCTCTTTGACGAGACCAATTGGCCCGGCGGTCAGAACATTATGACCTCGCCTGCGAACTGGCGTCGCGTGTTCGAGCGCGTGCCGAGCCCGAATTTGGGCATCGCTATCGATCCGAGCCACTTTGTATGGCAGATGATCGATTGCGATCGCGCCATTCGTGAGTTTGCACCCAAGATTTTCCACGTGCACTTCAAAGACATCAAGTTGCTGCGCGACCGTTTGGCCGAGTACGGCACCATGGCCTACCCGTTGGACATCATGGTGCCCAAGATTCCTGGTCTGGGCGATGTGGACTGGGGCGCATTCGTGTCTGCGCTTACCGAGGCGGGCTTTGACGGTGACGCTTGCGTCGAGGTCGAGGATCGCGCTTTTGAGTCGAGCCGCGAGCGCGTGCTTGCGAGCATCGAGCAATCCTATCGGTACATGCGCCAGTTTGTGAGTTAACTGGCCGGTATGAAATGCCCGTTAGGGCGGAAAGCTATGGAAGGGAAACGTTATGAACACCAACATGTCTCGTCGTTCGTTCTTGGTTGGGTCCGGCAGCGCGGTGCTTGCTGCATTCCTGACCGCGTGCGGTAGCAACGATGCCGCCAAGGGTTCTGCTGGTTCCGCTGCCAAGGGCTCCGGCAAGACCATTTACGTCCTCACCCCGTCTGAGGATCACGGCTGGACCGGCTCTGTGGCAACCTTTGCCAAGGAGAAGATCGAAGAGGTCAACAAGGCTGGCGTGTACAAGGCCGAGCTGCAGACCGCCGATTCCGCATCCAAGCAGATTCAAGAGGTCGAGGACATTCTCGCCGGCAACACCGATGAAATCGCCGGCATCGTTATTCAGCCCATGGACGACACCGTGCAGTCTGCCATCCAGTCCATCGTCGACGCGGGCATCCCGTACGTGGCCTTCGACCGCATCATCGAGGCCGTGGCCGACACCGCCGTCTCCAACGTCAAGGGCGATAACGAGGGCATCGGCGCTGGCTCTGCCGCCTACTTTGTCGAGAACGGCATGAAGCCGGGCGACAAGGTGTACGTGTACCAGGGCGACACCTCCTCCGTCACCACCCTGCGCGACAGCGGCTTTGGCGAGTACCTCACCGGTAAGATCGAGTTCGACGGCAAGAAGATCGCCGACGACGCCAAGTGGACCGAAGACCAGGTCAACGACGCTGTCACCAAGTCCGGCGCCATGAACTGGAGCCGCTCCGACACCAAGGCTTCCTTCGAGTCCCTGATGGGCGACGAGTCCAACGCCGAGATCAAGTGGTTCTATGCCGAGGACGACGAGCTTGCCATGGGCATCCTCGAGGCCCTCAACGGCGGCGGCATCTCCGACGCTACCAAGGACAAGATCTTTGCCACCAAGCCGTTCATCACCGGTTGCGGCGGTCTTGACGAGTACTACGAGGTCATCCGCGGTAACTCCTACCAGGATATCGTCGAGAACCTTGGCGGCGTTATGTCCGTCACCTACTCGCCGTCCATGATTCAGCTGGCCATCCAGGATATGGTCGACCATCTTGACGGTAAGGAAGTCGCACAGGATCACGTCATCAAGTGCGAGAACGTTACTAAGGATAACGTCAAGGACTTCAAGTCCTTCAAGTAAGCCTTTCCCTGCCCCGTCGCAGCCTTCCAGCCGACGGGGCATTGGCTGTTTGATGCGGGCGGAGTCGCGGCTGCGCTCCGTCCGCATTCGTTAGGAGGTAATGCTCATGGAACTCCTGAACATGAGCGGGATCTACAAAGCGTTTAGTGGCGTCTCGGTGCTTTCGGGTGTGGAGCTGCATGTAAACGTGGGCGAGATTCACGCATTGCTAGGAGAGAACGGCGCCGGCAAGTCGACGTTGATGAACATCCTCTCCGGTTCCTATACGGCAGACGCTGGAACTGTCACCTTTGACGGTGCGGACATCACCGGCTCTTCCATCAAGCAGATCGAGGACGCAGGCATCGCTTTTGTGCACCAGGAGCTCAACCTGTTCAATGACCTGTTGGCATACGAAAACATTTTCCTGGGGGCCGAGGAGACCACCCCGTGGGGTTCGCTCAAAAAGCGCGACATGGCAAATAAGGCTGCCGAGCTCTTTGAGCGCTTGGGCGTGGACATCGACCCATACGCGCTGGTGGACGATTTGAAACCGAGTGAAAAGCAGCTGCTCGAGATCAGCCGCGCGCTTTTCCGCAACGCCAAACTGCTCATTTTGGACGAGCCTACCGCCTCGCTCAATACCGACGAAGTGGAGCATATGTTCCAGATCGTGCGCGGCCTGCGCGACAAGGGCACGTCATTCATTTTCATCTCGCACAAGATGCCCGAGATTTTTGACCTCTGCGATACCTATACGGTACTTCGCAACGGAAAATTCATCGCGAATGGCAATATCGCCGACACCACCCCTCGCGAGGTTACCAACCTGCTTGTGGGCGCTGCGCTCTCTGATCGCGACGCCTACGAGCCGCGCGAGCTGGGCGAGGAGATGCTTCGCGTTGAGCATTTTAGCGGCGAGGGTTTTGCAGACGTTACGTTCACGGCGCGCCGCGGTCAGATTATCGGCCTCACGGGCCTTAAGGGCTGTGGCAGCTCCGAGCTGATGCAGGGCCTTTTTGGTATCCATCATCCTTCGGGCGGCAACGTGGAGGTGTGCGGCAAGAAGCTGCACGGCGGATCGATTCACGAGGCAATGGGCGCAGGCATAGCGATGCTGCCCGCCGACCGCAAGGAAAACTCGGTGATTCCGGACATGTCGTTGCTCGAGAACATGTATCTGTCCGAGCACGTGCTTTCCGCCCGTTCGTTTGCCATCAATACAAAGTGCGAGAACGAGCGCTTCGAGAAATACGGCAAGCTGCTCAACATCAAGGCGAATTCCTCGGCCGATAATATCAACTCGCTTTCGGGAGGCAACCAGCAGAAGGTCTTTTTGGCCCGATGGCTCAACACCGACGCCCAGGTGCTCTTGCTCGACAACCCCACGCAAGGCATCGACGTTGGCGCGAAGTCCGAGATTTATCACCTGATTTTGGATCTTGCTCGCAAGGGCAAGACGGTGATTATCAATAC
Organism: uncultured Collinsella sp.; assembly: GCA_934621295.1. Taxonomy (GTDB): domain Bacteria; phylum Actinomycetota; class Coriobacteriia; order Coriobacteriales; family Coriobacteriaceae; genus Collinsella. Next base: position 168,092 of record CAKTVB010000001.1, read on the forward strand.
GCTCGAGATTCCCGAGCTGCGCGAAGTGGCCGACGTCTGCTATGTGCTCTACGAGGGGCGCGTGGTCAAAGAGTTGGCGCATGACGAGATTAACGAGCAGACGGTGATGCTCTATTCGACGAACTCCGCTGCATAGGCTTATTGATTGGAATGGTGAGGTGCATCTTATGAAAGACGCAGCTGTGAGCAAGAAACCGGTGTCGGCTGGACTGCTCAACATTGTTAAGACCTACAGCTTTGTGCTGGTGTTCCTGGTCATCTATATCGTGTACGCATCTGTTTCGGGCGGCTTTGCCTTGGGCTCGGCCATGAACGTGTTCCGTCACAGTGCCGTAATCGGCGTGATCGCCATCGGCATGGGTATCGTGTGCCTTACGGGCGACATCGACCTTTCCGTGGGCTCGATGCTCGCGTTTGTGGCCGGTTTCTCGGTCGTGGTATTCAACCAGACCAATTCCATTCCGCTGACGCTGCTGTTCGCTGTCCTTTTTGGAGCGCTGTGTGGCTTGATCAACGGTGTACTCGTGGGCATCGTGCAGATGCCGTCGTTCATCGTTACGCTGGCAACGATGCTTATCTATCGCTCCCTCTCGCAGTATGCGTGCCAGCATATCCCGGCTGAGCTTATCGGCAACGGCAGCTCGGTTTTCCGTATGTCCAATGCGCTCGACAGTTATCAGGCGTTCTACGCGTTTGGTAACGGTAAGGTTGCCGGAATCATGCCAATCGTGGGCTTGATCATGGTGCTCATGGTGGTGCTGTTCGTCTATATCTGCACTTCGACGAAGTTTGGCAAGAAGATCTATGCCGTGGGCTCCAACGCTCGCGCCGCGCACCTTGCGGGCATCAACGTTTCTGCTATGCGTACCTTGGTCTTTATAATCGCCGGCGCCTTGGTGGGGCTGGGAGCGTTCCTGTGGATCGCTATGAACGCAAGCGCCGACCCCGCCACCACGGGTAAAAGCTACGAGATGTACGCCATCGCGGCCGTTGTGCTTGGCGGCATTGCCATGAGCGGCGGCAAGGGTCGCATTCTGGGCGTGCTGTTTGGCGCCATGTCGTACACCGTGATCGACAAGATCATCATCGCCCTTAAGATGGATTCGCTTATCAACGACACCATCAAGGGCGTGATCTTGATCGTGGTCATTTTGATCCAGGTTGCAGGACCGCAGCTCAAGGCGCGTTTTGGAAAAAGCAAAGTGGTTAAATAGCACGCTTGTGCAATAGCGTTGTGATAACCGCCGCCGGGCAGTCCTCCCCGGCGGCGGTTTTGCTGTGGGACTTGTTGTTGGGCACAGGGCGGCCTCGTGCCACTTGTCCGAGCTTGAGCCCATGCAGGGCAGCTACAATGGCCAGATAGGAAACCTTACCGCTCCATCCCGGGAGGAACTATGGATACGCCGGTAGATTATGAGCTGCTTGTGCAGCAGATCGAGGCCTTGGCTCAGGCCGACAACCACTGGCTGCCGGTTTTGTCCAATGCATCGGCTTGTCTTTTCGAGGCTATGGACAACATCAACTGGGCGGGGTTCTATGTAGTGGACGAATCTACGCGAGACCAAAAGGCGCCGGAGCTGCGTCTGGGCCCCTTCCAGGGTAAGGTCGCCTGCGTGCGCATCCCGTTTGGTCGCGGCGTCTGCGGAACCGCGGCGGCAGAGGACAAGATGCAGCTCGTTCCCGATGTGCACGCGTTTCCGGGGCACATCGCCTGCGATGCAGCGTCGCGCTCCGAAGTGGTTGTGCCGCTTCATTGCGGGGGTCGCATGGTGGGCGTGCTAGATATCGACAGCCCCCTGCTTGGCCGGTTTTCTGCACATGATGCACGGGGGCTGGGGTCTTTCGTCCGCACTTTAGAGGACTGCATTTGCTGGAATGAATGCTAAGCGATTTATCCAGCAAAGCGCTTCTGGCAGCGATATAAAACGTTTTTGCGGAGGGTTGACTTTCGGGCTGTCCTTCTTTCTTGCCGCTTTGGTGAGGATGCCCCGCCCTTAGGCTCTCTGCATCTCACCGCCTACCGTTTGACGTGCTCCCATATGCCGATGGGCTTCTCGTGCGAAGGCTTACGTACGCTACTCTGACGCTTGCTAGCTGCGACGCCTGGATAGTCATCGGGCGCCGCCACAAAGAGAGGAGCCGTTATGGGCCGTTTGGATAACAAGGTTGCCGTCGTTACCGGTGCGAACTCCGGCGTTGGTGCTGCTATTGCCAAGCTGTTTGCTGCCGAGGGCGCAAAGGTCGTTATGACCGCGCGTCGCGAGGCTGCGCTCGAAGAGGTCTCTGCCGAGATTCAGGCTGCCGGCGGCGAGACGCTTGTCGTTCCTACCGACATTTCCAAGCCCGAAGACCCCGAGCGTATGATGGCCACTGCCGAGGAGAAGTTTGGCCAGATTGACATCCTCGTTAATAACGCGGGCATTCTTGAAAGCGGCCTTAAACCGGTCGATCGCTTTACGGACGAGGACCTCGATCGCATTATCGAGACCAACCAGAAGGGCACCATGCGCTGCATGCGCGCGGCAACCAAGCGCATGAAGGCGGGCGCGAGTATCGTGAACATCGCATCTGTCGCCGGCGAGAAGGGCTGCGGCGGTGCGGTGTACGTGTCCACCAAGGCTGCGGTGATCGGCGTGACCAAGCACACGGCGCTGCGCTTCCAGGCAACGGGCATTCGCTGCAACGCTATTTGCCCGGGCACCATTGTGACCCCTATGGTCGCCGGCACCACTGCTGCCGATATGGACGCCGATATGATGGGCGCCATGGCAACGCACTCCAACCTGCAGACTCAGCCTTGCATGCCCGAGGATGTGGCGAATATCGCGCTGTTCTTGGCTAGCGACGAGTCCCGCGCCCTTACCGGCCAGATTCTCGTAAGTGACTTTGGTGCAATGCTCTAAGATGCAACTCCCCCTACGAATTTGATGGCATTTCTGACAGATTGCTGACGGAAATTGTTAGAATGTTGCTCAACATTTTTGGGGTTGTTATCAAACCGCTAACCGCCTGCGCGCACCATGGCGCACGGGCGGTTTTGTTATGTCGATAGGGGATGATATTCAATCGTAGTTCCCGGTTGCATTCAGTTTTAGCAATCGGTTTTTATCGGGGGGGGGCCTCGCGAGATATGTTTCTCGCAGGTCCGCGACATATGCGACCCCACTTAAAATGATTCCCAAAACCTCCTACTATCGCGATGAATAACGCTGGCTGCCTGCGGTGATATGGCCTGTTTGGACCGGGCGGCCGGAAATGCCGATGGGGAGGACAAAATGGAGCTTAAACGAAGCATACGCGCCCGGGCAGCGCGCCTGGTGGCGATGTTTGCCATGGCACTTGTCTGCGCGCTGGTTCTGGTGCCGAGTGCCTATGCCGACGGTGCCGTGGCACGTATTGACGAGACTGGGTCTGAGTACAACACGTTTGATGAGGCTGTTGCCGCCGCAAAGAACGGCGAGACGGTTACGCTGCTTGCCGATGCGGAGACTGCCGGCCTTAACCTGAGCAAGGATCTCACCATTGATGGTGACGGCAAGGCGCTGACGTTCGCCGGCGAGGGTATTGCCCTTTTTGGTAAGGCACTGACGTTCGAGAACGTTACCGTGAGCATGACCAGTGTTGGCTCTACGCCGTATGCCGAGTCCGAGTGGAAGTGGATGGCTGTGAGCGCAAGCGGAGGCGCCTCTATTACGCTTGATAATGCTTCGCTCGCCATGGACGGCGCAAAAACTGCAAAGAATACGCATGCTATCTATTTCACGGGCGACAACACACTTAACTTGAAAAACGGCTCCAGTCTCACTATCGAGAACTACCCGCAGGATGCTCTTGAGTGGGATGGCGGCAGTGGCAAGGGCTACAACGTGAATATTGAGGGCGATTCTACCTATACTTCCGATCACAATCGTTCTGGTTTTACCGGCACGTTCTACGCTACGATCGACCATTCTACGGTCAACGTCGTGAACTCGACCGGCAACGGTTCGAACGGTTCGCACTTCAATATCAAGAACGGCTCCACCGTCGATTTCTCCGGCAATGGTTCGCATGGCCTTTCTGCTGGCAATCTGACCATCGATAACTCCAAGGTTACTGCCAATAATAACGGTCTGACTGGCATTACGTTTAACGGCGAAGGCGTTTTTAAGGCCGCCGACGTGCAGGTTACTGACACCATTGGCAAGGACCTTAAATGGGGAGACATTATTTATGATGGCGGTATCCGTCTCTCCCCGAACGCCGTGCTCGATGTCGATGCGGCTTCCACTATTTCCATCACTGGCAACAAAGCCACGGGCCTCTTCCTCGATGCAGGCACATCGGCAACTTTTGCCAAGGACTCCAACCTCGTGATCACCGGCAATGATGCGTCTGCGGAGAACGCCATCAACAAGCCCAAACAGGACCTTGCCCAGATGGGTGGCGGAGTTGTCGTGCGTGGTGGCTCCAACCTCACGCTTCCTACCTCTGCAGTGATCGACAACAACAACGCTGCCCTTGCCGGCGACGACCTGTATGCTGAGCAGGGTGCAACGATCTCGTTTGGCGAGACGGTCGAGGGCGACACCCTTACTGCCTTTAACGGCTGCGGCGACGCCATCACCGGTTGGTTCGATGACTCCAAGGATGCTCGCTGGTGCGCGCACTGGACGGATAGCACTCCGTGGCATGTTGATGCTGTCAAGGCCGACTCCTATGAGACGTCCGTTGCCCTCGAGACGCCCGTTGCCCTCAAGGCTGCGCACGGCGTAACCGCCGCCCATGCAGAGATCTCTGGCACCAAGGTGCTCAAGGGTGCCGATCTTGCTGAGGACGACTTTGAGTTCACGCTTTCGCAGAACGACGATGTCATCTCTCGCGTCAAGAATGCCGCCGACGGCTCCTTCACGTTTGGCGAGTCTGCTTTTGATGTCACGGCCGATGACATCATGGATACCGACAATCACAAGGTCTCCTACACGCTCGACGTGGCTGAGGTCAAGGGCAATAAGGCCAATGTGACCTACGACACCTCCGTCAAGAAGGTTGTTGTTACCGCCGTGCCCGAGGATGATCACGTGAAGCTGACCTATCAGGTCGACGGTAAGGACGTGGAGGACCTCGCTTCTGCCCTCGTGTTCACGAACACCTACACCAAGCCTGCTGAACCCACCACGCCTAGTGAGCCCAAGAAACCGGGCAAGACCACGAAGCAGGGTCTCCCGAAGACGGGCGACGCTTCGCTTGCCGCTCCCGTTGCGTTTGCTCTTGCGGCTGTTGCCGCCTGCGGTGCCGGCGTTGTGATGCGCCGTCGCGCCTAGCCCGTAGCTTGGCTTTCGCTTTTCCGGCTTTTGAAGTGCGCCATCTGCCTTTACGGCGGGTGGCGCACTTTTTGTGCGCCCTATGCAACCTACGAAGCGTGGCTGGCTCCGGTAACGTAGTCGATAACGACACCGGGCTGGTTGTTGTAGCAATAGACGTTGAGGCTCAAGCCGGCTCCATCGTCTTCGAGCGAATAGGCCTCTATGTGCACGCCGTGGGCAACAAGTTCGCCCTCTTCAAAGAGCGGGGTCACGCGATAAAGTACGTGATTGCGTGTGCGTTCGATATAGCGCGCAGTTTGTTGCTCAAACGGCTCCATACCGTCGACGTTCATGGCACGCGTACCGGTGATGAGGTTGCGCTCGTTGTCGTTTTCTCCGCAGAGCGAAAAGGCGATCAGGTGGCAGCGGTTGTAAAGGGCTCCCTCGTCGATAAAGTCGTAGCTGCGCTGATCCCACCCGCTGGGATACACGTGAGAGATGTTCTCGCGTGGCCTGGTGGGTAGCGTTTCTGGCCCCAGACAGGCAAAGGCGGCTCCGCACCGGTCGAGGTAATCAAGTCGCGAGAACTCGGTAAAAGAGCCGGACTGTGCCCGCGAGACCTCTTCTGAGGTGAAAGTCGGCGCCCCTTGCGGATGCGTTGCGTCTGCGCCGATATAGACTATGGGATTGCCGCTATAGCTGGGTATATCGCCCAGACTCGAGACCGAGGCGGCGTTGGAGAGGCGTTGAGACAGCGTATCGGGAAGCAGATGGGCGAGGCCCGCGCATCCGCTAAAAGACCCTATACCGCCGGTGGCGATTGCGATGACAAGAGTGACGATAAGCGCAGCCAAACGCTGCCTCGTATTGTCTTTGCGACACCTGCGCTGAGGGCGATATCCCATGCGTTTCCTCCTTTGCAGCATGGTATCAGCCTGCTTGGACGCGAAATGTCAGTCGTTCATGCTCCCATGGGCGTAAGGGACAACTGCAGGGTCGATATCTTGCGCGCCAAAGTTGCGGAAGGCCTCTATGGCCTCTTGGGGCAGGCACGCGACGCCCTCGCCTCGCTTGAGGCGATGAAGGTCGGCCGGTGATGCTTGGACCTGCAGCGTGCCCGCGCGCAAGCGGGCACGAATCTGGCGAAATCCTCGGGCGTGCAGCCAGTCTTCGCATGCGCGGACAAGATTCAGCTTCTCGTGCGTGAGCGACTCCCCGCACGGCACGCGCGTGGCAAGGCAGGCTCCGGCGGGCATATTCCAGACGTCGTAGCCCCATTCACGCAGCAGTTCGCGTTCCTCGTCTTTGTGCCAACCACATTCCAGGAGGGGCGAGTGCACACCGAGTTCCTTGCAAGCTTGCATGCCCGGGCGATAGTCGTCGGCATCGTCGGCATTGCTGCCGTCCACTACGGTATCTGCGCCGTGTTCGCGTGCCGCCTGGATAATCGCTCCAAACGCGGCGTGCTTGCAGTGGTAGCAGCGATTGTGCGGGTTGGCGGCGACTCTGGGGTTATCGAGCGGGTCAAGGTGCAACTCGATAACGGGGAGGCCAAAACTCGACACGCTCGCTTTAAACGATGCCTGTTCCGGTGTGCCGATCAGCGGGGTGGTGAGGTGGATGAGCATGCTTGTCTGCGGCAGCTCGCGTGAGCAGACGGCTGCCAAAAAGGAGCTGTCTACGCCGCCCGAGAATCCCACGGCAACGGTTCCGAGCGTACGCAGGCGCTCTGCGAGCGCGTTGAGTTTATCTTGCTGGCTTTCGTTCATGGTTTTTGCTTTCGTTATCTCGATGGATGGACCTATCGTACCCGATGGCGGACGCTGGCTCTGGCAGAATGGGATGCGGTAGGAGCGCAGGCCGGTGGCTTGCATCGTATGCGGGGGAATGCATGATTAAAGCCGTGATTTTTGACATGGATGGAACGCTTATCGACAGCGAGAGGATTGCCATCATTGCATGGAACCGTTCGGCAAAGCGCTTTGGATTCGAGATTCCCCTGGATATGCTGCACGGATTTATCGGCATGACACGCGCTGCTTGCATGGGCACGCTCATCGAACACGTGGGTAGCGAACGCATTGCCAACGAGCTGTTCGAAGACCATAAGGTGATTGAGGACGAGCTCTACCCCACGATGCTCAGCCTTAAGCCCGGTGCTCGAGAAATCGTAGAGAGCCTCCATGCTCGTGATCTTAAGCTGGCGGTAGCTACGTCCACGCGTACCATTCAGGCGCACGAGAAGTTCGATCGCTTTGGCCTTACTCCTTATTTTGATGTGTTCACTTGCGGCGACGAGCTCAATCGCAGCAAGCCCGAGCCGGATATCTTTTTGCTTGCCGCCTCGCGTTTGGGCGTTGACCCGGCTGATTGCGTTGTGGTTGAGGATTCCTTCAACGGCGTGCGCGCGGGCCATGCGGCGGGCATGCATACCATCATGGTTCCCGACATCAACACCCCAACGAAAAAGATCGCCGAGCTTGCGGAGGCTGTGGTTCCAGCTTTGAGCGATGTTGAGCCCAAGCTGGTTGAGCTGGGCCTTTTGGCGTAAGCGAGATTCGCACCTACGCTGCGCGCCTAGAGATAGAGGCCGAGGTCGAGCTGCGAGGAGTTCTTTTGGCGTTCGGCGCCGGTGCTCTCGCGTGCCAAGACGAACGGTCTTACCAGGTCTTGGCGATGCTCCTTTTCATGTTTTGCAGCTTGTTCTGGGTCGCTTTTTGCAAGCGCGATGCGCTCAACAAGGTGCTTGATGCCGCGCCTGCCAAGCTCGTAGCCAATGGGGGCGCACGTGGTTAGCTCGACGCCGCAGCTCCAGGCAAGGGGATTGCCGTCGCATCCGCATACCAACAGGTCTTCGGGGACGTGCAGCCCTAAGTTTTTGGCACCTCGTACGGCTCCTGCTGCCAGCATGTCGCTTAAAGCGATGATGGCTTGGGGGCGAAGGCTGCTAGGCTGTGCCATGAGGTCGGCTACGGCAGACGCACCGTCCTCGGGCTTATCAGCGTCGACTGTCTCAATAAAAGCAAAATCGACATGAGGGTAGAGCATCTCGGCAGCATGGATTCCTTCGGCACGGGCACGCAACTTTTGCGTGGAAGGGCGCCCGATGATCGCGATGCGTTCGACACCGAGGTTTATTAGATGCTCAGCCATCAAACGCCCCTCGGCGGCATTGTCTGCGCAGATATAATCTCCGGGGCGCTCGCTCCATATATCAAGATAGACGGTGGGGATGGGGTCGTGGGTGGCGATGACGCCCAGTTCTGTTGTGGGGTTTGCCACGAGCATGCCAGACATCTGCGTGCCTGCAAAATAGCGTCGATAGCTGCCGATGCGGGAGCTGTCTTGGGCGCAGCTGGCGATGAGCAGGTTGTAGCCTTCCTTGGTTGCCTGGGTGGTGGCTCCCGTGGCGATTTGCAGGTACAGACCGTGATTGAGCTGGGGAAGGATGAGGCCAAAGGTGCGACTTGAGCCGCCGGCAAGTACGCGAGCGCTTTGGTTGGGTGCATATCCCAACTTGTCGATAGCTTCGGTGACCTGCCGGATTGTTTCGGGGCGTACTTTTTCGGGGTGATTGAGAACGTTCGAGACGGTTCCCAGCGCAACGCCCGCTTCGCGTGCGACATCTCCGATAGTTACATTCGCCATCTCAGTTGCTCCCGTTGATGCGTTTCAATTACTGAAGATGATTGTAGCACGGAGATTTCGTTACCAAATAATTACCTCGCTATGTGGTATTTGAGAAAGCATACCAGTTGGTATTTAAATCCAAACACCACTTTGCATAGAATGGGCAACCAATGTGCATGCCGCTGTCCATTTAATCCGAAAGGTTGCAATATGTGCGGAATCGTCGGCTACACCGGAAGCAAGCAGGTGAGCGATATCCTGCTGGGTGGTCTTGCTCGTCTTGAATATCGTGGTTACGACTCGGCGGGAGTGGCGCTCGAGGTGGGCGCCGGTGCCGATTGTGCACTCGATGTCGTGCGAGAAGTGGGCAAGGTCGCAAGCCTTGCAAAGAAGCTGGAAGAGCATGACGCGCCCTCTACCTGTGGTATTGGCCATACGCGATGGGCGACGCATGGACGCCCAACGGTCGAGAACGCTCATCCGCACGTGAGCTGCGATGGGCGTATCGCCATTGTCCATAACGGCATTATCGAGAATTTTGCCGAGCTTCGTGAGGAGCTGAGTGGGCGTGGTCATACCTTTAGGAGCGAGACCGATACCGAGGTTTTTGCCCACCTGGTTGAGGAGGCCTACGCCGCCGCGCATGATTTGATGGCAGCCGTGCGCGATGCCTGCACGCATGTGGTGGGCGCCTATGGCCTTGCGGCGGTTTGTGCGGACGAGCCGGGTGTGATTGCCGTGGCGCGCAAAGATTCGCCCATTGTTGTGGGCATGGGGCAAGACGGCGCCTATTTGGCTTCCGACATCGTTGCGCTGATCGACGCGACGCGTGACGTCGTAGTGCTCGAGGACGGGCAGTTCGCAAAGCTTACGCCTAAGGGTATTGAATATACCGACGCCGAGGGCGCGATTATCGAGCCCGCCGTCACACATGTCGATTGGGATGTCGATATGGCCGAGAAGGGCGGCTATCCCGACTTCATGCTCAAGGAGATTTGCGAACAGCCGCGCGTCGTGCGCGATACGCTTGTTGGCCGCATGGCGCCGACGGGTGAGCTCGATATCGATGAGCTGGGACTTTCATTCGAAGAGCTCAACTTGATCGATCGCGTCTACGTGATTGCCTGCGGAACGAGCTACCATGCGGGCCTGATTGCAAAAAACCTGATTGAGGGCTGGGCGCGCATCCCCTGCGAGGTTGAGGCGGCAAGCGAGTTTAGGTATCGCAACCCGATAATCACCCCCACAACGCTTGTGGTTGCCGTGTCGCAGTCGGGTGAGACAGCAGATACCCTGGCGGCGATTCGCGATGCGCGCATCAAGGGCGGCAAAGTTTTTGGCATCACCAACGTGGTGGGTAGCCCCGTGTCGCGCGAGTCCGACGGCGTGATCTACACCAAGGCCAATAAAGAGATTGCTGTGGCGTCCACCAAGAGCTTTATCGGGCAGATCGTGAGTCTGTCGCTGCTTTCGCTGCTGCTGGCGCAGGCGAAGGGCAAGCTCAAGACCGGGCAGGTCAAGATGCTCTTCCACGAGTTGGGCGATACGGCGGCGCAGATTCAACATATTCTCGATACGCAAGGTGCGGCCATCCATGAGGCGGCGTTGGCCTGCAAGGATGCAGCTTCTGCCCTGTTTGTGGGCCGCGGCATGGGCACGGCCATCAGCTACGAAGGTGCCCTCAAGCTCAAAGAGGTGAGCTACCTGCATGCGGAGGCCTACGCGGCCGGCGAGATGAAGCACGGGCCCATTGCACTTATCGACCCCGGGTTCCCCGTGATTGCGGTGGCTACCAAGAGTCCGACGTACGACAAGGTGGTCTCGAACCTCAAGGAGTGCGAGGCTCGCGGAGCCACGATCATCGCGCTTGCAACCGAAGGCGACGAAGACATCGCAAAGATTGCAGACCACATCATCTCGATTCCGCCCGTACGCGACTGCTTTAGCGCCATTACGGCGAGCGTTCCGTTGCAGTTGCTTGCGCGCGAGGTGGCTCTCATGCGTGGCTGCAACGTCGACCAGCCGCGCAACCTGGCAAAGAGCGTCACGGTGGAATAGGGTATTGAGCTGCTATTTGGAATCCACAACTCCCGCGCCGCCGCTGGTTCTGTTGGAACCGGCGGCGGCGCTTGTGCCCGAACGATGACGCTCGGGAAACGGGTCATTCCAAAATAGATGGTCGCTCAGGGTAAAAAGAGCGCTTCAAAACGTGCAATCAGTCGTACTATAGTCAGGTTAAATCCCGTATATAGAACGGATAATTGCGCATGGAGTTCTTCACCGATTTCAACAATAAATGGAAAGGCGTCCTGTTTTGCCTAGTCGTTGCCGTGCCTGCTTGGTTCTTGGGCACGAAACTCGAGGTAGTGGGCGCGCCGGTCTTTGCCATCTTGCTGGGCATGGTGCTCGCGCTCGTTGTGCCTGAGGGGTCGCGTAAGCCGCTTGCCGGTGGCGTGAAATTCACTTCGAAGAAGATTCTTCAGTATGCCGTGATCCTGCTGGGCTTTGGCATGAACCTCTCCGAGATTCTGGCCAAGGGCGCGCAGTCGCTGCCCATCATCGTCATGACTATCTCGACGTCGCTCGTCATCGCTTTTGTTCTGTGTCGCGTTATGCGCGTGCCCTCGAAGATCGCGACGCTTGTGGGCGTGGGCTCCTCCATTTGCGGTGGCTCGGCCATTGCTGCGACGGCTCCGGTTATCGATGCGGATGACGAGGAGATCGCCCAGGCCATCTCGGTTATCTTCCTGTTCAACGTTATCGCTGCGCTGATTTTCCCCACGCTCGGCGGCATGTTGGGCCTCACGAACGAAGGTTTTGGCCTGTTTGCAGGTACGGCTGTCAACGACACATCTTCGGTGACGGCGGCTGCAAGCGCTTGGGACAGCATGCATCCGGGCGCCAACGTTTTGGAAAGTGCCGCCGTGGTCAAGCTCACGCGTACGCTCGCCATCATCCCCATCACGCTTGTACTCGCCTTCTGGCAGATGCATAAGGCAAAGAAGGCCGGTGCGGATGCGGGCAACACCTTTTCGCTCAAGAAGATCTTCCCGTTCTTCGTGCTGTTTTTCGTCCTCGCGAGCGTGATTACCACGGTCTTTGCGCTGCCGGCAACCGTCACGGCGCCACTCAAGACGCTTTCCAAGTTCTTTATCGTCATGGCTATGGCTGCCGTGGGCTTTAACACCAATATCGTCGATCTGGTCAAAAAGGGCGGCAAGCCTATTGCGCTCGGTTTTTGCTGCTGGGTTGGCATCGCATGCATGAGTTTGGGCATGCAGCACGTGCTGGGTATCTGGTAAGGAATTCGCTGCAGGTTCCTTGTGGCGCGCTGCCTTTTGGGCGGTCGCTGCGGCTGCTTGGGATACCATAAGGGCTGGTCACGTATCGCGGCTCGCACCGGGGCTTATGGCCTGGGTGCGAGCCGTTTTTTATTGTCGCCATCGTCGCCGTGTCGATGGCGGCGCTTGAGGAGGACATCATGGGAGAGGCATCGCAGCAGCAGCCGGAGTGCCGTAACGTCGAGACGCTCGTTCAGGCGGGCGATACGTTCCAGGATTTCGTCGATACCATCTGGCGCTTGCGTCAGCCCGATGGGTGCCCGTGGGACCGTAAGCAGACGCATGCCTCGATTGCCAAAAACATGATTGAAGAGGCCTACGAGGCGGTCGATTGCATCGAGGCAAATGATCCTGTTCATCTGTGCGAGGAGTTGGGCGATGTTCTCATGCAGGTGGTGCTGCACGCGCAGATTGCGTGCGATGCGGAGGAATTCTCTATCGACGACGTGGTGCGCGGCGTGAACGAGAAGCTCATTCGCCGTCACCCCCACGTGTTTGGCGAGGCGGATGCTTCGAATTCCGACGAAGTACTTGCCCTCTGGGATTCGATTAAGCTCAAGGAGAAGGCCGCCCGCGATGCTTCAGCCGAGCGAGAAGATGAGCGACCCGAGGGCCTGCTCGACGGCGTGCCCACTTCGCTGCCGGCTTTGATGCAGGCTCAGAAGGTCTCAAAGAAGGCTGCCGCTGTGGGCTTTGAGTGGGAGAACGTCGAGGACGTGTGGGCCAAGGTTGCCGAGGAGCGCGCCGAGTTCGAGGCCGAGGAGCCGGGGACGGATGCTCGCGCCATGGAGTTTGGCGACCTGCTCTTTGCGCTCGTAAACGTGGCGCGCAAAGAGGGAATCGACGCGGAGAGTGCCCTGCGCGCAAGTACGATGAAGTTCCGTCATCGCTGGGGGCTGATGGAGGACGTCGCGTTTGATGAGGGCGTCTCGCTCGAGGACCTCTCGGTCAAGGAGCTCAACGACATGTGGGACAGCGCTAAGGCGACCGCGGGGGATGCGGAGTAGCTCGGGGCCGCTCCGCATGTCTGGGCCGCTTGCGCCTACTTTAACAATGGATTTTGCCCAGGGCGAGATGGGACGGTTGGGGCATGCCCCTGAAGTCGCGCTGAGGTACGAAGGCACAATGGCTTTGTGCCCGTTTCCATCTCGTTTTACCGAGTAAAGTGCCCCGTTAACCCAATTGCAGGTCAAATATGCTGGAACGCTCGCTCAAGATTCGGTACCGTTAATCTTCAGTGACGCGAACTTTCTCGTGAAAAGGGGAGCGTATGGCAGGCAAACCGGCAATTACCAAAGCGGAGATTCTCGATGTTGCCTACGCGCGAGCGCAGCAGGATGGTCTGAGCGGCCTCTCCATTCGTTCGGTCGCACGCGAATGCGGCGTGGCTGTGGGCACGCTGTACAACTATTTTCCCGATAAGGCATCGCTTGTTTCGGCAATCGTTTTGCGTTTCTGGGGCCTCGTTTCAAAAAGCTGCGAAGGCAATTTCGTGCCGGGTGAAAGTGCGTTGGATTGCTGCCGTGCTCTTTTTACCAAGCTCAAAGCATTGCTCTCGGGCTTTCAAATCAACTGGCTGCGCGAGATCTCGATGCTTGATGTTCAAACGCTCGAATTGATCCGCGAAGAGAAGGTTGTTCGCCTCGACGATATCTACGAGGTCATCGAGCGCGCTTTGCTCAGCGATCCTGGTATCAACCCTGGCGTGTTTGAGCGCTTGGACAGTCGTAAGATGGCGCGCGTTATCTGGCGCTCTCTTTTCGATTCGCTCCGTTCGGATATCGAGGTATTCGACGATTTTCTGGAAGTGCTGTCGCTTGCCCTGTATGGTCCAAGCGACCTGTAGCCTGTCCGCAAGCCCTGCACAACTGCCGCACGCTTGCGTGGTATAACTAAATCACAACCAGCGCATATACACTTCAACCGCACAAGGCGCCCATGGATCGTTATTCGAACAATCAATCTGCCCATTATTCGGCCGCCGAAAGCACGTCGTCGCGCGTGCGTACCGTGCAGCTTAGCCATCCTGGCCTGCGCCGTAGGGCAAAAGAGCCCTCCCGGCAAGCGGCCTCGTCTGCGCCTGCCGACCGCGCTTCTCGTCCGGCTGCAGAAACCGGACGCAATGTCGCCCTGGCCGATGCGGATGCTTTTGCGCGCAGAGGCAAGGGGCCTTCCCGCAACCGCCGCGTTGCTCCTGCGCCGGCCGGGAAAGACGGCGCCGTTCCGAGCGGACGATCATCTTCGTGTGCTGCTCGCACTAATTTCATGAAATACGCGGCGGATAATCGTGCCGTCCATGCTGTCTATGAGTTCACAACGGGGCGCACCAAGCCGCTGGCTATCGCCCTCGTGATTCTGGCAATCCTTGGCGGGCTCTATGGTCCGGTGCGCGACTACTACGTTGCCTATCGTACGGGCGATATCCTTGCGCGCCAGTTGCAGGTGAGCGAGCAGTACAACGAGAGCCTGCAATCCGATGTAAGCAAGCTTCTTTCCAAGGAGGGCATCGAGGACGAAGCCCGCTCAAAACTTGGTCTTGTTATGCCGGGGGAGAAGACGCTTGAGGTCAAGGGCCTTGATGACGATTCTTCTTCCGATTCTTCGGATTCGAGCTCATCGCTTACGGCGTCCGAGATCGCAAAGCGCGAGGCGGAGGTCGCGGCAGAGGCCCCTTGGTACATAAAGGTTCTTGACACGGTCTTTTTCTATTCGTGCACGGGCAGTCAGGAAGTGTCTTCATCGGGCAATTCAACATCGGGGGAGTAGCCATGGGCGATGCGACTTCGATGCGCTTTCGCATCGCATCGATTGATCTGGGCACCGTCTCGTCGCGTCTGCTTTTGGCGACGGTCGAGGATGGGGCCATTGTCGATTCGAATAAGCATACGGTCATTACGAATCTTGGCGAGGGCGTAGACGCTACGGGTTCGCTTTGCGATGCGGCCATCGAGCGGGTGGTCTCTGCATGTCGCGAGTTTTGTCGCAAGGCGGACGCGTTTGAGCCCGATGCGGTGTGTACCACGCTGACGAGTGCGGCTCGCGATGCCAAGAACGGGATCATGCTTATCGACGCCTTGCGGGGGCTGGGGCTTTGTCCGCAGGTTATTCCTGGCGAGGTTGAGGCAAAGCTGACGTTTTACGGCGTCGCGCATGATTTTGAGGGCCAGGTTATCGCCGTGGCCGATTCTGGCGGCGGATCAACGGAGCTGGCGTTGGGATCCTATGGGGCGGGCAGACCGCTCGAGTTGAGCTCTGTTGAGTCTCTCAATATTGGCTGCCGTCGCGTCACCGAGCGGTTTTTCTCGGCCTTGCCTCCGCAGGATGGCGAGGTTGAACGTGCTGCAACCTGGGCTGCGGAGCAGCTTGAAGCCTTTTGGGCTGGCGCCGCCGAGCGTCCCGATCGACTGGTTGCCGTGGGCGGAACCGTGACGACGCTCGTCGCGATGATCGAGCGCATGAAGCGCTACGACTCTTCGCGCGTCCATTTGCATCGCCTGGGTATAGAGGATGTTGAGGCGTGCATTGAGGCCATACGCGTTTTGGACGCAGCGTCTATTGCGAGTTTGCCCGGCGTTCAGGAAAAGCGCGCTTCGGTGCTTCTGGGCGGTGCTGTTATCATTCACGAGCTTATGAAGGCCGGCGGGTATGACGAGCTGACGGTGAGCGAGAACAGCCTGCTTGCTGGCATGGCGGCGACGATGTTCGAGGCGCTTGCACATGAAGGCGAGGATGGCTTTAAACCGGTTGTTGGCTGGAAGCCGGAGTTGTCGTGATAGACTAGCTCACACAAGGGGGCGTGGCGGAATTGGCATACGCAGGAGACTTAAAATCTCTCGCCGCAAGGATTGAGGGTTCGAGTCCCTCCGCCCCTACCAGGTAATTGAAGGCTCCGGCGACGGGGCCTTTCCTTTTGGCGCGCACCGTGCGCGGACTCGAACCCGAGAGGGAGCGGAGCTGCGGAAACGCGCGAGCGTTTCCCAGCGCAGCTCGCAAGGCGCGCCAGCGCCGCAGCGGGGCGCCGGCGCGCCGCGCCGGCGGAGTCCCTCCGCCCCTACCAGGTAATTGAAGGCTCCGGCGACGGGGCCTTTTCTTTTGTTGGGCCCGGTGCACGGACTCGAACCAGTGTGACAAAACAAGACAGAGGACTTTTTGTCACATTGTGTGCCTGGATAAGAAAGCAGGTCAGAACCAACATGGGTTCTGACCTGCATCTTCATAAAATGTGACAAAATAAACCTGTCGACTTTTTGTCACATTTGGTTAGTGGGCGGAGTAGTGGAATCCGTCCTCGGCGGCGCGCTTGAGGTATTCGTCGCGCTTTTGGATGTTCTTGGCGTTCTCGTACTGCACGGCAATGAAGTACTCCAGACGGCCGCGCTGGGAGCCGCTCGTCTTGTCGAGCAATGCTTCAAGCTCTCCGATGTGGTTGGACTTTTTCAGAATCATGATGTCGTACGAAAGCAGCGCATCATGCTTATACGGCTTGTACTCGTCGCCTTCCCAATTGAGAATCTCGTCGAGCATGCTTTTTGCCTGCTGTTTCTTGCCCTGACCAACATAGATGTTGAAGGCCTTGAGCACCAGGTCCACGCGCTGCTGATGCTTGAGCGGATAGCGAAGCAGCATCTCGAGGGTCTCGTTGGCCTTCGCGTAGTCCTCCTTAAGCAGGTACGCGTTGAGCTTGAAGTAGTTGATGTTGTAATCGGGATATAAAGCGTTGGTGAGCGGCGCGTCGATGAGTTTGAAGAACTCGTCATACTGCTCGCGTGCAAGATAGTTGCGCAGCTTCTTGTAGGTTGTGCGCTTCTTGATGGCTTTGAACGAGATCATGCAGATCAAGATGATGCTCAAAACGAAGGTGGCGATACGGAAGTTCATGCCCTGCTCCTCGGGGATGCCGTTGTGTAGACCAAGCTCGACACATGATAGCGCGCGACACGTCTTGGGCATTACGGGATTGACCCCTCGCGAAAATATCTAGATTGACTTGTACATGAGTTGTATAGTTTATTGAGCAGCAAGGAAAGGACTCGAGATTGAGCAAAGCTAACGGCGAGACCCTGCATGGCACGGTTTCAAACTATATCCGATCAAAAATCTTCGCCAAGGAGTGGGGAACGGGGGAGCGTATCCCGTCCGAGCACAGCCTGATGGATTCGTTTGACGTAAGCCGCGGCACCGTTCGCAAAGCAATCAAAACGCTCGTCGATGAAGGCCTTTTGCAGCAAGAACATGGCCGCGGGACCTTTGTGAGCGAGCCGCATATCGCGCATCCCGGCGGCGACCGCCCGTTTTCGTTTGCCGCTTCATTGCAACAGCAGGGAATTACGTTTGAGACTGAGGTTCTTTCGCGCGAGCGCATCGGTGCCACTCCGGAGGTTGCGGAACACCTGCAGATCAAGGAAGGCGATCCTGTCCTCAAGCTCCGCCGTGTGCGTCGTGCCGGCGGTAAGGCAATCATGGTGCTGGACAGCTGGACGCCGCTGAATGTGTGCCCCGGTATCGAGGATATGCCCTTAGAGGAGATGTCGCTGTTCGATGCTGTCGAGAAGGCCACGGGCGCACATATCGCCGTTTCGCAGATGGCCTACTCTGCGCGTTCTGCGGGCAAGGACCTGGCAAGCGTGATGGGCGTGTCCGAGGTATCGCCTGTGCTCAACCTGGAACAGTTGATCTTCCTGGACGATGGCCGCGCTATCGAGTGGGGCGATACGATGCTGGCTGCGGGCCAAACTATCGTGGGCACCGCGCATCAGCGCCGCGAGTCATAGGGTCCGTCTCATTTTCGTTTTTCAAACCCCTCACTTTCGCTCTTTCGAATGACTCGGAGGAGGTTGGGATGAGGTTACGGCCTGAAACTGAACGATGTTCAGCGAAACGTCATAGACCCTTCAAATTTACGGTTGTGGGTAAAGCGTGTGCGGAATGATGTAACGTTTTACCAAAGACTAAATCAATCTTTTGAAGAAAATGCCCCGTTTGACACACCGTTCATCGAAGATAACGACCGTTTGCGAGATACCCGCGACAGTGCGTTTTTCTCAACTTGTCTCTATTAGAATGTACAAGCAGAAGGCAACTTGTATAGCATTTTGAGTGCGAGTTGCCGTATCATTCCAAACGGCAGATGACCTTACGCCATGTGGGGCGTCTGGCAGATCAAACGTGCTTGCACCTAAGCAGCGGGCACCCGATAGCGGAGATGATGTAATTGGAGAAAAAGCAGCTTCGTTGGCCGTTCTTTGTGGTCAATCCCAAGTCCTACCTTTATGGCGAGGACATTCTCAAGCTCGCTAAGTACACGGACAAGCTGGCCGAGAAGTATGACTTTGACGTCCTGTTCACCGCGCAGCTCATCGACCTGCCGCGCATCATCGATGAGTGCCCTCACCTGGTGCCTTGCGCCCAGTACATGGAGAGCCTCAAGCCGGGTCGTGGCATGGGTCACGTTCTGCCCGAGGCACTTGCCGCTGCTGGTGTAAAGGCAACCTTCCTCAACCATGCCGAGAACCCCTCTACCGTGCATGAGCTGGCAGCCACCATCGCTCGCGCCAACGAGGTGGGCATCCTCACCGTCGTGTGCGCCGATTCCGTCGAGGAGGGCGAGATGATCGCCTCTCTGGAGCCCGATGTCATGGTCTGCGAGCTCACGAGCCTTATTGGCACCGGTACGGTGGCCGGCGAGGACTACATGCGCTCCTCCACCGAGGCTGTCAAGGCCGTGTCTCCCAACACGCAGGTTCTCCAGGCCGCCGGCATCAGCTCGGGCCAGAATGTCTACGATGCCATCAAGTACGGCGCCGACGGCACGGGCGGCACTTCTGGTATCGTTGCAGCCGAAGATCCGTTTGCAACGCTCGACGAGATGTTCGAGGCTCTCGACCGCGCACGCACCGATTTCGCAAAGTAATTCAGACGGACAAGGATTAGCACATGACTGTTTACAAGGGTCTCGTTAAGGTTTCCACCCTCGAGGGCAAGCCCACCTACCTGGATATCACCAAGGAGGTTGAGGACATCGTTCGCGAGTCTGGCGTCAAGGAGGGCATCGTTACCGTTATCTCCTGCCACACCACCTGCGCTGTCTTCTCCGAGGAGTATGACCACGATCACACCCCTACGGGCGATACGTTCCTGCAGGCCGATCTTTCCGATGGCCTCAACCGCATCTTCCCCGAGCAGCACGACTGGAGCACCTATCGCTATCCCGGTCTTGACCACTTTGAGGAGGTCGAGTCCTGGCCCAACCCCGAGCAGTACCTGCCCAACATGGACCGCAGGATGCTCTGGAACGGTGACGCGCACCTTCGCTCGACGCTCATCGGTTCCAATCAGACCTTCGAGGTTGAGAACGGCGAGCTTCAACTGAACGGTCTGGCGAGCATTTTCTTCGTCGACTTCGACCGTACGCGTGAGCGCAACCGCAAAGTCAAGGTTTGCGTTATCGGCGAGTAAGCGCTAGCTTTTTCAATGGCTTTTCGCCGGCATTGCTTCGCATGCTGCCCGATGGCGAAGCAAATTCAAGTGCCGGCTGAAGTAGTAGAATGTAAACATCGTTTGTTTACGAAAGGAGAGAGTAAATGAAGAAGATCGTTGTCGCTTGTGGTTCCGGTGTCGCAACCTCCACGGCTGTCGGCCATAAGATTGCCGACCTCCTGGATGCTAACGGCCTGTCTGGCCAGTACCACATCGTGCAGTGCTCCATCGCTGAGGCTCCGTCTCAGTGCGCCGACGCTGTGCTTCTGGTCGCAACCACTATCGCTCCCGCAGGCCTTACCTGCGAGTATGTGAGCGGCGTGCCCTTCCTGACCGGTATGGGCAAAGCTGATGCAGAGAAGAAGATCGTAGAGATCGTCTCCGCGTAATTCCGAGCATCAGAGTCTGATCACTTCTGACCGCTGGCGCGGTCACATTATCCGAGAGTGAGATTACTCAATGGACGCAATTGTTGCATTTTTTGGCGGCGTCTCCAGCCTGGGCGTCTCCGTCGTTATGCCGATCGTTCTTACCATCCTGGGCGTGCTGTTCGGCGCAGGCTTTGGCAAGAGCCTTAAGGCCGGCCTGACCGTCGGTATCGGCTTCATCGGCCTGAACCTGGTTATCAACCAGCTCATGGGTACCGACCTTGCCGGTGGCGTTAACGCCATGGTTACCCGCTTCAGCCTGTCCCTGAGCGTCATGGACGTGGGCTGGCCTGCGGCTTCTGCAATCGCCATGGGCTCCATCGTGGGCACCATCATCATCCCCCTGGGCCTGCTCGTGAACGTGCTCATGCTGCTCACCAACACCACCCAGACTGCTGACGTCGATATCTGGAACTACTGGCACTTCGCCTTCACCGGCGCTCTCGTTGCCATCGTTACCAACAACATCGCTTTTGGTATCGCCGCCGCTATCATCAACGAGGTTGTCGTCCTCATCATCGGCGACCTGACCGCTCCGCTGGTCGAGAAGTCCCTTGGCCTCCCCGGCGTCTCCATCCCTCACGGCTTCTCCGGTGCTTATGCTCCGATTGCTTTCGCCGTCAACTGGGTTATCGACAAGATCCCTGGCCTGAACAAGATCGACATCAACGTTCGCTCCATGCAGAAGCAGTTTGGCGTCTTTGGTGAGCCCGTCCTTCTGGGCGCCATCATCGGTCTGCTCATCGGCCTGCTTGCTGGCTACGGCTTCCTGCCTGGCGCTAACGGTGAGCCCTCCGTGCTCGCTATGGCCGTCTACATGGGCGCCGTCATGGTCCTGATCCCGAAGATGGCTGCCCTCCTCATGGAAGGCCTCATGCCCGTCTCCGATGCTGCTTCCAACTTCATCCAGAAGCACTTCCAGAACCGCGGCAAGATCTACATCGGCCTTGACTCCGCTGTTGGTACTGGTCACCCCGTGACCCTGACCATGGCGCTCATCCTCGTGCCGGTCTCCATCTTCCTGGCCTTCATCCTCCCGGGTAACCAGGTTGTGCCTCTGGCCGACCTCGCCTGCATCCCCTACATGCTCGTGCTCATCACCCCGATCGTTCATGAGAACGGCTTCCGTGGCCTGATCGTCGGCGTCATCGTCCTGGCTGTTGGTTTCTACATCGCCACCGACCTGGCTCCGCTCATCACCTCCGCTGCTGCCAACGTGAACTTCGACATGGGTGGCGCTGCTGCCATCTCCTCCATCTGCGATGGCGCTAACCCGCTCACCTGGGTCATCACCCGTCTTGGCCAGCTTGGCGACGGCATCGGCCTGGTTATCCCGGCTGTTGTTGCTATTGCCATGGCTGTCTGGAACCGTATGCGCATCCTCAAGGAGGCCAAGGAGCTGCACGCCGAGCAGGCGTAATGCATCGACCTCTATGCCCGAGGCGCATATGAGCTAGCATTATTTGGGGCCCGCGATGAGTTTCGTGGGCCCCAATCTTTTATCGAGACGTCGCGCTGTCTGCTGGGATACCCATGCGAGTGCGCTAGAGGAGTTTTGACTATGGCGAAGAAGGCCGCAAAAAAGATTGAGACCGCCTCTGCACCCAAGGTGCTCAAGGTTGGCGTCGCTGCGGGTGTGCCGCCCGAGGAGAAGAGGACGTATACCTATGACGCGCGCAGCTATCGTTCTGACGTGTTGATCCCTGCATATGCATGCATCTTCTTTGCGTGCGTCGCCATGTACTGTGCGATCATCGGCTTCTTCACACCTATTGCCATCCTTGCGCTTGTTGTGTGCGTCTATACGCTGTTTAACACCTTTGTTGCCCATGCGTATCCACGTGTGATCGAGCTTGATGCTACGAGCATCAGCTTTGAGTCATTTGGTCAGAAAAAGGTTTTTGCGCTGGACAAGCTCGAGCAGTGCTCGCTTCGCTCTGCGGGCAATAGTGGCCATCTGTACCTGCGTATTGCCGAGAAGGATGATGCGGCGAGCGGCCGTGGGGCTCATGCGCGTTATTTTATCGACACCGAGGATAGTGTTGACCAGGATGGCAATCCTGCGATGGAGCTTAAGGATTTTCTTCTTGCCACTGAGGAGCGCGTCGATCCGGACAATATCCGCGTTATCGCTCGCAAACAGGGGCGCTAGTGCTCTGCGGTCTTTTAGGCCCTTATGCGCCGTTTGGCGCTACAGCTGACGTAAGATTAAAGCCGTGCCGCTTGGTGCGGCTTTATTTATGGGCAATGCACACGAGTGCGGACGGGAGAATCGAGAATGGCAACGATGGGTAAGGGCAATCCGGTAGAGCTCTTTAACATGCATGTGGCGCATGTGGGAATCAACGCAAAGGATCCGCAGGAGGCGGAACGAATTGCCAAGCAGTTTGAGCTTTTGCTGGGCTTGGCTCCGCGCGAGACGCCCATTTCGTTTTTCTCGGACACGCTTGTCGAGACGATGAAGCAGAATGGTCGCGGCGAGCACGGTCATATTGGCCTTGCGGTAAACGATACGGCCGCTGCCGAGGCATGGCTGCGCGAGCGCGGCGTGGAGTTCATTGAGGAATCTCGCGTGCTCAATGAGGATGGCTCGACGTTTCTGATTTATCTCAAAGAGCAGATCGGCGGTTTCGCCATCCATCTGTCTCAGGGTAAGTAGATTTCCCCGGCAATCCGCTGAAGAGCTCAAAAGAATTTAAAAAAAGAGCTTGAATCGCTCGTTCCGCTCGAGTATTATTTAACAGCACGCGGGCGTGGCGGAATTGGCAGACGCGTAGGCTTCAGGTGCCTATGGGCTTCGGCTCGTGAAGGTTCAAGTCCTTTCGCCCGCACCATTAAATGTTTAAGGCTTCCAGCAATGGGAGCCTTTTTTGTTAGGGCCCAGTGCACGGACTTGAACCGATGAGGTCGCGAGGCGTGAAGCAAACAGGCTTGCGGCCTGTTTGTAGCCGAGCGCGCGAGCGGACGGCGGCAGCCGGCCGCGTGGCCACGGATTCGCGAAGCGAAGACGCAAGTCCGCATGGCAGAGATTCCTAGAAAAGTTGGAAGGCCGAGTCGACAAGCTCGTTAAAGCTCTGTTCTTTAAGGCTGAATGTATTCGAAGTGCTGTCGTAGCTAAATTCGAGCGATCCGTAAGAGGATTCGTTATCGTCATTTTCGATTTCGTTCAGCGCGTCGTTGTATATTTCGCCCACGCGCTCTTTCTGGGCATCAGTCAGCTGGCCGTGAGCGCTGGTCAGCCCTTCATGATAGAGAAACTCGCTAAGCTCTTCGTGGAGGGTCTCGTCAAAATCATAGGTACTCGGAACGAAGTAATCGAAAAAGGCAGTACCGCGATTGTCGGCGGAGTTGTCATTGTCGGTAAACGCATACACACTTTCGATTTGATAGGTAAAGTTGCTCAGCAGTTTATCGGCGTAAATCGTCGGGTCGATGCCAAGGTTCTCGGCAGTGTAGCCATAGGAGCTCTTTAGTTCCTGCGAGAGATTGTTGCATATGCGCTCGCGTACATCCTCGCTGTCTTGTAGATCGGAGAGGGTCTGGCTGGCGATATCGTAAACGGCGCTGTCTTCCTCATCCAGTTCCGATGGATCCAGTGGGTTTGCGCGGGAATGATCAAACGTATCGTCGTCATACGTGGAGAAGGTTTCCTCAAATGACGCGAATGGGCTTTCGTCGAAGGAGGTGCTATCGAGAAGGTTTCCGGCAACCACGAGGATAAAGACGATGAGGACGAAGATGCTGAGCTTGTTGCGGCGCCCGGTTTTCTTAGAAGAACGACTTTGGGCGTGACTGGTTGCCTGGGGCTTTGGAGACACCTTGCTCTCGCTTGCTTTGAAAGCCGCCTTCCATGCAGGATGGGTTCTTTTGGGAGCGACGTTTGAGCCGTGCGCAGCGTCACCAGCGGCGGAGTCGTCGCTGGGGGCACGATAGGCGTCGGGACGCTTTCGCGGCGCAGAGTAGTTCTTATCGGCAAAGGAGCACATATCGCCCGGAAAATCATCTGGCTGCGTGTCTTCCGGCATCACGGGTTCGCCGGCATTGAACGGGTCGATATTCGAATCGTGACGAGTTCTCATGGTGCACTCCGAGGTCGCATTGCATTGTGCCTAGTATATCGTGAGCGGTGGGGGTCAATGTAATGATGTTGAGAGCAAAAAGGCCTGGCGCCGGAGCGTCAGGCCTTATCATCAGCGAAATTGGGAATGCGAGCGTCTAGAGATCCCAGTCGTCGTCTTCGCTGGGACCGCGATCTACATACATCTTGCTCGTGCGCTTCTCGAGGATAAACGCAACCAGCCCGATGACGAGAATGCCGACAACAAAGAGAATGCCCACGCCCTCACGCGTGCCGAACAAAAAGGAAAAAAACGTGTCCATCCAGCCATCTCACCTTCTGGGGGTCAAGTCAAACTGTCCATAAGTATATACTTGCGAAAGCAATGGTATATTGCCAACCTGAATACACATCGCGGTGCCGGCGCGGCGCCGGCGCGGTACAACGGAGGAAGCATGCTCGATATCAAATTCGTTCGAGAGAATCCCGATGCTATCGACGAGGCCATGGCCAATCGCCAGACTTCGTGGGATCGTCAGAAGTTCTTTGAGATGGATGACGAGCGTCGTCAGGTCATCGTCGAGGTCGAGGAGCTTCAGGCTACGCGCAACGCCGAGTCCAAGAAGATCGGTGCCCTGATGAAGGAGGGCAAGAAGGACGAGGCCGAGGCTGCCAAGGAGGCCGTGCGCGAGGTTAACGAGAAGATCGACGGCCTTGCCGAGCGCCGTACTCAGATCGAGGCCGACCTGACCGATTTCATGGCTCACCTGCCCAACATTCCGTGTGAGGCCACCCCGTACGGCAAGGATGAGGACGAGAATATCGAGCGTCGCCGTTGGGGCACCCCGCGTGAGTTCGATTTCGAGTTCAAGGCTCACTGGGATCTGGGTACCGACCTCAACATTCTCGATTTCGAGCGCGGCAATAAGCTCTCGGGTAGCCGTTTCACCGTTCTCGGTGGCGCTGGTGCCCGTCTTGAGCGTGCGCTCATCAACTTCTTTGTGGACACGCACACGAGCCGTGGCTTCAAAGAGTGGTGGCCGCCTATCGTCGTTAAGCGCCAGACCATGTTCGGCACGGGCCAGCTGCCCAAGTTCGAGGACGACGCCTATCATGTGTCGGGCGACAACTTCTTGATCCCCACCGCCGAGGTCGTGCTTACCAACCTGCATGCTGGCGAGGTGCTCGACGCCGACACGCTGCCGCGCCGCTACACCGCTTTCACTCCGTGCTTCCGCGAGGAGGCCGGCTCTGCTGGCCGTGACACCCGCGGTATCATCCGCCAGCATGAGTTCGATAAGGTCGAGATGGTCAAATTCGCCAAGCCCGAGGAATCCGACGCCGAGCTCGAGAGCATGACTGCCGAGGCTGAGTATCTGCTGCAGCAGCTGGGCCTTCCGTATCGTGTGATCAGCCTGTGCACGGGTGATCTTGGCTTCTCGGCCCGTCAGACCTATGACGTCGAGGTCTGGCTGCCCAGCTACAACGCGTACAAGGAGATTTCTTCTTGCTCCAACTGCGGTGACTTCCAGGCGCGTCGCGCCAACATCAAGTATCGCGACCCTGCCAACTTCAAGGGTTCGCGCTACCTGCACACCCTTAACGGCTCTGGCCTGCCGGCCGGCCGTACCATGGCAGCCATTCTGGAGAACTATCAGAACGAGGACGGTACGGTGACCATTCCCGAGGTATTGCGTCCCTACATGGGCGGCATGGAGAAGATCGTGCCCGAGGCATAAGGCTTCTTGCAAACATATCGCATGCTTGGCGGCGGAGTTCCATGAGGGCTTCGCCGCTTTTGTTTGCCGCGTGTTCCGCGGCGCTTCGAGGGAGGTTTTGGCAGCGAGAAAAGCTGCCCATCCGTGTGGGGGCGCTGAATCGGGCGCACTTTCTGTCCTATAAGACGGGAAGTGCGGGACATAAGCAAAAAAGAAGCCCGATTCCCGGGGGGAGGCGGGAATCGGGCCCTGCTCGCGCACTCAGGCTGCCCTGCGGGCTACCCTGCGTGCGGTGTCATGCTGGAGTGGCGTTACTTTCTCGTTCCGGAGATAACAAGCCCATTCTCCTCGCAGAGGTCCTTGATGCTAATGTCCATGGCCTCAAGCTTCTTTTCCTCAAGATCTTCTTCGCAGAACTCGATGGACTCGAGGAATGCCTTGCAGGCGGGATCGTCGGTGGTCGCCATGAAGAGGGTGATCTCGACGCTTCTTCCGGAGTTGGGAATATCGGTCACGAGGTGCATGCTTGGCGTCTTGTGCCAGGTGAAGTTGACGGTCTTCCAGGTGTACCTGCCAATGGTCACGTCTTCTCCGCGTTCGTAGCCGTCGCGGTCCGCGTCTCTGTTGGCAACCTCCTCAGCGTTCTTTGTGGAGCTCACGCCAAAGGAGATGACTTTGTTGCTGTCCTCGATGCCGTTGAAGAGGATTTCGGACACGTTGCCATCGCTTCCGCTACGCGCCCACACGTCGTAGCCTTCGGGCGCGTAGGCCTTGAACCACGTAAAGTCGATACGGTCATCGGCGGGCTTTTTGGACTCCTTCTTTTCGGTCGCCTGTTTAGGGGTGCTGCCAGCGTCGCTGCCGGCGGGCTTGGCGGTGTTGCCGCCGTTGCAGCCCATGAGGGCCATGCTCAGGGCAAGAGCCGCAACGCATACCGCCAATAGTTTCTTGGTAATCTTCATAGGTCCTCGTCCTTTCTTGCTCGTCCCTCTCCGCTTATCCTGCAGATCGTTGTGTGGAGCAACGTCTGCCTTACCCACATGAACTACGGGCTACTTTCCCGGCTTGTACTCAGTGAGACCGTTTTCCTTGCACAGGTCTGCAATGCTGATGTTCTTGGCCTCGTTGTGTGCCTCTTCGAGGTTCTCGGGGAACTCGAGGGACTCGAGGAATGCCTTGACGGCAGGGTCGTCGGGAGTCGTCATGAACAGGTAGATGACAACGCTTTGGCCGGTGTCGGGAATCTCGGCGATCAGCTCGACGCTCGGCGTATCGTTCCAGGTGAAGTTGACAGTTTTCCAGGTGTACTTGCCGATCGTGATATCTTCGCCTGCAGTGTAGCCATCGCTGTCAGTTTCATCGGCAACGAGCGTCTCGGCGTCGTCGGACTCGACATCAAAGGAGATGGACTTGTCGCTCTCTTCGACATTCTTGAAGCAGATGCTGCCAACAAAGCCGCCGTCACCGGTGTCGGACCAGATGTCATAGCCCTCGGGCACAGAGGCCTTAAACCACGTAAAGTCGACGCGGTCGTCGGCAGGCTTGTTGGATTCCTTTTGTTCGGCGGCTCCTGTGGAGGCGCTCCCGCCACCGGAAGAGCTCGTGCCGCTGTTGCAGCCCATCAGGGCCATGCTCAAGGTGAGAGCTGCGACACACGCCGCCAGTAGCTTCTTGGAGATCTTCATAGGTCCTCGTCCTTCCATGTGCATTTCATTTCGACCCATGGGTCGTTGTGTGGATCAACGGGTGCCGCCATGGGTCCTTCTCACTTATGAGGCTATCGGCCAGAGGCTATTTTGGAAGTGCCTTGGGTCCCGAATGCATCGCGCAAAGCGTCACAAACGTCCCATTTGTGAAAATGAAGGTGCGATGCGAAATCAACCGAGGGGCGCATTTTGATCAAGTGCCTTATTTACCTGCGCTTTAGATGTTTTGCATGCGTTCAGCGAAAAATTTTTTGACTTTTAGAAAAGTTTTTCTTGACGCGACCTAGGGGCGATGGCATTATAAATAGCGCGCTGCGGCATTAGCTCAGCTGGATAGAGCGTTTGACTACGAATCAAAAGGTCATAGGTTCGAATCCTATATGCCGCACCAACCGAATGTTAGGCCCCCAGCAATGGGGGCTTTTCTTTTATCGCGGTGTTTTGCCCCGCCTGTGACGGGCTTGGTGGCGCCGGCCCTGATTCTATGTTTTCGACAGCTTGAGTGCGATTTGGAACGCAGGACCGGTTCCAGATTTTCTTGGGGTGAGTCCCCCTGGAGTGGCGGAAAAATCAAAATATGTACGATAGGCCTGTCTGTTTTTAGACATGTATAGCTCCCAGAATGAATCGTAGGACCTTCATGACGGCCATGAGCGACCTTCATGGTTCGCCATGAGGCCTGTTGGGCCTTCGTTTGCCTAAAAACGTTTTCCTGAATCGTACATATTTTGATTTTTCCGCCAGAATGCACGGGCCGGCCTGCGGAAAATGTCGAAATAGCTCGGTCGGCCCGTTTTTTATTCAAATCGATTACCGTTTTATGCATTTATGTTGTCCATGAGGTAGGCAGCCCCGTCCCCCGTGCTCAAAGCCACCGACTGCCGGACGCTTTGGGCGCGGGGTTTAACATCGAACGTATGATGAGTGTGGAACATTTCGCTGCCAGCACATTACCGGTGGCCAAAATAAGAAGGACGAGGCAATGCAGGCAGCTCGTTACAAACTGGGCCTACTGACAGGCAAAAAGCGCTTCACGCATATGCCCGAGCAACTTGACGACGAAACGTACGGCACGATATCCGGCGCGTTTGGCAAGGATGCTGAGGAGGCCTGCTATGTTGTTCGGTTTGTTGGCCGATCGCAGGTCGAGATTTTGGGCTATGTCAACATGTCCGGCGAAGTGTATCGTACGTGTGCTCCGGTGAAGGATGCGGCGCTTCCAGACGCTCCCGATCTGGTGATTCGAAAAAGCCCCGATGCAGAGTCGGGCTCGATTAGCGTGCTTGATGAGCATGGGCGTTTGCGTCGAATTTCACGCTTCAAAGGTGCTGTAGAAGGCACGATGCGCGAGAACGCCGACGAGCCCACTTGGAATTCGAAACGCAGTCTTCGCTATGGTGACTTCTTGGCGTCGCTTTATCTGCGCTACTGCGTCTTTGGAGCATCGGGAACCGGCGCCATAGCCCCTGGAAGCTCGAATGCTGAACATGAACGTTTTGATATCGAGATGTATGCGCTTGATGAGCCTATCGAGCTGTTTCGTGGCTTTGCATCTACCTCTCTCCCGGACGCCATTGACGCGCTGCTGTATCGCATTGAGAGTAATCAAAATCCCTGCGGTCTGGAACTGTATACAAAGCGTCTGATGGGCGAGGTGGATCTTTCCTGCTTGCGCACTTGCTCGGTAAAAACGACGCTCACGCTCGCGCGCATTGAGCGCACGCGTAGTTTCTTCGTAAACTTCGATCGCTCGGGATTGTCGCGTCACGAGGTAGAGACGGTGCTTTCTGTCGAGACGGTTCTGAATCGCCTTTCTCGCATACTCGATCGCATGGGGGCGGGCATGGCGCCTGCCTCTATGTCGCCAAGTGAGGAAGACTGCTCGAGGATCGATCGGCGTATCTTCGACGAGACGACGGGGCAAGTTACGCAGTTGCTAAAACAGCTGTCGGAGCCGAATCCATGGGCGATGCCGGGAACGGTTCAATGCGTGCCCGGGGGCGAATGGGATGTTCGAACGCGATTTGCACGCCTTGCGGAGGGAATCAACATCACCACGCGTCTCGATTATCGATTTGATGTCGATGTATCCCGTGGTGCCATGCGCGTGCAGTTCATGCAGCCGCCTTGTGCCACTATGCCTCGCTCGTTCTACGATGAACCTTCGGGCAAGTGGGTCGAATGCGATGAAGATAGAACTCGAGAGCTGCGCGCCGAGCTTCTAGCGCGCGTGGTCCTTACGCTGGCGGCGGCCTGTTTTGTGGCAGGGCTCAATATCGAGCGTTGCCTTGTGCAGATTGATCCATTGCTTGAGGGCGAACGGTCCGAGGAGAGGCATCCGGTGTGCGTCTACGAGTTCATGCGCTCGGCGTACATGGCCAGGTGGTGCGAGTTCGCCAAGCGGCTCGATGCCAAGCCCTTCGAAGGTGCTCCGTGCCTGAAGGGGCTGGAAGAATCGATATATGCCGGTGAGGAAGCTTGGCCTGCAGTTGATGAGCGCAAGGTGGCGCCGGCAAACGATACGCGCGTGCTGCCGGAATCGTTGCGCGCGCTGCTTTTGGCAGACACGGCTGCAGAGCTCGAGGTGATGGAAAGCTCCGACGACCCACACGTCAAGCGGGTAGTGGAGCTTCGGGCACTCATGCGCACCGATCCTGCTGCGGCGTCGAAAGGTTTTGCCGGGCTCGTCGATGAGCTCGAGGCGGCATGCGCGCTGGAAGAGCTTACGGCAACGGGTCCGGTCGAGTCTCAGTTCTGTGAGAACTATCTTGCGCGTTTGGTGCTTCCCCTCACGGAGGACGATGGCGACATCCGCATTCTGCGCGTGCCGGACGCCCTTTACTTTGCTCAGTATGAGCTGTGCAATCTCTATGCGCAGGCAGGCGATTTGGAGGCTTTGTTGCCGCAGGCGCGCAAGCTCTACGATATGGCGAAGTCCTCCATGCAGGCGCATTTTTCGCTTATCAACGTTCTTGCTCAGCTTGAGCGTTTCGAAGAGGTCGTTGAGGTGGGAAAGCACGCGGCGCGTCTTGCGCACGATCGCGCCTCCATCGGCTATCTGTTCTATCGCGTGGCGTTTGCCTATTGGAATTTGGGCGATAGACAAATGGCGCTGGCATGTTATCGGCTCATTCCTCGCGGCGAGGAGATTGGGCCTACAGCGCAAGAGGAAATGCGGGCGCTTATGGCTGAGATGGAAGTCTCGGAGCCGCCTTCGTTTGAAGATGCGGTTGCTACTGTCGAACGGGCGGGAATTGCCTTGCCACCCACAGAGGAAGTTTCGAACTTTATTGCCGATTTGGCAGTTCTGCTGGTCGATAATGGCTTCTTTTTCTTGGGCACGCGCTGCGTCTATCAGATGTGGCATGCACGCGGCAGCGACGATTTGAGCGTGCTGAGCAGGTCTTTGCAGTAGATTGAGCATGGTGTCGCTATGTATCTGCAGGGGAATTCTGAAGACTTGCATTTCTTTTCTTGTACTGTTGGGGCCGAGTAGGGTATGATAATACGGCTGTTACGGAGAGCTGACCGAGAGGCCGAAGGTGCTCGCCTGCTAAGCGAGTATGCCCCAAAAGGGCATCTGGGGTTCGAATCCCCAGCTCTCCGCCAGTTTGACTTGGAAAGGACGTCCACCCGGGCGTCCTTTTTCCGTTTTGGAGGAAGCAGGGGATTCGAACCCGAGAGAGTGCGGAGCTGAGGCAACGCTCTCGCTTGCTATGACGCGATGACGATATCGTCGCGATGTGCCCGGATGGCATCCCAGGAGAATAGCTCAACTAGTTCCGTTGCGCTGCGCGGCTCGGCATCTGGGGTGATGCCCGCGAGATGCGCTATGTATCCCAAAAGTGCTTCGGGCGAGCCAAATCGCTCGCGAAGCTCGTCCATACCGCAATCGTGATCGCGCTTGGAAAGGCGGCGCCCGTCGGCAGCGACGAGCAACGGCACGTGAGCATAGCGCGGGTGAGGATATCCCAGCAGATTCTGCAAATACATCTGGCGCGGCGTGGATGAGAGCAGGTCGTTTCCGCGCACAACTTCGGTGACGCCCATGGCGGCGTCGTCAACTACGACCGCAAGTTGATAGGCGAATATGCCGTCGCTGCGTCGGATGAGAAAATCGCCGCATTCGGCAGCAAGCGCCTCGCACTGCGCCCCGTAAACACGGTCGACGAATTCGACGACATCGGAATCGTCCTCGACTCTGGGGACGCGCAGGCGTGTCGCTGGCGGCCGTGCGGCTGCGCGTAGCGCCGCCTCTGCCGGCGAGAGGCTTCGGCACGTGCCTGCATAGATGGGAGTGCCATCGCTCGCATGCGGTGCGCTTGCCGCGTGGAGCTCGGCCCTCGTGCAAAAGCAGGGATAGGTAAGCCCGGATGCAACGAGCCTGTCCAAGGCCTCCTCGTATAAGGCCGTGCGGTCTCGTTGATAGAAGGGGCCTTCGTCCCAGTCCAGGCCAAGCCAACGGAGGTCCTCGATAAAAAGATCGGACCACAGAGGATTGTGACAGCGAGCGTCGAGGTCCTCGATGCGCAGGACCATGCGCCCGCCCTGGCTTCGCACGGAAAGCCATGCCATAAGGGCGGAGAAGATATTGCCCAGATGCATACGACCGGAGGGTGACGGCGCAAAGCGCCCCACGACGGGGGTATTGCGAGGTTCGCCCATGCAGCCGATATGTTCTTCGTTGAGTTCCATGTCGCCCAGTATAGAGGTTGGAGCGCGCCCGCGCTTGCTCGGCGCTATTTGATGTCTCGATGCTGAGTTTGGTTTTCGCCGCAATCTGGGTGAAAACGCGGAAACACATGCGGGTATACTGTGCTCTCAATGCTAAATGGAGGTGCATGCGCGATGATAAACTGGCTGATACGTCGCTTGGTGGCGCAGCCGGAAGGCGAGTCTTTGGACGCTTCGGTGCGCACGCGTGCCGGGTTGGCCGCAAGCATCATCTGCATTTGCTGCAACGTCGTGCTGTGCGTGAGCAAGGGTGTCGTTGGACTGCTCACGGGCTCCGTGTCGCTCGTTGCCGACGCCGTCAACAATCTATCCGATGCTTCGAGCAATATCGTGAGCTTGCTGGGTTTTCGCCTGGCGGCGCGTCCTGCCGACGTGGGTCATCCCTATGGGCACGGACGTTTTGAGTACCTGGCGGGCCTCAGCGTGGCTGTGATCGTGTGCGCCGTGGGTCTCAACTTGGTTACCGAATCGGTGAATAAACTGCTTCACCCGGCGTTTACCGAATACAGTGCGGCGTCGATGGCGGTGCTTGTCCTTTCCATGGTGGTCAAAACGTGGATGGCTCTGTTCAATAAGCGCCTGGGGCATCGCATTGATTCGGGGACGCTTCTCGCTACTGCTGTTGACTCCCGAAATGACGTAATAACCTCCGGTGCTGTCTTGGCTGCTGTGCTTATCTCCCGCGCTACGGGCATTGACCTCGATGGCTGGGCGGGCTTGGGTGTGGGCCTCTTCGTGTGCGCTGGCGGTGTCAATCTGGTGCGCGATACGGCGAGTCCCCTTCTGGGCCAGGCGCCGGATGAGGGGCTTGTCGAGCGCATCCATGCCAAAATCATGTCATATCCCGGGGTCCTGGGCACACACGACCTCATGGTGCACGATTACGGCCCGGGTCGTCAGTTCGCAAGCGCGCATGTCGAGATGCCGGGCGAGCGCGACGCCTTTGCCAACCATGAGGTGCTCGACACCATCGAACACGACATTCAGCGAGAGCTGGGCGTCGAGATAACCTTGCACTGCGATCCCGTGGTGACCGATGCTCCCGATGGCCTTGACTTGCGCTCGTGGCTCAACGAGCGCGTGGGGGATATCGACCCGCGGCTTTCGGTTCACGATGTGCGCCAGAAGCGAGGTTTTGTGGCGTTCGACCTGGTACGCCCTGCCGATTTTGATATGGATGACGATGATCTTCTTTCTCGTGTGAGTGCGCTCGTGGGTGAAAAATGCCCTGGCGTCCCCTGCGTGGTGACGTTCGATACCGGTTACGTCTCGCCGGTGAGCGGTGGGAGCGTTTTGGCGGATGATGCGAAGGATTGATATGCCTGCCTTGTTGGGGGACATCAACAGCGAATGTGGGCACGTGCACGTGCGAAGTATCCCCGTGCGACTACAATAGGGCCACGGATAACGCCGACGTAAGGATGTGCCATGCGTACCCGTTTTCGCGCAATTATCACCTTGGCCCTGGTGCTGATGGCGTCTTTGATTCCTGCAGCAGCCTATGCGAGCAGCTACCAGACATCGCAGGTGGATATGCGGGCACACGTGGCGTCCGATGGCTCCCTGCAGGTGAGCGAAGAGCGAACCTTCGAGTTCACCGACGATGTTAACGGTGTGTATTGGGAGATCCCGCTTGGACAAAATCAGCAAGGCGAGAACGTGACCCTGAGCATCAACGGCGTTTCTGTCGATGGAGATGAATTCCAAGAGGTGGACTATGCTTCCTCGGGGGATTACGGCGTCTATACCGTAGATACCAGCGGCTCGTCTATGACGTTGAAGATCTTTATGCCTTCGTCCGATGGTTCGAGTGCAGATGTCGAGATCTCCTACACGATGAACGGCGCGGTCATGCTTTGGCAGGATACCGCCGAGCTCTACTGGAAGTTTGTGGGTGATGAATGGGAGGAAGACTCGAACGACGTGACGCTCAACGTGTCGTTTGACACCTCCCTGGTGCAGCAAAACCCCGCAACTGTGGGCGATACGCTGCGTGTCTGGGGCCATGGTCCGCTAACGGCGACGGTCACGCCCGACGACGAGGACGGCGAGGTCGACTTCGACGTTCCTTGCGTGAGGGCAGGCGAGTTTGCCGAGGCGCGCATCGCGTTTCCCACGTCTTGGGTGCCCTACATGCCATCGAGCTCTCGATCTGATGAAGAACGCCTTTCGGATATTTTGGACGAGGAAGAGCAGTGGGCCGAAGAGGCGAATGCTCGTCGTGAACGCGCTCGGCTTCTCTCCTATGGCCTGGCGGCATTGACGGTCGTTGTTTCGGTGGCGCTACTGGCGGTGACGGTGATACAGAAGCTGCGTTTCAAGCGCCCCGTCCCCACGTTTAACGAGACGTACTTCCGCGATGTTCCAAGTGACGACCATCCTGCTGTGCTCGCGACGTTTATGAACAAGGGCACGGTGCCCGATCGCGCTTTTGTTGCCACGCTTATGAAACTTACCGACGATCGTTTGATTAAGCTGCAAAGTGTTGCCACGCCCGGTCAAAAAGCCGCGAGCGACTACTGCATTTCGATGGATAACGGTGGCTTTACCAGGGCTAAGGACGGGATTGATCGTGCCGTGCTCGAACTGTATTTCTTGGGTGTCGAGCGCCAGGGAACCACTCTTTCGCGCACATTCCAATCGTTCAAGCGATATGCAAGAAAGCATACGAGCACGTACTCCAGGAGGCTTGATAACTACACGCACAGGGTTACGGGCGTCATGGAATCAAAGAATCTTGTCGCTTCCGACGGCACGGCTGCTGTGGCGCTCACGATTATCGGCGGCACGTTTGTCATAGGGGGCGGATTCCTCCAGATGATTTTCTTGGATGCCCCTGTGCCTAACATCATTGCGTTTGGCGTCTCCGTTGTCTGCTCGGTGATTACCATTCTGCTGGGCTTGACCTTCCGTCGCCTAACGCAAGAGGGCGCCGATTTGGAGAACAAATGTCGCGCGCTTAAGAGGTGGCTCGAGGACTTCACTCGTCTGGGCGAGGCTGTGCCGGGCGACCTTATCTTGTGGAACAAACTCATGGTGATGGGCGTGGCCCTGGGCGTCTCCAAGAAGACGCTGCGTGAGCTTGCCGACGCCGTGCCGCCCGCGGTCCGTAACGCCGAGGGCTTCTACGATTACTATCCCGTGTACTGGTGGTGCTACAGCGATCCTGCGCTCAACGCACCCACCGATTCGATTGGTGGGGTTTACCGCGACTCCGTGTCCGCGGTGGCGGCTTCGGGGTCCAGCTCCGGTGGTGGCGGAGGCGGTGGCTTCTCCGGCGGTGGCGGCGGTGGCTGCGGCGGAGGAGGCGGCGGCACGTTTTAACGTGCAGGTTTCGACAGTCCATGCAAAAGGGCCCGACGGAATGTTTCCGCCGGGCCCTTTTATATCTGGATGCGACCGCGGAGAGAGCTGCGATTGCATCCAGGCACGGGCGCATGTCCATGCCTGCCTATGTGTTCTTCCCTGCAAGTGCGCTGAGCGTCAAGCTGCCCTCAAGACGCAAGCTCCTCGCAGGTCAGGCACTGAGGTCTAAACCGTAAAGATACATCTCTCGCGGAAGCAAACTGCGCTCCTCGCGCGTCGATTTGTATCTCCCCAAACGCTTCATGCCATGAAGCTCGTAGAACGACCACCTGCAATCACTGTCGGTATACAGATACGCCTTAAGATCGCCGAGCGCTGCGTAATACGAAGATGCAGCGTCGAACAGCACCGTTCCGATGCCGAGCCCTTGCGCCGACGGATCTACTGCGAGCAGCGTGATTTCGTTGTCGAGCGTAAGACCGCTCGATGCAAAAAGGCGTTCGTCCACCTCGCGCATGCCGTCGTACCACGTTTGGAACGTGCGGGCGGCTTTGGCGTCATAGGAATCCATGGCGCAAGCCGATTCCGCTTCGACGGTTGCCCAGCGGGATAAATCCTGGTTGTAGTCGTTTTCCGATCGGGCGAGGATGATGCCACGCGGCGTCCCGTCGATAAGCGCCACCTGTGAGAAGGTGGATACCGAGAGACAATGCGCAAGATCGCATGTCGCCTCGAGGGCGCCAAAGGTAGCATCGGGGACGTCATTGTCGTTGTGCCATAGCGTACGGACGATTTCGACAATCGGTTCGAAATCTTCATGTTCAAATGGTCTGTACAGCACGGTCGACACGTAGCGCACCTTTCTCTCGGCAGATTTAATACCACCGTTTGGGGTGCGGAATATGGTGCCTTCATGTTCACACGTCAACTGCGTCATTTCTACGCGAAAGCGCCACCGCCTCTCGGTATTTTCTTCAAATAACATGTGTATCGCCTGCGAGTTGACGCGTCGATGCGCTACATTAGTGATGTATGTGGAAGAGGGGGTCGATGCCGCAGCCCTTGCGGTATTAAGGCCCCTTTCGCGACAAGGAGGAAGGCATGGCCGCTGATGTGAAGATCGGGCGCGCGCTGATCTCGGTCACCGACAAGACCGGCGTCGTCGATTTCGCACGAGCACTGGTTGACGATTTTGGCGTTGAGATTATCTCGACGGGCGGAACCGCCAAGGCGATTGAGGCTGCGGGCGTGCCCGTTACCCCGATCGAGGAGTTTACCGGCTACCCCGAGATGATGGATGGCCGCGTGAAGACGCTGCACCCCAAGGTGCACGGTGCCCTGCTGTGCCGTCGTGACTCCGAGGAGCATATGGCCCAGGCCAGCGAGCACGATATCAAGATGATCGACCTCGTGGTGGTTAACCTCTACGAGTTTGAGAAGACCGTTGCCGCTCCCGATGTGACCTTTGCCGATGCTATCGAGCACATCGATATCGGTGGTCCCTCCATGCTGCGCTCTGCCGCCAAGAACAACGACTCGGTGACCGTGGTGTGCGACCCGTCCGATTACGCGATGGTTCTCGACGAGATGCATCGTCACAAGGGCGCAACCACTCTGGGCACGCGTCGTCGTCTGGCTGCTAAGACCTATACGCGCACCGCTGCCTACGATACCGCCATCTCCACCTGGCTCAACAGCTACTTGGCGGAGGAGGCTCCCGAGGCTCCCGCTTCTGCTGGGTTTGTTCCCCCTGCGGCAATCGACCTGCACCTTGAGAAGGTCGACGATCTTCGCTATGGCGAGAACCCGCATCAGGCCGCTGCCGTCTATCGCTTTGCCGATGAGTTTGGCAACTTTGCCTCTTCGGCAAATCCGCTTGTCGGCGCCAAGCAGGTCCAGGGCAAGCCGCTCTCCTACAACAACCTGCTCGATGCCGATGCCGCTTGGAATGCCGTGCGCGAGTTCGATGAGCCTGCTGCCGTCATCCTCAAGCACCAGAATCCCTGCGGTTCCGCTGTCGCCAAGACGGTGACCGAGGCCTATGATCGCGCCTTTGCGTGCGATCCCAAGAGCGCTTACGGTGGCATCATCGCTCTGAACCGTGAAGTTCCCCTCGAGCTCGTGGAGCACTTCGCCGATCGCGACAAGCTCTTTGTCGAGGTCCTCATCGCCCCGTCCTTCACCGAGGAAGCTCTGGAGCGCTTGAGCCGCCGCAAGAACCTGCGCGTTTTGGAGACGGGCGGCGCCGATGGTCACGCTCATCTCGAGGCTCGCACCGTTGACGGCGGTATGCTCGTCCAGGCTGTGGATACCGTCTCCGAGGATCCCTCGACCTTTACCTTCCCCACGACCCGCAAGCCTACGGACAAGGAGATGGACGACCTCCTGTTTGCTTGGCGCGTGGTGAAGACTGTTAAGTCCAATGCCATTTTGATCGCCAAGGATCAGTCCGGCATCGGCATGGGCCCTGGCCAGCCCAACCGCGTCGACTCCGCACTCTTTGCATGCGAGCGTGCCGAGGAGACCTGCAAGCGCATGGGCGTCGAGACGGGCGGCTTTGCTGCTGCAAGCGATGCGTTCTTCCCGTTCCGCGACAACGTGGACGTGCTTGCCGCTCACGGCGTGACCGCGATCATTCAGCCCGGTGGCTCGATGCGCGACGAGGAGTCCATCCAGGCATGTGACGATCATGGTATCGCCATGGTGTTCACGGGTGCTCGCCACTTCCGTCACTAGGAGTTTTTGCCGGGTTTCGCTGCTTGTTTGAGTATCGGGGCCCGGCTTTTGCTAAAGGCGTCCCAGCTGGGCAATCTGCCGCATGAGCGTGCTGCATCTTGCTTTGGCTGGGGCGTTTTCGCTATCGAGAGTTTGGTCCTGTGTGGCTTTTCAAAGCCTGCGGGAATGGCGAGGCGTACGCCCCGCGTGTTTAGATAAAAAGGAGCCGTGTCTGCCATGACGGTACGTGACGAGGATCTTTTCTCCAATCCCGAGGACCTTCGTGCCTACAGGGAGTTCTGCGAGACGCAGCAGGCTGTGCCGGACTTTCAGCTTGACCAGCCCGCACTCGTATGTCGCTGGCGCATGGCACGCAGGCAGGTTCCCTTGCTCAACAGGCATATCCGCGCTCTTTCGCAGCGTCTGGTACAGGGTCGCCCTCTCACCACCAACATGCTTTCTTGGGCAAAGCAGCACGTGGAATGGTCTTTGGCCGAGGGCACCTATGCAGATCCCAACGGTGTGCTCATGCTGGTGATTGACGTGAACGGCAATGCCGCCATGACGGTGGGCGCCTACGAGTCCCTAGCCTCAACTTCTCACGATGCTCTGTATGAGCGTGCCGCGCTTGCCCATGCCGAGCAGCTTGAGACGGGCGTGGCTCCGGAGGCGCTTTGCTGCGTGAAGTCGGGCGCGCTCTATGTGGCTGCCGCGGAAGGGGAGCATCTGTGCGGCTCCATGACGTTGGTCGAGCAGCTGGCAGAAACGCGTGGCTATCGTGTGCTGCGCGCGACGCCTGGGGCCGAGGGCGACATTGTGCGTTCGCTCAATGATTTTGGTGGCGCGCACTTGCTCGTCTCGGATGAGCACGGTGTGGTTGTGGAGGATGCCGCGCCGGGGGATTCGACGGAGGACCGCTCCGTTGCCGAGTTCTTGGCCACGGGCGTCTCGAAGCTCTTCTCCTAGTGGGACGCATGCTTACATTGTTGCCACATGCGGTGGCAGCGCCTTTGTCTCGTTCATAATGGAGGGCAACCGAAAGGGGCTTTTCCATGTCGAAGATTTACATCGTTGAAGATGACGACGCCATCCGCGCGGAGCTCGCTCTGGCGCTTGAGCGCAATGGCTACGAGCCGCTTGCCTGTACGACGTTTGACCATGTGGTCGACGACGTGCTGGAGGCGTCTCCCGACCTTGTGCTTCTTGACCTGAGTTTGCCTCAGACAGATGGACAGTTTATCTGTCGCGAGCTGCGTTCTCATTCGGACGTGCCCATCATCGTGCTTACCTCTCGCACGACGGAAGTCGACGAGGTCATGAGCATGACGCTTGGCGCCGACGACTTTATTCCCAAGCCCTACAGCCTGCGGGTTCTTATCGCGCGCATGCAGGCGCTGCTGCGCCGCAGCACCTCCGCGCAGGGAAAGACCGTGCTGAAGCATAACGGACTCGAATTGGATATGGGCCGCTCCCGTGCGCTATTTGAGGGTGCGGAGGTTGAGCTGACCAAAAACGAGCTGAGGATTTTGAGCTTGCTCATGCGCCATGCGGGGACGATTGTCTCGCGCGAAGTCATTATGCGCGACCTTTGGAATTCCGATACGTTTATCGACGACAACACCTTGACGGTCAACATCAATCGTCTTCGCTCTACGCTCGATAAGATCGGGGTGCATGGGTATCTGACCACGCACCGCGGTCAGGGTTACTCGGTGTAGCGGCTTATGGGTAGGTATTTGAGGTCGCATAGCGCTGTGGTGCTGTTGCCGCTGCTCGCTACAGGGCTTGTCTGCGCCGTTTTGCTCACCACGAGCGTGCGCGCGCAAATCGTGACCCTGGTTGCTCTTATTGGAGCTGCGGGCACGTTGATCGGCGCTTTGTCGGACTGGCTTCGCCATCGAAGGTTCTATCGCGGTCTTGAACGCTGTGCGGAACATCTCGAGAGTGTTTCGTGGGCGATGGAGATGATGGAGTACCCGGATGATGCCGAGGGCGAGGCCGTGTATGACGTTATTCGCGCTATCGCCAAGGCTGCAAACGATGAGGTTGCGGGTTATCGTCGACAGACCGCGAACTACCGCGAGTATGTTGAAACGTGGGTGCACGAAGCGAAAACGCCGCTGGTCGCAGCCCATTTGATGCTCGAAAACCTGGATGATGCCCTTGCGAACGGCGCTCAATCCCCGGAGGCGCGCGAAAAGGTCGATGCCCTGGCGGAGGAGATCGATCGCGTTGAGGGGTACATCGAGCAAGCGCTGTTTTACGCCCGTTCGGAATCGCTCGATCGCGATTATGTAGTTCGAAATGTGTCTTTGCAATCCATCGTCTCTTCGGCGCTTAAACGCAACGCACGCACGATGATCTCTGCCCATGTGGCGCCCGTTTGCCGTGGCCTTGAGCTTGAGGTGTTTGCCGACGAAAAATGGGTCGAGTTCATTTTGGGGCAGCTTATCCAAAACAGCGTAAAGTATGCCCGAGACGAAGGTGCTCAGCTGCTCTTTGCGGCGGCTCGTGTGAATCCTGGAGGCGCCGAAGATTGCGTGAGGCTTGTGGTTCGCGACAATGGTTGTGGTGTTCCTGCTGCAGATTTGGACCGCGTGTTCGACCGCGGCTTTACCGGCGAGAACGGCAGGAACGGCAAGCGCTCTACGGGCATTGGGCTGTATCTTGTCAAGCGCCTGTGCGACAAGATGGGGCTGGGGGTTGCAGCGCGCTCCGAACGCGGGGAGTTCTTTGAGGTCGAGATCACGTTCCCGACCAATCGCATGCACTATTTTGAGTCGTAGGTATGGTGCTTGGCTCGGCGGCGGGGCCTGCCCTTGGATGTTCGCATGAAGAAAGCCCCGGCCACGGGCCGGAGCTTTTGAATGCGTTTAGTGGCGATTGGGAGAAGCGTCGAGCTACTTCACGACCAAGATATCGCACTCGGTGTTCCGAAGCAGGAACGTGGAGATGGAGCCGAGCAGAGCGTACTTGATCGAAGAGAGGCCGCGAGCGCCGCAGAGCACCAGGTCGGGCTGAATGACATCGAGCATCTCGTCCTTGAGGGTCTCGCGAATGCGGCCGGCGCGGATGATGACCTCGACATCGGGAATATCGGGGTTTGCCTTGGCCTCCTCAACCTGCTTTTCAATCGAGTTCTTGAACGCCTCCTCAAGGCCGTTCACCAGGTCGACAGGGTAGGAGCCGGCGGACTCAAGTGCAGTCGAGTCGATTACATGGCCGATGATGAGCTTGGCTCCGTTGTTCGCGGCGACCTTGATAGCGCGCGCGAGAACAAAATCCTGCTGTTCAGTGCCGTCGAGCGCGACGAATACTTTTGAATAACCCTCGTTCATGTTTGCCTCCTCAATGGCTCTGCAGCTCCTTTGGCCACGTTGCCTTACAGCGGTTATACCCGGCTTTAATCACCCGGTACCTCTAAATTCTGTAAATGACGCTGCTTTTTTTCGAGCAGGCTTGCGACGTGGGATAATGGTGCACGGAGTT
This sequence comes from uncultured Collinsella sp., assembly GCA_934621295.1. Classification (GTDB taxonomy): domain Bacteria; phylum Actinomycetota; class Coriobacteriia; order Coriobacteriales; family Coriobacteriaceae; genus Collinsella. The sequence goes on from CAKTVB010000001.1 coordinate 209,977, forward strand.
GCTGCGGAACCACAGCCGCAGCTCAGGCGAAAGGCTTCTTTTGGATATCATCGAACTGCTTAAATCGGCCTTCCTGGGCCTGGTTGAGGGCATCACGGAATGGCTGCCCATCTCGTCTACCGGCCATATGATCTTGGTCGATGAGTTTATCAAGCTCAACGTGAGCAAGACGTTTCTCAACATGTTTCTGGTGGTTATTCAGCTGGGTGCAATCCTTGCCGTCTGTGTGCTGTTCTTCCATGAGCTCAACCCGTTTTCGCCCAGCAAGGGCAAAGGGGGGCGTCGCGATACGTGGAAGCTTTGGGGCAAGATCGTGCTTGGGTGCATCCCTGCGGCAGCTGTCGGCTTGCCGCTGAATGACTGGATGGAAGATCATTTTTACAATGCTCCCGTGGTCGCGGTTGCGCTGATCGTCTACGGCATCGCTTTTATCGTTATCGAGACGCGCCGTGCTCGCATGCGTGAGACCGTGGATGTGCTGCCTGGCGGCCGTCCAGCCGGTGCGCATTTTGCGGCGCCTGCGGCGGGAGAGGACGACGGCGGAGACTTTGGTTCCATTGCCACGCTGGATGATCTGTCTTGGAAAACCGCCCTGGGAATCGGCTTGTTCCAGGTGCTCTCGCTGGTGCCGGGCACGTCGCGCTCTGGTTCGACTATCATCGGCGGCTTGCTTTTGGGCTGTACGCGTGCGGTGGCGAGCAAGTTCACGTTCTTCTTGGCTATTCCCGTTATGTTTGGTGCGAGCGCGCTCAAACTCGTCAAGTTCTTCCTCAAGGGCGGCACGTTCGGCGCATCCGAAGCGGCGATTCTGGGTGTGGGCTGCGTGGTCGCGTTTGTTGTTTCGCTCGTGGCCATCAAGTGGCTCATGGGCTTTGTGAAGCGCCACGACTTCAAGGTTTTTGGCGTCTACCGCATTGTCTTGGGCATCATCGTGCTTGCGTATTTCCTGGTCGCCGTCCCCATGCTGGGACTGTAGTGCTCCTCTTTTTGCTTTCGATGGTGAAGCGCCGCTTGGCTTGGGCCGAGCGGCGCTTTTGCTATGCCGTGACGATGTGCTCGGGCATGATGCCGTGAACGAGGTAGTCGACCTGCGCCTTGAGTGTCATGCGTCGCAAGGTGTCGTTGGCCTCTTCGGTACAGAAGGCGGTGTGCGGGGTGACGATGCAGTGTGGATGCTCGATAAGCGCACGATTGGGTGCGGTCTCATCGGCGAGGACGTCGAGGGCGGCGCCCTGGATGCCGCGTGCGCCATTGCTCGAGATGCCCTTGTTCAGTGCATCGAGGAGCGCTTCTTCGTCGACGATGGGGCCGCGGGCGGTGTTGATAAGGAAGGCGCTGGGCTTCATGGCTTCGAGCTCGTGGGCGCCGATGAGATTCTCAGTTTGCGGGATAAGCGGACAGTGCAGGCTCACCACGTCGGATGCGGCGAGTAGCTCGTCGAGGCTCTCCATCTTAGTGCATCCCGCCTGGGCAAGCTCCTCGTGGGTTTTGGTCGGCGCCCATACCACGACATTCATACCGAGCGCCTGCGCGATACTCGCCATGGAGCGGGCGATGTTGCCAAAAAATACGAGGCCGATCGTTTGCCCTTGCGTGCGATGTGCGGCATAGCCTCCGGTGGGCTCCCAGGCGCCGGCGAGCACATCTCGGTTGGAGAAGGTGATCTTGCGCATGAGGTCGAGCATGAGTCCCGTTGCGTGCTGGGCGACGTCGAGGGAACAATAGCCCGGGCAGTTGGTGGTGATGATGCCATGTTGCGCGAGGGCTGCTACATCGACGTGATTGACTCCGATGGACATGCTCGAAACGATACGGATGCCGGCGCGTGCCATGGCGTCTGCTGTCTTTGCCGATACGGGTCCGAACTCGCCGATAAAGCCCTCGCATTCGACCATTTGTGCGGGAGTGGGGTCGGCGAGCGGTTGATGCGCGCACCCGATGAGTTCGATCTGCTCGTCTACGTCCCATTCTTGCAGGATTCGCTGGGCTTTTGCTGTCGAGCCGTTCACCATGTAGTACAAGATACGATGCGCCATCGGGTTTCTCCTTCGTTTATTCACCCCCATTATGCGACGGTGCGTGCTCTTTTGTGGGGAGGGGAGAATAACGTAACGCCCGCGCCACAATCAGCGTTGCGGGCGCGGGCGTGTTATATGAAGGGGATGTGAAAATGTGTCAAATTAAACCTGTCGACTTTTTGACACATCGAGGAGGCGGGGGAGGAAGCTGGTGCCTTCGCCGTTGCCGGGGACATTGAAGTTGTCGAGCACGGTGGCTCCCAGGTCGCAGCAGGTCGAGCGTAGGCCCAGGTCGCAGCCGCCGGGGTTTAGGGAAGGTGACCAGACGAGCAGCGGTACCAGTTCACGCGTATGGTCTGTGCCTCGGTAGGTGGGGTCAGTGCCGTGGTCGGCGGTGACGATGATCAGGTCGTCGTCACGCATGCCCTCCAGTACATGGCCGAGCCTGCGGTCGAAGTCCTCGAGCGCAAGGCCGTCGCCAAGTGGGTCGCGGCGATGGCCATAGAGGGTGTCAAAGTCCACCAGATTGGCAAAGCACAGGCCGCACCAGTCCTGCGTCATCACGTGGTCCACATGGTCCATGCCATCGGAGTTGCTCTTGTTGCGATAGTGCTCTTCGAATCCATGGCCGCATAGCAGGTCGTATGTCTTGCCCACGGCGATGGTGTTGTAGCCCGCCTCGTGCAAGAAGTCCAGCACGGTGGGGCCGACGGGGGTGAGGCCAAAATCGTGGCGGCGTGCCGTGCGCGTGAAGTGCTCTTTGTCAGGTCCTATGTAGGGCCGCGCGATAACGCGACCCATGGTGATCTCGGGGCCGTTGAGGAGCGAGCGGGCGTAGGAGCAAATGCGATAGAGCTCGTCGACGGGGATAACATCTTCGTGCGCGGCGATTTGCATCACGGAGTCGCTTGAGGTGTAGATAATCAGCTCTCCCGTTTGCATTTGGCGCTCGCCGTAGTCGTAAATCGCCTGTGTGCCGGAATAGGGCATGTTGCAGATAACGCCACGACCGGAGAATTCTTCGATCTTCCCAATCACGCTCTCGGGGAATCCCTGGGGAAAATAATCCATGTGAAAACGCGTGGGCAGGCAGACCATTTCCCAGTGGCCGTCCAGGGAATCGGTGCCAAGGGAGGTCACTTGCATGCGACCGAAGGCTCCGGTAGGCATATCGGGCGTGGGGATGCCGGCAAAGGGCCTATCCGGACGGGTGTTGTTAAGGCCCAAGCGTGCCATGTGGGGCAGCTTGAGTGCGCGACCTTGGTTTTCGATCCACCACGAGGCCATGTGGCCTAGGGTGTCGGCGCCCTCGCTGTTGAACGCGGCGGCATCGGGTGCGTCTCCGACCCCGATGGAATCGATAACGATGACGAGTATGCGCTTGTAGCGTTTATAGCGCATAGATTCGTCGCGTTTTCCCTGCGTGGGTTTCATGACGCAGTCCCTTCTTCGCACTTACTGTGCGTTGTTTACGTAGCGAGTACCATTGGCGGTGACGATGGCGTAGAGCAGCGGTTTTTCTAAAGGCTGCGTATCTGAGTACGAAATCGCTTGCTCAAAGGCGGCCAATCCTTCCGTGAGCTTGCTTTTGTTGCTGGCGTGCAGCGTGGCTATGGGCTCGCCTGCGGTGACGGCATCTCCGTAGTTCTTGATGATGGTGATACCCGCACGGTGATCGATCGAATCCTCGAGCTTCAAATGTCCGGCCCCGAGCATCGCGCTGGCCATGCCGATCTTTTCGGTATCGATGGCACCGATATAGCCGTCCACGGGAGCATGGACGGTTTTTGCAATGGGTGCTGGTTCAAAGAGGTTCGGGTCGAGGATATACGCAGCGTTGCCGCCTTGAGCCGTAACAATCTCGGCGAGCTTGTCGAGCGCGGCTCCGCATGCAAGAACTTCGTGGGCCCGCGCTTCGGCATCTTCGAGCGTGAAGCGGCCGGTGAGCGCTGCCAGACGAGACGTGAGCATCAGGCATTCGCGTGTAAGGTCTTTCGGCCCCTGTCCACGTAGCGTATCGACGACTTCCGCAACCTCAAGGGAGTTGCCGATGGCACGTCCCAGGGGGCGGTCCATGTTGGTGATGAGCGCCTCGACGCGGCGCCCGGCTCCGCAGCCGATGGCAACCATGCTTTGCGCCAGTTCGACAGCCGCGGGCACGGTTTTCATGAAAGCGCCCGAGCCCACCTTCACGTCGAGCAGAATGCAGTTTGAGCCGGAGGCGAGTTTTTTGCTCATGATAGAGCTAGCGATAAGCGGGATTGAGTCGACGGTGGCGGTTACGTCGCGCAGGGCGTAGATGCGCTTGTCGGCCGGAACGAGGTTGCCCGTCTGTCCCACGATGGCTCCGCCATGATCTCGCACGAGGTGTACGAAATCGTCGCCTGCGATGTTGACGTTGAAGCCGGGGATGCTTTCGAGCTTATCAATCGTGTCCCCCGTGTGGCCCAGCCCGCGGCCGCTCATTTTGGCGACAAAGATATTGCTGGGGTCCATAGCGGCAAGAATCGGCACGACGACAAGCGATGTCTTGTCGCCCACGCCGCCTGTCGAGTGTTTGTCCACGGTGATGCCGGGAAGTCCCGAGAGGTCGACGGTGTCGCCCGAGCGCATCATGTGGAGTGTGAGCTGGCGGGTCTCCTCGTCATCCATGCCGCGCAAAAAGATCGCCATCAACAGGGCTGCTGCCTGGTAGTCGGGGATGGCTCCCGCTGCATAGCCATCAACAAAGAAGCGGATTTCCTCGTTGTCGAGCTTCTTGCCGTCACGCTTTTTCTCGATGATGTCGTAGATACGCATGGATTGCTACTTTCCGAGGCTGGAGGGTCCAAAGCTCAGGGGCAAGAGTTCGGCGAGCGTATGTTCTTCGGGATGCTTGGCGTCGGCGGCAAGGATGATGCGGAACGTGTTGGGGTCGCACCATTCCCGCATCACCTGGCGGCACATGCCGCAGGGGGCACAGATGTCCGAGATGGGCTCGTCGGCAGGGCCGCCCACAATGGCGATGGCGCAAAAATCGCGGTGTCCGTCGTAGGCTGCTTTGAAAAACGCCGTGCGTTCGGCGCAGATCGTTGCGGAGTACGAAGCGTTTTCGAGATTAGCTCCGTGGTAGATGGTGCCATCGGCGCACAGGAGCGCCGCTCCAACGGTGAATGAGGAATAGGGGGCATAGGCATGCTTGCGCGCTTCCAGCGCTTGCTGCACGAGGTTTTGCGCATCAAAAGACATGGCTGCTCCTATTGGATCGCGAAGGCGAGGCGGCCTTCTGGGCGTGTGGACGAACTGGCAGAGCAGTCCCGTGGGCGGAGTTTATGCTCCCGCACCACAGGCGCAGTCCAGGGCGATTTCCATCATCTGATGGAATCCCGTTTGGCGTTCCTCGGCAGAAAGGGCTTCGCCGGTAACGAGGCTGTCGGAGATGCTGAGCAGGCACAAGGCTTGTTTTTTGGCACGTGCTGCGTTCATGTAGAGGGCGGCTGCTTCCATCTCTACGGCAAGGACGCCCATGTTTTGCCAGCGCAGGTTGCGGTTGGGGACGTCGGTGTAGAAGGTATCGCTCGAAAGGATATTGCCCACTTGTGCGGGGATGCCTCTGGCGCGGCTGGCATCCATGGCGCGTTCCAGCAGGTTGAAGCTCGCGATGGGGGCAAAGGTGCCGGGGAGCTCGAATTGAGCGGCATAGTTCGAGTCGGTGCAGGCGCCCATGCCGATGACTATATCCTTGAGCTGCAGCTGGGGAGAGAGGGCTCCTGCCGAGCCTATGCGGATGATGGCATCGACGTTATAGAAGTTAAAAAGCTCATACGAGTAGATGCCCATCGACGGCATGCCCATGCCGCTGCCCATGACCGACACGCGGGAGCCTCGATACGTTCCTGTGAAGCCGAGCATGTTGCGAACGGTGTTAAAGCACGTGACGTCTTCCAGATAGTTGTCGGCGATGTAGCGCGCCCGCAATGGGTCGCCGGGCATGAGCACGGTTTTAGCGATGTCCTTGATCTGGGCGGCGTTGTGGGGCGTAGGGGTGTTTGCCATGGTGGACGCGGCCTCCTTACGTTGTACATGTGTGTGCCGTGCGATTTTTGTACCCCCGTTGCTCCCTCGTGAACCCCTGATGGTTGCGGGGTTGCTTGGCCCGCGTGTCCGTGCGGGCGGCTATACTGATACGGCTCATATGTCTGGCGCCATCGCGCCATCTTGAATGGAGTTTTGTTCATGGCGTACGCCGTCGATATCGATTCGCTCAATCCCGCCCAACGCGAGGCCGTGCTCACTACCGAGGGGCCGCTTCTGGTGCTTGCCGGTGCCGGTTCCGGCAAGACTCGCGTGCTCACCTTCCGCATCGCTCATATGATTGCCGACCTGGGCGTGCGCCCGTGGCAGCTCCTTGCCATCACCTTTACCAACAAGGCGGCGGCTGAGATGCGCGAGCGTTTGAGCTCTCTTTTGCCGGGGGGCACGCGTGGCATGTGGGTGTGCACGTTCCACGCTATGTGCGTGCGTATGCTTCGCGAGGACGCCGACCTTTTGGGCTATACCGGCCAGTTTTCCATCTACGACGATGATGACTCTCGCCGCATGGTGCGCGACATCATGCAGGCACTTTCCATCGAGCAAAAGCAGTATCCCATCAATATGATTCGCTCCAAGATCTCGGCGGCGAAAAACGCCATGATCGGCCCGGACGAGATGAGCGCCCGCGCATCGAGTCCTCAGGAAGAGAAAGCTGCGCGTGTCTATGCAGAGCTGGAGCGTCGCCTGCGCGCCGCGAACGCGATGGACTTCGACGACCTGCTGGTGCGTACGCTTGAGCTTTTGCGCAGCCGCCCCGAGGTGCTCGAGAAGTACCAGGAGCGTTTCCGCTATATCAGCGTGGACGAGTATCAGGATACAAACCATGTGCAGTACGAGATCGCGAACCTGCTCGCTGCTAAGTACAAGAACCTGATGGTTGTGGGCGACGACGACCAGTCGATTTACTCCTGGCGCGGAGCCGATATCTCCAACATCCTCGACTTCGAGCAGGATTTTGCCGATGCCAAGGTGGTTAAGCTCGAGCAGAACTACCGCTCGACCGGCCATATCCTTTCGGCGGCAAATGCCGTGGTTCGTCACAACTCGCAGCGTAAGGACAAGCGTCTGTTCACCGCCGCGGGTGATGGCGAGAAGATTCAGGCCTACCAGGCAAGCGACGAGCGTGATGAGGGGCGCTGGATTGCCTCGGAAATCGACAAGCTCCATGACGGCGGCACTCCGTACGACGACATCGCTGTGTTCTATCGCACTAACGCGCAGTCGCGTATTTTGGAAGATATGTTCCTGCGTGCAGGTGTGCCCTACAAGATCGTGGGCGGCACGAGGTTCTTCGATCGCGCTGAGGTGCGCGACGTGATGGCATACCTCAAGATGGTGGTGAACCCTGCCGATGAGATGAGCGTTAAGCGCGTGATCAACACGCCGCGCCGCGGCATCGGCTCCACGTCCATCCAAAAGATCGAGATGCTCGCCGCGTCCAATCGTTGCTCGTTTTTCCAGGCGTGCGAGCTCGCTTGCGCCGAGACGGGCATGTTTTCGGCTAAGGTCCGCAACGGTCTGGCCGATTTCGTCAACATCGTACGACGCGGTCGCCGCATGGATGGCGAGCTCAAAGACGTGGTCGAGGCCATTGTGGAGAGCGCGGGCCTTATCCAGACGTATCGCAGCGAGGGCACGATGGAGGCGGAGGGCCGTGCCGAGAACATCCAGGAATTCATGGGCGTAGCCGCCGAATTCGAAGAGAGCCACGAGGATATCGAGGGCACCCTGGAGAGCTTGGAGGAGTTGCGCGCCGCCGGTGTTGGCGACGTGCCGCAGGCCGCTCTGGCGTCCTCGCTCGCAGATGCGCCCCTCGTGTCGAGCGCGGCGCAGGCCGCCTCGGAGATCGAGCGCACCTATGGTCCGCTGGCGTGCAAGGCACTTCCCGCGCTGATGGAGTGGCTCGCCCTTCGCTCGGATCTTGATGCGCTTTCGGGCCAGTCAAGCGCCATCACCATGATGACTATCCACTCGGCAAAGGGCCTGGAGTTTCCTGCCGTATTCGTCGCTGGTATGGAAGAGGGCATCTTTCCGCATGTCGCCGGCTTTGGCGGTGAGGATGCGGCGAAGCTCGAGGAGGAGCGTCGTCTGGCATACGTCGCCATCACGCGCGCACGCAAGCGCCTGTTCCTTACCTATGCGGCGACGCGTCGCACCTATGGCTCTACGCAGGCAAATCCTCGCTCGCGTTTTATGAACGAGATTCCCGATGAGGATATCGAGTTTTCCGGCATCGGATCGTCCGGTTTTTCCGGTACGGGCTGGGAGAAGCGCGGGGATCGTCGCGGAACCTTTGGATCGGGTCAGGGCTCGGATATGTACGGCGGGCACGTGTTTGGCTCACATACGCGTTCGACGGGCGGATCGGGTGCATCTGCCGGGTCGTATGACAGCTTCTTTGGCGTGGCGGGGACCGAGCGCCATCGCGGCGTGAGCCCCGATGCCGGTCGCAAACCGGCCACGTTTGGCAGTGGCGCTGCGCGGCCGCGCCAGCAGAAGACGCCCGCCCCGGTCGAACAGCGTCGTCCCGATGCGGCGCGCGCTGCCGAGGTCTTCGCCGTGGGCGATGCCGTAAGTCACAAGACCTTTGGCGCCGGCACGGTTATCTCGGTCGATGGTGACATGATCGAGGTCCAGTTCGAGAAGAGCGGGAAGACTAAGAAGCTCATGAAGGGGTTCGCCCCCATCGTCAAGTTGTAGCCCCATCGGCGCGCTGCAGCCCCATCGGCGGGCTGTAGCACCGCACCTTGCCCTTCAATCGTCGGGCGCCGCACGCAAGGCGCGGTACCCTCCTCTTTCAGGGCAATCTGCGGCACTACAGCGCGCCGATGGCCTGGTCCCGCAGGGGAGTGCCGGATAGACGTGTGGTTACTACCACTCCGCGATGCCTGGGGCATGGCCGGGGCATATCGCGTTATCATCCGGGCGTAGCGATAATTACGGGCGGTGAGCGCTCGCGAGGAAAGGGAAAGAGCATGGCAGACGAACTCTATGTCGGCATCGACGTGGGCGGTACTTCGGTCAAAATTGGCATTGTGACCAGGGAGGGCGACGTCGTCGCCAAGGCGAGTGTTCCCACTCCTCCCTTGGTGGATGAGGCTGGCTACACGGCTGTCACGGACGGCGTTAAGTCTGTGCTTGAGAGTGCCGATGTCGATGTTTCCCTGCTCAGGGGCATCGGTCTTGCGGTTCCCTGCCCTGTTCCTGCCGACGGCAACATTGCTGTCATCGCTAACCTGAGTCTCAATTTGCTGGGCGTGCACGATGCGCTTCAGGCTGCCTTCCCGGGCGTGTACGTTGGCTTCCTCAATGATGCCAATGCGGCTGCCATGGGAGAGCTATGGAAGGGTGCGGGCGCAGGCTATAGCAGCCTTGTGTTCGTGACGCTTGGCACCGGTATCGGTGCGGGCGTCGTGTGTGACGGCAAGGTTCTTGCGGGCGCCAACGGCGCTGCGGGCGAGTTGGGCCACGTGATCGTCAACCCTGCCGAGACACGTCAGTGCGGCTGCGGTCGTTATGGCTGCTTGGAGCAGTATGCTTCTGCCACGGGCATCGTCAACAGTTATCGCTTGGAGTGCGAGAAGCGCGGTTGCGAGCCTGTCGAGCTTTCCGGCCCTTCCGATTCCCGCAGCGTGTTTGAGGCTCTCGTCGCGGGCGATGAAGCCGCGCGCGCCGCTGTCGATACCATGGCAGGCGCTCTGGGCTTTGAGCTCGCCAACGCCGCATGCTCTTTCGATCCCGAGGTCTTCGTGCTGGGCGGCGGCGTTTCTGCCGGTGCCGAGCACTATCTTGGCCGTGTGACCGAGGTTTTCAAGAAGATGACGCTGTCTTGCTGCGCGGATACGCCCATCACCGTTGCCTCTCTCGGCAACGACGCCGGTATGCTCGGCGCCGCCTACTATGCGGTGACCAACGCATAGCACGGCTCTACATATCAATCAAAACGGAAAGGGGCACCTCAGAAGAGGCGCCCCTTTTGCTGAGCTGGTATATCCGGCTCGTCTTGTCCTAGACGAGGGTGATGAGCTTCATCAGCAAATCAGCGGTGCCAACGTTGTAGCCGGCGGTTGCGTAGACGCCGCGCAGGCTGTTGTCGGGCTGCTTGCAAGCGAGTACCGTGAGCGGCAGCTTCTCGGGATTCGCGAACATACGGCGTGCGAGCTTCTCGGGCAGCTCGGTAAAGTCGTCGTAGGCGATAGTCACGCCGGTGAGTGCGGGAAGCGTACGGGCGAGCGTGGGATCCTCGAGCTGAGCGGGGTCGCTGATCACGAAGACAAGCGGCAGGTCGGCCTCGGTGACGCGCTCTGACTGCTCGCGAAGCTCGTTGAGCAGGTGCTCGGTAGGCTCCATTCCAGGCTCCAGGAACGAGACGGCAACCGGGTGCGAATCCGATCCGTGTTCGGCGGCGATCTTCGCGGCATCGACGGCGTTGCCCTCGGCGTCGCGCAGGCTGAACGCTTCGAGCGCGATATCCTCGAGCATCTGTGACGCCTCGGGCTCGCGCAGGACGAGCTCGATGGGTTCGTCGGTGCCCGTATCGCTTACATGGAAGGTGCGCTCGGCTGCCTGCGTATCGCCGTTGGGCAGGCGCGTGCTGCACACCAGGCGATAGTCGCCGGCGGGAAGCGGCAGCGTGCATGAGCCGTCTTGGACCGAGGAGCCCCAGAAGTCGAGGGCCTCGAAGCCCAGAGCGCGAGTTCCGGCAACCGTGACGCTCGTCTCCAGGCGGGCGACGCTCCAGGCTTGGAAATATCCAGGACCGGGTTCCACGGTGGAAGTGAACGTGACGTCGGCGGTGTGCTCGGCGCGCTCGACGGCCACAAATGCGCCCTGATGGTAATACTCGATGGCGCGATCGTGCGGGTTTTGACGGGCGGCGATACCAAAGGTGCGGCAGATTGCTACGAACAGCGCGTGGCACGTGACGGGGCTGCCCTGGCGGGAGAGCCAAGCGCCGCGCGGGCTGGCGCAGAGCTTCTTGACGTGCTCGGAAGCGGTGAAGTCGAGGTTTTCGCAAATCATGTCCCAGACACGGCGCGGATTCGCGCGGAACTCCTCGACTGTCGCGGCGTCAAACGTTTCGACAAAATAGGAGCGGAAGCTCGAGAGCTGCTCGAACATGATGCGCGGGGCGAGGACGTACTTGACGTAGAGTTCCTCGGCATCGTCTTTCGCGCCTTCGCGCTCAAGGTAGGCGATGGCGGCGTCGTGCATGGCGCGGGCGCCGGTCAGATGGTCTTCCAGGACATCGGCGGTAAGGTCGCGGAAGTCCTTTGAGGTGAGGGTTGAGAGCAGCTGGGCGCGGTCGGCGCCGTCGTCCACGGCGAGGAAGCGGTCCACTTCGGGGGCGTTGGCAAAAGCCTGCTCATAGTAGGCAAGGCACTCATCGTTGGCGTGGCCTGCGGCGGCAGCTAGACGGCGTGCCTCCTCGACGAAGCCTGCCACGCGGTCGGTGCGCATCTGGTCGGCCTCGTGCTTACGCGTGCGGCCCTGTGCCGCCTGCTCGGGCGTCAGGGGGCAGGAAGGAGCAGGGTGGTCTGCCGGTGCGTGAACGTCGATATCGCGCCATGCGGTGGCTGCAGCCGTGTCCACGTCGTGCAAAGCGAGCTCCGCGTGATCGCACTCACCGGTGTCGATCAGGGCGTCTGCCATTTGATGTTCGGTTGCGGCGATAACACGAAGCGTGCCCTCGCCGATTACGATCTGGGCATGGCCGTCTTCGTCGGTGATGAGGTGTGCGATATCGCCCCATTCGGCGGAGTTCACAAGCGTCAGGCGCACGTAGGCGTCGCTGACGGGCGCGCCGTCTTTGTCTGTGACCGTAACCGTGAGCTTGACGGTGGGGCCGTAGGCCGCCGTCTGGTTCACGATGACCTGACTGCCCTCGCACGCGAGGATGCTGCGGTCACGCTCGAAATCGCAGCCGTAGTCGGAGAACAGGCGCGTGTGCACCAGCATGGCGCGTCCGGAGGCGGCGGTGAACCAACCACGGTTGAGCGCCTCTTCAGGTTCGCAGGCGCCCAGGTAGTACCATTCGCCATCGACGTACGCCTCAACCCAGGCATGGTTGTCATCGCAATGGGCCCACAGCGGGGTGTAGATCTGGCGGGCGGGGATGCCGTTCGCGCGCAGCGCGGTGACCAGATAGGTCGACTCTTCGCCGCAGCGGCCATTGCCAGAGGCCAGCATACCCAGCGGTCCCAAGGTGCGTTCGTCGGCGGTCTGATAGGTTGCGGTCTCGCAGCACCAGTAGTTGGTCTCGAGCACGGCGTCGTGCGCGCTCATGCCCGCGATGCGCTCTGCCAGCTCTTCGCGCAGGATGGGCCACGAGTCGACGAACGGCTCGTTGTTCACGCGCGGGGTTGCCACAAAGTGGATGAAGATGTCTTCGTCCACATCGCAACACCACGGTGAGGTGGTGCGCAGTTCGACGGCCTGGCGTGCGATGGATTCGAACACGGAGAAATCGGCGTCGAACACGTCGGTGAGCGGCAGGGTGCCGTAATAGTTCTTGATCAGTGCGGCCACGTCGGCGTTGTCAACGCGGGCAAGGCCTGCGGCGATAGTGCTCGCAAGTGGCTTGAGCAGCTCGGCACGCTCGTCGAATTTAGTCTGAGCAAAGGATGCGAAGGCAGGGGAGAGAATGCGCATGCGTTAGTTCTCCTTAATCTTGACAGCCAAGACGGTGTCAACAGGGTCGGGCAGATAGGGCGAGGGGCCCAGGTCGGCAAAGGCGATGTCGGGGTAGTCGCTGTGCGTCCAGCTGGTAGAGAGCTTGACTTCGCTGCCGTCGCGCAGAAGGCGAATGGACTCGATGCGGTCTTTGGGTACGCCCATCAGCGGCACGGGGCCCAGGGCATTCTCATACAGATGGAAGTAGTACGTGTTGCCGCTGCGCGTGATGCGACCCCAATCGGGGCGCTCGGGCTCGATGGGGCCACCTGCGGCCATGCCCGCGCCGTAGATGCTCTGGGAGTTGCGGTCCATCCAGGCACCGATTTCCTTCAGGATGGCGCAGGATTGCTCCGGGAAGCGACCCGTTGCGTCGGGGCCCACGTTGAGGATGAGGTTGCCACCCTTGGAGACGCACTCCACGAGCTTGTGGATGAGCAGCGACGACGGCTTGTAGTTGGTGTCGGTGGAGCAATAGCCCCAGTTGTCGTTCATGGTGATACAGGATTCCCAGGCAAGGGGATTGCCCTCGGCGTCCAGGATGCCGGTCGGCGGGATGATGCGCTCGGGCGTCACGAAGTCGCCGTGATAGGGCGTGGGGTTGCACTCAGCGAGCGAGCCGTAGCCTTCGCCTGAGACCTCGAGGCGGTTGTCGGTGATGACCTGTGGCTGCAGCTCGCGCACCATGCTCATGAGCTCGGTTGCGCGCCAGGTCTCGCCGCGCATCTTCATGCCGTTGACGGGCGAGTCGTAAGCGAAATCGAACCACAGCAGGTCGAGCTTGCCGTAATTGGTGCACAGCTCGCGTACCTGCTCGTGCATGTAGTCGAGGTAGCGGTTGAAGTCGCGTTTCTCGTTGCTGCCGGCTACGGGGTCGTTGCGCAGCGGAGCCTGACGGTCACCGTACTGGGGGAAGTCGGGGTGGTGCCAGTCGATGATCGAGTAGTACAGGCCAACTTTCAGGCCCTCGGCACGGAACGCCTCGAGGAACTCGGCGACGATATCGCGTCCAAAGGGGGTCTTGGTCGATTTCCAGTCGGTGGTCTGGGTGTCGTAGAGGCAGAAACCGTCGTGATGCTTTGCGGTGAGCACGGCATATTTCATGCCGGCTTCACGTGCGGCGCGCGCCCAAGCGCGGGCGTCGAAAGCATAGGGATTGAACTCATCGAAGTAAGGGCGATAAAGCTCCTCGGGCATCTCCTCATCGCTGCGAACCCATTCGCCGCGAGCGGGGATGGAGTACAAACCGAAATGAAGGAAAAGGCCGAAGCGATCGTGCAGATACCACTTCATGCGTTCGTCATACCGAACGCGGTCAAACTGATAGGTCATGGCGATCTCCGTTCTGTTGCCGTCGTTTTGTGTGCAAACCGCAGGTTTCGGGCCGTGAAAGGTAGTTATTTAGGTGTGAGCGGTAAGTCGACCCACCGTTTACCTGCTCTAATGGCCATGTTAAAGCATCGTAAACGGAGAAGCATGCCGAATTTAATACAATAAGATGCAATGCGTGGTTCCTCGAAGACGAAAGACTTCGAAGGTCTCGCAAAGGAAAAAGGGTGCCCGCGATTCTGGATGGCTCGCAGGCGCGAAAGGAGAGTATTCATGGACTTGGAAAACAAGCTTAACCCCGCCGTTTCCCGCCGTGGTTTCGTCGGTGCCGCCGCTGCTGGCGCTGCCGCACTCGGTCTTGCTGCTTGCGGCAACACCGGTTCCGACACCAAGGGTTCCGCAGCCGGCTCCGACTCCAGCTCCGTCGAGGAGATCGTCGCTGACAAGGACGGTTTCGTCGTCAAGGCTGAGAAGACCGACGGCAAGGCCCCCAAGAACGAGTGCATCCTCGCGTTCGAGGGCGAGTTCCAGAACATGCATCCCATGAACTGGTCCGACGGCAACTCCGGCAACGTCGTGTACTACATCTACGACTCCCTGTATGCGTTCGACGAGAATTACAACCTCGTTCCGAAGGCTGCCGACTCCTATGAGGTTTCCGAGGACGGCTGCACCTACACCTTCCACATTCATGAGGGCATCACCTTCGAGGACGGTACTCCGCTCGACGCCGACGCCATCGTCACCAACTACCAGGAGTGCATCAAGAAGGAGAACGGCTGGCGTCGCCGCCGCATGTTCATCCGCACGATCGATGATGACACCGAAGAGACCCGCGTCGACAACGTCTACAAGGTCGATGATGATCCGTTGAAGGTCGCCTTCCACCTGCCGAAGCCCTATGCTCCGTTCATGAACTCCGTCACGCAGTTCTACATCGTGAACCCCAAGGTCATCACTGATCCGGATTACGATTACGGCAAGAAGTCCGCCGGTTCCGGCCCCTTCATCCTCGAAGAGTATGCCAAGGGCGATCACGTCTCGCTTGTCAGGAACGAGAAGTACTGGGGTGGCCAGAAGGACGAGGGCGAGGTCACGATCGACCGCGTTGACTTCAGGGTTGTTCCCGAGGCCGGTTCCCGCATCGCCGCTCTTCAGACCGGTGAGGCTACGGTTATCTACCCGATGCCGACCGACCAGGTTGCCACTGTCCGCAGCGCTGGCGACATCAACATGGTCTCCATGCCCTCCACCACCATGCGCTATGTGACCCTCAACACCAACGTCAAGGAGCTTTCCGACGTTCGCGTGCGTCAGGCCATGAACTATGCCTTCAACCAGGACGAGTATGTCAAGGTTATGTACTCTGGTGCCGCTACCCCGGCTACCTCCGTGCTCCCCGCACTCGTCCCCGGTTACAAGGAGCAGGAGCCGTTCACCTATGACCTCGACAAGGCCAAGTCGCTCCTCAAGGAGGCTGGTTATGAGGATGGCTTCGAGGTCGAGATCATCGGCGACAACTCCACGCAGGAGACCAAGGGCATGACTTTCGTCATGCAGCAGCTCAAGGAAGCTGGCATCGAGGTTAAGGTTGTCCCCAACGAGGCCGCTACCAACGCCGAGATCGCTGCTGAGCCCGAGGACACTACCAAGATCCAGATGTGGTACGTCAACTGGTCCCAGTCTGACGCCGACGGCTTCATGCGTTCGCTGCTTTCCACCGCTATGACTCCTCCGACCGGCTACAACACCGCTTTCTGGAAGAACGAGGAGTTCGACCGCGAGCTGGAGCTCGGCAACGAGGCTATCACCGAGGAAGAGCAGAACCAGCACTACGGCAAGTGCCAGGACATCGTCTGGAAAGAGTGCCCGTGGCTGTACCTCGCTTCTGACAACACGCTGATGTCCTACAAGGCCTACCTGTCCGGCATCAAGTACGTTGCTCAGGGCATCGACGTCATCCACGCCAAGCTCAACGCTTAAGGCTGCGCGTGTTTGATTCTGTAAGCTGACAAGCAAGCAGTTTTGGCTGCCGGCCTCCCGACCGTGGAGGCCGGCAGCTTTGCGGTTTGATTGTCTTTGATTGAAAGGGGAGGGAGCTAAATGGGGAAATACACCGTTAAGCGAATCATCAACATGATTCCGCTGCTATTCGTTATCTCCATCATCATCTTCTTGTTCATCCACCTTATCCCCGGTGACCCCGCCCGCCAGATTGCCGGTCCTACCGCGACCATCGGCGAAGTGGACGAGATTCGCAACCAGCTCGGTTTGAATCAGCCTTTGGTGCCGCAGTACATCAAGTGGATTACCGGCATTTTTACGGGTAATCTCGGTGTCTCTTATGCCAATAAGACCACCGTTATCGCGCTCCTTGCGCCCCGCCTGCCCATCACCATCTACCTGACCATTTGCTCCATCACTTGGTCGGCGATTATGGGCATCATCATCGGCGTCCTGGCTGCCGTGAACCGCGGCCGTACGTTCGATCTTATCGGCATGGTTATCGCTATCGCCGGTATCTCGTTGCCTAACTTCTGGCTGGGCCTGCAGCTCATGCAGATCTTCGCCGTGAACCTGAGGATTCTGCCGACCGGTGGCCTCGAGTCGTGGAAGGGCTACATTCTGCCCTCCATCGCTATGGGCGCTGGCATCATGTGTATTCTGGCGCGCGTGACGCGTTCTTCGATGATTGAGAATCTGGGCAAGGATTACATCCGCACGGCTCGCGCCAAGGGCCTGCCCGAGCATCGCGTGATTATGCGCCATGCGTTCAAGAACTCCTCCATCGACGTCATCACCGTCACTGCTCTTCAAATCGGCGCATTGATCGCCGGCTCCGTCGTGGTCGAGTCGGTTTTCTCGATTCCGGGCCTCGGTCGCTTGCTCGTCGATTCCATCGGCTTCCGTGACTACGAGGTCGTGCAGGCGCTCATCTTGTTCTTCTCGTTGGAGTACATGGTGATTAACCTGCTTGCGGATATCCTGTACGGCATCATTAACCCGCGCGTGCGCTACGAATAGGAGGTTGCCATGTCTGATACCACTGCAAATGCTGCCTCCGCAACACTCGAGGCTGAGGAGCTGCCGAAGGCGCAAAGCCCCGTTAGGCAGTTCGTCAAGAAGTTCTTGCGCCGCAAGACTGCCGTTATCGGCTTCCTGTTTATCGTCTTTATTCTGATTCTGGCTGTGATCGGACCGAGCATCACGCCGTACGATCCCAACGCATACGATTACAGCGCGATTCTGTCTGGCCCCTCCGCCAGGCACGTCTGGGGCACCGACGAGTTTGGTCGCGATGTCTTTAGCCGCATCCTTGCCGGCACGCAGCTGTCGCTTGGCACGGCACTCACCGCTTCGATTATCGGTACCGCTGCGGGCGTCGTCCTGGGTCTTGTCGCAGGCTTCTTTGGCGGCATTGTCGATTCGTTTATCATGCGCGTCTGCGACGTTATGTTCGCATTCCCGGGCATCCTGCTCGCTATCGCCATCGTGGCTATCATCGGTCCGGGCATCACCAACATCATGATCGGTGTTGCCGTCTTCACAGTGCCGTCGTTTGCGCGTATCATCCGTGGCGCGGTGCTTGAGGTGCGCGGCGAGTTATACGTTGAGGTGGCGCAGTCCATTGGCTGCTCGTCTGCTCGTACCATGTTCGTGCATATCTTCCCGGGTACTATGCAGGCCCTCATCGTTAACTTCACGATGAACATCGGCGGCGCCATCCTTTCGGCATCGTCCCTGTCGTTCCTGGGCTTTGGCGCATCCGTGACGCAGGCCGAGTGGGGCGCGATCCTGTCTCAGGGCCGCAACTACCTGGCCATCGCTCCGCACTTGGTCCTGTACCCCGGCCTGGTGATTTTCTTGACCGTGCTTGCCTTCAACCTGTTCGGCGACGGTCTGCGCGACACGCTCGACCCGCGACTGAACTAAGGAGGCCCTGATGTCTGAAACTCTTTTGGAGGTCAAGGACCTCAGAACGCAATTTAAGCGTGGTAAGAAGGATTGGATCACGGCGGTAAACGGCGTGTCCTTTAACGTCAACGCTGGCGAGATCGTGGGCCTGGTCGGTGAGTCCGGCTGCGGCAAGTCCGTAACCTCGCTTTCTGTTATGCGTCTGCACAACGAGCGCCTGACCAAGATCACGGGCTCCATCAAGTTCGGTGGCAAAGAGGTTCTCGACCTCGCCACGAGCGAGATGCAGTCCATGCGTGGCAACGAGATGTCCATGATCTTCCAGGAGCCCATGAGCGCTCTCGACCCGATCATGCGCATCGAGGACCAGCTTACCGAGGCTATCAGCCTGCACAATGCCAACTTGAGCAAGGCCGAGGTTCACGAGCGCTGCGTCAACGCCCTCAAGCTCGTGGGCATCCCCGAGCCCGAGATGACGCTTCGCAACTATCCGCACGAGCTTTCGGGCGGTATGTGCCAGCGCGTCATGATTGCTATGGCTATGTCCTGCGAGCCCAAGCTGCTGATTGCCGACGAGCCTACTACCGCTCTCGACGTGACCATTCAGGCGCAGATCCTGGCCCTGATGGAAGACATCCGCAACCGTCGCAACACCGGCATCCTGCTCATCACGCACGACCTGGGCGTTGTTGCCGAGACCTGCAGCCGCGTCATCGTCATGTACGCCGGCAACATCGTCGAGGAAGCACCGGTCAAGGAGCTGTTCGCCAACCCGCAGCACCCCTATACCGAGGGTCTTATCGCCTCGGTGCCGCGCCTGGGCAAGCGTCTGAATCGCCTGCCGTCCATTCCTGGTTCCGTGCCCGATCTTGCCGTCATGCCCGAGGGCTGCCGTTTTGCCCCGCGCTGCAAGTACGCGCAGGAGTCCTGCAAGCAGAAGCTGCCTGAGCTCCAGACGGTTTCTGAGGGTCACCGCTGCGCATGTCCGTTCTATCGCGATGCTCGAGAGGGGGCTCAGCAATAATGAGTGCAACTGAGACCAAGCCACTGCTGTCCGTTCGTCACCTGAGCAAGAAGTTCCCTGTGGGCAAGGATTTCTTTGGCCGTGCCAATAAATTCGTGCATGCGGTGAACGACGTGTCCTTCGACATCATGCCTGGCGAGACCTTCTCGCTCGTAGGCGAGTCCGGCTGCGGCAAGTCCACCACCAGCCGTCTGATCAACCACCTCATCACGCCTAACGAGGGAGAGATCCTCTTTGAGGGCAAGGACGTGGCGAAACTCTCCGAGAAGGAGGTTCGCCCCCTGCGCGCCGAGATGCAGATGGTGTTCCAGGACCCATACGGATCGCTTAATCCTCGCATGAAGGTGCAGGACATCATCAGCGAGCCGCTGCTTGTCCACACCAAGATGAGCAAGGGCGAGCGTCTGAAGAAAGCACAGGAGCTGCTCGAGGTCGTTGGCCTTTCCGCCAGCCACGGCGAGCGCTATCCGCACGAGTTCTCTGGCGGTCAGCGTCAGCGCATTGGCATTGCCCGCGCGCTTTCGGTTAACCCCAAGCTCATCATGGCCGACGAGCCCGTCTCGGCTCTCGACGTGTCCATTCAGGCTCAGGTTCTGAACCTTCTTCGCGATGTTCAGGAGCAGTACAACCTGACGTACCTCTTCATCTCCCATGACCTCGCTGTCGTCGAGATGATTTCCGATCGCATTGGCGTCATGTACCTGGGTTCGCTTATGGAGGTTGCTCCCAACGAGGACCTTTACAGCAACCCGCTGCATCCCTACACGCAGGCTCTGCTTTCCGCCGTGCCTATTCCTGATCCTTCGATCGAGAAGAAGCATGTGCTTATCGAGGGCGACCTGCCGAGCCCTACGAACATTCCTTCGGGCTGCCCGTTCCACACGCGCTGCCCGCATGCTACCGAGAAGTGCAAGACCGAGGTTCCGCAGATGACGGAGCATACTCCGGGTCACTTTGTGAAGTGCCACTTCCCGGGCGTGAAGATCTAACAGATCGTTCGGCATATATGCATCCAAGAGGGGGGACGTCCAGGGACGCCTCTCCTCTTTCTTATTAATGTGACAGCAAAACGACAGGTTTATTTTGTCACATTTTCATATGTCCTTCATATCGTGCCTGAGTGACGGCTCTTCGTGCGAGATGTGACGAATAAACCCGGGGCGCGCCGTATGACGGGCGCACCTTGAGTTCGTGCTACCATTTATTCGTTTGAGTACACCCGTGCAAATGGAGGAAAATCCATGGCTAACGTTCTTGTTTTTGGCCACCAGAACCCCGATAACGACGCCATCATGTCTGCTGTCGTGCTGTCCCAGCTTCTCAATCAGGTTGAGTATGCCGGCAACACCTACGAGGCATGTGCTCTGGGCGCTCTGCCTGCCGAGTCCGCGAAGCTTCTTACCGACGCTGGCGTGGCGGAGCCGCGTCAGATTGCTTCGGTTGAGGAAGGCCAGCTCGTAGTTCTCACCGACCACAATGAGAGCGCCCAGTCTGTTGAGGGCTTGAAGTCCGCAACCGTCTTTGGTGTGGTCGATCATCACCGTATCGGCGATTTCGAGACTGCCGGCCCTCTGCACTACCTTGCCTTCCCGTGGGGTTCCAGCTGCACGATTGTGACCAAGGTTGCCCAGATGCTCGGCATTGAGCTTTCCGATGTTCAGGCCAAGCTGCTGCTTTCCGCCATGATGACCGATACCCTTATGCTCAAGAGCCCCACCACCACCGATGTCGACCGCGCCGTGGCTGCCCAGCTGGGCGAGCAGGTGGGCGTCGATCCCGTTAAGTTTGGCATGGAGGTCTTCCTTACTCGTCCGTCCGGTTCCTTCACCGCTGCCGAGATGGTGGGCAACGACATCAAGATGTTCGAGCCCGCTGGCAAGAAGCTTCTCATTGGTCAGTATGAGACGGTCGATAAGTCTCGCGCTCTAGGCATGATTGACGAGATTCGCGAGGCCATGCGCGCCTACGCTGCCGAGAAGGGTGCCGACGGCATCGTCCTGTGCATCACCGACATCATGGAGGAGGGCTCGCAGGTGCTGCTCGAGGGCGACACCGAGTTTGCCCAGAAGGGTCTGGCCATCTCCGACGAGCATGATGGCGTGTGGATGCCCGGCGTGCTTTCCCGTAAGAAGCAGGTTGCTGCTCCCATCATCGCTGCTGCCGAGTAATTTCGGTTGCATATGTCACGTAACTCTGCCTAAAACGGTGTAGATTTACGCCCGCTGGGTAGGATAATCGCAGACGCAAGGTTTAGCGCGACTCGCATAACAGCGGGCCGCGCTTCTTTTAAGCTTTAAGCAAGGAGGCCGCCTATGGAATCATGCGACCAGCTCTTCGATGCTGCTCAGAGAAAGCGCCTTGAGCGCCACGACCTGTGGGACCGGGTCACGTCAAACGGTACGATATCCGCTGCGGTGATGGTACTCGCTGCAATCGCCGCCGTCGTATGCGCCAACACAGCCGCGTATGAACCCATCCATCATTTCTTAGAGCAGGAGCTCTTTGTGGGATTGGGCTCGCTTACGGCGGGGCTCACCGTGGAAGTGTTCGTCAATGACTTCCTGATGGCGATCTTCTTCCTGTTGGTGGGTATTGAGCTTAAATACGAGATGACGGTGGGCGAACTTACTAACCCGCGTCAGGCTATGTTGCCGATGCTTGCTGCGGTGGGCGGCGTGGTGGTGCCTGCCTGCATTTACGCGTTTCTGAACAAGGGCGGCGCCATTCATGGTTGGGCGATTCCAATGGCGACTGACATCGCGTTCGCGCTGGGCGTTATGTCGCTTTTGGGCAATCGCGTGCCCAACGGTGTGCGCGTCTTTTTCTCCACGCTGGCTATCGCCGACGACCTCATCTCGATTCTCGCTATCGCCATTTTCTACGGTCAAAGCCCTAACTTGCTGTGGCTAGCTGCCGCCGTGGTGGTGACCGTGCTTCTGGTTATGCTCAATCGCACACGTCACTTTAGGCTTGCTCCCTATATTATTCTGGGCCTGCTGTTGTGGTTCTGCATGTTCAAATCGGGTATTCACGCCACGCTTGCTGGCGTGATTTTGGCCTTTACCGTGCCCGCCAAGTGCGGCGTCAAGCTTTCGAATCTTACCGACTGGCTTGGCGAGATTATGCCCGAGCTGGATGATCATTTTGACGAGGACGCGCATGTGCTGGGCCAGCATGACTTTACGCATGCCGCTACGCGCGTGGAGCGCGTGATGCATCGCGTGACCCCGCCGCTGCAGCGCCTGGAGCACTACATCAGCACGCCGGTGAACTTCCTGATCCTGCCGATCTTTGCTTTCGTGAACGCGCAAGTGCGACTGGTGGGTGTGGATATGGGCGCCTTGCTGGTCGACCCTGTGACGCTTGGTACGTACTTTGGCATGTTGCTGGGCAAGCCCGTCGGTATCTTTGGCGTGACGTTCGTTCTGGTGAAGTTTGGTCTGGCCGAGCTTCCGCGCCGTGTGAACTGGAAGCATATCGTAGGCGTTGGCATCTTGGGCGGCATCGGCTTTACCATGTCGATTCTTATCGCGGGTCTGGCTTTCCCGGCTGCCGAGTTCGAGGTTTTGGCTGCAAAGGCTGCCATCTTGGGCGCTTCGGTCACAGCGGCCGTGGTGGGCATGATTTATATGAGTCGTGCTTGCCCGCGTCGTTAGCGCCGGCCCTCAATAAAACAAGATAAGAACGAGTCCGCCGCCGTGTCTGACTTGACGTGGCGGCGGACTTTTTGAAGGTGAACGGTGTGATTTCGCCCCCGAATTGCAAAATGTGACAAATTAAACCTGTCGACTTTTTGTCACATCTAAGGGAGGGGGGATTATTCTACGGTGCCGTAGAGGGAGCCCCAGCCGTGGGCGGCGAGGGAGGAGTTGAGCTGGTCGCAGAGGCGCGAACGCTCGTATATGCCTGGCGGCAACAAGGCCACGATCTCCATGAGGTCGGCGGGGAGGTCGAGGATTTCGGCTTGCACTACGAGGTCCAGTCGGTCGATTTCATGCTTGTTGGAATACAAGCTGTCGACCAGACGTTGAAGCTCTCCGTACTCATCTGCCCGAAATGAGCCAATGCGCATGTTTCCTCCTCGCTCTCTTTTGCGCCCTCGCCTAAAGCGAGGTGTCGGTAAAGCTATACTTTACCGGAGTGTATCAACGCCGGCGAGTGAAAGGCCGATTATGCAGACGATATATCAGCAGATGGATTCAGGCGAGCTTACGCAGACGATCGCCTCGCTCAAAGACGAGGTTGCCGCTGTCAAGGCCCGTGGCCTGGCGCTCGACATGGCCCGTGGCAAGCCCTCTCCATCGCAAGTGGACATCTCGCGCCCCATGCTCGATATCTTGGGTGCCGATTCCGATCTGCATGATGGTAGCGTGGACTGCAGCAACTACGGCTGTTTTGAGGGCATTCCCTCTGCGCGCAAGCTCGCTGGTGAATTTTTGGGCTGCCCTGCCGAGCAGACGCTCGTGCTGGGCTCTTCGAGCCTGCTGATCGAGCACGATATCGTGGGCACCTTCTGGCGCTGCGGAACATGCGGCTCCAATCCCTGGTCGGCCTACGGTGCCGCCCATGCGGGCGAGCCGGTCAAGTTCCTGTGTCCCGTACCCGGCTACGACCGTCACTTCGGTATCACGGAGGACCTGGGCATCGTCAATATTCCGGTTGCGATGACCGAGGATGGCCCGGATATGGATGAGGTCGAGCGCCTGGTTGCATCGGATGATTCCATCAAGGGCATCTGGTGCGTTCCCAAGTACTCCAACCCCACGGGCATCACCTTTAGCGAGGATACGGTGCGCCGCCTGGCTACTATGACCTGCGCCGCCCCCGACTTCCGCATCCTTTGGGATAACGCCTACTGCGTGCACGACCTGTATGACGAGAGCGACGAGCTCGCAAACATTTTCGACATCGCCCGCGAAGCGGGAACCGAGGACCGCGTGGTCGCGTTTGCCTCGACCTCCAAGATCACCTTCCCAGGTGCGGGTATCGGATTCGTGGGCGCCTCGCCCGCGGTACTTGCCGAGTTTGCGCATCACCTCAAGGCCGGTCTCATCAGCGCGGATAAGCTCAACCAGCTGCGTCACGTGCGCTTCTTGCCCACGCTCGATGCGGTGCGCGAGCACATGAAGAAGCACGCCGAGTTCTTGCGTCCGCGCTTTGAGTGCGTGGAACAAAAGCTTGCCGAGGGCCTGGGCGGTACCGGCTGCGCCACCTGGACGCACCCGCGTGGCGGCTACTTTGTTTCCTTCGACGGACCCGAGGGTTCTGCCAAGCGTGTGGGCGCGCTCTGCGCCGAGATGGGTGTAAAGCTCACCACGGTGGGTGCTACCTGGCCGTATGGGGAGGACCCGCACGATACCAATATCCGCATCGCACCGAGCTATCCCACGTTGGAAGAGCTCTCTGCTGCACTTGACGTTCTTGTGCTTGCCGTCAAGCTCGTGTCGGCTGAGCTTGCCGCTAAGGCATCCGAGTAGCTCGAATAGCACATACCATCCGAGCGCCCGAGCTTGCGGCTGCATGCGGGCGCGCCCATGTTTCCGAGGGGATTGTCATGATCTTAACCGCTCGATATGTCTTGCCCGTTGTGGGGCGTGCCATCGAAAACGGTGCCGTTGTGGTGCAAAACGGCCGCATCGCCGCTGTGAGCACTCTTGATGAGCTGCGTTATTGGTATCCGGACGACGAGGTGCGCGACTTTGGTACCGCGGCACTCATCCCCGGTTTCGTGGATGCACACAGCCATTTGGAGTACTCCACCATGGGCGGCATTTTTGAGGATGTCCCGTATGCGCCCTGGAAGGCCCGCATCGTGGAGAAGAGCCGTCTGCTCACGCCGCAGGACTGGGAAGACGCCGCGATGCTGGGTGCCGTTCAGGCGCTTTCGGCGGGCATCACCACCATCGCCGATGTAACGCAGACGGGTGCGCCCCTGCGTGCCATCGCCGCTACCGGTCAGCACGGCGTGATCTATCGCGAGGTCACCACTCCAAAGAAATGCGATGTCGAGGCCGATATGGCTGCTGCCGACCGCGACATCCAAGACTGGCGCGCCTTTGCTGCAGATAACGACATGCTGGTGCGCGTGGGCATCGGACCGGGTTCGATCTACGCCGTACACCCCGAGGTTTTGCGTGCCATCGGCAAATATGCCGACGAACAGACCCCTGTCGCCGTTCATGTGGCAGGGTCTCGCGAGGAAGCGGACTTTATCCGCTACGGTTCCTCGCCGTTCGCCCTTGCTGCCGATAGCGAAGAGTCCCATGCGTATGAGGGGCTGCAGTCCGATACCTTCCTGCCTACGGGCGTCTCTCCCATCCGCTATGCGCTCAACTGGGGCATCCTCTATGCCCCTGAGGTCGTGGCGATCCATGCCATTTGCATCGAACCGGGCGACATCGACCGCTTAGCCGAGCAAAACGTAGGCGTCGTTGCCTGCCCGCGTTCCAACGCCAAGCTCGGCAACGGTGTGACTCCGCTGTTGGCATTCCGCGACGCGCACATCCCCGTGGCGCTGGGTACCAATTCACCCGCTGCCGCAGACTCCACCGATCCTTTGGAGGAGATGCGCTTTGGCTTGCTGTTGCAGCGTGCAACCTCGGGCGACAAAGGCTTCCTCTCTGCGCACGATATGCTTCGTATGTCCACCATCGACGCGGCGCGTCTTATCGGCATGGACAAGGAAGTCGGTTCGCTGGAGATTGGCAAGCGCGCCGATATCGTGGCAGTGGACCTTTCGAACTCCATGCAGGTTCCCACCAACTCGCCGCATGCCGCAGTGGTGCACTCTGCCAGCCGCAACGACGTCATGATGACGATGATCGACGGTCGCGTGGTTTACGACCGCGCCGAGGGCCTTTCGCTTCCCTGCGAGGCCGAGCAGGCCGATGTGGACGCCATCTTGCATCGTGCAGAGGAATTGCGAATCAGGCTGCGCGACTAGGGAAGCCTCCTTCTTGCACGCTACAATTGGCAAAGCGAGGGCCTTCGCTGCTCGCAAGGTAGTTACATCTCGCCGTGCGTCGCCGTGCCTGGTTGACGCGCGGCAGTTTTTCATCAAAGGCAAAGGAGACGACATGGAACTCAGCATCACCACCAGCCCCACGCCTGAACGCTACACCGTCCACGTTACGGGCGAGATCGATATTTCCAATGCGGACGCGCTACGCACCGCGATCGATCTTGCACTCGAGCAGCCCCCGGCGGAGGTCGAGCTCGATTTTTCGCAGGTATCCTATATCGATTCCACGGGTATCGGCGTGCTTGTAGGCGCTGCTCACCATGCGCGTGATCGCCAGAAGAGCTTTGCCATCACGGGCGCTCAGATGGGCGTGATGCGCGTGGCTCAGCTTTTGGGCGTCGACAAAGAGATTGGCATGAGCGCCGCTTAGGTAGTTGAACCTATGGGCGCTGCGTAAACAATCTACAGTCTTGTTTAGGGCGGCCTCGAGCCGCCCTACTTCGGGGTATACTTTTGCTCGCTTGTTCGCATGATGCTGCGCTGAAGGCACGGTCGCAGGTGCCGTAGCGCATGCTTGTTGGAGGTTTCCTTGTTCGGTATTGGATCGACTGAGCTGGCGATCATTTTGGTCTTCGGCTTTCTTCTCTTTGGGCCGGATAAACTGCCCCAGATGGGTCGCACCATTGGGCGTGCGCTCCGTCAGTTCCGTGAGACGCAAGAAAAGCTCACCAGTGTGGTGCAGTCTGAGGTGGTCGATCCCATGACCGCTGCGGTCAACGAGCCCACGCGCCCGCGTCGCGTTGACGAGGACGATGACGACGCCGATGTTTCTGCCGAGGAGGCCGAGGCCCCCGCTCGCAAGGAGACGTTTGCCGAGCGCCGTGCTCGCCTGGCCGCCGAGAAGGCTGCCGCCGAGCAGGCCGCGCAGGAAGGTGACGCCGCCGAGAAGGACGCCGCAGCTGTTGATTCTGCAGCAACTGCGTCCGAGCCCGCGCCCGCGAGCGTTGCCGCCGATGCTACCGAAGCCGCGACCGATACCGCCGCCGCGGACACTGAGGCCGAATCCGAGGACCGTGCCACGGCCGACCTCTATGCTCGCCGCCCGCGCAAGCGCAAGGCGGAGGCAGAGCAGGCCGACGCCCAAGATGCCGAGGCTTCTGCTCAGCCCGACGACGCTGTGGAAGGGGGCGACCGATAATGCCCATCGGACCCGCGCGCATGCCGCTTCTCGATCACCTGGGAGAGCTTCGTCGCCGTCTCACCATCGTGATCGTCACCATTGTGGTCGCTACCGTTGTCATGTACTTTGCCACGCCCGTGCTGGTGGACATCCTAAAGGAGCCCATCGTCCCGTACGTCCCGGATGGCAAGTTCTACATCACCACCTCGCTTGGCGGCTTTGCCTTAAGATTCTCCATCGCCATCAAGATCGCCGTGGTCATGTGTACCCCGATGATTATCTGGCAGATTCTGGGCTTTTTCCTGCCGGCTCTCAAGCCCAATGAGCGTCGCTGGGTTGTTCCTACGGTTCTCGCTGCTACGGCGCTGTTTTTCATCGGCGCGGTTTTCTGCTACTTCATCATTGTTCCGCCAGGTTTTGAGTGGCTGCTGCACGAGGCCGATGCCATCGCCTCGGTCTTTGCGAATCTTGAGGACTACATCAACATCGAGATCTTGCTGATGATTGGCTTTGGCGTGGCATTCGAGCTGCCGCTGATCGTTTTCTATCTGGCTGTTTTCCACATCGTGCCGTATGCCAAGTTCCGCTCGGCATGGCGTTATATCTACGTTGTCATGCTGGTGGTCTCGGCTTCGATCACGCCTGACGCAAGCCCTGTCACCTTGTTGTTCATGTATGCTGCCATGCTTTCGCTCTACGAGATCTCGCTTGCGGTGACGCGCGTGGTCATCATCGCGCGCGACGGCAAGAAGGGCCTTACGGAGGGCCGCCTGGACTTTTTCTCCGACGAGGACGGCGAGTAGCGCTCGCACTCCGACCGCTTGATAGCTCTGCGAATACCGGCACGGGTTTTCCTGATGTGCGATGCCATTTGTGGCGTCCATTTGAAGGGAACCCGTGCTTTTGTGTGTCATGAGCACGGGTACCTGCGCAAACGTCCTTTAAACCTGTATACTGTACCGCTTGAAAGCCTACCGATTTCAGGAGCATGCTTGTGAAGCTCGTAATCGCCGAGAAGAATATTGCCGCGCAGAAGATCGCTCAGCTGCTGAGTGACGCCGGCAAGCCTAAAAACGACAAGGTGTACAACACTGCGGTCTATCGTTTCACGGTGGATGGCGAGGAATGGGTCTCTATGGGCCTGGCTGGTCACATCTTGGCCCCCGATTTTCCCGACGAGATCCTGTTCGACAAGAAGCAGGGATGGTACTCGCTGACCGAAGACGGTGAGGTTCTGCCTGCCGATGTGCCCGATGGTCTGGCGCGCCCGCCTTACGAGAGCAAGCGCCGTCCCTTTTTGCCTAATGGAATCAATATCAAGGGCTGGAAGGTTGAGAGCCTTCCGTATCTCACGTGGTCTCCCATTATCAAGAATCCAGCAGAGCGCGAGATTATCCGCGTGCTCAAGAATCTTGCCAAGAAATCCGATTCCGTGATTATCGCTACCGACTTCGACCGTGAGGGCGAGCTTATCGGCGCCGACGCCCTCAGCATGGTGCGCGAGGTGGCCCCCGACGTGCCCGCTTCTCGTGCGCGCTACTCTGCGCTCATCAAAGCCGAGGTTACGGCCGCTTTCGATAACCTGGTTGAGCTTGATGAGAACTTGGCCGATGCCGGCGAAAGCCGACAGTATATCGACCTGATCTGGGGTGCGGTGCTTACGCGTTACCTGACCCTTGCCAAGTTTGGCGGTTTTGGCAATGTCCGTTCTGCCGGCCGCGTGCAGACGCCTACGCTGGCACTGGTTGTCGAGCGCGAGCGCGAGCGCATGGCGTTTGTGCCCGAGGACTACTGGCAGATCCGTGGCATGGGCGCCACGGCCGACGCTGAGTTCAAGATTTCGCATAAGACGCCGCGCTTTACCGATAAGGCGGCGGCAGAGGCCGCATTTGCCCACGTTGAGCATGCAACGTCCGGCACGATCGTCGAGGTGGCCAAGCGCTCGCGCAAGCAGCAGCCTCCTGTGCCGTTTAACACCACGTCGCTCCAGGCCGCCGCTGCCGCAGAGGGCATTTCGCCCGCACGCACCATGCGCATCGCCGAGTCTCTTTATATGAGCGGTTTTATTTCGTATCCTCGTGTCGACAACACGGTCTACCCGCGCTCGCTCGATCTTGAGGGTATCGTCAAGGGGCTGTCGTCGGGCTCGCCGGCGCTTGCTCCCGTGTGCAAAAAGGTGCTCGCCGGTCCCATGAAGCCCACGCGTGGCAAGACCGAGACCACCGACCATCCGCCTATTCACCCCACCGGTCAGGGTGACCCCGAAACCCTCGACGGCGGTCAAAAGAAACTCTACAACCTTATCGCGCGCCGTTTCCTGGCTACGCTCATGGGCCCTGCGACTATCGAGAACACCAAGCTTTCCATCGATGTCGCGGGCGAGCCGTTCACGGCAACCGGCGACGTGCTGGTGGATCCTGGTTTTCGCGAGGCATATCCGTATGGCCTCAAGCGTGACGAGCAGCTTCCGGCGCTGGCGCAAGGCGACGTCATCGATGTGCGCGACATCAAGCTAGAGGCAAAGCAGACCGAGCCGCCTGCGCGTTATAGCCAGGGCAAGCTCGTGCAGGAGATGGAGAAGCGCGGCCTGGGTACCAAGTCCACGCGCGCGAGCATCATCGAGCGCCTCTACACCGTTCGCTATCTTAAAAATGACCCCATCGAGCCAAGTCAGCTGGGCATGGCTATCATCGACGCTCTGCACGAGTTCGCTCCGCGTATCACCACGCCCGAGATGACCGCCGAGCTGGATGCGGATATGACGCGCGTGGCAGAGGGCAAGGACACGCAGGAGCACGTGGTCGATCACTCGCGCGCTCTGCTCGCAGGCATGCTCGATGCGTTGATCGAGCACAAGGACGATCTGGGAGAGGCTATCTCCGATGCCGTGACCGCCGACGCAAAGGTGGGCGAGTGCCCCAAGTGCGGCAAGGACCTGGTCATGAAGACGAGTGCCAAGACGCGTGGTAGCTTTATTGGCTGCATGGGATGGCCGGATTGTGACGTGACCTATCCTGTCCCTTCGGGTGTCAAGGTGAGCCCGCTGGAGGGCGAGGCCGGCGTGTGCCCCGAGTGCGGAGCGCCGCGCATCAAGTGCCAGCCGTTCCGCAGCAAGGCGTATGAGCAGTGCGTGAACCCCAAGTGCCCTACCAATTTTGAGCCCGATCTTAAGGTGGGCGAGTGCAAGGTATGTGCCGAGGCGGGACGCCATGGCGATTTGATCGCCCATAAGTCCGAGAAAAGCGGCAAGCGCTTTATCCGCTGCACGAATTATGAAGAGTGCCAGGTGAGCTATCCGCTGCCGGCACGCGGCAAGCTGCAGGCTACGGGCGAAACGTGCCCGGAGTGCGGTGCCCCGATCGTGGTGGTGGAGACGGCGCGCGGTCCATGGCGCATCTGCGTGAACATGGAATGCCCCAGCAAGGAGAAGAAGACAACGACTCGCGGGCGCAGCGCTGCCGGGGCGAAGACCGCTGCTGCAAAGAAGACGACGGCAAAGAAGGCAACGGCTAAGAAAACGGCTGCAAAAAAGACAGCGACAAAGAAAACAGCTTCGACAAAGAAGAAGGCTGAGTAGCTGATAAGCGGACAGGGGATTTTATTCCGCTTGTCTGTTGTGCGATATTCTGAGAGCAAGGGGCTGCGTTTTGGACGCGGCCCCTTTTTTATTGAGGAGGTATTTAATATCCTCTGCCGCGTACCGTCACGTGACGAATTTGAACTTTGGGACAAGTTGTTCGTGACGGAGACGGGACACCTCCTTCACAATCTCTTCATTAATTATGGACCCCCGTCCAGGGCTTTCAGGCCTCCTTCAAGAGGGCTGGATGGTGGCAAATTAATGCCCTGACCTTGGGTTCATTTAAAATATGGGCAGTGTGCAGGGCTCAATTGCCTTTGATTTATGTATCACCGTTCATTCCATTTTCGACCGCTCACCAACTTGTCTACTTTTTACAATACAAATGGTTTTGATGGAGCGCTATAGTAACTCCTTGAAACCGCACGTCATGCGGTTGTTTTGGCCTTTTGATAAGGCCTTTTTTGGTAGAACCATACTAGTAAGGAGTGGGGGATGGATATCTCTCGGAAGACCGACTACGCTCTTCGTATGCTAGCGATGCTTGCGGATGGCGAAAATAACCTTCTGTCGGTTAGGGCCGCCGCGGAGCAGGTAGACGTGCCCTATTCGTTTGCTCGTTCCATTCAGCATGGCCTGGTGCAGGCAGGTATCGTGGAAAGCCTTCGTGGCGTGCATGGTGGTATGCGTCTTAAGGCAGACCCCAATGATGTTACGATTAGGCAGATCGTCGAGGCCGTTCAGGGCCCCATGGTTATGAATGATTGCACTGCCAAAGGCGCCGAATGCTCGCTCATGAATTCCTGCTGCTATCATTCCATTTGGATGGGCGCTCAGGCTCTTATGGTTGATTACCTTGACTCTGTGACGCTTGCCGATGTGGTTCAGGGCACGCTTGCCCCGGCAGTGGACGCTAAGTTTGCCAACCGCGCCTCGTTTGCCGAATACGTTTCGTGCGCCGAGAAGTGCCGCCGCTTCGAGTAGACGGTGTTCGCTTCTTGTCCGCATGGATAAGGAGCAGATAAAGATGAATGCAGACCCCTTTCGTAAGCTAGTGCGAGCGGAAGGGGTCCGTTTGTATCGCGACCTTCCGTGGCGTCGTACGCGCGATCCATACGGCATCTGGCTTTCTGAGGTGATGCTGCAGCAAACGCAGGTGGTGCGCGTATGCGACCGATGGCCTGCGTGGCTCGAACGGTTTCCCAATGTTAAGGCCTTGGCTCAAGCACCTGTTGCTGATGTTTTGGCTGCTTGGCAGGGCATGGGGTACAACCGTCGTGCGCTTTCGCTGCATAAGGCGGCGCTGCATATCGTGGAGCGATTCGATGGCGAGTTTCCGCGCGACGTCTCTGCGCTGTGCGAACTTCCGGGGGTGGGGCCGGCGACGGCGCAGGGTATCCGCTCCTTTGCGTTCGATTTGCCGGGAGTGTATCTCGAGACCAATGTTCGCACGGTGATTTTGCATCATTTCTTCCCAGATGTTCCGGCAGTGCCCGATAAGGAACTGGTGGGTATCGTGGAGGCTACGTGTCCTGGACCGCAGGCGCCCGAGGGGCGCTTTGCCCTGCCCGAAGACGAGCGAGATACGCCGCGCACCTGGTACTATGCGATGCTCGATTACGGCGCATATCTTAAAAAGACGATTCCCAACCCTTCGCGTCGTTCTGCTTCGTATTCAAGGCAGTCTGCTTTTGAAGGCTCGCGACGTCAAAAGCGCGCGGCTATCGTACGCTGCCTGCTCGAGGCGGGCGAGGGCGGTTTGAGCGAGGGCGAGGCGCGGGCGGCTTTGGATGAGATGGAGGCCCGTGCGGGCCGTCCCGTCGTTACGTCCGATGTGGTCCAGTCGATTTTAGAAGACCTTGCGCGCGAGGGTTTTTGCCAGCGGCGCTCGGATGTTGACCGTTATTTCGTGGCGCGCTAGATACGTTGGGCGGATGTGCTGGGCGATATTCGCCAGGCGTGCCGCCCGCCTAATTGCCGCTTGACCGTGTGTGGCATTGCCCGCATGATGGTGCTGACAATCCTTCGCACATGCCCTTCCGTAAGGGAGGCCTATATGAGTTTGTTTATCGAGACTCCTCAGCAGGAGCAGCTGCGTTTGCTGCGAGAGCAGCGCGAACAGCTAAAGCGCCTGCGCGGTATGTCGGAGGATGCGGGCGTTGTCAAAGGTGCCGAAGACACGTCGCGGATGGACCGATCACTGCTTGATCGGGGGCTGTTTGAGGCCACCCCAGCGTCGAGCGCGACGGGACAGGCGGATTCCCCTTCGGCAAAAAAGTCGCTGCGGGATTCAATTCGAGGGCTTGAACGCAAGCAGCGTGCGAGGATGCCCGAGGAGCCGTATTCAATCGCTCAAGAAGCGTATGCCGAGCAGCTGGAGTTTGATCGCCAGCGTACGCGGCGTCGTCGAGGGGCGGCAATAGCGCGCTCGTTCCTGGTGGTGGTTCTAGTGCCCCTGTTGCTCTTTGCCGCCTTCGTGGGGTCGTATGCATTGACCTGCATTCTCAATGGCGCGTCGCCTCAGGAGCTCGTTTTGCTCATGGGTGAGCTTTTTGCCAAGATGCAAGCGTATGGCGGTTTAGTCATCGCGATGTTTTCCAGGTGACGCCTGACGATACCCTATAATAAACCAGGTAAAAAATCGCAGGTAAGGCGGTTGGATTGGACATCTTATTGGTTTGCTGCACAGTTGCGGCGTGCGTTGCAGCTGTCGCTTCCGTGCTAGCGGTGATAGCCATGCGGCGCAATAGCCGCGATGCTGGCCTTGCGGGGCATATGGACGAGGCGCTCGACATCTTGGCGCACCTCGACGACGCTCTGCGCGAGGCCCGTGTCGAGTTGCGCGCGCAGACTCAGGCACAGGCGGCCTTCTCGGCTGCCGAGCAGCAGCGCTTCGAATTGCTTGTGCGTGCATTCCAGCAGGCTTCGGCGCAGACGGACGCCTTGCGCCGCGAAGTGTCGCAGCAGATGGGTCAGACGCGCGAGGCAACTGAGGTGCGCCTTGAAGCGGTGCGTGCGTCCGTCGAGCAACAGCTGGCAGCCATTCGCCAAGACAACGAGCGACAGCTGGAGCAGATGCGTCAGACGGTGGACGAAAAGCTGTCTCGTACACTCAACGATCGACTTGCGGCTTCGTTTAAGCAGGTGAGCGAGCAGCTCGAGGCGGTCTATAAAGGTCTGGGCGATATGCAAAGCATCGCTGCGGGCGTGGGCGACCTCAAGCGCGTGCTCGGCAATGTCAAGACACGCGGAATTTTGGGCGAGGTCCAGCTGGGAGCGATTCTCTCGCAGATTTTGGCGCCCGAGCAGTACGTTGAGAACGTGGCGACCAAACCTGGTTCGACCGAGCGTGTCGAGTTTGCTGTCAAGCTGCCCGTAGAGGCGGGCGAGCCCATCTTGCTGCCTATCGATTCGAAGTTTCCGGGCGATGCCTACGAGCATCTGCGCGAGGCGATGGATGCGGGTGACGCCGATGCTGTGGCAGCAGCGCGCCGCATCTTGGATGCCCGCATTAAGTCGGAGGCCAAAGACATCTGCGAAAAGTACCTTTCGGTGCCCGAGACCACAAACTTCGGCATCATGTTCCTGCCGTTTGAGGGTCTTTACGCCGAGGTCGTCAACAGGCCGGGCCTCATCGAGCTCCTTTCGCGCGACTACCATGTGAACGTGGCGGGTCCCAGTACCATGGCAGCGCTGCTCAACAGTTTGCAGATGAGCTATCAGACCTTCCGTTTGCAAAAACAGACAGACGATGTGCTGCGGGTTCTCTCTGCGGTCAAAGCGGAGCTGCCGCGCTATCAGGATGCATTGCGCCTGGCGCGTCGCCAGATCGATACAGCGGGTCGCACGGTCGACTCGATCATCACTACGCGCACCAATGTGATTGAGCGTAAGCTCGGCTCCATCGGCACGATGGAAGATGCGGAGGAAGCCGAGCGCCTATTGGGGGTGACCGCGGCGCTACCTGGAATGTCACAGGATGATTCGGTTGGGAACGACGAGGTCGCTGCCCATGTCGACGCTGTCTCTTCTGGCGCCGAGGTGCGAGGGGGTGTTGAGTGATGCCACGCGAAACCAATGCTTCGCGTCGTGAACGCGCCATCGAGGTGTGTGAGCGATTGAATCGAAGATACGGTCCGGTCGAGTGCTTCCTCGATCATCAAAATCCTTTTCGTCTGGTTATCTCGGTCTTGCTTTCTGCACAGACGACAGATGCTCAGGTGAATAAGGTGACTCCGGAGCTTTTTCGCCGTTGGCCTACACCTTATGAGATGGCGGGCGCTAGCGTTGCCGACGTGATGGACGTGATTAAGTCGCTGGGCTTTTACAAGACCAAGGCAAAGCACTGCGTGGAGGCCGCTCAAATGATCGTGGCGGATTATGGTGGCGAGGTTCCGTCGACTATGCGCGAGCTGCAAAAGCTGCCCGGCGTGGGGCGCAAGACGGCAAATATCGTCCTCAACGTGGGCTTTGGTATTGTGGAAGGCATTGCGGTGGACACGCATGTGAATCGCATTGCGCATCGGCTGGCGCTCTCGCCCAAGACGCACGAGAAGGAACCTCTCAAAACTGAGCAAGATTTGCTCAAGATTTTGCCGCATGAGTATTGGGAATCGGTCAATCACCAGTGGATATCGTTTGGCCGCGAGATCTGCTCTGCCCGGTCTCCAAAATGTGGCGAGTGCCCGCTGGCAGACCTTTGCCCCTCCTGTAAATGATTTGCGTGGGCAGGCTCGCGCGTGCTGTCTTGTGCGCAATGGTCGGTCCTGTTGTTTTGTTTTGAATGTAAGGAATGATCGATGCTCATTCATCGCATAGCTGCACAACTCCATACCGCCGAAGGTTTGCAGATTATCGAGCAAGCGTTGACGGATGGTCAGGATGCGACGCTTGCCGTGCCGCTCTCGGCGCGTACCCTTGTGCTGGCCTCGCAGTTTGCTCGTCATCCTCGTCCCTGTGTGTATGTAGTGTCTGGTGAGGAGGCAGCCGATCGTGCGGCGCGAGCGCTCATGGCCTATCTAGGGCGCGAACACGTTGCGCGTTTTCCCGAGCGTACGGATTACCCCTGGAAAGACCAGAAGCCCGATGACGTTGTAGTGGCTACACGCTGCGCCGCGCTTGGACGCATCGCCCGCGGGGAGGCGTGCGTGCTCGTGGCTTCGGCTCGTGCCCTGCTGCGCTGCGTGCCCCCGCGCGAGAGCGGCTATTGGGAATCTGCAACCTTTGCCGTGGGCGACGAGATTCCTTTCGAAGAGGTGCCCGCGCGTCTTGTGTCCATGGGCTACACGTCTGCCGATGTAGCGCCCGAACCTGGTTATTTTCACGTGCACGGCGATATCGTGGACGTCTATCCCGCGCAGGCTTCGTCGCCTGTGCGCATGGAGTTCTTTGGCGACGAGCTCGACCGTATTC
This sequence comes from uncultured Collinsella sp., assembly GCA_934621295.1. GTDB lineage: Bacteria > Actinomycetota > Coriobacteriia > Coriobacteriales > Coriobacteriaceae > Collinsella. The sequence continues at coordinate 246,142 of CAKTVB010000001.1, forward strand.
GCCATATGGTCGCATCGACAGGCCAGACGATCGGCGATGCCGATGCAGTCGAGATCTATCCCTGCCGCGAGCTTGCGCTTACCGACGACGCCGTCCACCGCATTACCTCGGCGCTGTACGCACCGGCGAAAAACGACACCGAGCTCGCCGCCCTCTTGGAGATGGTCCAGGCGCGCATCGTCACGCCCGAGCTGGAGCGTTTTTTGCCCCTACTCTACGAGTCGACGGTGAGCCCGCTTGCCCATGTGAGCGATGATACCCTTGTGGTTCTTTCCGAGCCCCGCTCGCTTTTTGACGATTGCATCCGAGCCTATGAGGACTTGGAGCGCCGCGCCGGCGAGGCGGGCGTGTCGAAGCTCGATGGACTCTACGTACGCGCTCAGCAGCTCGACTTTGGCCATCAACAGCGTTTGAACTACGTTTCGCTCATTCGCGCCGGCGGCGCCGTGACGGCTGAGCTCAAGATCGAGCAGCCTGCTATCGCCGGTTCGGATACGCGTTTTCTCTCGCGTGTCCAGGAAGTGGTAAACAATCGTTGTGCAGTTGTCTTTGCCATTCCCGATCGCGGCGCGCGCGAATCCATGGAGCTCAGCTTTACCGACGAATCCATCCCGTTTGAGGAGTCGCTTACGGCAGCTCCCGAAAACGCGGGAGCTGTGGCGGGAGGGACGAGCGTGCATGTGCTTGCGGCCGATTCATCCGAGCGCGTCGCCGCCGGCGAGCGCCGGGGCGCGGGTGCGTCTGGTCCCGCCATCTCTCGATGTGCGGCCGATTCTTTGAACATGCGCGGTCTTGAAGAGGGAGCTCCCTACACAGTTCCCACGCTCACGCGCGGTCGCGTGACCTTTGTGGACGCGCCTATTCCGCAGGGCTGCGTAATCCCCGACGCTCATCTGGCTGTTTTCTCCATCGCCGACCTCAACGCTCGCATGGACGCCAAGCGTGGACGCACGCGCCGTCGCGTCGACATCACCGAGGTCACGTTTCCCTTCAAGCCGGGCGACTACGTGGTCCATGCCACGCACGGTATCGCGCTGTTTGCGCAGATCGTGCGCCAAGAGGTGGGTGGTCGCGAGCGCGACTACTTCCTGCTTGAATATGCCGACGGGGACAAGCTCTATGTACCGCTCGAGCAGGTGGACCGCATCACACGCTACGTTGGTCCCGACGGAGACAAGCCGCGCTTGACGCGCCTGAACACCGCCGATTGGAGCCGTGCTACGGGTAAGGCGCGCAAGAGTGCCAAGAAACTTGCCTTCGACCTGGTAGACCTGTATACGCGCCGTTCCTCCATCGCGGGCGTGGCGTGTCCTCCCGATACGCCCGAGCAGATCGAGATGGAAGAGAGCTTCCCGTACGAGGAAACGCGCGATCAGCTCGACGCCATCGCCGACATCAAGGCCGACATGGAGGCCGCGAAGCCCATGGACCGCTTGCTCTGCGGAGACGTGGGCTTTGGTAAGACCGAAGTTGCCCTGCGTGCTGCTTTTAAGTGCGTGGATTCGGGCCGTCAGGTGATGGTGCTGTGCCCCACGACCATTCTGGCACAGCAGCATTTCCAGACGTTCTTTGAGCGCTTCGCGCCTTTTGGCGTGGAGGTGGACGTGCTTTCGCGCTTTAGGACGCCGGGTCAGCAAAAACGCGCGCTGGCGGCCTTCGCCGAGGGTAAGGTGGACGTGCTCATCGGAACGCATCGTCTGCTTTCCGCCGATGTGAACCCCCACAATTTGGGACTGGTGATTATCGACGAGGAGCAGCGCTTTGGTGTGCAGCATAAGGAGCAGCTCAAGAACCTGCGCGAGCAGATCGATGTCCTTACGCTTTCGGCAACGCCCATTCCGCGAACCATGCAGATGGCCATCTCGGGCGTGCGCGACATGAGCCTTATCACCACGCCGCCCACGGGACGACGTTCTGTGATCGTACATGTGGGCGAGTACGACCCCGACGTAGTGAGTGCCGCCATTCGCTTGGAAGTGGGTCGTGGCGGACAGGTGTATTACGTGTCGAACCGCGTGAAGACTATCGACGACGCGGTCGAGCGCGTGCACGAGGCTGCGCCCGAGGCGCGCGTGGGCGTGGCGCATGGCAAGATGAGTCCGCGCGAGGTGGAAGACGTGATGGTCGAGTTTGCCGAGAAGAAGATCGACGTGCTCATCGCCACGACCATCGTGGAGTCGGGCATCGACAACGCCCATGCCAACACGTTGATCATCGAGGATTCGCAGCGTTTGGGTTTGGCTCAGCTCTATCAGCTCAAGGGCCGCGTGGGACGCTCTGCCACGCAGGCGTACGCGTACTTTATGTTCCCAGGTGAGATGCCGCTTACCGAAGAGGCGACGGCGCGCCTGACGGCGCTCTCGGAGTTCCAGGACCTGGGCAGCGGTATGCGCATCGCCATGCGTGACTTGGAGATTCGCGGTGCCGGTTCTCTCGTGGGCGCCGAGCAGCACGGCAACTTGTCGAGTGTGGGCTTTGACCTGTTCACGCAGATGTTGGGGCAAGCCGTTGCCGAGGCGCGCGGAGACGATTCCGAGACCGTTGAGGCGGCGGGTGTTGCCATCAACATTCCGGCGGACTACTTCTTGGACGAAGAATACCTGCCGCGCGTAGACGAGCGCGTGCTCGCGTATCGTAAACTTGCTGCGGCGGATGACCTGGAGAGCGTGGACCAGCTGCAGGAGGAGACCGAGACCGTCCATGGCGAGCTGCCGCAGGCGGGTCTCAACCTGTTCGATCGCGCTCGCATTCGCATTCGCGGAGAGCGCCTGGGGCTGGAAAGCGTGACGCTTAGCGGCGGGCGTTTGACGTTCCTGGGCGTTGACCTGCCCAAGAACGTGGCATTTGATCTGAAAGATCGCCTGGGAGCGGTGGTGTTCCCCCGCTCTCGCAAGCTGTCGATTCCCTATCGCGCGGGAGCGGGGGCGGGCTCGGGCGTGGGGCGCGGCCTCAACGCCGATGACGAGCACGGTCCCGTCGCGGCGGCGCTTGCCGTCCTGTGCCAGCTGGGAGCGAGCGGCGACGACGATTAGCGTGATTTTTGACGCCGGGATAAGACGATGCGATAGCTTGTTGGTCGTATTCCGGCGTTTGCTTCTGTTTGCATAGTCTGTATAACCGTTGCGGCAATGGGTTCGAAGAATTGTCGCAGACCGAGAAGAAGGAGCATCTTTTGGTTACGTTTGAGAACGACTATTCCTTTGGCGCATGCCCGGAGGTTTTGGCGGCCCTGGTCGATACCAACATGGAGGCCATGACCGGTTATGGCGAGGACCCTCATTGCGCTCACGCCAAGGAGTTGATCCGCGAGGCTTGCGAGGCGCCGGATGCCGACGTCTTTCTTCTTACGGGCGGCACGCAGGCCAACCAGGTTGTGCTCGATATGCTGCTCGCTCCCTACGAGGGCGTGGTGGCTGCTGCTACGGGGCATGTGGCTTGTCACGAAGCGGGGGCTATTGAATTTGGCGGCCATAAAGTGCTGACGGTTCCCGAGCATGAGGGCAAGATGCATGCCGATGAGCTTGAGCGGCTGATCGAGCTGTTCTATGCAGACGGCAATCATGAGCACATGGTCTTCCCGGGAGCGGCATACATCTCCTTCCCGACGGAGCTCGGCACGCTCTATTCCTACGATGAGCTGGCTTCAATCTATGAGGTGTGCCAAAAGCACGAGATTCCGCTTTTTGTGGATGGCGCGCGCTTGGGCTATGCCCTGGCATCCGATGAATGCGATATCACCCTGCCGCAGCTTGCCCAGCTGTGCGATGTCTTCTATATCGGCGGAACCAAGGTGGGGGCATTATGCGGCGAGGCCGTGGTCTTCCCTGCGGGCAATGCTCCCGCGCATCCGATTCCGCGTATCAAACAGCATGGCGCCCTTCTTGCCAAGGGTCGCCTCTTGGGCGTGCAGTTCGAGGCGCTGTTCACGGAGGGCACCTATGTGCGCATCGCGCGCAATGCTATCGATATGGCGGGGCGCCTTCGCGCCCTGCTGCACGAGCGCGAAGCGCGTTGGTTTTTGGAATCTCCCACCAACCAGCAGTTCATCATCTTGGAGAAGAGCGAGTACGAACGCCTGGGCAAGCAGATTTGCCTGAGCTTTTGGGATACCTATGACGAGGACCACGTGATCGTGCGCTTGGCTACCAGCTGGGCGACGACGCAGGAGGACCTCGACGCTCTGGCCGCTGCGCTGTAGGGCATCGTTCGATATCGGAGACGAGTTTAGGTGTCACAGTTGTTCTCGACAGCAAACGGGGGCTCGCCATCTGACGCCCTCGAGCAGGCTCATGCTACGCTCAAGCGCTATTTTGGCTATGAGTCGTTTAGGCCGGGGCAGGAGCGCGTTATCTCCTCGATTCTTGCGGGGCACGACGTTCTTGCCGTGATGCCTACGGGTGCAGGCAAATCCATTTGCTATCAGGTGCCTGCCCTCATGGGGCCGGGGCTTACCTTGGTGGTGAGCCCGCTCATCTCGCTTATGGAAGACCAGACGCGGGCGCTGCTTGCTGCCGGCGCGCATCCCAGCTACCTCAACTCGTCGCTCTCCATCCCCCAGCAAAATACCGTGCTCAAACGAGCTGCCGCCGGTGCCTATCAACTTATGTTCGTGGCGCCCGAGCGCTTGGCAGATCTGCGCTTTCTTGCCTTTGCTCAGGCTGCGGCGCAGCCGGGCGGCATGGGAATTCCACTTTTGGCGGTTGACGAGGCTCATTGCGTAAGCCAGTGGGGACAGGATTTTAGGCCGGCCTACTTGCAGATCGCTCAGTTTATCGAGGCGCTGCCGCAGCGTCCGGTGGTGGCGGCGTTTACCGCTACGGCAACCGAGCGCGTGCGTACGGATATCGAGCAGATGCTCGACCTGCGCTCGCCGCAGGCGGTGGTGACGGGCTTTGATCGGCCAAACCTATCGTTTGAAGTGCAAGAAATGGCCGAACGTCAGAAGGCGCCGTGGATTTGCCGCTATGTGACGGAGCATCCCGACGAGGCGGGAATCGTCTACTGCGCCACGCGTAAGAGTGTGGACGAGCTGACGTTTACATTGCAAGACGCGGTGGAAAAGCAAGGGCTCGACGTGCGCGTTGCAAGCTATCACGCTGGTATGAGCATGGAGTCTCGTACGCAAAACCAGCAGGCATTTGTGCGCGATGACGTGCGCGTGATGGTTGCCACCAATGCTTTTGGCATGGGTATCGATAAACCCAATGTGCGCTATGTGATCCATAACAACGCACCCGAGAGCATCGAGGCCTACTATCAAGAGGCTGGGCGTGCCGGTCGCGATGGCGATCCTGCGAGCTGCTTTTTGCTTTGGAACGGCAACGATCTGCGCTTGCGCCGATTCTTTGCCGAGCAGGAGCCCGATGACGAGCAGCTCGATGAAGAGCAGCGTCTGCGTGCGCGGCAAAATCGCTTTAGACTCATCGCCCAGATGGAGGGCTACTGCAAGACGACCGGTTGTTTGCGCGAGTATATGCTGCGCTACTTTGGCGACGAGGACGCCGCGGCCGAGGTACTGGCCCACGCTGCCGAGACGGGAACGGGTTGCGGCAATTGCGGCAACTGCCTGACTGAGTACGAGGTCGAGGATATGACCGAGGCAGCCCGTGCCGTGGTGACATTCGTTGCTGCGCGCCCCGGGCGCTTTGGGAAGTCGCTTGTGGCCGATGTGCTGCATGGCGGAAAGACACAGCGCATCTTTGAGCTGCATTTGGACGAAGCAGCAGGTTACGGCAGCTTGGCGGCGGAGTCAACGGGACGTATCCGCAACTTGATCGATCAGTTGTGCGGGCGCGGGTATCTGGCAAGCTCGCAGGGGCAGTACCCTACGCTGCTTTTGGGTCCGCGCGCAGCGGAGGTCGTGGGCGCAGATGGCGAGCCCGTACCCGATGCGCACGCGTTTGCGTTTACCGTGAAGCGACCTGCTAAGAAGAGCCACGGCTCGCGGGCGCGCCGCGCGGTCGATTTGTTGCGTGAGGAATCAGATGCCAAGAGCGTGCCGCGTGTGGGTGATGACGCCGAGCTGTTCGAGCGCCTGAGGACGCTTCGCACGGAGCTGGCACAGGAGATGCAAGTTCCCAGCTACGTGGTCTTTCCCGATAAAACGCTGCGCGCTTTGTGCCGCCAGCGCCCCCATTCGTTCGATGAGTTGCTCGAGGTGTCGGGCATCGGCGAGAAGAAGGCCGAGGGCTTTGGTGAACGCTTCATGGCCGAAATCGCTGCTTTCGAAGAGTTGCACGCACGTGAATAACGTTTGTGCCGCCGCTTCGATGCCCGTACAATATGACGAATGAATCCATCTCCCTAGCATATTGAGGAGCCTGCATGTCTCAACAGTCTGCACCGCGTGACGCCGCCGAGGCAGCCCGCGCCGCCTTCGCTTCGGTCGAGGGCAAGCCGTTTCCCGACGATATCTTCACGGCTCCTCAGTTAAGGTGGGCTGTTGTCGGCTGCGGCGTGATTGCCAACCAGATGGCGGCTACGCTTGAGCTCGCCGGTCGCAAGCTCGCCGGCATCTACAACCGCACGCACGAGAAGGCGATCGCTTTTGCCGAGAAGTACGGTGTGACTCGCGTGTACGACACTCTCGAGGAGCTTTGCGCCGATCCCAACATCGACGTCGTGTACATTACCACGCCGCACAACACCCATATTACGTACCTTCGTGCCGCGCTTTCTGCCGGCAAGCACGTGCTGTGCGAGAAAGCAATCACGCTCAATTCCGAGGAGCTTAACGAAGCGCGCGCGATTGCCGACGAGCACGGCGTGCAGCTCATCGACGCCACGACCATCCTGCATATGCCGCTTTACCGCGAGCTTATCCGCCGCGCCGAGAAGGATGAGTTCGGCAACATGAGCATCGCCCAGGTGAGCTTTGGCAGCTATAAGGATTTTGATCCCGAGAATCGCTTCTACAATCCGCGCCTGGCCGGCGGCGCCATGCTCGACATCGGTGTGTACGCCCTCACTATGGCGCGCATGTTCATGCTCTCGCAGCCCGAGGATGTCGTCTCCATCGCCAATGCGTGCAACACCGGTGTGGACGTGACGAGCGGCATTGTGATGCGCAACCCCGATATGCAGATGGCCGTGATCTCGCTCACACTTCACTCCAAGCAGCCCAAGCGCGCCGTGCTTTCGTTCGAGAATTGCTACATCGAGGTCACGGACTACCCGCGCGCTGACCGCGCCACTATCGTGTGGACGGCTACGGGCGAGCGCGAGGAGGTCCATGTGGGCGAGGAAGCATATGCTCTTGCCTACGAGGTGGCCGACCTCGAGAAGGCCGTTGCCGGTGACCGCGTGGAAGACGCGATGATCGTCTTTGCGGCCGACGTCATGGACCTGATGACGCAGCTGCGTCGCACATGGCGCATCTACTATCCGGAGGAGGCTGAGCTGGCAGCTGCTGCCGGTTGCCGTGTGGCTGGAGAGTAAACCTTACCTGTTGGGCGCGCCTGCGGCCGTGTTTGACTTGTGTGGCCTGGCGCGCCCGGTGCCCTCGTCGCGGCCGCCGGCGCTCCTGCACCCAGCCCCTTTTCCAAATGAAGCAAAAAATCCCATTTAGAACCGTAGTTTGGCTTCTAAATGGGATTTTCTGCTTCATTTAGGTTGTGAGATTGTTGCCAGGGTAGGGGATAGATTTGGAGTTGGCTGCCTGAGGGTATCTGGGGCGGTGCGGGGTTGGCGTGCGACTGTTGAAAACCTCTCATCGCTGCGTGGCGCTTCTGTTGATAACTGACCAGTTGGGCTTGATGGAGATGCCGCTCGTGCCGCAAATCGACCGTTTGCTGATCCCTCCTTTTGTTTCACAAGGAAATATTGCGTCTGACCTGCCCTGTTAGATTGCGGGGGAGATTGACATACCTAACAAAAGGACGTTCTTCTTGCTAGCTTTGTTGCAACGGAAGGAGGTTCTATGAAGCGCACCGCATGTGGCGAAGAACTTGAAAGACTTTTTGAGGAGTCTGAGGAGAAGCAGCGCTGCCTGTACCCGAATTCGTGCAGTGTGGAAAAGGCCCTCTTGCGTCGCGTCGAGGCAGAGGAAGCGTATAGTCCGTATCCGGGCCTTTTTGAACGTTCTCGTTGGTCAGGCCAAGAGTATCGCCGTGTGGTTGCGACTCGTGTCGTCAAAACGCTCGCGGAGCTCCACCCCGAGTGGATCTTTACGTCCTTTTCCGCGGCACTTATGTATGGGCTATGGGTTCCATACAGCCGTCTCAATCCGATTCGAATATGCGCGCCCGGCACCCCATATCGACGCCGCTCTAAGCATCTTTGGGTATCGCGTCTCGCACCGAACGGTGTCCATTTGGAAGGAGGGGTAAACGTTACGGGTCTTTGCCAGACGCTTTTGGAGTCTGCTCTCGATGCCCCTGTTCACCTTGCGCTGCCTACGATTGACAGCGCGCTGAGATATCTGCTCATATCGCGAGAAGACTTGCTTGAATACGCGCAGCGCGAGGGATATCGACGCCGTGGTATCGGGCGTGCTCGCGCAGCTTTTGCCCATGCCGATGGAGAATCTGAAAATGGTGGCGAATCGATGGTCCGCGGCATAATTATCGAGCTGGGATTTATGCCTCCGACGATGCTTCAGGTCGAGTTGCCCGATCCGTTGAACCAGGGTCATGTGTACCGCGTCGACATGCTGTGGGAGTTCAACGACGGCAGGTGCGTAATCGGCGAAGTTGACGGAGCGAGGAAGTACAAGGATGCCGATTGCCTGAAGGGGAAAACGACCCAGGATGTTCTTATCGAAGAGCGCCAAAGGGAATCTCGACTCACAGCCCTCGGCATGCCTGTCATGCGCATCCTCGTCCGCCAGATATTTGAGCCGGGCTATATGGAGTCTTTGCTCGAGGCTTTTGGAATTCCTCGCATCGGTCCCGGGGTGCGAAAGGGCGCTTTGCTGCCCAGAACCCAGAGCCTTTTCTAAATGAAGCAATAAATCCCATTTAGAGCCGTAGTTTGGCTTCTAAATGGGATTTTCTGCTTCATTTAGGTTTTGGGGAACGCTGGCGATGCGCAGCGACGGTTCTACGAAGGGTCAGTGCCCGTTTACCACCAGGTGAGCTGGGCGATGTTATCGCGGATGTGCTGGCAGCTCTTGTGGAAGCCTTCGAGCTCGGCATCGGAGAGGTCGAGAGTGTAGACCTGCTCAATGCCCTCGGCGCCAATCACGCAGGGAAGCGACGTGAAGATACCCTCTTCGCCATACTGGCCGCACATGAGGGTGGATGCGGAAAGCACGGCGTGCTCGTTGTGCAGCACGGCGGCGCAAACGCGTGCGGCGGAATTGGCCACGGCGTACTCGGTGCAGCCCTTGCCCTCATAGGTTACATAGCCGCCCTTGCGTGCAAGCTCCTCGACCTCTGCCTGGTCAAAACCGTATTGATCGGGGTGTTCGCGTGCAAGCTCGGAAAGCGGCTTGCACGCGATGGTCGCGGCTTTCCATGCAGCGATCTGGCTAAATCCATGCTCGCCGATCATGTAGGCGTCGATGGATTTGGGGCTGATGCCGCATTTCTTGGAGATCTCGGAATGCAGGCGCGCCGAATCCAGGCCGCAACCAGAGCCGATGATCTTCTTGGGGTCGTAGTCGGTCAGGTGCCAGATGGTCGTGCACACCACGTCGCAGGGGTTTGCGATGGATACCCAGATGCCGTCGAAGCCGGCATCGACGATGCGGTTGGCGAAGGAGCGGGCGGAGTCGGTGGTGCAGAACAGCTCGCCGTCACGGTTCCCTGCTGCCATGGCCACGTTGCCGGCGGCGTTGACGATGATGTCGCACGAGGCGAGTTCCTCGTAGCGGTCGCCCACGTTGACGATTTTAGTGTTGAAGGGCACGAAGGTAAGAGAGTCGTGCAGGTCCTGGGTTTCGGACAGGACCTTTTGCGCCTTGACGTCGCAAAGATAGAGTTCGTCGACCAAGCCCTGCAGAAGCAAACTGTTGGCGACGTGTGCGCCAACGTGTCCCAAACCGAGGATACCGACTTTACGTGTTGATGCCATAGTGGTAAGCCTTTCTGCGAGCGTGTGATTCGCTCATTGTAGTTCTCTGGCAACAAGTGAAGGCGGCGATTGCGCGATGTACGGCCCGCGTGCACATAACGTAACAATCGATGGTTTGGCACGGCTCATCTCGGCCGGCTCCGTGCGCGTGGACGTGGCCTGTGCTGCGCGTATTTTGGCTACGGTCATGGAGGGCCATATCGAGGTGGGGGACGCCTCGCACTATATCTATCATTTTGCGCGCAAGCAGGGTTGGGATATCCCGGCCTATCCGCTCGCGGGGTGTGGTGAAATCAAGCGCTTCTTTGCCGAGCAAGGCGTGGCCGATGTTCCCTCCTGGTATGTGAAGATTGGCGTCGACCCGCAGCGCGCTAAGCGTCTGTACGGAAACACGCTGGTGGCGGTGTGCGGCCCAGATTATCGCCATATTGCCTTTGTCTTGGATGGGCGCTACCACACACATGATGCGGGTTTTACCGATTTGCTGCACAGCGGTCTCATCGAGAATATGGGTGCGCGCCCCGACACGACGCAGATGCTCGAGCGGCTTGTGGACCGCATTCTTGCCTTTGAGCTTCAGGGAGACACAGGTGGTCTTCCTGCTTTTTAGGTGCGAAGCGAGCAACGTTGGCGGCGTTTATTTGACGCGTTGGGCTGCACAGCAAGCCTGTCACGGTACAATCAAAACCAATGTCGCACGTGCCGCTGAGTGTGTGAGTGAAGGAGTGTATGCGTCATGCCGATTCGAATTCCTGATGCTCTGCCCGCAACCGAGATTCTCGAGGGCGAGAACATCTTTGTCATGACGGAGTTTCGCGCTCTCCACCAGGATATTCGTCCTTTGCGCGTGCTGATTTTGAACCTCATGCCCACCAAGATCGCCACCGAGACGCAGCTTATGCGCAAGCTCTCCAATACGCCGTTGCAGATTCAGGTTGACCTGCTGCGCACCAAGAGCCACGAGGCAACGCATGTGTCGGCGGGACACCTGGAGACGTTCTACCGCACCTTCGAGGACATCGAAAACGAGCATTACGATGGCTTGATTATTACCGGGGCCCCCGTTGAGCTCATGGAGTTTGAAGAGGTGGACTACTGGGATGAGCTGTGTCGCATCATGGACTGGTCGAGTACGCACGTGCATTCGACGCTGCATATCTGCTGGGGCGCGCAGGCGGGCCTGTATTACCACTACGGCATCCAGAAGTATCGCCTGCCCAAAAAGGCATCGGGCGTTTTCGAGCATCGCTTGCTCAAGCCGAAAAGTCCGCTCGTGAGGGGCTTTGACGATCGCTTCTATGCAGTCCATTCGCGTAATACCGATGTAAGGATCGAAGACGTTGAAGCTGTGGACGACCTTGAGGTCGTTGCCGTGTCGGACGAGGTGGGCCTCTACATTGTAAAGTCGGTCGATAGCCGTCGCTTCTTTGTGTTTGGCCATCCCGAGTACGATACCGATACCCTCAAGCTCGAGTACGAGCGCGACGTCAAGCGTGGTATCGACCCCGAGGTCCCAGCGAACTACTTCCCGGATGACGATCCCACCCGCGCTCCACTGAACATCTGGCGCTCCCAAGCCCAGCTCTTCTACACCAACTGGCTGAACTACTACGTCTACCAGACCACTCCTTACGATTTGGAAAAAGTCGGCGAGTAAACTTTCAAGCCCGGCGACCCTGCTCCGGCGTCCGCATGCGGCTTTCCCCGAAAACGTCCTCGACAAAAGAATCCCTCTGCTCTTGCTCCTTCGGAGCTAAGGGCAGAGGGATTCTTGTCTGCGGAATGTTTTCGGGGAAAGCCGTATGCGGACTTGGTGAAGGTGCGCGTGGTCATGGTGGTCTCTCTTGTGCGTGGTTGCTGCCGTGGTCGCGGTATGATCTTGGGAGAAGTCGCGACGGAGCATTGTTGTTTAGGCCGCTCAGGTGCCTCGTCGGTGATATACTCGTGTCTAAGTGCTACCATCGAGACAAGGGCGGTTACCCGTTGCCGCGGGTGGCCGACTCGTTTACAACTTTTCAGGTTGGGGAGTGGCCGTTTCCGTTTCTCGGGGGCGGCTATTTCTTTCGGTGCCCGATATCCTTGCCGATTCAGTAGCCGAGTTCGATAGCTGTGATTATGAGCACCAACAGTTCGATAATCAGGGTTACGTCCATGGTTGGACCTCCGTTCTATCGTTGAGCCGGCGCGGCCCTTGTCTCGATGAGAGCACTTAGGTCGTTGCGCCTTTCAGCACGAGCTAACGGAACGGGCCGTCCGACCATATACATGAGAGCCCGAATGCACCCTTCGAGCAGGTCCCCAAGCCCGGCGACCCTCCAAAGCGTGCCCCTGCAGGCGCGACTACGTTACCCTGGCGTCCCCGCACGGCCTGCCCCTGAAAACATTCCGCAGACAAGAATCCCCCTGCTCATAGCTCCGAAGGAGCATGAGCAGGGGGATTCATTTGTCGAGGACGTTTTCAGGGGCAGGCCGTGCGGGGACGCCCGCAACAAGGACGCGCGCCTACAGATACTCGATTTGTGCGCCATCCGTGTCGCACGTCAAAATATGCGTCTCGCACTCAGGGAAGCGCTCACGCAGACGGACTTGCAGGAACTTGGCCACGATGGTGTCGTCGGTCACGGCCATAAGGGTCGAGCCGGAACCCGAGATCCACATGGTCTTGGCGCCGCCCGTCAGGCAGGTCTCGCGAATGGCGTCGTAATCGGGGATGAGCGCACGGCGGTAGGGCTCCTGCAGACGATCGTCGTTGGAAGCGGCGATCAGGTCGAGGTCGCCCATCTCCAGGCCGCGCGTGAGGCCGGCGATGCGTCCCATCTGCCAAACGGCGGTGGACAGCGGTACCTCTTGCGGGACGACCTTGCGCGCGTCGCTCGTGTGCACCTCGTACGGCGGGATGATGGTGATGAAGCGCAGACGCTTGCTCACCTCGTAGCGCAGGCAGCGGGGAAGCTCGCCTTCCGGCGTGAAGGAGCAGACGGCGGCACCCAAAATGGCGGGCGCCACGTTGTCGGGATGTCCCTCCACGGCGGTGGCGATGGCTACGAGTTCCTCGCGGGTGACGGTGTGGCCGGTGAGCGCCGCGGCGCCCATGATGCCGGCGACCACGCAGGTGGAGCTCGAACCCAGGCCGCGGGCGACGGGCACCTCGGTGGAGATGTCGATGGAGACGGGGAAGGTCTCCTCGCCCCACTCGGCAAGGGCGTTCACGAAGCTCTCGTAGACAAGGTTGTCTTCGTTTTGGAATTGCTCGGGGCAACCCGTGATGGTGAGGGTCTCGGCATGATCGAACGTGAAGTGCGAGTACAGCGAGACGGCCATGCCCAGGGTATCGTAGCCGATGCCTAGGTTTGCGCTGGTGGCGGGTACCGTGATGCGGATCATGGGGTTTTAAGCCTCCTCGGCGATGCGATTGGCGGCCTGCTCCACATAGGAGCCCATGTCGGCCACATCGACCACGTCTTCAAAACGAACAGGCTTGGTCTTAAGCTCGGCGAGCTGCACGGGTGCGGTGGTGCCGGTATGCTTGGCGAGCACCTCCATGCAGGCAAAATCGTCGGGCGGGCAGAAGAGGCCCAGCGCCTCGGCCACGGCTTTGGGGAACTTGTAAGGGCTTGCGGTGGAAAGCAGTACGCGGCAGGCGGTGCCCTCGACGGCAGCGGTCTGCTCCATCACGTGATAGCCGCAGGCGGTGTGCGGGTCGATCACGTAGCCGTTCTCGTCCCAGCAGCGACGAATGGCGGCTGCCACCTGGTCTTCGTCGGCCCAGCCGCCGTCAAAGACGGTGCGGATGCGCTCGAGAAGCTCGGTGGGAATCTGGTAGTTGCCCTCGTCGGTAAGCTTGGACATGAGGTCTGCTACGAGCTCGCAGTCTCCCTCTGCCAGGTAGTACAGCATGCGCTCCAGGTTCGAGGAAACCAGGATGTCCATCGAAGGAGAAGTGGTGGTGTAGAAGGGGCGCTCGCGGTCATAGGTGCCGGTGGCCAGGAAGTCGGTCAGCACGTTGTTCTTGTCGGAGGCTACGAGAAGCTTGGCTACAGGCAGGCCCATGCGCTTGGCGTAATAGCCGGCCAGGATGTCGCCAAAGTTGCCGGTGGGCACGCAGAACTCAACGGCGTCGCCCACCTGGATGGCGCCTGCGCGCAGCAGCTGTGCATAAGCAGCAAAGTAGTAAACGACCTGCGGGACCAGACGGCCCACGTTGATGGAGTTCGCGGAGGAAAGAATCGTGCCGCCAGCGGCTAGGCGCTCACCCAGCTCCTTGTTTGCAAAGATTTGCTTGACGGCGGTCTGCGCGTCGTCAAAATTGCCGCGCACGGCGCAGACGGCGACGTTGGCACCCTCCTGCGTGGACATCTGCAGATTCTGGACGTGGCTCACCTTGCCCTCGGGATAGAAGACGGTGATGCCGCAGCCCGGAGCATCGGCAAATCCCGCGAGGGCTGCCTTGCCCGTGTCGCCCGAGGTGGCGGTGACGATCATGATGCGCTCGCCTTCGGCGCCCGCGGTGCGGGCCATGAGGCGAGGGAGCATCTGCAGGGCAACATCCTTGAATGCGCTCGTGGGGCCGCCAAAGAGCTCCATAACATAGGTGGGGGTGCCATCTGCGTTGGGTGCTTGGGAAAGGGGCATGAGCGGCGTCACTTCACTCGAAGCGAAGGTGCCGGTGTAGGCCTCGTCCACACATGCGGCGATCTCGTCTGCGGAGTAATCGGGTAGAAGAGCGCCCATGACCTCACGGGCAAGCGTGGGGTAATCCTTGTCTGCCAGCGTGGAGATGTCGATGGTGGTGCCACCCAGGTCGTCGGACACAAACAGGCCGCCGTCCGGGGCGATGCCGCGGCGGATGGCCTCCTTGCTCGTAAAGGTTGGGGAAGCGGAACGTGTGCTATGGTAAAAACCCATGTCGTCGACTCCTTGAAAGCCCAGGGCGTAACGTGTGCGCTCATGGTATCAGAAGCTTTTGGGCACATGGAGCCGCGGACCTCGGAGAACAGGCGCAGCACACAGGCCGTTTTTCTTTTGGAAACAATAGAGATACCCGCGACAACGTTCCAGGGTGTTTAGTAGACTTGCACCTACGATTATGGGCGCATCATCATTCGGTGCGTTCCTATCAGAAGGGTTTTAAGTTCGTATGATCAAGATCGCTAAGTTTGGCGGCTCTTCAGTCGCAGATGCCGAGCACTTCAAGAAAATCAAAGCTATCGTCGACGCCGATCCGGCGCGCCGCTTTGTGGTGGTTTCCGCCTGCGGTCGTCGCTTCAAGGGCGATACCAAGGTGACCGACCTACTCTACCTGGTGAGCGCGCACGTCAAGTACCACGTATCTTGCGAGGACCTGCTCAAGGACATCGGTCAGCGCTACTTTGATATTGCCGATGAGCTTGAGCTCGCCTATCCCATTCGCGAGGAGTTCGCGGCATTTGCCGAGCGCGCCAGCTCGGGCGGCTATTCCACCGAGGAGCTCGTGAGCCGCGGCGAGTACTTTACCGCTCGCCTTATGGCCGAGTACCTGGGTCTGCCGTTCTTGGACGCCTCGAAGGCCATCGCCTTCCATCATGACGGCACGCTCAGCATGAAGCGCACTGCCGAGCTGGTGGACGAGTACAGCCAGCAGGCAGGCTTCGTCATGCCCGGCTTCTATGGTGCTACGCGCGAGGGCCAGATCAAGCTGCTCGACCGTGGCGGCGGAGACATCTCTGGCTCGATTCTCGCCAAGTGCTTGGGTGCCGACCTGTACGAGAACTGGACCGACGTGTCCGGCTTCTTCTCGGCCGACCCGCGCATTGTTCCCGAGGCGCAGCCTATCGCGCGTGTCACCTACGAGGAGCTGCGCGAGCTTTCCTACATGGGCGCGAGCGTCCTGCACGAGGAGGCCGTGTTCCCGGTGCGCGAGGCAGGCATCCCGCTCGTCATCAAGAACACCAACGCGCCGCAAGATCCCGGCACCATCATCAGCGAGACGGCGGACGAGGGCGCAGCCGAGCCCCTCATCACCGGCGTGACCGGCAAGCGCGGCTTTGTTGCCATCAACGTTGCGCGCGACCGCGCCAAGCCGCGCATCGGTTTTATGCGCCGCGCCCTTTCCGTCTTCGAGCGCTATAACGTCTCGGTTGAGCATATGCCCACCGGTGTCGACCGTTTTGGCGCCGTTGTGCAGAAGTCCGACGTAAGCGATTCGCTCTATTCGCTCGTGGGCGATATCCAAAAGGAAGTGGAGCCGCTCGAGATTGAGGTTGTCGAGGGCCTGGCGCTCATCGCCACCGTTGGCCGCAACCTGCGTGGACGCGCCGGTATCTCCGGCCATCTCTTTGGCATGCTCGGCCAGGCAGGTGTGAGCGTTCGCATGATCTCGCAGAGCTGCGACGAGATCAACATCATCATCGGCGTGGAAGAGAAAGACTTCGACCTGGCGATTCGCACCATCTATCGTGCGTTCTCCGACGAGAACGGCATCGTCAAGGTTGCCGATTTGGACGAGCCCTCGGCTATCGACCTGGGTTTGGCATCGCTTACTAAGTAGCTATTGCCTCGACTTTTAGGGGAATCCTATTCATCCTATTGGTTGCGGGTTTCGTTTCGATTTCATTTCGACGGAGTGGGCTTTGAGTTCACTCCGTTCTTGTATAAAAGGAAGACAATCATTTGGCCTGCGTAGGTTGCAGGTGAAGAGCATGACCTAAAAGGGGGAAGCATGAAACAGTACACGGTGGCTATTTTGGGCGCGACGGGAGCCGTGGGCACCCAGATGCTCCAGTGTCTTGACGAGCAGGATTTCCCCGTGGGCAAGCTCAAGCTGCTGGCGAGCGCTCGCTCTGCCGGCAAGACTGTCGAGTTCCGCGGCGAGCAGGTGGTAATCGAGGAAGCTTGTCCCGAGGCATTTGAGGGCTGCGACATCGTGCTCGGCGCCGTTGAGGACGATCTTGCCAAGGAGCTTTTGCCCGAGGCCGTGAAGCGCGGTGCCGTGGTCGTGGACAACTCCCATGCGTTCCGCCTCGATCCCGATGTGCCTCTGGTAGTGCCCGAGATCAACGCCGAGGATATCAAGTGGCATAAGGGCCTTATCGCCAACCCCAACTGTGCAACCATCATCGGCTTGGTGCCCACCTGGCCGCTCCATAAGCTCGCGGGCGTCAAGCGCATGGTTGTGAGCACGTACCAGGCGGCCTCGGGCGCTGGCGTTCCGGGTATGCGCGAGCTTGAGGAGCAGCTTGCCGCCCTGGGCCGTGGCGAGCAGCTTCCCAATCCGCGCGCCTTCGCGGCACAGCTTGCCAACAACCTCATTCCGCAGATTGGCGGCGTGAAGGAGGAGGGCTTCACTTCCGAGGAAATGAAGCTTCAAAACGAGGGTCGCAAGATCATGCACCTGCCCGAGCTGCGCGTGAACTGCACCTGCGTGCGTGTGCCCGTGCTGCGTTCCCACTCCGAGAGCATCACGCTCGAGTTTGAGCGCGACATCACGGTCGATGAGGCTCGTGAGGCCCTTGCCGCTGCTCCTGGCGTCAAGCTGGTGGACGACATGGATGCCGCTGATGCTCAGGATCGCTATCCCATGCCGCTGTTCACGAGCGATCAGGATCTGATTTGGGCCGGTCGCGTCCGTCGTGACATTTCCAACCCCGAGGCTGCGCGCGGCATCACCTTCTGGTGCTGTGGCGACCAGATTCGCAAGGGCGCTGCCACCAATGCCGTCCAGATTGCAAAGCTCCTCACGGAAGAGTAAGACACGAACTTTCGGCATACGCGATATCACTGTGCGCAAAAGGCGCCTCAGTCGGGCACGTGCCCAGCCGAAGCGCCTTTTTGGTGGATGGCGGGGGGTCCCTGGAGAGTTTGTTCGCGCTCCTCTCGTCGATCGTGCATGGAGACGAGTCGCTTCCGTCATGCGTCTTACCGGACAGATTGCGAGCAACGGGCGACGGGCGCAGGCATGGGGGAAGGAAAGTGTGTGTGCCTGGTCTCGCGCACCCGCCACCGTGCTCGATATCTGTTGTACCGCAGTGGAGACAGTTCTTGCGCGCGGTTGCCGATGCTTAGGTTCGTCTAAGGTCTATCCTGCAAAAATGCCTGCTTGTACAGGGTGGCTGTTAAGGTTCGATTAAGGCTTTGCCCTCTGCGTTATTATCAAAGCCACCGAACAGCAACAACGAAAGGCGAGGATGATGCGGCTCCTATTGGCGGAGGATGAACTCGAGCTCTCGCGCGCCCTTACGGCGATTTTGCGACACAGCGGCTATGAGGTCGATGCGGTCCATGATGGCCTGACTGCTCTTGATCATCTTCGGCACCAGACATACGATGCCGCGGTTCTCGACATCATGATGCCTGGGATGGATGGCATCGAGGTATTGCGCCAGGTGCGTCAGAGCGGGATTCGCCTGCCTATCATCATGCTGACGGCAAAAAGTGAAGTGGCGGATAAAGTCGAGGGCCTCGACGCTGGCGCCAACGATTACCTCACCAAACCCTTTGCAGCAAAAGAGTTGCTCGCGCGCATTCGCGCCATGACGCGCAGCGCGACTGCGATTGACGCAACCACCCTCTCCATTGGCAACGTTCGCCTCGACTGCGCTTCCTGCACGCTTGCGGGTCCTGCGGGGGAGGAGCATCTTGCCAATCGAGAGTTTCAGCTCATGGAGTATTTCATGGCACATCCAGGGCTGGTTACGCCCACCGAGCGTCTGCTGTCCCGGGTGTGGGGCGACGATGCGCTCGAGACATCCAACGTGGTGTGGGTCTACATTTCCTACCTGCGCAAGAAGCTCTCGGCAGTGGGGGCCAACGTGTGCATCCGGGCCGCACGCAATCAGGGATATTCACTCGAGTGCGTTGAGGGCGAGCTGTGATGGAGAAGCGTCTTCGCCGCAAGTTCGTACTCGTAGCCATGCTTTCGGTTGCCGCTGCGCTGGCACTAATCCTGGTGGTTATCAATGCCGTCAACTACCGAAGCGTATGCCGTATGTCCGATGATCGTATCGAGGCGATCGTGGATAACGGCGGAAGCTTCCCTGGAGTCTCCAGCGCGGACGGGGCCCAGACTGGTCAGGAGGAGACGTCCGATGCTTCCGTGGTGATACTCGAGGAGCTTTCGGCTACCTATATCGGAACGTCTGGGATATTCGACCGCTCTTTTGATCTGGACAAGCGAGCCGCCGACATCATGGATAAGGAGGCGCCATACGACACGCGTTACTTCACGGTGACCGTGGATGGCGACGGTGCAATTGCCGGGGTGGACGTCAACCATGTTGCGGCGACAACGGCACAGGATGCGTGCACATATGCTTTGCAGGTAAGCACCTCGGGTGCAAAACATGGCTTTTACGGCGCGTATCGCTACCGGGTAGTGGATGCGGACGAGGGGTCCCTCTATGTGTTTGTGGATTGCTCGCGCGAACTATCCAATTTCGAGGCGTTTTTGGGTGCAAGCGCTGCCATTGGTGTGGGCGCTTGGCTGCTCGTGCTCGTATTGGTGGTGATTTTTTCGCGTATCGCGGTTCGCCCTATCGTGGAGAGCTATCGCCGGCAGCAACGCTTCATCACCGATGCAAGCCATGAGATTAAGACCCCGTTGGCGGTAATCGCCGCTGCAAATGATGTGTTGGAGATTGAGGCGGGCGAAAGCGAATGGACGCAAAGCATTGCCGCGCAGGTGACCCGGCTTAAATCGCTGACCGAGAGGCTGGTGTTCCTCGCGCGCATGGACGAGGGCGCTACGCAGTTTGAAAAGACTGATTTGGATCTATCCGAGCTGGTTGAATATGCGTCGGAACCGTTTTGTGCTGTTGCCGAGTCACGCGGAAAGAAGCTCGTGCGTGACTTGGAGAGCGGGCTGCATGCGCAGGGCGATATCTCGGCATTGTCGCAGGTGGTGGAGCTTTTGCTGGATAACGCCACGCGCTATGCGAGCGACGGTAGCGAAATCGAGCTTGCGCTTAAGAAGCGCTCACGCGGCGGGGTGACTTTGCAGGTGAGTAACGCGGTGGATGCGATGCCGGAGGGTGATTTGAAGCGCCTGTTCGACCGCTTCTATCGCGCAGACACCAGCCGCAACTCGCAGACGGGCGGCTCTGGAGTGGGCCTTTCCGTGGCGCAGGCGATCATCGAGGCACACGGTGGCAGCATCCGCGCCCAAGCGCTCGATACCCGCACCATCTGCTTCACCGTAACCCTCTCCTGAATGTGACAAAAACAAGACAGAGTTA
This sequence comes from uncultured Collinsella sp., assembly GCA_934621295.1. Taxonomy (GTDB): domain Bacteria; phylum Actinomycetota; class Coriobacteriia; order Coriobacteriales; family Coriobacteriaceae; genus Collinsella. The sequence goes on from CAKTVB010000001.1 coordinate 266,364, forward strand.
TTTTGTGAAGATTTGCGCTCCGATGCACACAACTCGGCCTGTTGGTGCCGTCTACCACTCGATTTGCTCGATGGGAGTGGGGTTGGGCTGCAGAGTCTCGTCGGTCACTTTGCCGCTCTTAAAGCGAATGAGGCGGTCGGCCATGGGGGCGAGCGCAGAGTTGTGCGTGATGATGATGACCGTGATGCCCTCGCGGCGACAGGTGTCCTGCAGCAGCTGCAAGATCTGCTTGCCGGTTTGGTAGTCGAGGGCGCCTGTGGGCTCGTCGCATAGCAGGAGCTTGGGATTTTTAGCGAGGGCACGCGCGATGGCTACGCGCTGCTGCTCACCGCCAGAGAGCTGGGCCGGGAAGTTATCCATGCGTGCTTCGAGGCCTACTTTGGCAAGTGTCTCGGCAGGGTTGAGCGAATCGGGGCAGATCTGTGCCGCGAGCTCGACGTTTTCCAGTGCTGTGAGGTTGGGAACCAGGTTGTAGAACTGGAAGACGAAGCCGACGTCGGCGCGGCGGTACGAGACGAGCTCTCCTTCGTTTGCATGGCTGATGTCGCGTCCGTCGACGGTGACGGAGCCAGACGTCGCGGTGTCCATGCCGCCCAGGATGTTGAGCGCCGTGGTTTTGCCTGCGCCTGAGGCGCCCAAGATGATGGCAAGCTCGCCGCGCTCGACGTTAAAGCTCGCGCCGTCGAGTGCGTGAATCTCGGCCTCGCCCGTGCCGTAAGCCTTGATGACGTTGGAAAACTCGATATATGACATGGATGCGCCCTATCTGATCGGATGTTTTTATTATCGCTGTCTGCAGGGTTTGTGCCCACCCCGATTCCGCCGAGCGTAAATCGCACACGGCGTCATTTCGCACTGCAGATCGGCGGGGTCGAAGCGGGCGCCGTCGTTTTGCCTTTATACTAGGCTGCGAATGAGGACGCGAGGAAGAGCGGCGCAAAGGGGAAGCGCATGATTACCAAGTCTTATCGGTCACCGCTCGGCATGATTACCCTTGCGGCGGATGCGCGCGGGCTTACTGGCCTTTGGTTCGAGGACCAGGCGCACTTTGGCGCGACGCTCGATGGCGAGGGTGTGCCGAACGGTCTGGGCTCGGCATCTGCTGTGCTCGATTACACCTGGGCATGGCTTGACACCTTCTTTGCCGGTCACGCGCCGGCGTATACGCCTCCGCTCCATCTGATAGGTACGCCATTTCAGCTTGAGGTGTGGAGCGTGCTGCAAAGCGTTCCGCGCGGTTCTACGGTGACGTATAGCTGGGTTGCCGATGAGGTTTGCCGTCGACGTCTCGCTGTGGGGGATGAGCGCTCTACGAGCCCTCGCGCGGTGGGCGGAGCTGTGGGTCGAAACCCTGTGTCGATCATTGTTCCGTGTCATCGCGTGGTGGGCGCAAACGGCGCGCTCACGGGTTACGCCGGCGGTCTTGATCGAAAGAAATGGCTGCTCGACGTCGAGGGATGCTGCTGCAACGGTGCCGGTGCACGGCGGTAGCGTCGGGCACGGCTGCGGCGCCGGTCGCGCCTACGGTGCCGGTTGCGGCTGCGGTGCCGGTTGCGGCGAGTGGCAGTTTTTCGAACATTTCTCGACGAGTGGCGGTTTTTGAAACGTCTATCGGCAATAAATGGCTCGATGTTGCATCATTATCCGCCACTCGTTTGGAAATGAGTGATTTACCGCCATTCATTGGAGCACTGGACAGGTCCGGAATTACGGATAGTGACGGCGCGGATGGCCTTAGGGCTTGAAAATGAGCGGCAGATGAGTGGCGGTTTATCGAACATCTTGCGTTCGAAATCTGGCGTAGTATGCACGAATTTCCGCCACTCGTTGCGTTGCCAATCGCCTGTGAATGCGAAAAACCCGTTACTGCGCGAGCGCGATTGCTGCGGCATAGTCGCCCTCGTTGCTGATGGAGACGAGCAACTCCTCAACGTGAGCCCCATCAAGGGCCTCGCGCAGGGCGGGCACGTTGACATTGACATAGGGGGCGCCGGATGTGGCTCGGAGCGTTTCGACCCAGCGCAGGTCGAATTCGCCATCGATAAGCGGTCCGACCGCTTTGCTCACGGCGCGTTTGACGGCAAGTCGGCCGGCAAGGAATTCTGCAGGTTGTTGTCGGGCAAAAGCCATTTCAAGCTCTGCAGGGGTAAATAAACGAGCCATCCAAGGGGAGGCTGCCGTGTCGCACTTGCACGCGGCCTCGTCGAGACGGTCGGCAACGTCGCCAATGCGAACCAAATCGATTCCGATGCCTCGCGCCATATCTGCCCCTTTCGTTTGGCCCATTATAGCTTTTGCACAAAGATGCCGTGCGCGTTAGGCTTATGCAAGCGTTCGCGCGCATGACCATGTGATAAATGGAAAGAGGCATACATGGCATCCGATACCATCACCAAAGAAGTTCTGAAGGCGGCGGAGTCGCTCATCGAGTTTATCGACAGCTGCCCCAGCATGTTCCATACGGCAATGACCTTGTCCGAGCGCCTGGAGCAAGCCGGCTACATTTATCTGCCCGAGGGTTCCGCATGGCACATCGAGCGCGGCGGAAGCTACTATACGCGCCGCAACAACTCGAGCGTTATCGCTTGGCATGTGGGCAAGCAGGTTGCCGAGGCCGATGCCAAAGAGCAGCATGCCGCGGCGGCCCCCTATCATTTTCAGCTTACGGCTTCGCATGCCGATTCCCCTACATTTAAGGTTAAGTCCGTGGGCGAGCTCGAGGGACCGCAAGGCTACCTACGTCTTAATGTGGAAGCCTACGGCGGCATGATCGACTACACCTGGTTCGATCGTCCCCTGTCGCTCGCGGGCCGCGTGCTTGTGCGCACGGGCGCGCGCGTGGAGAGCCGCTTGTTCTCGCTCGACCGTGACGTCGCCATCATTCCCAGCCTTGCTATCCACATGAACCGCGACGTTAACAGCGGCTTTGCGCCCAATCGTGCCCGCGACCTGTGTCCTCTCATCTCTGCCGGAGCGCTCCCTGCGGGCTCGCTCGACCAGATGGTCGCCGACGAGCTGGGCGTGGACGTTGCCGACGTTTTGGCTCGTGACCTGTTCCTGGTGAATCGTCAGCGCTCCTGCGTATGGGGCATGGCAAACGAGTTTGTTTCGGCTCCCAAGCTCGACGACCTCGCCTGCGCCTACACTTCGCTTGGGGCCATGCTCGCACAGGCCAACGAGCACGACGTGAGCGTCTATGCTTGTTTTGATAACGAGGAAGTTGGGTCGGATACCAAACAGGGTGCCATGTCCACATTCCTGCGCGATACGCTCGCGCGCGTGAATGAGGGCCTAGGCTTCGATGACGAGGGGTATCGTCGCGCTTTGGCTGCGTCGATGCTTGTGTCTTGCGATAACGCTCATGCGTTGCACCCCAACCATCCCGACTGTGCCGATGAGGGCGCACGCCCCATGCTCAATGGCGGCTTGGTGATCAAAGAGGCTGCAAACCAGCATTACTGCACGGATGCCTTTAGCCGCGCTGTGCTCGTGGCGGTGCTCGAGAACGCCCAGGTGCCCTATCAGACTTTTGCCAATCGAAGTGACATGGCGGGCGGCTCCACGCTGGGCAATCTTTCCAACATTCAGGCGAGCATGCATGCCGTGGATGTGGGCTTGCCGCAGCTTGCCATGCATTCGAGCTTTGAGACGACGGGCGCGCGCGATGTTGCCTTGGCCATCCAGGCGCTTACCGCTTTCTACAATGCCGACCTGCAGATTTCCGAGGCCGATTCCGCCGTTTTGGCATAGCGATATCCGTGGTCGCTACGTGAATTATTCCTCACGCCTACCGAAAGTGGGGAATAAGGCATAGCCAATACGGGGCCCGGGCCCTACAATGATGCGCACTTGACTGGATGTCGGCGCGCCGCCTGTATGCTGCGGCGCGCCACGCATCATCGAAGGGATACGCTCATGAGCGAAATCATTATCGTTGCCGAGACCGGCTCGGATGTTCCTGCGGCTGAAGCCGCAGAGCTTGGTATCGAACTCGTACCCATGCACGTTTCTATCGGAGACCGTACGATCGACGACGGCACGCTCGATCCGGCAGAGATGCTTGAGGAGTGCCGCCAGCTGGGCGTTTTGCCCAAGACGAGCGGATGCACCCCGGGCGACTTTGCGAAGGTGTTCGACCGCATCCATGCAGAGCACCCTGCGGCGCAGATTCTCTACATCGCCTACTCGGCGGTGACCACGTGCTCCTATGAGTCGGCACGCACTGCTGCCGAGGGTCGCGATTACATCGACATGTTCGATACGGCGCACGTGACCATCGGCCAGGGCTTTGTTGTGACGGGCGCAGCGCACTACCTGCGTGAGCACCCCGAGGTAACCCTGGCTGAGCTCAAGGCATATGCCGAGGACCTGGCACAGCGCACGCGCATGGCCTTCATCCCTGGCGACCTGGGTTACCTGCGCGCAGGCGGCCGTCTTTCCAATGCTGCGTTTTTGGGCGCTACGCTGCTGCGCATCAAGCCGGTGATCGAGATTATCGATGGACGCCTGGTGGCTACTAAGAAGCTTCGCGGCAAGATGATAAATGTTGCGCTCGAGCTTATTGACATGATGTATGCCCAGGGTCCTGTCGATCATGAGCGCGTTTTCCTCGTGCGCTCTTCGGGTCTGCCCTTGCAGATTCAGGAGGCTGCCGAGGCACGCGTGCGTGAGTTGGGCTTTAAGGAGATTCGCTGGTACGATACGCATAACGTGATCACGTCGCATTGCGGCCCCGGCTCTTTTGCCATCTGCATAGCCGCTCCCGCAGCGTAGACGCAAGCAATTCGAAACCTCAATACGCCAAGAGGGCGCCGCGTGCAGCATGACGCGGCGCCCTCTCTTTTTGCAAGCATACGGGCAGGTGCCTTGGGCTTTTCCTACAGCATGACGGCGTTGCGGATGGGCTCGCCGGCGGCAAGGTGATGCAGGTTCTCGATGGCGATGTCGAGGATGTTCTCGAGCGTGACCGGTAGGTGATACCAACCGGAGACATGCGGGGTGATAAAGCAGTTGGGAGCATCCCACAGGGCATCGTCGGCGGGAAGGGGCTCGGGCGAGGTGACGTCGAGTGCGGCGCCCGCGATGTGTCCGGACTCAAGTGCAGCGATCAGGTCGGGGGCAACCACAAGGTCACCGCGGCCACCGTTGGCAAAAAACGCGCCGGGCTGGCAGGCGGCGAAGAACTTCTTGTCGGCAAGGCCGCGCGTGGCGTCGCAGCTGGGCAAGATGGAGAACACGATATCGGCGCGCCCCAATTCCTCGTAGAGAGCGTCCATCGTGGCCATGCGCTCGTAAGGAGCCTGCGCCTCGACGGCCCTGCGGCGCATGCCCGTTACGTGCGCGCCCATGGCGGCGGCGAGCGTGGCGAAGTGTGTGCCGATATCGCCCGCGCCGAGTACGAGCACCTGCGCATCAACAAACGTGGCGACCGGTCCCAGGTCGCGCCAATCGTGCTTGTGCTGGCAATCGCGATAGGCCGGCAGGCGCTTCATCATGGCGAGAACCATGGCAAACATATGCTCCGAGACCGACTGGCCATAGGCGCCTGTGGCACATGCCATAACAGCGCCCTCGGGCACGATGCCCGGTGCGGCATACTTGTCGTAGCCGGCGGAGTTGAGCTGGAAGAGGCGCAGGTTCTGCGCAACTTTCAGGCGCTCGGGTGCCAGGTTGCCGATGATGACGTCTGCGGCGGCAATCTGCTCGTCGGACACGACATCACGGTCCACAAACGTAACGGTGTTGGCAGGTACTGCCGCGCGCAAGCGCTCGCTTTGGGTCTCGTTGACGGGCAGCAGGCAAAGTACGTTCATGGAGGTCCTTCCAAAAGGTCGATGTGTCAAAAAGTCGACAGGTTTAATGTGACACATGTTGCGGCAGCGGCGCCGCGGTCGTATCGACTACCAGCTCAGCAGCTCGTAGCCATCTTCGGTGATGACAAGCTGAACTTCCCATTGGGCGGAGTCGGAGCCGTCTTTGGTGTGGACAATCCAGCCGTTCTTCTCGTCGATAAAGATGTCCGGCGCGCCGGCGTTGACCATGGGCTCGATGGTAAAGCACATGCCGGGGACGAGTAGCGTGTCTACATCGGGCGACTCGACGGTAAAGCCCACGAACGGATCCTCGTGGAAATCGAGACCGATGCCATGGCCGCCAAATTCGCGCACCACACTAAAACCGTTTTCTTCCACGCACTCCTGTACGGCGGCTGCCATATCGCGCAGGGTTCCCCACGGCTTGACGGCGGCAAGGCCGCGCTGCACACTCTCGCGCGTGACCTCGACGAGCTTCTTGCGCTCCTCGCTCACCTCGCCAATGCAGAACATGCGGCTCGAGTCGGAATAGTAGCCGTCGAGGATTGTGGAGCAGTCCACGTTCACGATGTCGCCCTCGTGCAGCACGTCCTCTTTGCAGGGGATGCCGTGGCACACGACGTCGTTGATAGAGGTGCACACGCTCTTGGGGTAGCCCTCGTAATTGAGGTCGGCGGGGATGCCGCCGTGCTGCGTGGTGTAGTCGTAGATCCACTGATCGATCTCTTCGGTGGTCACGCCGGCATGGATGTGCTCGGCAACGTAATCGAGGGCGCCGATGTTGATGGCAGCCGAGCGCTTGATGCCCTCGATATCCTCGGGCGTTTTATAGAGGTCGCGCGGCAGCACATCGAGACCTTTATCCCAGAAGCGCTGGAGCTTCTCGTCAAAGGCTTCGTGGCACTTCTTGTACTTCTTTCCGCTGCCGCACCAGCAGGCGTCGTTGCGGCCAGGGGTAGGACCATTGTCATACATGGGTAACTTCCTTTCAGTCACCGATAGTATGCCACTATCGTCAAACGAATGGGTGAGGAGGATGGTGGCTTGTATCCGCGCGTGGGGAAACGCGGGGCACGTCGCAGGTGGCGCAGAGTTAGTAGCTCACCTGGCAGGGGATGCCAAGCTTGCGTACACGTGCGGCGATAGCGTCGAGGACTTCGGCAGGAGCTTTGAGGAGGCCTTTTGCAGGGGTCTCGCGCGCGACGGTGTAGATGGTGACCGCCTGTGGGCGAATGCGGGCCAGGGCGTCGAGCCACGGGTTCACGTAGGCGTCGCCGGTGTTATCCATATCATGTCCTTGCCAGGTCCCCGTGAGGAACATCGTTTGGATGATCACGTGTCCGGCAAAGCTGGCGAAGGTATCGATCTGATGCTCCACGTCGTATGCGGCGACAGGTTGGTCGATACGCTGGATATAGTCGGCGTCGACCGTATCGAGCTTGAGGATGTTGTCGTCTACGAGCATGAGGGCGTCGTACACGGCGGGGCGGTCGGCGCGCGTGCCATTGGAGAGCACGGCGATCTTGGTCGTTGGCGCAAGCTCGTCGCGCAAGCGCACGGCCCCGGCAACTGCCTGGGGGAACTCCGGTGCCGCCGTGGGCTCGCCGTTGCCGGCAAAGGTGATCACATCGGGTAGCTCGCCTGCAGCAGCCATCTTGCGAAGGCGCGCTTCGAGCGCGGTGAGAACGGTTGCGGCGTCGTTGTACTCCTCATGGCAGGGACGGTCGGCATTGAATCCGTTTTCGCAGTAGATGCAATCGAAGGTGCAGATCTTTCCCGAGGCGGGCATCATGTTGACGCCAAGCGAGAGCCCCAGGCGCCGGCTGCGCACGGGGCCAAAAAGCGGGCTGTCATTCAAAAACGTGGACATCGAATCATCCTTCCCGGGGCGTTGCCGTGACGCCGCATGCGCAACCATGGCTACACTGTCTGGCCGGCGGCAGCGGCAACAAAGGCCTGCCACAGCTTGAAATCGCTTTCGATGGTGTGCCACGTGTACTCGGGGTGCCACTGCACGCCAACGCAGAACGGCTGGCCCTCGACTTCGATAGCTTCGGGCATGCCGTCGGTCGCGCGTGCGACAAGACGGGTGTGAGACCCTACCTTCTCGACGCAGCAATGGTGCGCTGAGTTGGTTTGGACAAGCGTGCGGCCTTCGAGTGCGCGGCAGAGAAGCGAGTCGGGCTCAACCTCCACCGGGTGACAGGGCTCGGTGAGCGAGTGCGCATGACGCCACTGCGCCATGCCCTGGCAAGGCTTTACGTGGGGCACATCCATGCAAAGGGTTCCCCCGGTTGCGACGTTGAGCAGCTGCATGCCGCGGCAGGTGGTGAACAGCGGCTTTTTCTGCGCGAGCACCTCGCGCACCAGGCGGAACTCAAAGCAGTCGCGAATCTCACAGCAAAGCGTCGGGTCGTATGGGTCGGCCACTCCCCAGCGCTTGGGATTCACATCCGGGCCGCCGGGGATGGCAAAGCCGTCGGCCATTTCCACATAGCGTTTGATGACCGCATCGTCGTCGGTGAGTGACATTAGCATCGGCAGCCCGCCTGCGGCCAGAATCGCATCCATGAACACGGTGGCGATGCTTTCGTTGGGCGAGAGGGTCTCGCATCCTACGACGTGGCCTTCTTCCCAGCGCGGGGCGACCAAGATGAGCGGACGTTTGCATTCGAGGGTATTTTGCATAAGACGGCTTTCGTGGTGGGGCAATGTGTCAGGTTCATTTGCCGCGGTGTCGTTGGGGTACAGCAGGGGCGCAGCAACGACACCTGACGTCGCGCTGTGCCCGGAGGGTTAATGATTCTTGATGCTGTCGAGGAAATCGCGGGCGCGTTGCGTTTGCGGATGATCGAAGAACGCATCGGGCGCGCCTTCTTCTACGATGGCGCCGTCGGCCATAAAGACCACGCGGTCGGCAACGCGGCGTGCGAAGTTCATCTCGTGCGTCACCACTACCATGGTCATACCCTGGCGTGCCAGGCCAATCATCACCTCGAGCACCTCGTTGATCATCTCAGGGTCAAGCGCGCTGGTGGGCTCGTCAAAGAGCATGGCGCGCGGATGCATGGCGAGGGCGCGGGCGATGGCCACGCGCTGCTGCTGACCGCCCGAAATCTGAGCGGGCACTTTTTCGGCCTGTTCGGCCACGCCCACGCGCTCGAGCAGGTCCATGGCGCGGGTGCGCGCTTCCTCGCGCGAGAGTCCCAGCACGTCGGTGGGGGCGAGCATCACGTTTTCCAGTACCGTCATGTGCGAGAAGAGGTTGAACTGCTGGAACACCATGCCGAGCTCGGCACGCATGGCGGCGAGCTCGCGGCCTTCCTGCGGCAAGGGCTCGCCATCGATGAGGATCTCGCCCGAGTCGATGGTCTCCAGACGGTTGATGGCGCGGCAGAGGGTCGACTTGCCCGAGCCGGATGGGCCGATGACCACGACGACCTCGCCGGGGGCGATTGAGAGATTGATATCGCGCAGCACGTGGAGCGAGCCAAAGTGCTTATCCACATGCTTGAGCTCGATAAGGGGCTGTTGGGTAGTTGCATCTGTCATATCGCGTTCCACCTTTGTTCGGCTAGCGGATGATCTTTACGCCCAGGCGGTGCGAGACGTAGATACTTGCCTGGTTGATGGCGTAGTTGATGAGGATATAGATGATGGCGATGGTGAAGTAGACCGAGACAAGCGCGTCGTAGTTGGTGATGAGTACGCGCGCATTTTGCATCAGGTCGGGGTAGCTCACCACGTATGCCACCGTGGTGTCCTTGACTACCACGACGAGCTGCGAGATGAGAGAGGGGATGACGAAGCGGATGGCTTGGGGCAACACGATCTTAAGCGTGGTGCGCAGGGGCGACATTCCCAGCGAGAGCGCTGCCTCGATTTGGCCCTTTGGCACGGCGTTGACGCCTGCGCGAAAGACCTCGGCAAGTACGCCCGAGGCGGCAAGCGCTACCGGCAAGGTGAGCATCCAGAAGGAAGACATCTTGATGCCGTATTGGGGCACGATCAAGAAGAAGAAATAGATGAGCAGGAGGCTCGGCAGGCTACGGAAGAATTCGGTGATCACGCGGCAGACGGCGGAGAGAACCTTGAGGTGCGAGATGCGCCCTAGCATGAGCAGGAGACCCAATGCAAGGGCGATGGCCCCTGCGGTGAGTGCTACGCGCACCGTGCCGGCAAAGCCTTGGAGTAGGAATTTCCAGGTCGTTGCCTTGGCGAAGAAGGTCCAGTAGCGCGGTGCGAACTGACCGGTGATGTAGAAGCGGTATCCGATGGCAGCAAGTGCCGCGACGACCAGAATAAGCGAGATAGCCGTGGCGATGCGCACGCGACGACGCGTGCGTGGGCCGGGTGCTTCGTAGAGGGCGTCGCGCACGGAGCGCGATGCGGGTGCGGATGTACTCATCGGTAAATCCTCACCTTCTTATCGATGCGGTTGCCAACGGCACCAATTACCAGGGCCGTTCCTGCATACCCAATAGCCGAGATGAGGAAGGCGAGGATGCCGCCGGTGACGCGCGTGTTGACATAGGAAACCACACCGGTGAGCTCGGTGGGATTGAGCGGCACCTGGCTGCCGAGGGCGGTGGTGAGCATGACGGCGATCAGCAGGTTGGTCATGGGCAGCACGCATGAGCGCAGCGCCTGCGGGATCACGATGCGGCGCAAGATCTTGCCAAACGAGAGCCCAAGGGCACGCGCGGCTTCGATCTGGCCGGCGCTCACGGTGTTGATGCCGCTCATGAAGTTCTCGGAACCAAAGGCGGAACCCAGAAGCACGGTGGTGACCACCACGCATACGCGATAGTCGAGCACCACGCGCAGGCTGGGCAGCGCATACACCACGATAATCAGGAGCGCGACGCCAGGGATGTTACGAAAGATCTGCACATAGAGGTCTCCCGCCACGCGCAAGGGGCGCATCGGCGAGACGCGCATGACAGTGATGCCTACGGCGATAATCATCACTAGCGCAAACGATTCAATCGTCATAAGCCAGGTGGTCAGAAGCGCCCGAAGGTAGTTTTGACCATATAGGGAAAGAAGCTCGGTGAGCCCCATCGGTATCTCCTCAACGATAACGGGGCCTTCCACGCGTGACATGGAAGGCCCCGATGCATACCCGTGTTCTGCAGTCTAGCAAAACCGTACGCGTTGAGCGCGCACGGCGGTGCCATGTGTCCTACAGATTACGTGTGAACTCTTACGCTCCGAGTGCGGGCGGGTTGGGGGCGTCTGCGATATCGGCGCGGTCGCCAATGCAGATCTTCCAGAGGTTGGCCCAGGTTCCGTCGTCCTCGATCTTCTGGAGGAAGTCGTTGACAAACTGGACGCCGTCGGAATCCTTGGGCAAGCCGATGCCGTACTGGTCCTCGGGGCCAAACGGGTCGCCGGCAAGACGGTACTTGTTGGGGTTGCGCACCATGCTGCCCATCTGCATCGTGCTGTCGATCACATAAGCGTCGACACGACCCTGTTCAAGGGCCTTGCGGGCCTCCTCGTCGGTCTTGAACTCCTGGAGCGTGGCGTCGGGGGCAACATCGGCGACGATCTGGGGGCCGGTGGAGCCGGACTGCACGGCAACGGTCTTGCCGGCGAGGTCGTCCACGCTCTTGATGTCCTCTTTATCGGCCATCGTGAGGATGGACTGCTGGGTGGTGTAGTACGGACCTGCGAAGGAGATGACCTTCTTGCGGTCGTCGGTGATGGAGTAGGTGGCAAAGACGACGTCGACTTGGTCGTTTTGGAGCACGGACTCGCGGGTGTCGGAGGTCACCTGGGTATTGTCGATCTTGGTCTCGTCGCCAACGATATAGCGGGCGAGCAGCTGGGAGAGGCCGGCGTCAAAGCCGCGCAGGACATTGTCCTCCTCGTTGAGCTGGCTGAACAGCAGGGAGGTCTGCACGCCTCCCACGCGCAGGGTGCCGGCTTCTGCCACGGCGGAGGCCCAGGTGCTGCCGGCGATGGCGGAGGCATCCGCCACGGCGCCGGAGGCGATCAACTCATCGTAGGCCTTGGTGTCCATAGCCACGGCCTGCTCCTCGGTAGCAGAGTCGGCGCTGGTGCTACCGGCAGGGGCATCGCTGTCGCTGCAGCCGGCAAGGCCCAGGCCAGCGATGGCTGCTGCGGTGGCGCCGGTGGCTGCCAAGAAACCGCGGCGGGAAACATTGAGGGAATTCGAGAGGTTGCTCATCGTCTCGTATCCTTTCATTTGAGTAGTGGTGCAAACAGAGGTGTTTGTACGGTAACCTTAGTTCTATACCCAATAGGTGGGTTAACGATGCACGAAACAAGTTGTTAGCTTTGGCTGTCTTGGAAAAGAGGGCGGCGTGGCGTCTCTTGTCTCCGCCACGCCGCTGCGTGCTACCTCAAAAGGTCGATGGGGGTGAGGCCTGCCGCGCTTGCCTCGATAATCTCGCGTCCGCCAAAGACGCAGACGGGGGCCTCGGCGGCGACGCGCTCGATGTCGTCTGCCAGGGCGCGGACCTTCTCGGGTGTGGCCGAGAGCATGGCGAGGCGACGGCTCTCGCGCCAGTCCACCGGGCGCTTGGCAAAGAACTCGCCGTCTTGGCGACGAGCCAGGCCATAGGGCTTCGCGGGTGCGTCGTGGCTCGAGACGCACGAGACGATAAAGCCCTCGAAGACCTCGGGTGCGGGGTCAAACGAGCGCAACCATGCGCCGGCGTGGCCGATCCGCTCGAGCGAGGGGTCGATGGCGGGATCGCGATAGGTGTAGAACGCCAGCTGGCGGTCGGCGGCACAGCGGAAGCCGCAGCCGTAGGCGCCGCCCTTCACACGAATCTCGTTCCATAGATAGTCGAACGAGAGGGCGCCAGCGGCGACGCCCCAGGTGCCGTCAACGGTAATGCCCAGACGGCGCGGGTCAACTGCCTTGCCTGCAAAGCACACGTCGCTCGGAATGATGAATGCCTCGTTTTTAACGGCGGGCGCAGGAATCTGCAGGTTGATGCTGCCATCGATGCGCTCGCTCAGACCCAGCGTGCCGGCTGCATTCCAATAGGTGCGATAGTCGTTATCGGAGCCCGTGAAGCTTACGATGGTGCCGTCTGCCACAAAAATGCGCTTTTGCAGGTCGCGCAGCTTGTTGCACAGGTCCTCGGCACGCTCGTCAAAGTGCTCGACAAGCTCGCGCAGGAAGCGGTAGAAGTCCACACCCGAGAGCTGTTCGGAAAGCACGCCGGCAGACGAGGTATAGGAGTAGGAGCGCGCGATGGCGGCGCTGTGGCCGTTCATCAAGAAGCGCTGCTCCTGGGCGATGCGCATCTGGGTGATCACATCGCGCATGCGCTCGGTGTCCTCGAAGAGTGTCTCGCCCCAGACCTCGCGCGGGATTTGGGCAAGCGACTCGATTTTTTCGGAAAGGGCGCCGGCGGAAACGGTGAGCACGGGGCGCACCTTGTCCCAGGTGCTCTCGCTCACGACCTCGGCGGAAAGGCTCAAAAAGCCCAGGTTGGCGCCAATGTGGCTGTCGAGCTCATCGGCCGTGTGCTGCGTGGTGGGGAGCCTGCGCATCAGGTTTGCCATGATCGTCACATAAGGCAGCTCGTCAAAGGTCAGATGGCTCAGGTCAAAGTATGCAAGCGCGTAAGCGAGGCCGCGCGTAGGGATGGCGTGCTTGAGGCAGGGGAGCGGCGTGGTCTCGTCGACGGTGAGCGCGGGCTCGGGGCGGGCGGGACCGATGTCCGAGACATGCAGGCGCGGCAGGGTGGCGCGGGCCTCGGGCGAGTCTTCGGCCTCCTGGGCTGCGCGCAGGGCCTCGACATCGGCGTCGATGGCGGCGAGCTGTTCGTCGCTTGCTGCTTCGAGAGCGGCTGCAAGCTCGGTTGTCTCGGGGTCGTCGCCCTCGGACGCCTCTTGGGGCTTGAGCTCTACGAGCGCGCTGTGGTTCGTGTCGAGAACGAGCTCGCGCAGGAGGTCCTCAAAGTAGCTGCCCGAAAGCTCCTGGCGAAGCTCCTCGTAGACGGGTCCGTACTTGAGGGCAAGGGTTGCAGCATCGTCGTCGTAGAGCCAGGTAGAGAGGGCGTCGCAGGCGATCACGACACCATCGGCCGTGCCATAGTCGCGCTGGCGCAGATCGAACTCGTTGCCGCAGATTACGGCTTCCAGACGGTCGCGGGGGATGCCGGCATCCACCAGCTCGCGGGCGCTTTGCTCGATCACCTCGCGCAAGCGGCGGGCAATGTCGGGCTGGGCATTTTGCAAGATGATGAGCTCATAGGGCTGCAGGCACGCGGCCGAGGTGTAGCTCGTCACGTCTCCGCCCAGGTTCGCCGCGAGGATGGCCTTCTTCATGGGCGCTTCGTTGGTGCCGAGCAGCGCCTCGAACAGGATGTCTGCTGCGATTACGCGCTTGCGGTCGAGGGCGTCGCCCAGCACATATCCCAGTCCCACGAGGGCGTTGTCCGGGGTGGTGACCATATCGATACTCGTGTAGTCGCAGACGATGGGCTCCTGGCGAGTGAGCGCGTTGGGGGCACCGGGGGTTGCGGCAGTCTGCGCGCCGCGTGCAGAGGCGTCATTCGCGCGCGCCTCATCGCAAAGGTAACGTTCGTTTAGGAAGGCCAGGGCGCGCTCGGGGTCGAGGTCGCCGTAGAGCGTGATGTAGCTGTTTGCCAGGTTGTAGTGGCGCGCGTGAGTATCCAAGAACTGCTCGTAGGTGAGCGAGGGGATGGCGCGCGGATTGCCGCCTGACTCGCACGAATAGGCGGTATCGGGGAACAACGCGCGGTTCATGGCGTTGTCCAGCACGTCCATAGGGTCGGAGAGGGCGCCCTTCATCTCGTTGAATACCACGCCGTTGTAGCGCAGGCGCTGGGGCGTGCCGTCTTCGGCGCGGTCTAGCTCGTAGTGCCAGCCCTCCTGCTCAAAGATGGTCTTTTTGGTATAGATGGCGGGGTTCAGCACGGCGTCCATGTACACGTCCATGAGGTTGTACAGGTCTTGCTCGTTGGTGGACGCCACCGGGTAGATGGTTTTGTCGGGGTAGGTCATGGCGTTCAGGAACGTTTGCATAGAGCTTTTGATGAGGTCGACGAACGGCTCCTTGACGGGGAACTTGGTCGATCCGCACAGCACGGAGTGCTCGAGGATATGGAAGACGCCCGTGTCGTTTGCCGGCGGGGTTTTGAAGCCAATGGCAAATGCCTTGTTCTCATCCTCGCAGGCAAGGAAAAGCAGGCGTGCTCCGGATGCAGTATGGGAGAGGACGTAAGCCTCGGCGTCCAGCTCGTCGACGGTCTCGGCGTTCTTGACGGTAAAACCGCTCATCGTGACGCCGGGGACGAGGATTTTGGCGGCGCGCTCGCGGGCGCTTATTGATTCGGTTGAGGGCATGGTGCCTCCATGAGTCGTGGTGAAGATGTGCTGTGCCCTTTTATACCCCCAAGTGCGCGTGCACGTCACGGGCATTCAGGCGGCATTTGGGGAGCGCATACTCTATTTAAGTGCAGTACCTGCGAAAACGTTGAAATTTGGTACGGGACGAACGCTCGGTTTCGGCGTTTAGTGGGGTAAGGTTATACGAGTGCGGCGTGCCGTTAGAGCCTTTGTCGCGCAGAAATAGAGTGATGATCGCGCGAAGGGGTATGCACGTGGGCGTGCCGGCAGGGCAAACACAGCAAGAGAAGGTATCGAATGGAACCGATGCGGCGTCGCGTAAACAGCGTCGCGCTTGGCGTGATCGCCTGAATAGCCGCGAATCGCGCAAGACGTTCATAGGCGTGCTCGCTACGCTGGCGGGCGCATGCCTTTGGGGATTCTCGGGCACTTCGGCAAGCATGCTGTTCGACGTCTATCACGTGGATACGCTCTGGCTGCTCTCCGTTCGTCAGATTTTCGCCGGTTTGCTGTTCATGGTGCTTATTGCCTTTACTGCACGCGACCGTTTCGTGCGCTTGTGGACTAACCCAGCCCATATTCGCACACAGCTGCTTTTTACTCTGTTCGGCCTTTTTGCCAATCAGCTGTTCTATCTAATCGCCATCCGTCTTACCAATGCGGGCACGGCAACGGTTTTGCAATGCCTCGAGTTAATTATCGTCATGGCGGTCACCTGCGTGCGCCAAACGCGCCGGCCGCGTAAGCGCGAACTTGCGGGTTTGGTGCTGGCCTTGCTGGGTACCTTCCTCATCGCTACCGGCGGTGACATCTCGACGCTCGCCATCTCGCCCGCGGGTCTTATCGCCGGTTTGCTAACCGCGGTTTTTGCAGCGGCGACGGTTATGATTCCTGCGAACTTGCTGCCTGAGTATGGCTCTCCGGTGGTTACGGGCTCGGCCATGATGCTTTCGGGCATCATTACCTGCACGTTTGTACAGCCTTGGAACAATGCCCCCGCACTCGACGTTGCGGGCATCGAGGCCCTGGTAGTCTTTATCGTAGCTGGCTCGTTCTTGTCCTATATGCTTTATATGCAGGGCGTCAAGGACCTGGGTGGCATGCGCGCGAGCATGATCGCCACGGTGGAGCCTGTCTCCGCGGCGGTGACGAGCGCCATCCTTCTGGGCGTGGCCTTCTCCGGCGCTGACATCGCGGGTTTTGCCGCGATCATCATCATGGTGTTCCTAACGGTATAAGAAGCGGTTTCTGGAAGCGTTTCGGCTTCCCGCAGCATAAAAACACCCGCGCAGGACATGGGTCCATGCGCGGGCGTAAAAGGGCATACGCCGATGTGACAGTGGGCGTTACTGCTGCGGATTCACGGGCGGAACGTTGCCCTGACGGCTGGCCTCGCCGGCGCACAGCATCTGCTCGAACATGCTTGAAGCCTGCTTGTAGTCGCTCGGCAAAATGACCGTGGCGCTTTTGCCGCTCTTGGCGAACTCGTTCATCATCTCGGTCCACTGAGTGAACATGAACAGCTGGTTCGCCTCGTCGTTGCCCACACCCGTTTCCTGGATGGTCTCGAGCGAGTCTTTGATGCCAAGCGCGATAGCCTTGCGCTGGTTGGCGATGCCCTCGCCAGCCTTCTCCATGGCCTCGGCCTCTGCCTTGGCCTCGGTCACGCGACGGATGCGGTCGGCCTCGGCCAAATCCTGAGCGGCGGCCTTGGTGCGCTGCGCGGCGTTGATCTGGTTCATGGAATCCTCGACCTCATGCGGGAGGGCAATCTTGGTGATGAGCGTCGAGACCAGGGTGAAGCCGTAAGCGTCCATCTGCTCGGACACGGTGGCGTTGACGTCTTTTGCGATGTCGTCCTTCTTGGCAAAGACCTCGTCGAGGGTGTAGACGGGGATGGAGGAACGCAGGGCGTCGGTGATGAAGTCGCGCATCTGAGCCACCGGCTGCTGCAGCATGTAGTAGCTCTTGTAGACGCCGGACTGCTCGGGCGTGGCGCCGAGCTCGTAGCTCACGTGGTACTGCGCGGAGACCTCGAGGCCGATGGTTACGTTGTCCTCGGTCTTCACGTCGATGTCAAAGCCGTTTTTCATGGTGCGCAGGCTTACTGTGGCTGCCTTGCGGTCCACGAAGGGAATCTTGGCGTGGAAGCCCGCGCCTACGATCTTGTTGAACTTGCCTAGGCGCTCGATGATCACGGCATGTTGCTGCTTGACCACGAAGAAGACGTTGCCGGTGAGGGCAAAGACAACAAAGAGAAGGATGAGAATCCAAAGGATGTTGCCGATGGCTGCAAAGATCATGTCTGCTCCTTAGAACGGGCCGATATTGTTCTCGATTCTACCCGATATGGCAGGTGGCGAGTCCCCGTTTCGGGTCAGTGTTGTGCAAGGAAGCGCCCATCGCGGCGGCTGCCTGATGTTGGGCTTGCCGTGCGATGGGCGCGTTGGGATGGGTGAGGGCGAGGGGCGTATTTGCTCTGCCGTCTTACAAGTTGTACAGCGAGCGGAACTTCTCGTTCAGATAGTCGCAGTAGAAGCGGGCGTCGAAGGGGGCTCCGCATGCGTTTTGGATAAGCTCCGGCGCGTCCTTGGCGCGGCCCCACTGCCAAATCTTGTTGCCCAGCCAGGTGCAGACGGGCGTAAGATCGCCTGCGGCGCAAGCGGCGTCGATGTCTACGCCGTCGGCCTTCATAGCAGGCACGTACTGCGCGTCGTAGGCGCTGCCCAAGGCATAGGTGGGGAAGTAGCCAAACGAGCCGCCCGACCAATGGACGTCCTGCAGGCAGCCGCGAGCGTCATCGGGAACCTCGACGCCCAGGTACTCGTCCATAAAACGGCTCCATAGGGCGGGGATATCGCGTGCCGTTGCCTCGCCGGCAAAGAGCAAGCGTTCGATCTCATAGCGCACCATGACGTGCAGGGGATAGGTGAGCTCGTCGGCTTCGGTGCGAATGAGCGAGGGGCGCGCGATGTTGACGGCGCGGTAGAGCTCGTCCTCGCTCACCTGGCCGTAGACCTTGGGGATGTGCTTGCGCAGAACCTGCAGCAACGGGCCCATGAAGGCGCGGCTGCGCGCCACGGTGTTTTCGAAGAAACGGCTCTGGCTCTCGTGGATGCCCATCGAGGTGCCGCCTTCGAGGCTCGTGAAGGCGTAGGCGGGGTTGACGCCCAGCTCATAGATGGTGTGCCCGGCTTCGTGGACGATGGAGAACACGTTAGAGAGGGCGTCGTCCTCATAGAAGTGCGTAGCGATGCGCGCGTCGCCGGTGGCAAAGCCCTCGGAGAAGGGATGCTCGGTCACGGCGAGCGTGGTGTCGGCAAGGTCGAGGCCCACGAGCTTCATCAGGTCGAGGGAGAGGGCCTTTTGAACCTCGACGGGCACATGTGCGTGGGCGAAGGGCGCATCCGGCTGCTGGCCACGCTCGCCAATCTCGTGCACGAGCGGAACCACGGTATCTTTGACCTGGGCACAGAAGGCGTCGAAGGACGCGGCGGAAAGGCCGCGCTCGTGCTGATCGAGCCAGACGTCATAAGGGTCGGCATTGGGGTTCATGAGCGCTGCCTGGTGCTTGAGGGAATCGACGATACGGTCGATGTAGGGCTCGAAGCTTGCCCAGTCATTGGCGACCTTTGCCTTGTGCCAGACGGCCTGCGCCTCGCAGGTCAGGCGGGTCCAGGCCTCGGCCTCTTCGGCGGGGATTGCCAGCGCCTCGTGCTGGTCGCGCGCGAGGACGCGGGCCTCGGCGCAAAGCTGCTCGTCTGCGACGTTGCCGGATTCTACGGCGTTGAGCAGATCCTTCACCTTTTTGACGGAGGACTTCTTGGTGAGTAACTTGTGATATTCGCTGGCGAGCGTGCCCATCGCCTCGGTGCGTGCGGCTGCACCATTCTCGGGCGCGATGGTGGCGCCATCGAACTCGGCGATCTTCATCAGGTAGCTGCGGCACCAAAGCTTGCGCTCAAGCTTGCGTACCGATGCCGCAGCCTTCTTGGCCTGATCTTTCTTTTTTCCCATGTCTGCTCCCATCGCGTGGTGTCAAAACACACCAAGTGTACCCATGTGCGGGCGTGGAGGGCGGGTTGTGTGAGTGTTGAATCCTTGAGTGGGCGTCGGCTTCGCTTGAGGTGGCGGAAAAGTCAAAATATGTACGATTGGGGCTTCGTTTTTGACATGTATAAGGGTATGGACGTCAAAATCGGCAACGGACGGAAGTGTGAACAACGTTCACGGTTCCTGCAGGGGCGTTTTGGCCCCTTGTAAAGCCCGCCGGCGTGCCGATCATCGTACATATTTCGACTTTTCCACCATTTTGATCGAGCGCCGCTGCGCTAAAAGCTGCGACGGCGTTTGCCTGCGATTTTTTATGCAAGAAAGCATCGGTTTTATTCATTATTCGAGCCCTTCGAGCTTGCTGTGCGCGGAGCACGGCTTACGGCGGGGTGCACCCGCAAGTCATTGCGCGACCTGCGGGTGCGCAAGCGATCAACGGATAAGGTGCTGGACCCTAGGCGTGAAGGCTCTCAATGCGATTTTTTGCATTGGTGAGCAGAGATTCAATCAGTTTGCGCTTTTCATCGTTTAGTCGGTAGGAGGGCGTTGTCACGCTCAGGCCGTAGGCAATGTTTCCGTCGATGTGAATGGGCACGGCGATGCAAGTGACGCCATCGGTAATTTCTTCAAAATCTCGAGCAAAACCCGTACGGCGCACTTCCGTGAGCTGATTCCAGAATTCATCGACATTTTTGAGCGTATGCGCGGTATAGGCGGGAAACGTCTCGGGCAACAGCTCTTCAACTTCTTCCCGGCTACATTCGGAAAGAATGGCCTTGCCGATAGCCGTGCAGTAGACAGGGAAGACCTTGCCGACGTCCGAAATGAGGCGGATGGGGGAAGGCGAATCAACCTTCGCAACGTAGGCGACGTTTGCCCCCTCCAGGATTCCAAGTTGGCATGTCTCGCTACAAGCGTTGACGATCTGGTGCATCTCCTCGGTGATGAACTGCAACAAAGCGTCCGAGCGACCGTAGACCTTGCCCGCCAGATAGGTGTTAACGCCAATGCGGTAGCGTCCTGTTGCCGAGTTATACGAGATGAATCGCATGTACTCCATGGTGTGGAGGATGGGCGAAAGCGTTCCTTTTGGAATGTCGACCAGTTGCTGAACCTCGGTAAAGGTGAGGCCGTCTTCATGTTGGGAGAGAAGGCTGAGAAGGGTGAGGACACGGTAGGTCGTGCGATGGAGTTTGGTGGAGTCGTCGTTCATCGTGGTCTTCTTGTCTTATGCGTGCGTTGACGGAAGCGGGATCGCCCTCTTATTTGAACGAGGGGTCCGCAAATACATAATAACCGAATGTATTTCAGTTTGTATATACGAACTAAGTTCGCCGTTTACGGTTTAGATCGGACCGTTCGTCCGAAGTGACGCTGCTGTCTCCAAGGGAAGGCATAGAGTTTGAATTACCACGAACTGAGTTCGATATATCGAACTAGGAAAGAAAGGACAGATATGCTCGGATCATCGGCTGGCCTCATCATCGCGGCGCTTATCGGCATCGCCGTGATTGTGTGCCTCATCGTCTTCGCGAAGGTGCATGCCTTCCTGGCACTTATGCTCGGCTCTTTTGTCATGGCGATTCTCGCCGGCGTCCCCCTTACCGACTCGTTCACCTCGTTCACTACGGGATTGGGTGGCACGGTTGGCAACGTGGGCGTCCTGATCGTTTTGGGTTCGATGATTGGCGTGCTGCTTACGAAGACCGGCGCTTCCGATCAGATTGTCGATACGGTCGTCGCCCACTCTTCCAAGAAATCGCTTCCGTGGGCTATCGCCGCTGTTGCATTCATCATGGGTATTTCCCTCTTCTTCGAGGTCGGTCTCGTTCTTATGATCCCTGTGGTCATGAGCCTTGCTAAGCGTCAGAACATGCCCGCGATTGCTCTTGGTATTCCTGCCATTGCTGCGCTGGGCTGCCTCCATGGTTTCGTTCCGCCGCATCCCGGTCCGCTGACCGCCATCTCCTACTTGAACGCCAACCTTGGCGTTACCCTCGGCCTCGGTCTGATCATCGCCATTCCCACCACGATTATCTCGGGTCCGCTGGTGGCGAAGTGGATGGCTCGCATGGTGCCGGTCAAGGCCAATGAAGCCTACGCTTCGAGCGATACCTCCATTGCCGTCGAGGACCGACCCTCCTTCTTCGCGTCCCTCATGATCGTTTTGCTCCCTGTCATCCTGATGCTTCTGAACGCTGTGTTTGA
This sequence comes from uncultured Collinsella sp., assembly GCA_934621295.1. Taxonomy (GTDB): domain Bacteria; phylum Actinomycetota; class Coriobacteriia; order Coriobacteriales; family Coriobacteriaceae; genus Collinsella. Next base: position 287,798 of record CAKTVB010000001.1, read on the forward strand.
GCTTACGGGTTTGGACATCCCCTATCTCACGACGCTGGTTTCGTTCTTCGGAAGCTCTGTCGTCGCCCTGCTCACTGCTGTTATCTACGGCGTGTTTGCCCTTGGTCTTAAGGGTGGCCGCACCTTTAAAGAGGTCAATGGCCTGCTGGGCACCTCGTTCACTTCGATTGCCGGCATTCTGATGATCGTGGGCGCAGGTGGCGGATTCAAGCAGACGCTTGTCGACTCCGGTATTGCCGATGTTCTTGGCAGCTACCTGGTTCAGCTTGCCGTTCCCATCTTTGTTTCCGCTTGGCTCATCGCTGTCTTTATCCGTCTGGCAACCGGTTCCGCGACCGTCGCGACCATTACCGCCGCGGGCATCGTCGCCCCGCTCGCCGCTTCGTGCTCCACGGCCGAGCTCAGCTTGATCGTTCTTGCTATCGGCGCCGGTTCCATGTTCTTCTCCCATGTCAACGATGGCGGCTTCTGGATGGTCAAGGAGTACTTCGGTCTCAGCATGGGGCAAACATTCAAGACATGGTCTTTGAGCTGCACGCTCATTTCGGTTATTGGCCTTGTTGGCGTCTGCCTGCTCAGCTTGTTCGTCTAGCGGTGGCTGACTCGATAGAAAGTAGTAAGAATGCGTAAACCAGAATTTATCGTTCCTGTTGTCACGGTCTTTGACGAGCAGGGGAAGGTCGACCTGGAGGCTAACATCCAGGTTTGGAATGGCCTTATCGATCGCGGCGTCGACGGCATCTTGCTTCATGGCAGCAACGGCGAGTTCTTCACCCTTTCCCGCGAGGAACGCCTTCAGCTAATCGAGGCGGCGGTCGAGGCAACGCGCGGCAAAGTCAAGCTGATTGTGGGCACGGGAACCAATGCGGTCGATGAGACTGTGGAACTGTCCAAGCAGGCTCTCGCTCTTGGCGCGGATGCCGTGATGGTTATTACCCCGTTCTACTTTGGGCTTGGCCATGAGGGCCTCGTCGAGTACTTCTGCGCTGTCGCCAGCCAAATTGACGGCGACGTTATGCTCTATAACTTCCCGGCACGTACCGGAAACGATATCGACGCCGATGCTGTCCGCCAGATCGTCACCCGTTGTCCCAATGTCGTGGGCATCAAAGATACGGTGACCGATATGGGTCATACGCGTGCCATTCTCGAGGCCGTGGCGGATGTCGCTCCCGAGTTCATCGTTTACTCGGGATTCGATGAGAATTTCGCCCATAACGGCCTCGCCGGCGGCAACGGTTGCATTGCGGCTCTTGCCAATATCTACCCCGAGCTCACTCATGCCTGGGCAGCGGCTCTTGGCGCGAGCGACTGGGAGCGTGTGGAAAAGATTCAGCATGTGATCGATAAGCTGGCCGATATCTACACTGTGGCGCCGCTGTTCGTTCCGGCTGTGAAGTACGCCATGTCTGTTCGCGGGCTTCCGGTGCAGCCCATCTGCCGTTCAACGGTTCTTCCGCTTACGGATGAGCAGAAGGGCCAGATCGGGGCTATTCTCGACAATGCGCGACAGATTATCGAGAACCAAGGTCTTCTGTAAGTGTTCGCATCCGTTCGGTTTTAGGGGAAACTTCGGGTCTTAGATGGACCTGGAAAAGAAGGGAAGCAATATGTCTACACTCGATTCCATTTACTCTGATCAGCTTGAGGGCATCTACGATTCACCTACGCATGCCGAGGGCGCCAAGGGCGAGCTGCCTTTGACCGAGGAGATTCTGCGCACGCGTCCTTCGGGCGACATGTTTGGCATGACGCTCAACGCGGGTATGGGCTGGGAGCCTAGCGAGCTTGCCAATGACGGCGTGATGATGATCTCCACGCTCGCCGGCATCCGCTCGACCGATGGCTCGCCCAAGGCGCTTGCTCTCCATACCGGTGGCTATGAGCTGGGCGTTCAGCTTGAAGCCGCAGCCGAGGTCCTGAGGGAGAACAACAAACTCCCTTATGCCACGTTCGTTTCCGATCCTTGCGATGGTCGTACCCAGGGCACCATCGGCATGTTTGACTCGCTGCCCTATCGTAACGACGCTGCCGTTGTGTTCCGTCGCCTTATTCGTTCGCTTCCCACCCGTAAGGGCATCTTGGGCGTCGCGAGCTGCGATAAGGGCTTGCCTGCGACCATGATGGCGCTCGCTTCCCAGCACGATTACCCCGTGTGCCTGTGCCCCGGTGGCTCCACTCTGATGCCGACCAATCACGGCAAGTGCGATCCTGGCGAGGACGCCGGCACCATTCAGACCATCGGCGCGCGTTTTGCCTACAACGAGATTTCTCTTGAGTATGCCCGTCGTCAGGGCTGCCGTGCCTGTGCTTCCGCCGGTGGCGGCTGCCAGTTCCTGGGCACCGCCGGTACTTCCCAGGTTGTTTCCGAGGGTCTTGGTCTCGCGATCACCCATTCCGCTTTGGCGCCCTCTGGCACCAAAATCTGGGAAGATATCGCTCGCGCCTCGGCTCGTGCCCTCATCACTCAGATGGACAAGGGCATCACCACGAAGGACATCATCACCGAAGCTTCGGTGCGCAATGCGATGATTATCCATGCCGCTTTCGGCGGTTCCACCAATCTGCTGCTGCACATTCCGGCCATCGCCTTTGAGGCCGGCGTAAAGCGCCCGACCGTTGACGATTGGGCTGAGGTCAACAAGGCTGTCCCGCGTCTTGTTTCCGTTATGCCCATCGGACCCGTGCATTACCCGACCTCGATGGCCTTCATGGCCGGCGGCGTTCCCGAGGTTATGCTGATCCTGCGTAAGTACTTCCCCGGCCTGCTCGATGAGTCTGTCATGACGGCAACCGGCCAGACCCTTGGCGAGAACCTCGATTGGTGGGAGAACAGCGAGCGCCGTCAGCTTGTGCGCCAGCATCTCAAGGAGACCACGGGTGTCGACGCCGACGAGATTATCAAGACCCCCGAGGCGGCAAAGGCTGCTGGTATGACCTCTACGGTCACCTTCCCCAAGGGCAACATCGCTCCTGAGGGCTCTGTGGTCAAGTCCACCGCTATCGATCCGCGCGCTATTTCTGAGGACGGCTTCTATCGTCACACCGCTCCGTGCAAGGTTTACCCCTCCGAGAAGGCGGCAATGAAGGCCATCAAAGAGCACGAGGTTGTTCCCGGCGACATCATGATTGTCCTGGGCGTCGGCCCCAAGGGTACTGGTATGGAGGAGACCTATCAGCTCACTTCTGCACTTAAGAAGGTCCCCGAGGGCTACAAGATCGCTCTTATCACCGATGCTCGTTTCTCCGGTGTTTCCACTGGTGCATGCTTCGGTCATGTCGGTCCCGAGGCGCTTGCCGGCGGCCCGATTGGCAAGCTGCGCGATGGCGACGTGGTCGAGATTATCGTTGATACCAATGCGCTCGAGGGCTCGCTCAACTTTATCGGTACCGATCCTGAGAATCCTATTTCCTACGAGGAGGGCGCTGCCATCCTGGCCGAGCGCGAGACCGATCCTCGCGTGAAAGAGGACGACGACTTGCCTGATGACACTCGTCTGTGGGCTGCTCTTCAGGATGTTTCCGGTGGTACCTGGCAGGGTTGCGTCTACGATACCGACAAGATCGTCGAGGCGATCAATGCCGGCAAGAAGGCGCTCGCCGAGAACTAACCATCGAGCTTCACTTCCTTATAGTTTTCTCTCTCTTGATTTGGCGGACTTCCTTTATGGTGGTCCGCCATTTCTTTTAACTATATTGGTTTGCAGCGGTGCGAAGACGGCAGCGTCATGGGCACGATCGACCTCGATAGCCACCCGGTTGAGTCTTCGCTTCTATATATGTTGCCGCTATGCGGTGTGGCGATGTATCTGCGCCGACACTCTGGGCGCTGGGAAGCGGCTTGCGCGCCTCACAGCGCTCGCGTGGACGTCGGTCCTGCTCGAGATGGTGGAAAAATCGAAATATGTACGATTTGGGCTTCGATTTTGGCATGCATAAAGGTATGGAGGTCAAAATTGGCAACCGGGTGCACCATGAACAACGTTCACGGTTCCTGCAGGGGCGTTTTGGCCCCTTGTAAAGCCCGCCGGCGTGCCGATCATCGTACATATTTCGACTTTTCCACCATTTTGATCGGGCTTCGCTGCACTAAAAGCCGCGACGTCGCTTGCCTGCGATTTTTTATGCAAGAAAGCATCGGTTTTATTCATTATTCGAGGTCTTCAGACTCGCTGCGCTCGGGCTGCGGACTTGCGGTGGGGCGTCCCGCGGGCTCATTGTGCACGGCGCGCGGAAAAGGGGCGCGCGGCCTTTGGATGCTGCGCGTTCGTTGACTCGCTTGTGCTATCATTCTGGCCAATGCGTTGACGGAGAGGGTTTGGTCCGCCGCGCCGGGTTTAAGAGAGAAGAGGTCATAGGCTGCAAGCCTCTTCACCTTGGCAAGGGCTATACGTTCACTCCCGAGCAGCGACCTGAACGGGCATTGCCTGAGTAGGGGAGCCGTGAGCCTCGCGACAAGAGGTCAAAAGAGGGCATGCCGGGCCAGACATCCGGCTGCCAAACAAGGTGGTACCGCGGAATTCAGCCGTCCTTGGGTAAGCGAGAAGCGCCCAAGGACGGTTTTTTGTTGCCGAGTGCGGGCGGACGGGGCATGACGCCCCGTGCAGACAGGAAAGGAAGATAGATGAGTCTGATCGATGATCTGGCCAAGCTCGAAGCGGAGGCAAAGGAGCTTATCGCCAACGCCGACGACGCCGAGAAGCTCGAAGCCGCCCGCGTGGCCCTGCTCGGCCGCAAGGGTCGCGTGACCGGCCTCATGCGCATGATGGGTAAGCTCTCTCCCGAGGAGCGCCCCGTGATGGGCAAACGCGCCAACGAAATGCGTCAGCTGGTCGAAGGCCTGTTCGAGGAGCGCAAGGCCGAGATGAAGGCTGCCGCCCTCAAGCACGCGCTTGAGCACGACGCCGTGGACATTACCCTGCCGGGCATCCGTCCACAGATTGGTCATCAGCACCTCATTAAGCAGATCATCGAGGAGGCCGAGGACATCTTCTGTGGCATCGGCTACACCGTTGAGTCTGGCCCGCAGGTCGACACCTCCTACTACAACTTCACCGCGCTCAACGCCCCCATGGACCATCCCAGCCGCTCGGCGCGCGACACCTTCTACGTGGTCGATAACAACCCCGGCAGTGTGGCACACCCCGAGACCCATGCCCATGGCGAGTCCGACATCTTGCTGCGCACCCAGACTTCGGGCGTGCAGATTCACACCATGGAGAGCCAAAAGCCGCCCATCTACATGATCTGCCCGGGCACCGTGTACCGTCCCGACACGGCAGACGCCTGCCACCTGCCTCAGTTCAACCAGATCGAGGGCCTCGTGGTGGACGAGGGCATCACCTTCGGCGACCTCAAGGGCACGCTCGACTACTTTGTTAAGTGCATGTTCGGCGAGGATCGCAAGACGCGCTATCGCCCGCACTTCTTCCCCTTCACTGAGCCTTCTTGCGAGGTTGACGTGAGCTGCCATGTGTGCGGCGGCAAGGGCTGTAACTTCTGCAAGCATTCCGGCTGGATCGAGATCTTGGGCTGCGGCATGGTCGACCCCAACGTGCTTATCAACTGCGGCATCGACCCCGAGAAATATACCGGCTTCGCTTTTGGCATCGGCGCCGAGCGCGTGGCGGCACTTCGTTACGACCTGCCCGACCTGCGCACGCTGATGACGGGTGATATGCGCTGCCTCAACCAGTTTTAGGTTGACTTGTCCCGGCGGCTTCCCGAAGCACCGCACCTTGCCCTTCAATCGTCGGTCGCGTACCTAAGTACGCTTCCCTCCTCTTTCAGGGCAATCTGCGGCACTTCGGAAAGCCGTATACCTGATTGATTGTTCAGGTTGATTTTGTCTTCGCTGCTGTAATTCACTCCCATGCGTATGGGGTTAGATAAAAAGGAGAGCTAAATGCGCGTTTCGTACGACTGGCTCAAGACTATGATCGATGTGCCCGAGAGCCCCAAGGAGCTTTCGGACGAGTATATTCGCACGGGCACCGAGGTTGAGGCTATCGACATTGTGGGCGAGAGCTTTGACCATGTGGTCACGGCTCAGGTGCTCGAGAAAACGCCACATCCCGATAGCGACCACATGTATGTGTGCAAGGTCTCTGTGGGCGACAAAAACGTCGACGCCGAGGGCAACCCCGAGCCGCTGCAGATTGTTTGCGGCGCCCAGAACTTCGAGGCCGGCGACCATATCGTGACCGCTATGATCGGGGCCGAGCTGCCCGGCGGTATCAAGATCAAGAAATCCAAGCTTCGCGGCGTTGCGAGCTTTGGCATGAACTGCTCGGCGCGCGAGCTGGGCATCGGCGGCGATCATGCGGGCATCATGATCCTGCCCGAGGATGCTCCCGTCGGCATGCCCTTTGGCGAGTACTATGGCTCGTCCGACACCGTGCTCGATTGCGAGATCACGCCCAACCGCCCCGACTGCCTGTCCATGATCGGCATGGCGCGCGAAACGGGTGCCATCTTCGACCGCGATTATCACGTGGAGCTGCCCGCCATCAAGGCGGAGACTGGCCGTGCCACGGCAGACGAGCTTTCCGTCGAGATTGCCGACGATGGCCTGTGCGATCGGTACGTCGCTCGCATCGTGCGCAACGTGAAGGTTGGACCCTCGCCCGACTGGATGGTCAAGCGCCTGAATGCTCTGGGTATCCGTCCTCACAACAACATCGTCGACATCACCAATTACGTGATGATGCTCACCGGTCAGCCGCTCCACGCCTTTGACCTCTCGACCTTTGCTGAGCGCGACGGCCATCGCTCTGTGGTGGTACGCGCTGCCAAGCAGGATGAGAAGTTCCAGACCCTCGACGGCGAGGAGCGCGTCCTCGATGCTGGCATGGGCCTCATCACCGATGGCGAGCGTCCCGTTGCCCTCGCGGGCGTCATGGGCGGCATGGACTCCGAGATCACCGACGCATCCGTGGACGTGCTGGTAGAGAGCGCCTGCTTCAACGCCGGTCGCACCAGCCATACGAGCCGCGACCTCTCTCTTATCTCCGACGCTTCCATTCGCTTCGAGCGTCAGGTGGACGAGACGGGTTGCGTCGACGTTGCCAACGTGACGTGCGCCCTTATTGAGGAGATCGCCGGCGGCGAGGTTGCCCCCGGCTATGTGGATGTGTATCCCGCACCCAAGGCCATCGATTCCATCACCCTTCGCTATCAGCGTGTTCTCGACATCTGCGGCGCTCCTATCGAGCGCGATTTCGTGGTGCGCGCCCTGACGCGCCTGGGTTGCACGGTGGAAGAGACGGGCGAGGATTACCTGGTTACGCCGCCGAGCTTCCGCCCCGACCTTCCGCGCGAGATTGACCTTATCGAAGAGATCTTGCGCCTGTGGGGTATGAGCCGTGTGGAGGCAACGATTCCCGCCGCCAAGAACCACATCGGTGGTCTGACGCGCGAGCAGCAGCTCACGCGCAAGGTTGGCCAGATTCTGCGTGCCAGTGGCCTCAACGAGACCACGACCTTTGGCTTTGCCGCCCCGGGCGACCTCGAGAAAATCCATATGTCCGCCGATGGCCGCGGCGTGCCTGTCGTACTTATGAATCCGTTGGTTGCCGAGCAGACCGAGATGCGCCGTTCGCTCCTTCCCGGCTTGCTGCAGTCCGTTGCCTACAACGAGGCCCACGGTACGACCAACGTGCATCTCTACGAGATTGGCACCCTCTTCCATGGTCGCGAGAACGCGAGCCTGCCGCGCGAGACGCAGTCTGTGGCAGGCGTGCTTACGGGCTCCTGGACCGATCAAACCTGGAACAACACCGTTGATAAGCTGCGCTTCTTTGCTGGCAAGGGCATTGTCGAAGAGCTGCTCGAGCAGCTGCGCCTGCCCAAGGTACGCTTTCGCGTGGCCGAGGGCGAGGGCTACGAGTTCCTGCAGCCGGGCCGCGCCGCCGAGGTTCTTTCTGGCGGTACCGTGCTAGGCTGGGTGGGCGAGATTCACCCCGAGGCACGCGAGGCTATGGATATCGATCAGATCGTGGTCGCCTTCGAGCTTGACCTCGATAAGCTTATCAAGGGCGCGCACAACCAGGAGAACTACCATGAGTTCTCGCCGTTCCCGGCTGTCCAGCACGACCTCGCCATCGTTGTTCCCGACGAGGTGACCTGCGAGGACCTGCTGCAGCGCATCACGAGCGCCGGCGGCAAGCTGCTCGAGAACGTGCGTCTGTTCGACGTCTACCGCGATCCCGTTCGCGTGGGCATAGGCAAGAAGTCCATGGCGTTCTCGCTGACGTATCGCTCCGACGATCACACGCTTACGAGTGACGAGGTCGAGCGTGCGCACAGCAAGATCGTCACCAAGGTGTGCAAGGCAACCGGCGGTGAGGTCCGCAGCTAGTTCGGTGTGCATCGCATTTGTTTGATTTGGAGCACCCCGAATCTGGGGTGCTCTCTTGTTTTGCCTGTGGGTGCTTTGATCGAGGGGAGGCTTCCTTGCCAAGCTGGAACATACATATCGCCGAGGCCAAGATGCTTCTTGCGCGCGACGGCTCCGTGGCGGCACTCGTGCGCGATCGCAACGCTTTCTTGTTTGGCAGCGTGGTTCCCGACGTTCTCGTGGGCTATATGGTGCCGGATATTGCCAATCCCATTCCGTACCGCATCACGCATTTTGCCGAATCCGAGCCTATTCCCAAGCCGCGTGCGCATGAGTTTTGGGAAGGCTACGTGGCCCCGCTGCTACATCGTGCCGGCTGCGGCTCATGCGTGGACGCGACCACCATCGCGCAGGAGCGCGAGCGCGTGAATCGTGTGCACTATCCGCATCGCTATGAGGGCGCGCCGGACCTGCCGCCTGTTGCGCCTGCGGAATCCTCGACGCAGCCCGAAGACGTGGAGCAGTCCCTGATTGACCTTACGCTTGGTACTTGGGTGCACCTGTTTGCCGACAACATCTGGAACACCCGCGTCAATGAATATCTCGCGGCACAGGGCGGAGAGCCCAGCGAGGAATTTCGTATCAAGAAGCAGGGCGACTTTGATTGGTTTGGCAAGACGTTGCATCTCGAGAGCATTGTGCGCGCCACGCCGCGCCTCAAGGCTGCGGCAGCTGCTTTTGCGCAGTATTCCATTTCGAGCGACGATGTCCTCAAGACCGTCGGCGTTATTCACGAGGTGGTGCGTGAGAATCCCGGTCGAGCGGAGCATCCGCCGTATCGTCTGCTCACCGAGGCGTTCTTTAGCGAGACCTTTGCCGAGGTGCTGAACACAACAGAGCAGCTTGTTGGCGAAGCGCGGCAGAAGATGGACTGCTAGCCAGAGCTGGCCTCACGCGTTGCGAGCGTCGAAACAAAGGCCTGAACGAAAAGGGGACCGGAAGGAATATCCTTCCGGTCCCCTTGCTGTAACGCAGTGAGTTGCAAGCGCGATTATCGAACCTGGGCCACGTAGGCGACGTTCGTGGAAGAAGACTTGCCCTCGGCCTGGACGCACATGCGCGAATCGCCGGCGGTTGCCACGGTGAGCTCACCCGGGCTCACGTAACCGAGCTCTTTGGCGGTCTCAATCGCCTTCATGATGGTGCCGTTGACGGTGCCCTGCGTGATGGCGGCGAGGTGCGGCTGTACGCCCCAGTACATAATCATCTGCTGGACGGCCCACTCGTGACGGGAGAACGCGCAGATGGGCATGTTGGGACGGAAGTGCGAAATCAGACGTGCCGTACGACCGGTGGTGGTGGGGACGGTGATGCACTTGGCGCCGATGGTGGTAGCCATGTTGACGGCGGAAAGACCCACGACGTTGTTGACGGCGCGCGTGGTCGAAGCGCCCTCGGGCACCACGAGCGGAGCGTGTGCAGCCAGATACTTCTCGGTCTCAAGAGCAATGCTCGCCTGCATCTTCACGGCCTCGACCGGGTACATGCCGGCAGCGGACTCGCCGGAGAGCATGACGGCGTCGGTGCCATCGTAGATGGCGTTGGCGACGTCGGCGACCTCGGCGCGCGTCGGGCGCGGGTTGTGCTGCATGGAGTCGAGCATCTGCGTAGCGGTGATAACAGGCTTGTAGGCGTCGTTGCACTTGCGGATGATTTCCTTTTGGATATGCGGTACGAGCTGCGGGGCGATCTCGATGCCCAGGTCGCCGCGGGCAACCATGATGCCGTCAGAAGCCTCGAGGATCTCGTCGAAGTTATCGACGCCCAGCGCGCACTCGATCTTGGGGAAGATCGTCACGTGCTCGCCGCCGTTCATGAGGCAGAGCTCGCGGATCTCCTCAACCGCCTTGCCGTCGCGGATGAAAGAGGCGGCGATGTAGTCGATACCCTCTTTGAGGCCAAAGAGGATGTCCTCGCGGTCGCGCTCGGTGATGGCGGGCAGGCTGATGTTCACGTTGGGCATGTTGACGCCCTTGCGCTCGCCGATTTCGCCGTTGTTCTTGACGATGCAGTGGATGTCGTTGCCGTCGACGGACTCGACTTCAAGGCCAACCAGTCCGTCGTCGATCAAGATCGTGGAGCCCTTGGTGACTTCGCTGGGGAGGTTGAGATAATCGAGCGAGATGTGCTCGGCGGTGCCAAGGTTGTCCTCGGTGGTGGGAGCGGCGGTCACGATGATGCGGTCGCCCTCGTTGACGGTGACCTTCTTGTGATCCTTGAGCAAGCCGGTGCGGACCTCGGGACCCTTGGTGTCGAGCAGGATGCCGACGGGCTGGCCAAGCTCTGCGGCAAGGCGACGCACGCGCTCGATGCGCTCGTGATGCTCCTCGTAGGAACCGTGGGAGAAGTTAAAGCGGGCGACGTTCATGCCGGCCTTAATCATTTCGCGCAACGTATCCTCGTTGTCGCAAGCCGGGCCCATGGTGCAGACGATCTTTGTGCGTTTGAACATGCATACCTCCATAGAAGTCTGTGCCGATGCTTCCTCTTTGAAAACAGTATACGACACGAAGTTGCTTTCGGTTGCGAAAGAATCCGAAACTTACAAAGTCTCCTACCTGCAGAAATAATACTTGAAACGAAAGAAGTAAGCTTCGTTACGAAGCGTACCCTCCTTGAAGAAAGGAACGCGTATGCAGGGGAAACGGGTTTGTAGCATCAAGACGACCTGCATGCTGTCGAGCTGCAGGGGAATTTGGGTTTTCGGAATAATACGGTACAGGCGGCGCAACAAAACGATGTTTGGCCTGCGTTAGGCTTCAATAAAGAAATGTCGATTAAATTGCGGAGCCTGGACGATGTCTGCCGCTCGGCACAGCGTGCCTTCGACCTTTTGGGTACTATAAGAGGACTGCAAATCGCTGCTAAGCATGGCAGCCTTGATGAGCCCTTGCCCTTCTCCTGGGAATTATGATCGGGCATCAATCTGCTTGGCAGCTCAAACATCCCAGGAGGGGAATCTATGCAACGTGAATACTTGGCCGACGCCAAGGACGTGCTCGATGCGCAAGCAACGAGTGCCGAGGATGGCCTGACCTCTGCTGTCGCTGCCGATAGGCTGCGCCAGGCGGGTCCCAACAAGCTTGACGAGGCGGCTCCTGTTCCACTGTGGAAGCGTTTCTTTGAGCAGATGGCAGACCCCATGGTCATCATGCTTATCGTGGCGGCCGTTATCTCGGCTCTTACCGGCATGGTGAAGGGCGAGGCCGATTTTGCCGACGTGATCATCATCATGTTCGTTGTCGTGGTGAACTCCGTGCTCGGCGTTGTGCAGGAGGCCAAGAGCGAAGAGGCCTTGGCAGCCCTGCAGGAGATGAGTGCTGCCCAGTCCAAGGTCATGCGTGATGGCAAGTTGTGCCACCTGCCGAGCGCTGAGCTTGTTCCCGGCGACATCGTACTGCTTGAGGCTGGCGACTCGGTTCCTGCCGACTGCCGTGTGCTCGAGAGCGCTACGATGAAGATCGAGGAAGCGGCGCTCACTGGTGAGTCTGTGCCCGTCGAGAAGCACGCTCGCACGATCGAGCTCGCTGCCGGCGCCGATGATGTGCCGCTCGGCGATCGCAAGAACATGTGCTATATGGGTTCCACCGTGGTCTATGGTCGCGGTCGCGCCGTTGTGGTGGGAACCGGTATGGATACCGAGATGGGCAAGATCGCCGGTGCCCTCGCCGAGGCCAAGGAGGAGCTGACGCCCCTTCAGGTCAAGCTGGCCGAGCTCAGCCGCATCCTTACCGTCATGGTTATCGTTATCTGCGTCGTTATCTTTGGTGTGGACATTCTGCGTCACGGCGTGGGCAACGTCATGGCCGATCCGACCGCACTGCTCGACACCTTTATGGTCGCTGTTTCGCTGGCCGTTGCCGCAATCCCCGAGGGCCTTGTGGCCGTCGTGACCATCGTGCTTTCGCTTGGCGTGACCAAGATGGCCAAGCGCCAGGCGATTATCCGCAAGCTTTCTGCCGTCGAGACTCTCGGCTGCACGCAGACCATTTGCTCCGATAAGACCGGCACCCTTACCCAAAACAAGATGACCGTGGTCAAGCACGAGCTCGCTGCTCCCGAGGAGAAGTTCCTTGCCGGCATGGCGCTGTGCTCCGATGCCAAGTGGGATGAGGAGCTGGGCGAGGCCGTGGGCGAGCCCACCGAGTGCGCACTGGTAAACGATGCTGGCAAGGCGGGCCTCACGGGCCTTACCGCCGAGCACCCGCGCGTGGGCGAGGCTCCGTTTGACTCGGGCCGCAAGATGATGTCCGTTGTGGTGGAGACCCTCGACGGTGCTTACGAGCAGTACACCAAGGGCGCGCCCGACGTTGTTTTGGGTTTGTGTACTCATATATATGAGGGCGATGCCGTCGTTCCGCTGACCGACGAGCGCCGCGCGCAGATCGCCGTCGCCAACAAGTCCATGGCCGATGAAGCCCTGCGCGTCCTTGCCCTGGCAAGCCGCTCGTATGACGAGATTCCTGCCGATTGCTCCGCTTCGGCTCTTGAGCACGACATGGTGTTCTGTGGCCTTTCGGGCATGATCGACCCGGTCCGCCCCGAGGCCGCTGCTGCCATCAAGGAGGCTCACGCCGCGGGCATCCGTACCGTTATGATCACGGGCGATCATATCGACACTGCTGTGGCCATCGCCAAGCAGCTGGGTATCGTCACGGATCGCAGTCAGGCCATTACCGGCGCCGAGCTTGATCGCATGAGAGAAGAAGAGCTCGATGCGCATATCGAGGACTTTGGTGTGTACGCACGCGTCCAGCCCGAGCACAAGACGCGTATCGTCGAGGCTTGGAAGAGCCGCGACCAGATTGTCGCCATGACCGGTGACGGCGTGAACGACGCTCCCTCCATCAAGCGCGCCGACATCGGCATCGGCATGGGTATCACCGGCACCGACGTGACCAAGAACGTGGCCGACATGGTGCTTGCCGACGATAACTTCGCCACCATCATCGGCGCCTGCGAAGAGGGTCGTCGCATTTACGACAACATCCGCAAGGTCATCCAGTTCCTGCTCTCGGCAAACCTCGCCGAGGTCTTCTCGGTGTTCATCGCCACGCTCATCGGCTTCACCATCTTCCAGCCGGTGCAACTGCTGTGGGTGAACCTCGTGACCGACTGCTTCCCGGCGTTGGCTCTTGGCATGGAAGAGGCCGAGGGTGACGTTATGAAGCGCAAGCCCCGTAACGCCAAGGACGGCGTCTTTGCCGGCCATATGGGTCTGGACTGTGTGGTCCAGGGCCTGATCATCACCGTGCTCGTGCTCGCGAGCTTCTTTGTGGGCGTCTACTTTGACATGGGCTACATCCACATCTCCGATATGATTGCGGGCAACGCGGACGAAGAGGGCGTCATGATGGCGTTCATCACGCTCAACATGGTCGAGATCTTCCACTGCTTCAACATGCGCAGCCGTCGCGCTTCCCTGTTCACCATGAAGAAGCAGAACAAGTGGCTGTGGGCCTCTGCCGCGCTGGCGCTGGTGCTGACGGTGATCGTGACCGTGCAGCCGACGCTCGCCAATATGTTCTTTGGCCCTGTGACGCTTGAGCTCAAGGGTGTTATCGCCGCGTTGGCCCTGGCGTTCCTGATCATCCCTATCGTGGAGATCCAGAAGGCCATCATGCGCGCCATCGAGAAGGAATAGGAGACACGTATGGGCAAGGCAAAGAAGCGTGCGGGGTCGGCTCGTCGCTCGCGCGAGGTATCGCGCGAGCAGGTTTGCGCCGCCGCCGATTTGCCTGCCCTTGAGTCTTTGCATGACGTTCCCACGTTTGAGGACATGGGGGCGGATGCTACGCAGGCGGCTGCCTTCGAGACGTGGGTTGCCGATGCGGCTCGTCGCGATGAACAGGCTGCCTCCGAGATGCACTTGGGCGTCGTCGTGCGTTTGGATCGTGGGTTTCCGCTGGTAGCCTGCGCTGATCAGACCTTGCGCGCCGAGCATGCCGTGAGTTTTGCTAAGGCGCGCGGCGACGAGCAAGTGCTTTTGCCTGCCGTGGGCGATCGTGTTGTCGTTCGCATCTCTGCTGGTCACGATATGGGTGTGATTGAGCACGTGTTGCCACGGCACAGCTCTTTTGAGCGCTGGCGCGGCAAGAAGCGCGGCGAGCGTCAGGTGCTTGCGACGAACATCGACGTTATTTTGATCGTGCAGGCGCTGGGCTCTGTGCGCGATACGCTTGAGCTGGTATGCGACCGTATTGCACGCTCCATGGTGCTGGCGCTCGACTGCGGCGTTGAGCCCGTGATTGCGCTCACCAAGGCCGATCGCTGCGACGATGCCGAGCTTGAGCGCGTGGTTCGAACGGTTCGACAGCTGGTGGGGCCGCTGGTGCGCGTGCTGGTCACGTCTTCGGTGGCCGGACAGGGCGTCGATGAAGTGCGCGCTTGCGTTCCGGCGGGTTCCTGCGCCATGATTCTGGGCGAATCGGGGGCTGGTAAATCGACGCTTTTGAATGCGCTGCTTGGCCATGAGGCATTAGAGACCGGAGACGTGCGCGAGCGCGACGACGCGGGGCGCCATACCACGGTTGCACGCGTTATGGTTTCGCTTGGGCATGATGCGGGCGTTATCGCCGACGCGCCGGGCCTGCGTAGCCTACCGCTTGTTGGTCATGAGCGGGGGTTGGCAAAGATGTTTCCCGAGATTGTCGAGGCGGCTCGTGCCTGTCGTTTTAACGATTGCACGCATACCCATGAGCCGGGGTGCGCGGTGTGCGAAGGCGTCGAGGAAGGTACTATCGAACGTATTCGTCTTGATGAGTTCCTCTCGCTTGCGCGCGAGATGCGCGTGAGCGCGCAGTCGCTCGATCCTGATATTCATCTGGGATAGAGCGCGGTTTTAGAGCGCACATTTGCAAAGGTGAGAAATTGTAAGGCTGCCATTTTTGGCGGCCTTTTCTTTTGCGGAATCAATCGGAGGCATCGATGCTGGTCGATGCCTCTTTTTCATGCGCGTGGGCGTACTTGATGTTTCGGGGTCGTGGCGATGTCGCATGGGTGTCGCGACAATCTCCCCTCAAATCTAACAAGGCGTGTGAGAAACGGGGGAGAGATTTGTAAGGTCACGATTCGCCTTTTCATATTGATCTCGGTTTTTGCCGGGCCCCTTCGCACAATCGAGGTAGCAAAGACAAGGGTCTTTGCCGCAAGCATTTGGGGGTGGCGATGAGAAAGAAGGCGCGTGTTGTCGTAAGCGTTGCTTCGGGTTTACTTGCTGCTGTGCTGACCTGCTGGTATGTGACTTCGGTGCGTGAAGAGGCCCAGGTGAGGCAGCGAGAGGCGATCGAATTGTACGGGGGAGACGTGACTCGGGTTTGTGTCGCTACCCGTGATATCGAGCCGGGCGAGCGAATCGATGACGGAAATGTCGCCGTTGAGGATTGGGTTTCGAGTCTGCTGCCCTCGGATGCTTATACGTCGATGGAAGAAGCCGCGGGAAAGACCGCGACCTCGCGCATACCCAAGCGCGCTGTAGTGAGTGCTGCGTACTTTACCGAGACGCGCGTGGGTTCGTTGGAGGTGCCAGACGGAATGGTTGCGGTATCGGTCGCAAGCGATGAAGAACATGCCCTGGGTGG
The DNA here is from genome assembly GCA_934621295.1 of uncultured Collinsella sp. Lineage (GTDB taxonomy): Bacteria > Actinomycetota > Coriobacteriia > Coriobacteriales > Coriobacteriaceae > Collinsella. Next base: position 303,776 of record CAKTVB010000001.1, read on the forward strand.
GGCAATCAAGGCGGGGGATCGTGTGGATGTATACGCCTCGCGCGATTCCGTGGCAGATTTGCTGCTCTCGGCGCAAGTGCTCGATACAAGCTCGGAGCGTTTTGAGGGCGCTGCATTGAGTTGGGTGACGCTTGGAGTGGAGCCCGAGCGGGTGCCGGAGCTTTTGGCGGTGACCTCGCAGGGGATGGTGACGATTGCGACGGGCGGCGTTATGTCTGCAGATGTTGCTTCAGAAGAAGGGGATGCGTCATGAGTTCGGTGTGGCTGCTGTGCGCCGCAGGATCCAAGGTGCGCCAACTGACGGATGAGATTGAGCGCCGGTGTCCTCATGCTCAGCTGATGCGTATGGGGTGCGAGCAGGGTGTATCCGACGTTGCTCGAGTGCTATCGCAGGTGGCGGTGGGGGCGGCTGTCTCGTTTGATGAGGCAGCGACGGCGGAGCGCGTTGTGCGCGAGCTTGCCGATGCGGGTTGGTGCGCTCCGATTGTGGTTCTTATTGCGCGAAAAGATGCGGGAGCGGCAGCCTGCCTGTTCGCCGCGGGCGCTACGGAGGTGATTGCAGCAGAGGGCGCGGCATGTAATCCACCTATATCAAGGGCAGAGACGAAGGATTGTCCTGAAGACGCGGGGGCAGCCGCGTCCCCTGCTGGAACTCATGAAGAAGCGTATTTGGCAGAGGTGGATGATTTAGACGACGTGCCCGAATGGCAGATCGATCGTTTTGCGGCAGATCTGGAGGAGCCGCCATGGGTCGAGCCGCACGGGGCGGTGGAGTCGTTGCCTAAGAGCGAGGACGTGGCGACCCCTGTGCGTGAGGTTGAGGGGTCCTCGGATGGCGTGGCGACATCAATGACGCTGCCAGCCTTTGCAAAGATGGCGATGGAGGATGCGCTGTCTGGAAAAGGGGCCATTGGGTCTGGCTCGATTGGGGACAAAGGGGAGGCTTCCGGTCGGGAGACGATGGCTACCGCGCATACGGGCACGGTTCTCGAAGAGAAAATAGCATCTCCTATCTCTGCTTCTTCTGGCGGGGCACCGCTTGTTGCTGTCATATCGGGAAGAGGCGGCGTGGGCAAAACCACGTTGACGGCCGCAATGGCGTTTGCCGCGGCGTCGATGGGCTTGCGAGCTGCAGTGCTCGATTTGGACTTGATGTTTGGAAATATGTACGACATGGTGGGGGTCGATGAGCCAAATGACCTGGCATCTCTCGCTGTGGAAGGCGCAGATTTTGAAGGGATTGAAGCAGGTGCCGAGGCAACGGCCATGCGTGTGGCTCCAGGGGTGACCTTGTGGGGACCGGCACTTTTACCCGAGCGCGCCGAATTGCTTTCGGGCCCCATCGAGCAGCTGATCGGGCTTTTACGTCAGGAAGCGGACATTATCTTTGCCGATACCTCGACATTTTGGGGCGATGGTGTTGCCTGTGCCGTTGCGCAGTGCGATCGCTGCATTGTCGTTGGACAGGCAGGGTGCGCGTCTTCGGCGATCCGCGCGATTGAGCTGGCGAGCCGGATCGGCGTGGCAAAGACAAAGATGACGTCGGTGTTCAACCGGTTTGAACGCGCGGGCAATCAGGAGGAACAAGCGCTTCGTTTTGAAATGGCGGTCTCTTTGCGTTCGCGTATGCGCGTGGCCGAAGGCGGCGATGCCATGGAGCAGATGCAGGCATTCGGTCGGTTGGGGGAATTTGTAGCACAGGATTCTGCGTTTTCCCGTGATGTGACAGAGCTTGTGCGCTGTGTGGCAAAGGAGCTTGGTTGCGACATCGGGGCATGGGAACAGGCGTATCAAGTGCGAGCTCAACAGGTGGGCGGGCGTGGGCGCCGGCGCTTTTTGCGCAAGAGGCAACGGGGTGAAAAGTCATGAGCGTTTTGGATCGTGTGCGACGTGCCGAGGCGACCCCGAACGCCTCATCACCCACGCCCCTGCGTTATACAGAGCTCAAGCGAAGCGTAAAGCAAGAGATGCTGGAGCGCGTGGGCTATGACGAGGTGTCGCGGATGGCTGCGGCTGTCTCGTCGGAACGCTCGCGCGAGGAATTACGACCGGCAATCGAGGCTGTGCTCAACGCGCGGGAGACGGGTCCATTGACGGCACGGGAGCAGGCGCGAATTGTCCGTGAAATCCTTGATGACGTGGTGGGCCTCGGTCCTCTGCAGGAGCTGCTGGACGATGACAGCGTGAGCGAGATTATGGTCAACGGATGCGCTTCGATCTTTTTCGAACGCGCGGGAAAGCTCTACCCGATGCACGACGTGTTTGCCGATGACGAGCAGATTCGCGTGATTATCGACCGGATCATCTCTCCGCTTGGTCGCCGTATCGATGAGCGGAGTCCTATCGTGAACGCTCGTCTCCCAAGCGGGTATCGCGTAAATGCGGTGATCCCGCCTATTGCGATTGACGGACCGGTGCTCACGATTAGGAAGTTCTCTGACCGGATTACCTCTTTGGGCGAGCTGGTGGAATTGGGGTCCCTGCCTTCGTGGTATGCGCAGTTGCTTTCTTGCGCGGTTTCGTTGCGGCAAGATTTGGCGGTGGCTGGCGGTACGGGCTCGGGTAAGACCACGTTGCTCAACGCCCTTTCCTGCGAGATCGATCTGGGCGAGCGCATTGTGACTATCGAGGATTCTGCGGAGCTCAAGTTTGCACGTCATCCTCATGTGGTGCGCCTGGAGGCTCGCCAAGAGTCGATAGAAGGCAAGGGCGAAGTGAGCATCAGACAGCTGGTGGCAAACGCGTTGCGCATGCGTCCCGACCGCATCGTGGTAGGCGAGGTGCGAGGCGAAGAGTGCATTGACATGCTGCAGGCCATGAATACGGGCCATGATGGTTCGCTTACCACACTGCATGCAGGCACGGCGCGCGAGGTGATTGTGCGTCTGACCCTGCTTTCTCGCTACGGCATCGATCTTCCGGGCGATCTGATTGAGGAACAGATTGCCATGGCGCTCGATGGGATTGTTATGTCGCAGCGCATGCCGGACGGACGGCGCTTCGTGTCGTCGTTTACGGGCGTGACGCGCGCGCCAGAAGGCGGCGTGCAGCTAGAGGAATATGTCTCGTTCGATTCGGCGACGACAACCTGGTCGCTTTTGCGCGAGCCGCCGTTTATTGCGGAAGGAGTGCGCTCCGGCGCGATCGCCAGGGAGGAGGTCGAGCGATGGAGAGCCTTGTGTCCGCGGGAAGCGGAGCCCTCGTGTGCTTAAGCGTATGGATGGCGCTTGGTGTGGTGGGCGGCGATCCTACCGCCGCGGCGGGAGGGGACGCGCCTTCATTGCGTGCGTGGTGCTGGGCTTTGGGCTCGTTGGGGCCGGTGCAAAAGCTTGGCACGCTCCCAGTGCTTCAGGGGGCGGTGGATGAGGTCGCGGAGCTCTCGTGGCACGGTAAACATCCCTTTGCGCTGTATTCGCCTACCGAACGTCTGGGTGCTTTTTTGTTGGTTACTTTTGCGGCAGGGGCGCTCGGTCTTCTTTTGGCGTGGTCGCCGTGGGGTGTGCTATTTGCGATGGCGCCCCTTGCCGTCCTTTGTTCGATGCACTCTCGCCGTCTGCGTGAGCGTGCGAGAAAGCTCGAGGTCGCCATGCCAGAGGCCTTTGGCTCTCTTGCGATCTCGCTTGCCTCGGGTTATTCGCTTCCACAGGCAATGCGATTTGTCGGGGCGCGCTCGGCCGAATCTATTCGGACGGAGTTCATGCGCGTTTCGTTTGCGGTGGACTGCGGCGTGCCCGCGACGGAGGCGCTCGATGCCATGCTCGAACGCCTTGATGCTCCCGGCCTCGAGCTCGTTGTCCTTGCTCTCAAGGTGTCTAAGCGCACGGGCGCTCCCTTGGGGGAGCTGCTGCGCGAGGCGGCACAGCTGTGCCACGAGCGACTAGAGCTCAAACGCATGCTGGATGTAAAAACGTCGCAGGCGCGCATGTCTGCTCGGCTTGTTGCGGGGATGCCGGCGGCGATGATCGTGTTCTTGACGCTGCTCTCGACGGATTTTAGGGCAGGCCTTGCAACGACCGTGGGGGCGCTGTCGATTGTTGTGGCGTTGGCACTCAATGTGGGCGCTTGGATGGTTATTCGAAAGATCATGCGTGTGGAGGTGTAGGCACCATGCTGGTGGATGCTGCAATCTTGCTGCTTGTGGGTAGCACATGGGGCGCATGCGCCTGGGTGACAGGCGGTCTTGTGACATCTGGCGCCTGCGATGGGTTATTGGCTTTGCGTTCGAGGGCCATTGCGCGCGGAAAGCGCGCTGCTGCATCTATGAAAAGCGGTACGAGTGGCGAGCAATCTTCGCTCTCGGATGTATCCGAGATGACGGATATCGTGCGTTTGGGACTGCTAGCGGGGCTTTCTTTCGATGCTGCACTCGACATGTACTGTGCGAATAAGTCGGGCCTGCTTTCGCGCTCGCTGGCCCATGCCCGCATGTGCTGGCAGACGGGCATGGCTTCGCGCGAGGATGCCCTTGCCGAGGCTGCTCGGGTGACGCATGTACGCCAGCTTGAGTCGTTTGCTGCGGCGGTTGGGCAGGCCCATGTGCTTGGCGCTCCTCTTGCCGACACGCTTGCTCGCCAGGGAATCGAGATGCGCAGTGCCCATAGGGCGGACGTCGAGCGCCAGATCGAGCGTGCCCCCGTCAAGCTGCTTGTGCCTACGGGGACGCTGATACTGCCCGCTTTGTTGTTATCCATATTGGGTCCGCTGCTTGCTGCGAGCGGAATGATCTAAGGAGGAAAGAGATGAGGCGTTGGTTTGAGAGCATGAAGCAAAAGGCGTATTCCTTGGCGCAGGAGGGCGCGAATGCGGTTCGTATCGTTGCGGACGAACAGAGCGCGCAGGGAACGACAGAGTATGCCATTCTCGTCGGCGTACTCGTGGTGATTGCTATTTTGGCCATCGTTGCGTTTCGCGGCAAGGTGGCCGAGCTGTGGGATGCAATCGCATCGGGCATTAACAGCCTGTAGATCATGAGGTCGGCTTCCCGTCGCATCCTGTGGATTGCGCTTGCGTTGGTGCTGCTCTCGGCATCGATTCTTTTGGTTGTGCGGCAGCAAGGTGAGAGGCCCTCGTCTGCCGCCATCGAGCTTTCCGAAGAAGAGCGGCAGACGGTGCAAGAGGTTCAAAACGCTCAGACAAAAGAGAGCTCCCGTGCGGCCTTTCTTGATGACTTGCAGACGCAAGAATCGGTTGAGACCGAAGGGCAATCGCGTGCGGTGATTTGGCGGGAAGAGACCGACTTGCCGCAAAGTACGGCAGCCGTGCTCGAAGCGTATCGGGCGCAGGGCGTAGGCAGGCTTATGTGCAGCGGCTACATGGACATCAAGGGAAATGTATGGGGCGGCATCGTTATGTCCGAAAGATGGGTCGACATCATCTATGTCACGAGTAGCGAGGACGGTGCCGCCAGCACACTGCGCATCGTGCGTTTGCCTGCAGAGAACGTGGGGTGAGGTGCATATGAATGAAACGGGGCGGTCGGCATGCAGAACAAAGCGCCACAGTGAAGTGTTTTGTGAGACTTCGGCGCAGGCGACGCTGGAATATGCGCTTACCGTGCTTGCGCTTTTGGCGGTTGTCTCGGCATTGGGGCTGCTATGGCGTGCAGGGCAGGATGGAACCTTGGCAGCGTTGGCGGAGGCGGCGGCGTCGCACGGCTTTGATGCGGGAGGGCTCATCGACATCTCCTTGTATTGAGACGGTGCGCGAGTGCTCCGCCCAGGCGACGGTGGAGGCCGCGTTGCTGCTGCCCTCGTTTCTCATTCTTTTGTTGCTGATGATCCAACCGGTGTGCCTGCTGTATACGCGAGCAGTTATGGAATCGGCAGCTTCAAGTGCAGCGCGGATCATGACTACGTCGGGAGGGGATGCCGATGAAGCATGCCGGGCGTTTGTGCTGCGCAGGCTTCAGGCCGTGCCCAATGTGTCCATCTTTCACGAGGGAGGTTCCCTTTCGTGGGATATCGAGTTTGGACACGCGGACGATGACGGGGCCTCGCGCGTGAAGATTCGCGGTACTGCCAAGCCCCTGCCGATTCTCGGTGCGTTTGTGGGCGCATTTGCGGCCGGTGATGCCCAAGGAAACGTGGCGATTGAAGTGGAGGTGTCATATGCGTCACGCCCGGAATGGTTGGAGGGTGACTACGAATCGTGGATTTCCTCATGGGGAGCGTGAGGGACGGGGAGGCGTCGATTCGCGGGATAGCCCGTGTGCGATCGACCTGTTTATCACGGAGGAGGGCGCCTATACGACGGTGGCGTCTGCCGTAGCGATGCTCGTGGTGCTGATCTTGCTTTTCTCGGCTGTCTCGGCGGTATGGAGCCTGTCTCGCAGCGCAGACGTGCAGGTGGTTGCCGACGGGGCGGCGCTCGCGGGGTCAAACGTCGTGTCGTCGTATCACACGGCGGCAACGGTTGTCGATGCGAGCATCGCAAGTCTGGGCTTTGCCGGCCTTGCGGTGACGGGAACGGGGCTTGTCGCGCTGCTCATACCGGGGGCTCGTTCTCAAGGGGTAAAAGCAATCGATGCGGGTTTGCGCATCTTGGATATGAGGAACGACTTCGCGCGCTCCGCCTCCAAGGGGCTGAAGACGCTGGAGGCATCGCTGCCGTATCTTATTGCAGCAAATGCAACGCGTCTGTGCGTGGAGAGCAAGACGGATGCAATGGTATATGCCGGTACGGCGCTTGCGGTGCCCTTCGCATCGGCATCCGAGTTTCCAGCGCTTGAGGGCGAGGGCATCAATCTCGAGTCATTGAGTGAAGCGGCATCTGAGTTGGATAAAACCGCGAGCGAGCTTGAAGATGCCTCGCGCGAGACAGCCCAGGCAAAGAAGAGAGCCTGGATTGCCGATTGTGGCCGTGAGGGTCATAACATGCAGGAGCGCGCGTCAAGTTTGACGGGGCTTTCGTCTCAGCAGAACCCGGATTACGCCTCGAGCGTGGCGTGGACTCCGGAGGTTGGCATCGCGCGTACGAAAGCCTATTACCGGTGGCGCTTGGATCATGAGAAGCCCGGCGGCACGAGCGTTGAGGCAGCGGTCGATTCTGCAGCAAGAAGCGCGTTTTATCGATATGCACTCGATGCATTTGAACCTGCCCAGATCGTCGAGTACAACGGGAGCGTGGTCTCTACGGTTCCCTTGCTGCCCCGAAATAAGCAGGAGATCATGCAGACGACCTTGTATACCCAGGCTTTGTGGCCCACGACGTATGAGCCCGAGGGGCGGACGATCCACTACGGTTCCGGCTGTCCTGGTGCGACGGGAGCGTCAGGCCCTGTCATTTCGCTGTCGGCGGCAGACAGTGGCCAGGCGCGCACGTGCGCGACATGCCGTTTTGGCACGAGCGATTTGGGGAAGACCCCTGCGGCTTCGACCTCTATCGACAACGGATATGAATACCATCTGCGTGAGTACACCCTTGCGCTTAACGAATATGTTGAGTGTCGAAACCGAGAGCTTGAGTTGGAACAAAAGGCACAAGCCCAGGCAGAGGAGGCGGGAGATTCGTTCGAGGAGGCGCTCACGGCGCTTTCGTCCAAACGTCCACGCATAGCACCGCCCGGGCGATTTGGCTGCGTGGCGGCGGTCACCTGTGGCGAGATCGAGGCGCCCGATGCGCTTGATACGTCGTTTGCAGCGAGCCCGTCACTAGGGTCACGTGCTGCCATCTCCGCTTCTGCGTTGGCACAGGACCCGGCAACACGGGAGAACAACGTGCTCTCTCAGTTCTTCTCTACGGTGGAGGAGCGAAGCTCGGATCAGGGGCCGGTGGGCCTTGTGGGGAGCGTTATGGACCTGTGGGGGAGCCTGCTTGTCTCCTATGGCGATATGGCATCGGGGCTGAATTCGGCGTTTGACGGATTGACTTCGAAGCTCGATGGGATGGGTCTTGGACCGGTTGGTTCTTGGCTTAAGGGGCGCCTGAGTGATGCTGTTCACACATTGGGCCTGGAACCGGTGGATTTAAGCCTTAGAAAGCCGGTGCTTGTCGATTCGGCCAAAGTCATTGAAAAGGCCGATATTCCTGCCGTGGCGCAAGTTCAGCAGGCGGTGCGTTCGATTCCCTTGAGTTCAACGGATCCAAAGGCGCTCATGCAGGCTTTGGGCTACCAGGTGGGGGAGTACATCGCTCAGCAGGAGTTTACGATTGCGGAGATTCCTCTTCCCGGTGGTGGAACGATTCCGCTCACAATACGTTTGCGCGATATCGTGGGCGCGGCTGGAGGCGGGGGATGATGCGCGGTATATGGAAGGAAGGCCGCGCGCAGGCGACGGTTGAGATGGCAGTGGTGGCTCCGGTTCTGATCATTTTGGCACTCATCGTCTACAACCTCATGCAGTTTGCCTGTGCGGCGGCGCGTTTTGATCGCGTGGCGCCAGATGTTGTGCTAGCGCAGGGGGTCTCTCCCCAAGGCGATGCCACCCTGGGTAAAACTGCAACGGTGGAATCCACATTGCAAGAGGCGATGAGTCCTTATCCGGTGCGGGTGGCAGTGACAAACGAGGCTGATAGCGTGGCAGACGCGGAGCTACTCTCGCTTGTCGCCGCGCCGCAGCGGTATCACTGCGAGATGACCTTTGAGCCCTGGCCGCAAAATATCGCGATTGCGGGCGTTGCGTTGGGCTCGCCTCTTCAGCTTAAGCACGAACGGATAGTGGTGATCGACCCATGGAGGCCGGGGGTGGTCTTGTGAGGCTGCTTCAAAAGCGGGGAAAGACCGATTCGCTTTTACGGGAAGTGGACCTGGTTTTGCACATCCTTGGTTGGGAGAACATGCGCGTGGTTACGGCGCAGACCTTTTTCGAACGCCTCTTAGGCCTGCTTGCTCCTGTCTATCGGGCTAGCATGCGTGCCGGCGGGGTTGCCATGGTCTTCCCCTGCTGTTCTTCGGTGCACACGTTGTTCATGAAACGGGACCTCGATATTGTCTTTCTGGACCGCAAGGGCGCCATGCTGCGCATCTACTGGGGTGTGAAGCCGGGGCATCTCATTTTTTGCCCCGGTGCGAGTTTGGTGATCGAGCGCGTGTCGGACAAAGAATTTCCAGTTCAGGACTAGAGTGCTTCCACCTGTTTTGCGCTCGCGGAATCTCAAGGCAGGCATTTTTCAAAAAAGTTGGATTTTGCCGCTTGACCCGTATCTCCGATTTGGTATAGTAATCGAGCTGTCGTTCGCGACAGACATAGTGGCCAGATAGCTCAGTTGGTAGAGCAGCGGACTGAAAATCCGCGTGTCGAGGGTTCGACTCCCCCTCTGGCCACCCTTCGAAACTTTAAAAGCGTTCGGCATCGAGCCGAACGCTTTTTTTATCGCTCCGTTCGATAGGGGGTCGGTATGGCAGAGAGAATTCACGGCGTCAACCTTTCCGGCTGGTTTATCCCCGAGACATGGGTCTCGCCTTCGCTCTTTGCGGCAACGGGTGCCGCCAACGCGGTCGAGCTGCAGCGTGCGTTGGGTCCGGCGGTGTATAGCGAGCGCCTGCGCCATCACTTCGAGACCTTTATCGCCGAGGACGATTTTCGCCGCATCGCCGCAATCGGCTTCAACTCGGTACGCATTCCCGTACCCTGGCATGTCTTTGGCGCTCAGGAAGATGCGATCGCAAATATCCCCGCAATCGACTATGTGGACCGTGCGATCGAGTGGGCCGAGAAATACAAGCTGAGCGTTTTGCTTTCCCTGGCAACGGTGCCGGGCGGCCAGGGGGATTCCAATGAGAGCCCTACGACCCCCGAGAGCACGGCCGACTGGCACTCCTCTAAAAATGGGCGTCACGTTGCGCTGACTACGCTCGAGAAGCTTGCCGCTCGCTATGGCTCTGCTGCGTCCTTGTTGGGAATCGAGTTGTTAGACTCGCCCGTGGTGAGCGTTCGCAAGAATATCTTTACCATGACGGATGGCATTCCTGCTCATTACCTGCGCAATTTCTATCGCGATGCCTATGCGCTCATGCGTGCGCATATGCCCGAGGAGAAGGCCATCGTGTTTTCTGCTTCGGGGCATCCGGACCTATGGAAGGGTTTCATGCGCGGCGGCAAGTATAAAAACGTCGTGATGGACCTTCACCTGTATCACTATCGCGATGAATCGGCCTGTGACATTACATCGCCTAAGGGCATATCACAGGCGATCGCACGCAACAGGAAGCTATTGCGCGAAGCCACATCTACCGGTTTTCCCATTCTGGTGGGCGAGTGGTCGGCCGCCGCTGTCCTTTCAAGCGCAAGCATGACTCCCGAAGGTCGCGCTGCTTACGAGCGCGTATTCGTATCGAGCCAGCTGGCGAGCTTTGATACCGCATGGGGCTGGTATTTCCAGACATGGAAGACCGAGAAGCGCATCCCCGCATGGGACGCTCGCGTGGCGCTTGCGCCGCTTGAGCGCGCGATGATCGACTAACGGCAAAGAGAAGAGGTAGCGCATCGTATGAGCGGATGCCTGTATATGGTGGGCACGCCCATCGGTAACCTGGGCGATATGAGTTCGCGCGTGGCCGAGGCCTTTCGTGCGGCGGATGCCATCTGCTGCGAAGACACGCGCGTGACGTCCAAGCTCTTGGCGCACCTGGGCATCTCCAAGACGCTCGTTCGCTGTGACGAGAACGTTATCGCGCAGCGCGCCCCTGAGCTCGTTGACCGTCTGCTGGCGGGTGAGACCTTGGCGTTTGCCTCCGACGCTGGCATGCCGAGCGTCTCTGATCCGGGCCAGGTGCTCGTTGACGCAGCGCGCGATGCGGGCGTTGACGTACAGGTGATTCCCGGCCCTTCTGCCTGCGTGACCGCCTTGGTGGCGAGCGGCATTTCTTGCGAGCACTTCTTCTTTGAGGGGTTCTTGCCGCGCAAACACGGCGAACGTGTGCGCCGCCTAGGCGAGCTCGCGGGTGTTCCCGGCGCCCTTCTCTTTTACGAGTCTCCCCATCGTGCGGCCGCTTCTCTTGAAGCGATAGCGCAGGTGTTCCCTAAGCGCCGGGTGGCGCTTTGCCGCGAGCTTACCAAGCTGCACGAAGAGGTTTTGCGCGACATCGCTCCCGTCTTGCTGGAGACGGTGCGTGAGCGCGGCGAGATGCGCGGCGAGATGGTCATTGTCGTGGCGCCTCCCGCTCCCGACGAGATGGCGGGCGTTGCAGTGCGAGCAGACGCTCCCGACCAGCAGGAACTTCTGGCGGAAGACATCGCCTGCGCCCTTGAGGCGGAGGAACCCGCTTCCGCCATCGCCAAGCGCCTGTCGCAAAAGTACTCCCTGCGCAAGCGTGAGGTGTACGCGCGCGTGCTCGCCATGCAAGAAGAACGCGACGCCGTCGCGCGCTAGAGCTTTTGTTCAGCACCATCCGCACCTGCGCATATGTCGCAGTTTGCGCTACAATGACCTGCGGCTCATTCGCCTGCGGGGCATCATACGCCGCCGCACGTTCGTAAAAGAGGTTCATCTATGGCAGACAAGCCCTCCTTCTTCATCACCACGCCCATCTACTACGTGAACGCCGACCCGCACCTGGGAACGGCCTACTCCACGATCCTTGCCGACGTGCAGGCGCGCTATCGCCGCGCTGCCGGCTATAACGTCAAGTTCCTCACCGGCATGGACGAGCACGGCGAGAAGGTGGCCGAGGCTGCCGAGAAGCACGGCATGACTCCTCAGGAGTGGACTGACAGCCAGGCTCCGCATTTCAAGGAGCTGTGGAGCGAGCTCGAGATTTCCAACGACGACTTCATCCGTACCACCGAGAAGCGCCAGCACGACGCCGTTCAGTACCTGTGGGACCGTATGAAGGAATCGGGCTACCTGTATAAGGGCAGCTACGACGGTTGGTATTGCGTGCCCGACGAGACCTACTTCACCGAGACGCAGGTCGAGAAGGGCGACGAGGAGTATGGCAGCCAGGGACAGCATCTGTGCCCCGATTGCCACCGCCCGCTCGAGCGCGTGCAGGAGGAGTCCTACTTCTTCAAGCTCTCCGCGTTCCAGGACAAGCTGCTCAAGCTCTACGACGAGCACCCCGATTTTGTCCAGCCTGACTTCCGCATGAACGAGGTGCGCTCGTTTGTCGAGGGCGGCCTGAACGACCTCTCCGTCTCGCGTACGAGCTTTGACTGGGGCATCCCCGTTCCTTTTGACGAGAAGCACGTTACCTATGTGTGGTTTGACGCCCTGCTCAACTACATGACCTCGGTGGGCTACGGCGTCGATACGCCAGAGGCCAAGGCCGAGTTCGCCTATCGTTGGCCCGCCCAGTTCCATATCGTGGGCAAGGACATCATCCGCTTCCACTGCGTGATCTGGCCTGCCATGCTCATGGCTATCGACGAGGCTCTGCCCGAGCACGTCTTTGCTCATGGCTTCCTCATGGTGCGCAACGAGGAGACCGGCAAGGGCGAGAAGATGTCCAAGAGCCGCGGCAACGCCATCGCTCCGCGCGAGGTCATCGACATGCTCGGCGTTGAGGGCTATCGCTACTACTTCATGACCGACGTCGTTCCGGGTACCGATGGCGCCATCAGCTTTGATCGCATGCAGCAGGTCTACAATGCTGACCTCGCCAACAGCTGGGGCAACCTCATCTCCCGTTCGCTCAACATGAGCGCCAAGTACTTCGATGGCTGCGCCCCTGCGCGTCCCGCCGATGCCGCCGCGTTCACAAATCCGCTGGCGCAAATCGCCGAGGGCCTCTACGGCCGCTATGCCACCTGCATGGACAAGATTGATTACGTGGGTGCCAAGGATGCCGTCATGGAGCTCATCCATGCCGCCAACCACTACATCGAGGATTCCGAGCCTTGGGGTTTGGCAAAGGACGAGGCCAAGCATGACGAGCTGGCGTTTGTGATCTACAACCTCCTCGAGGCGATTCGTATCGCAGCGCACCTGCTGGCTCCGTTTATGCCGCAGACGAGCGCGGAGGCTCTGCGCCGCATTGCCTGCGCCGATGAGGTCCAGTGTGACGACCTGCGTTCTGCGTGCGCGTGGGGCGGCCTTGCCGGCGGTGCTCCCGTGGAGAAGGGCGACCCGCTGTTCCCGCGTCTTCAGGCCGACAAGTAAACGCCGTAGGCGTTTGCCATAGCGCGATGTCGCGCCCTCGAGCAATCGGGGGCGCTTTTTATGCGTACCCGCATGAAGAGAAGTAAAATCATGCGAGATACGTGCCGAGAGTAGGAGAACGCATATGATTCCTTCGCCGCAAGAAGCCTACGAGCTGCTCAAGCAGTACAGCTTCGACCCGTTCCACCTGGCGCATGGGCGCATTGTGGGCGAGGTCTTGCGTTGGTATGCCGCGGATATGGGTCACGCGGAGGAGGCCGACCTGTGGCAGACCGTGGGTACGCTTCACGACTTGGATTTTGAGATGTGGCCCGACGAGCACTGCGTTCGCACAGAACAGCTCATGCGTGAGGCTGGTATCGATGACGTTGTTGTGCGTGCTTGCTGCAGCCATGGATGGGGTCTTACGGGCACGCCCTACGAGCCCGAGTCCGATCTTGAAAAGGTCTTGTTTGCGGCCGACGAGCTCACCGGCCTTATTGGTGCTGCGGTGCTGATGCGTCCCTCCAAGAGCGTTGACGATCTGACGGTGAAATCGCTCAAGAAGAAGTTCAAGGACAAGAAGTTTGCCGCCGGATGCTCGCGCGACGTTATCACCCAGGGCGCCGAGCGTCTGGGCTGGGACCTTTCCGAGCTGATGGAAAAGACCATCGAGGCCATGAAGGCGAGCCCTTCCGCCCCTCATGGCGAGGATGCCGAGGATTCCGAGTAGCCCGCGCGCCACGCCTGTTCCCCGACGAGAATAAGGATAGTTTCATGACACAATCGCCGCTTGCAAGCGCTTCTGCCACGCGCCAGCTTCTTGAAGAGTTTGGCCTGGCGACAAAGCATCGCCTGGGTCAGAACTTCTTGATCGACAACCATGTGATCGAGCATATATGCAGCCTTGCGGAGCTTGATGGAAGCGAGTGCGTGCTCGAGGTGGGACCGGGCATTGGCACGCTCACTTTGGCGCTTGCCCAGGAAGCGGCGCGCGTGGTTTCCATCGAGGCCGATTCCGAGCTGGAGCCGGTGCTGGCCTCGCATGAATACGACACCGATAATTTCCGGTTTATCATGGGCGACGCCCTTAAGGTGACGCCGGAACAGATTGCACAGGTGGCGGAGGGCGAGCCTACGGTCTTTGTGGCGAACCTTCCCTATAACGTTGCTGCGACGATTATCTTGCAGTTCTTCCAGACCATGCCCGCGCTCAGGCGCGCGGTGGTGATGGTCCAAAAGGAAGTTGCCGATCGTATCGCCGCGGCCCCCGGCAACAGGACCTACGGTGGCTATACGGCAAAGCTTGGGCTCTATGGCAAGGTGACGGGGCGCTTTGAGGTGCCACCGCGCTGCTTTATGCCTGCCCCGCATGTCGATTCCGCCGTGGTGCGCATCGACCGCGCGGACACGGCGCTGCCCGAGGGCGTGAGTGAGGAACAAGTGGCACACGTTATCGACGCCGCTTTTGCCCAGCGCCGCAAGACCATTCGCAATTCCATGAGTGCAAACGGGTTTGAGAAGGATGCGCTCGACGCCGCCTTTGCTGCTGCTGGCATCGCGCCCACGACGCGTGCGGAGACGCTTGCGACTCCCGATTTCATCACGCTTGCTCAGGAGCTTGAACGTGTTCGATAGCATCAATCCGCCGGCATTTATCAAAAAGAAGAAGACCATCGAGGCGCCCGGGCCCTGGGCCCCGCTGTACGACACCCATGCGCATCTGCTCTCGTTTTGGGACAAAGATCCGCTTGAGTGTTTGAGGCGTGCCCGTCGTGCTGGCGTGGATGCCCTGATGACGCTCATCGACCCCGTAGGCGACAAGATGGATCCGGCTGCTTTTTCGGAGTGGCTGCACGGCTCGATTATCGATGCTGTGCCGGTGAGTGAGATTCCCGCCCTCAGGTATTTGGCGGGTGTGCACCCCTATGGTGCGCTTGAGTATACGGACGATGTCCATGCGCGCATCGAGGCTGCGCTTGCCGACCCTTTGTGCGCGGGCATTGGCGAGATCGGCCTCGACTATCACTTTGATGCCGAGGACGATGTGTCGCCGTGCGACCACGACGTGCAGATGTCTTGCATGGCACGCCAGCTGGAGCTTGCCTGCGCGCATAACGTTCCGGTTGAGCTGCATCTGCGTCATGAGGCTTCTGATGAACAACGCACGTCTCATGTGGATGCCGAGCGTGTTTTGCGTGAGGTGGGCATACCGCAAGCGGGGTGCGTGCTCCATTGCTTTGGCGAGGACCGTGCCACGATGGAGCGCTTTTGCGACCTGGGGTGCTATATCGCCTATGGCGGCGCCGCTACGTTCAAGCGCAACACCGAGGTTCGCGAGGCCTTTGCCGCGACACCTCTTGATTGCCTGCTTTTTGAGACCGATTGCCCCTATATGGCGCCTGAGCCCATTCGCGGTCTTGAGTGCGAGCCTGCGATGATCGGTCTTACGGCCCGTGCCCTCATCAACGACCGTGTTGACCGTACGGGAGAATCTGCCGAGGTCATCGCACGTGCCGCTTGGGATAACGCCCAGCGCCTGTTTGCCGAGCGTCCGGCTGCGAGGGCATAGAGGTTACCTCAAATGATAGGCGCGCTCGTGCTCATCGTTTTTACGAAACTCGGGGGATGGAGCGCACGCATGTCAAGCTCACGATGGGCTGTAGGCTCGGCATCTTTTTGTAACGCGCGGGCAATCGAATTGTTTGCTCGCACGGCAACGGTGTAGGATTGCCTCAACCATCACGAGAGGGAGGGTTCTATGTCTAAGAAAAAGCCTTGTGCGCTCAAGGGAACTGCGGCGGCGATTGCGGCCATTCCGTATCACGAGCCGCAGCAGGTGGATAATCGCTGCCTTGAGGGCTCATGGGATCTGCATACTCATTCGACGTTCTCGGACGGCGAATATACGGTGGAGGAGCTTATCGAGCAGGCGCGATCTTGTGGTTTGGCGCGTCTTGCCATCACCGATCACGACAGCGTATCTCAGCTATCTTACATTCGCGATCGCGCCCGTTCTCTTGATTTCCCGGTACTCGCGGGGTGCGAGGTTTCGGCCATCAACCCCAAGACCGGCAAGAAGGTTCACATTTTGGCGTATGGCCTAGAAGCCACGCCCGATGGCTCTGGCCCGCTTGAGCGCATCGTGGCTCAAACGCAGTACCTGCGCACGGCGAATAGCCTATGGCAGGCCTGGCGTCTCAAGCAGGCAGACGTTGAATTTTCGGGCAAACGTCTCTCCATCGATGAGGTTTGTGAGGTTGCCGGACGAAGCACGAGCGTCTACAAGACGCATATCATGCAGGCGCTGACGGGGCGCCCTAAAAACGATCCCGACTATCAGTTCTGTTGGGACGTGTTCTTCAAAAAAGGTGGCATTGCTGCGCGTTCCATTGAATATCCCAAGGTAAAAAAGGTCGTGCGTGCTATTCGCGAGCAGGGTGGCGTGCCGGTGCTTGCCCATCCAGGTCAAAAAGACTCGTGGTCTGCCATCCCCGATTTGATTCCCTGTGGTCTCATGGGCATCGAGGCGTATCATCCTTCGCATACGCCAGAAGACGTTGCCCATGCCTTTGAGGCGGCGGAGCGTTTTGGCCTATTCGTTACCGGCGGCAGCGATTTCCATGGTCGTTACAGCTCGGCTCCTTGTTTGGGCGCTGCGTACCTGGTGCCGCAGGAGGCTACCGAGCGCCTGGAAGCTCTCTTCGAGATTGAACAAGCGTTGCAATAGGATGGGGCTTTCGGCGCCATCGCCCATTCAAAGCATGATATAAAACGAGCCTGTGCAAGATTGCGGTTCTGCACAGGCTCGTTTTTATGTATCGATATGCCGGGATGTATTAGTTCGTGCCGTCGATCTCTAGGGGCGAGGGGGCCGTGGCGACGAGGCTGGATTTCGCTTGCTGAGGTTGGCCCGTTACCAGACGGAAGAAGCGGTCGAGCTGGACTAGGCACCATTCCAGGGGATTCGGGGCCGCCTGGTCTTGGGCGCAGACGAGCTTGACGGTGGCGACGGTGTGGCCGTTCTGCACGAGGGTGAGGGTGCCTGCGTCGTCGCCGCGCTTGATGTCGCCCGAGAGTGTCTTGAGGTCGAGTTTCTGTTCAACCTCTCCAGCGAGGCTGAATATCTGCGCCGTCTGCGTGGGATCTTCGGCGGTGACGTCGATGGTCTTATCGGTCCAGTCGGAATCGGTGGCGCGTGCCACGAGCTGCCTGCCGTCGGCGGCAGTCGCGTTCGAGGTAATGGCGGGGTAGTCGACGATGTGGTCGTAATACCAGTTGGCAAGGGTGAGGGTGTCGGCAAAGCGTACCTCGTCGCCGTCGCAGCCGAGCACAACGGTGTAGATTTCGCCGCCGTTATCGCGCGAGAACGCGCCCACAAAGCACTGCAAGGCCTCGTAGGTGCCGCCCGTTTTTCCGCCGATATTGCCGTTCGTGCCCAGAATCTTGTTGCGCTCGATCATCGTGATCTCGCGCTCGGTGCCGTCGGCGCCGGTGACGTGCGCCACGTTATCGGTGGAAGAGGTGAGCGCCCGAAAGTCGTCGTTGCTCATGGCGTAGGAGAACATGGTCGCGACATCGCGTGCGGAGGAGTGCATATCGTCCTCCCAGCCGTCGAAATCGAGGCCATGGGGGTTGGTGAACTTGCTGTCCATGCCCAGTTCCTGGGCTTTTTTGTTCATGGCATCGATAAAGACGCCATAGGGGTTGTCGGAGGAGGGGTCGATGATCGCGCCGACCGAGCGCGCAATCGCCATGCCGGCGTCATTGCCCGAGGGGATGAGGAGCGCTCGCAGCGCCGTCTCGAGCGTCATGGTGTCCCCCTCTTTAAGATCTGCTGAGGACTGGCCCACGGTTGCGGCGGCGTGATCGACGGTGACGGTGGTGTCGAGCGGGGCGTTGTCGAGCGCCACGATGGCGGTCATGACTTTGGTAATCGAGGCGATCTTTACCTGCTCGTCGGCCGCACGTTCGTAATAGACCGTGCCGTCTTTGCCTACCACGATAGCGTGAAGTGCCGAGATATCGGGACGATCTGCCGCGGCGTCCTGGCGCTCGGATTCGGCAGTGCCGCAGATGATATCGGTGTCAGGTTGATCGGCCAACGCCGGCGTGGGCGTGGCGGTGATGCACAGGGCACAAAGAAGTGTCGCCATAAAGGCAGAGAGACGAAGGTTCAGGGCGTTATGGCGGGTGCTCACAATCGCTCGCTTTCATTCGGTATGGAGGATGATGCCAGCGCAGTCGCGCAACGGCTCCCAGTATAGCTGCAATTGACGTGGGAGGGGCGGTTGGGTCGGGCGCGCGGGGCGCATATATTATCCTGTGCTCAAACATACTCGAGGAGGACTCCCGTTCATTTTGAACGGGAGTCCTCCTCTGCGTAACTGCGCCAGGACAATATATGCGCCCCGCGCGCCCGACCCAACCGGGCTGGACTGGATGGCGACTGATAGCAAAGAGGCGTGGGGCCGATGCCCGAGCCTATCTCCAAGCTCATCTCAAGATAAACCTCTCGCAACCTGCGTCTTTACGATTCCCTGACATATCGCTTATTCCGCCATGAAAGCGTATGCGTACCATCGGCAAGGTACCGTTGAAATGATTGGGGAGGTATCGCGCGTGAGTGAACCTGCTGTTGATGGAGCGTCTGTCGAGGTTGATCTTGATTCTGCAGATGCTATGGCCCGGGCGGCCGAGGAGGCGCATGAGCGCGAAATGATGGGCGAGATGCCGCAGGACAATGTCTCGGCGTTCCAACATGAGGTGCGCATGTCGGTGTCGCATCTCGACCTTTTCTACGGCGATCATCATGCCTTGAAAAATGTGAATATCGACATTCGCGAACGCGAGATCACCTCGTTCATCGGCCCCTCTGGTTGCGGAAAGTCGACGCTGCTCCGTTGCCTCAATCGCATGAATGACTACGTAAAGGATTGCCGCGTAGAGGGCGAGATCACCCTTGATGGTCGCGATATCTATCGCGACTACAACGTCACGCGTCTGCGCCAGCAGGTGGGCATGGTGTTCCAGCGCCCCAATCCTTTTCCTATGAGCATTTACGACAATGTGGCCTATGGTCCGCGTGGTCTTGGCATCAAGAGCCGCTCCGAGCTTGACGGTATCGTCGAGGAGTCACTGCGCTCCGCCGCGCTTTGGGACGAGGTCAAGGACAAGCTCAAGTCTTCGGGCCTGGGCCTCTCCGGTGGCCAGCAGCAGCGCTTGTGCATCGCGCGTGCCCTTGCAGTCAAACCCGAGGTCCTGCTCATGGACGAGCCGACGAGTGCTCTCGACCCTGTGTCGACGGTGCAGATCGAGCAGCTTGCATGCGAGCTGCGCGAGAAGTACTCGCTTGTGGTGGTTACACACAACATGCAGCAGGCTTCGCGCATTTCCGACTCGGTGGCCTTTTTCCTGTTGGGCGAGCTGATCGAGCACGCCCCCACGGCCGAGCTTTTCCGCGCGCCCAAGGACTCGCGCACGGCCGATTATCTGACGGGTCGCTTCGGCTGATATGGCACGACGGCACACGCTGCCGGTGTATGATGGCAAACAGATGCAAATGGGGAGGAGCACCTCATGATTTACTACGTGGAAGACGACGATAACATCCGAGGGCTTACCCTGTATGCACTCAAGCAGCAAGGCATCGAGGCGGAGGGGTTCTCGTGCGACAGCGAGTTCAAGGCGGCGGTTGCGCGCCGCGTGCCCGACGCTGTGCTTTTGGACATCATGCTGCCTGATACCGATGGACTCGAGATTATGCGCCGCCTGCGTGCCGATTCCGAAACCGCGACGGTGCCCATCATGATGCTCACTGCAAAAGATACCGAGCTCGATAAGGTTGTTGCTCTCGATGGCGGCGCCGACGATTACCTCACCAAGCCCTTCTCGCTCATGGAGCTCACCAGCCGCTGCCGTGCGCTGCTTCGCCGTGGCGGCATGACCAAAAAGGTGAGCGACACGCTGTCCTCCCAGGGCATCACGCTGTCTCCCAGTCGCCGTGAGGTCGCGGTCGACGGTAACGAGATCAAACTCACACTGCGCGAGTTCGATCTTCTTGAGTACCTCATGCGCAAGCCGGGCATCGTCTTTTCGCGCGAGGCTCTGCTTCAAAGCGTTTGGGGCTGGGACTTCGACGGCGGCTCGCGCACGGTTGACGTGCACGTCCAGACACTTCGCCAAAAGCTGGGCGACCACGCTTCCTGCATCGAGACGGTGCGCGGGGTGGGCTACCGCTTTGCTGGACACGAGGCGTAGCCGAACATGGCGGCAATAGCTGCAGAATCGCACCGATCGCTCTCCAAGCGCGTTTTTGGGACCATTTTCGCCATCGCCATGGTGATTATCGTGGCTCTTACGGGTGTGGGCACGGCGTTTATCCAAAATCGGTTGGCGACCCTCACGCGCGGAGAGATTTCCAACCAGCTTGATGTCGTGGCTGCGGCACTTAATGGGTCCGAAGATGAAACGGCGATGCTTCGTCATCTCGATGTCGAAAACGCACGCGTCACGTTGGTGGATGCCGATGGCTCTGTTCTTTACGACAGCGAAGAGTCGCCCGCGATGCTGCCCAATCACAAAGATCGCCCCGAGATTTCCCAAGCTCTTGAGGAGGGCAGGGGTTCTTCCCAGCGTTCGAGTTCCACCTTGGGCGAGGTTATGCTCTATGAGGCAAAGCGCTTGGAAGATGGGCGCGTGGTGCGTCTTTCACAGGCGCAGTCGGGCTTTTTGACCGTTTTGCTTTCGGTGATCGGCCCCATTTTCGTCATGGCGCTCATCTGCATCGTCTGCTTGTTCTTTGTGGCTCGTCGTGAGTCGCGAGCCATTATCGCGCCGCTGTGCGAGGTGGACCTCGATCATCCGCGTCGAAATGCCGATGCGGCCTATGCCGAGATGATTCCCATGCTCGAGCGCATCGAATCACAGCGCCAGGAGCTCAAACGGCAGATGCGTGTTTTAGCGGACAACGATCGTATGCGCCGCGAGTTTACGGCAAATGTAACCCATGAGCTCAAAACGCCGCTCACGACCATTTCGGGCTACGCTGAACTGATCGAAAACGGTTTGGTGGCAAGTGAGGACGATCAGCGCGATTTTGGCCGTCGTATCCACAGCGAGGCCACGCGCCTCGCGGCGCTCGTCAACGATATCTTGACCCTTTCGAGCCTTGACGAGGCCGAGCATGGTGACGCAGACGTTTCGAAGAGCGTTTTGGGCGCTTCCGAGCCGGTCGACCTTTCGCGTGTCGTGGACGCGGTTTGTCAGCGTTTGGAATCGGTCGCAGATGCAAGCGGCATTACCTTGCTGCAAGATACGGGTCCGACAATCGTTTTTGGCTTGCCGCGCCTGCTCGACGAGATGATTTACAACCTGACGAACAATGCCATTCGCTATAACCGCGAGAATGGCTCGGTCAGCCTGTATTGTGGCGCCGATGATGAGGGGCGTCCGTACGTGCGCGTGCAAGACACTGGCATCGGCATCGCCCCTGAGGAGTGCGGCAAGATTTTCGAGCGCTTTTACCGCGTGGACAAAAGCCGCTCCAAGGCACGTGGCGGCACGGGCTTGGGGCTCGCCATCGTCAAGCATGCTGCGGTTTTCCATCATGCGCAGGTTGATGTGCAAAGCGAACTTGGCCAGGGAACAACCATCACGGTGCTCTTCCCCGTGCAGGATCCTTCGCTTTGGAGCTAGCTATGCTTCCTGCTTTATGCAGAAAATGGACTGGCAATGTATATATGCGCGATGTTGGGATATAAAATCTAAGTCTCAACGTATGAGGTCTGATGCAGCCCGCCCGTCGGGCTGTTTTTCGGGCACCATCAAAGCGAAAGGATGCGTATATGCGCAAGTTCAAGACAGAGAGCAAAAAGCTGCTCGACCTGATGATCAACTCCATCTATACCAATAAAGAGATTTTCCTGCGCGAGCTTATCTCCAACGCCTCCGACGCCGTGGACAAGCTCAACTTCAAGAGCCTAACGGATAATGATGTAGATATCGACAGCGCCGATCTTGCCATCCGTGTCTCCTTTGATAAGGATAACCGTACGCTCACCATCTCGGATAACGGCATTGGCATGACCGCCGAGGAGCTGGAGAAGAACCTGGGCACCATCGCTCATTCCGGAAGCCAGGAGTTCAAGACCGAGAACGCCGAGAGCCAAGGCAACGATGTGGATATCATCGGCCAGTTTGGCGTGGGCTTTTACTCCGCCTTCATGGTGGCAAGCCGCGTGCGCGTTGTGAGCCGTGCTTTTGGTTCCGACGAAGCCAATGTGTGGGAGAGCGACGGCCTTGAGGGCTACACCATTGAGCCCGGTGAGCGCGCCAACCACGGTACCGATGTCATCCTGACGATCCGCGAGGACGAGGGTGGTGAAGACGGCGAGGGCTTTGATACCTATCTGTCCGAGTGGGGCCTCAAGAACCTGATCAAGCAGTACAGCAACTACGTGCGTTACCCCATTCAGATGATGGTCACCAAGCATCGCCAGAAGCCCACGCCCGTGGATGCCGACGAGAACTACCAGCCCGAGTGGGAGGATTACCAGGAGCTCGATACCGTCAACTCCATGACCCCCATCTGGAAGAAGCGCAGCTCCGACGTAGAGCAGAAGGACTACAACGAGTTCTACAAGAGCACCTTCCATGATTTCGAACCGCCTGCGCGTACCATTTCGTTCCATGCCGAGGGCACGCTCGAGTATGACGCCCTGCTGTTCATCCCTGGCCGCGCGCCGTTTGACCTGTATAGCAAAGATTACGAGAAGGGCCTTGCGCTTTATAGCTCCAACGTGCTGATCATGGAGAAGTGCGCCGATTTGCTGCCCGACTACTTCAACTTCGTGCGCGGCGTGGTCGATTCCGCCGACGTTTCGCTCAACATCAGCCGCGAGACGCTGCAGCAGAACCGTCAGCTGCGCGCTATCGCCAAGCGCGTGGAGAAGAAGATCTCTTCCGACCTTGAGGATATGCGCGATAACGATCGCGAGGCGTACGAGAAGTTCTTTGAGAACTTCGGTCGCGGCCTTAAGTACGGCATCTATTCGAGCTACGGCATGAAGGGCGGCGAGCTTGCCGACCTCCTGCTGTTCTACAGCGCGAAAGAGCAGAAGATGGTCACGCTGGCAGAGTACGCCAAGGCGATGCCCGCCGACCAAAAGGCCATCTACTACGCTTCTGGCGACTCCCGCGAGCGTCTGTCCAAGATGCCCGTGGTGACGGGCGTACTTGCTCGCGGCTATGACGTCTTGCTGCTTACGGCTGATGTCGACGAATTCACCTTCCAGGCCATGCATTCCTACAAAGCCCAGGGCTTGCCCAAGGTTTACGAGGACGATGCCGCTCGCGAGGCTGCCGAGAAAGCCGTTGCCGACGGCGCCGAGCCCGAGACCGAAGACCGTACTCTCGAGCTCAAGAACGTGGCGACTGGCGACCTCGATCTTGCTACCGAGGATGAGAAGAAGGATGCCGAGGAGGCCACCAAGGAGAACGAATCGCTCTTCACGGCGATGAAGGACGCCTTGGGCGACAAGGTTGAGAAGGTCGCTGTTTCTGCACGTTTGACCGATGCTCCTGCCTGTATCACTACCGAGGGCCCGCTTTCGCTGGAGATGGAGCGCGTGCTTCGTCGCGATCCGTCCGCGGAGGCCGAGGGTATGCCCAAGAGCCAGCGCGTGCTCGAGCTCAATGCCAAGCATCCCGTGTTCGCAAAGCTCGTGGCGGCAAA
Source organism: uncultured Collinsella sp. (assembly GCA_934621295.1). Classification (GTDB taxonomy): domain Bacteria; phylum Actinomycetota; class Coriobacteriia; order Coriobacteriales; family Coriobacteriaceae; genus Collinsella. The sequence continues at coordinate 327,528 of CAKTVB010000001.1, forward strand.
CGAGGCAGGCGATGCCGAGAAGATCAAGCTCTATGCTGGCCTTCTGTATGATCAGGCGCTGCTGGTCGAGGGCATTTTGCCCGAGGATCCGGTGGCCTTTGCTGCGAGCATCTGCGAGCTAATGTAGATTAACGCCTGCGAATCCCTTCGGGCCGGTCCCCTTCAGTCAGTCGAACGTGGTTGCACGAACGTTCGCCCGACTGAAGGGGACCGGCCCTTCTCTTATGGCGTTGGGAATCTACTGCGGGAATATCTGCTTGGGGGTTGCGCCTGCTCTCTCCCGGGGAGTGTGGCTTCGCGAACACTCCCCGGGAGAGAGCAGGCGCAACCTGGTGGATGAAGTTCCATCTCGGAGGGAAGGGACAGAGACCCAGGCCCCAAATATCGAAACGTTTTGAAGAGTTTTTCTACAAGTGTACATTTATGGACAACCGTAGTATATTTCAGTGCGTTAAAAAATAAGGCCTGGGCTGCGCAAATGTACAAGTGTATGCGTAGAATAGACCTGAATGTACTTCACTCGAACTCATGATTGGACGGCTCTGCGTGAAAAAGGCCCTCGCAATCTTCAAGCGCGATATCAAGCGATTGCTCTGCAATCCCGTTGCGCTTGTCATCACCATCGGCGTCTGCATCATTCCATCGTTGTATGCGTGGTACAACATCGTTGCCAACTGGGATCCGTATGGGAATACCCAGAACATTAAAATCGCTGTCGCCAACAACGACAAGGGCACTACCAACGATTTGGTGGGCGAGCTCAATGCTGGCGATGAGGTTATCGACAAGCTCAAGGATAACGACCAGCTGGGTTGGACCATTGTAGACTCCGAAGAGGAGGCCAAGGAGGGTGTTGAGTCGGGAGAGTATTACGCCGCGCTCGTTATCCCGTCCGACTTTAGCGAGGGCATGTTGAGCATGCTTTCGGGCGAGTTTCATCAGCCTAAGTTGACGTATTACGTCAACGAGAAGAAAAGTGCCGTTGCCGTCAAGGTGACCGATACAGGCGCCAATACGGTCGAGGAGCAGGTCAACGAGACCTTTGTTTCCACCGTGAGCCAGACGGTGGTGGAGATTGCGCAGAAGGCGGGCGTCGATTTAGAAGCGGGTGCGCAGACCGCTCGGGATAACCTCGTCTTGACCATTCAAAACGCAAGCGGTTCGGTGCAGAAGGTCCGTGACGCCCTTGACGGCATGGGCGGCACGATTGATACCACCAAAGATGCCATCGCGTCGGCAGACGCTGCACTGGGTGGACTGAATGGACAGATGCCCTCCCTCAACGATGCTCTCGACCAGGGAAATCAGCTTCTCTCGTCGACTCGCACCTCTGCGGCCAAGCTCCACACCTCGCTTTCGAGCGCGCTGACACAGGGCAGTACGGGCCTGGCACAGGCTTCGTCGAAGGCGAACGCTGCCGTAGGCAAGCTCTCGGGTACGGTGATCGCCGCTCAAACCAAGGTTGACCTTGCGCTTTCGGACGTCCAGGGCCTGGTGGATAAGAACAACGCAGCTATCGAGGCGTTGCGCAGTACGCTGCCCGATGACGCCGAGTTCAATAATGCTACGGCGCGCATCATCGCTTCGCTGCAGCAGCAAAACGACAATCTGGCCAGCGTGGTGAGTGGCCTTCAGGCGCAAAGCGACGCCATCAAGACCGACGCCGGCAACCTTGCTACGGCTTCGGACTCCATCAATACGAGCGTGCAAGACGGCGTGACGGCGCTGGGGAAGATGCAGGAAGACCTCAACACGAGCGTTATCCCGCAGCTCAATTCGGGTCTCGATTCGTTCTCCGATTGCTCGGGCGACCTCAAGGGCGTCCTGGCTTCGCTTTCGCCTACCATCTCTCAGGCACGTTCGTCGCTCACACAGCTCTCTGCCCTGCTTGACCAAGCAAAGGCAACGCTCGCCGATACGAGTGACCAGCTGGCGACGATTCAACAAAAGCTCGATGTGGCTGCAAATGACGTCGCGGCACTTCGCAGCTCCGAGGCGGCAGGCCAGCTGGCCGACCTTCTCGACGTCAACGTCGATGACATCGCCGATTTCATGACCTCGCCGGTGAAGATTAAGAGCAAGGTGGTCTATCCCGTGGCGAGCTTTGGCTCGGGCATTGCTCCGTTCTACACCAATCTGGCCCTGTGGGTGGGCGGCTACGTGCTCATCGCTATCTTCAAGCTCGAGGTTGACCGCGAGGGCATTGGCACCTACACGGCAAAAGAGGGCTATTTTGGTCGCTGGCTGCTGCTGATGCTTCTGGGCATTTTGCAGGCGATCATCGTATGCGCGGGTGACCTGGTCATCGGCGTGCAATGCCTGCATCCGGTGCTGTTTGTCCTTGCGGGTATGTGTATCTCGTTTGTCTATGTGAACATCATCTACGCGCTGAGCGTGGCCTTCAAGCATATCGGCAAGGCTATCGGCGTCATTTTGGTCATCGTGCAGATTCCGGGCTCCTCGGGCATGTATCCCATCGAGATGATGCCGCCGTTCTTTAACTGGTTGCACCCGTTGCTGCCCTTCACTTATGGCATCAACGCTATGCGTGAGTGCGTGGGCGGCATGTATGGCATGAACTACATCATCAACCTGGGCGTGTTGCTTATCTATGTTGCTATTGCTCTGGGGATCGGCGTCTGGCTGCGCCCCTTGCTGCTCAACCTCAACCTGCTGTTCGATCGGCAGCTCGCTTCGACCGGCGTGATGATTTGCGAGAAGGACGACCTGCCGCGTCAGCGCTACTCGCTGCGTACGGCCATGCGCGCCATTCTCGATACCGCCGGATTCCGCCAGGCTTTGATTGAGCGCGCAGCGCGCTTTGCGCGTACGTACAGCCGTCGCGTGAAGGCGGGCTTCTTCGCCATCTTTGGCGTACAGGTCCTGCTCTTTATCCTGACGTCTACGCTCGATCTGGATAACAACGGGCGCATTTGGATGCTCGTGCTGTGGATCATCAGCGTGATTGTCATTGCCGCCTATCTCATCAATCTCGAGTACGTGCGTGAGAGCCTTAATACGCAGATGCGCATTTCTGCCCTTTCGGACGAGAGCCTGCGCAATGAGATTCGTGAGCACACCTCTGCTATGCCTGGAGTGGCAAAGATGTTTGGCGTGTCGGTGGCGCCGCAGCCTGCAGCAAAGCCTGCCGAAGATTCCGTTACCGCCGTTGGCGATGCCGATGAAGGTGCCGCCGCCGCGCCTCTCGGCGCCCATGCGGAACCGAGCACGGTACAAGATCCGGATGTAACCGCTCCTTTGTTGGGGGCGCACCTCAAGCAAAACGATTCGAACACGAAGGGCGGTGATGCCGAATGAAAAATATCCTGAAGCTCTTTCGCCGCGACTGCGAAAACGTGCTCCATAGCGTCATTGGCATGATCGTCGTCGTGGGCCTTGTTGCGGTTCCGGCCCTCTACGCTTGGTTCAACATTGCCGGCAGCTGGGATCCGTACGGCAACACCGGCAATCTCAAGGTAGCCGTCGCCAATACCGATGAGGGCTACAAGAGCGACCTGGTCCCCGTTGAGGTGAACATCGGCGATTCGGTGGTCAACTCCCTGCGCGCTAACGACAGCTTTGACTGGACCTTTGTGGACAAGGACGAAGCGGTCGATGGCGTTAGATCGGGCAAGTATTACGCCGCTGTGGTGATTCCCTCCGATTTCAGCGCCAATATGATGACGCTGTTTTCCACCGAGGTGAAGCACTCGGATATCGAGTATTACGAGAACCAGAAGGTCAACGCGATTGCGCAGATCGTGACCGAAAAGGGTTCGAGCGCGGTGCAAAACCAGATCAACAAGACGTTTACCGAAACGGTTGGCAATATCGGTTTGGCAACTGCCTCGAGCTTGCTTGAGTTCATGGATAGCGATCAGGTGGCGAACTTCGTGGCGCACCTCTCCACCTCGCTGGGCGATGGCGCCACCGAGCTGACGCGTGCCGGCCAGTCGGTATCCTCCCTTTCGGACGTCCTTGCGTCTTCTTCGGGCTTGCTTGCCAGCGCCGGCTCCTCGCTGTCGCAGAACTCGAGCACGTCTGACGCGGCAAGCCAGCTCCTCACGGATGCTCAAAACGGACTTGACGATATCAAGTCCGCGCTTTCGGGGGCCACGTCTTCCATCAACCAGGCGCTGCAGGATAGCGCGGGCAGCTTTGACGCTGTTTCGAGCGCGGTGGACCAGGCGTTTACCGACGCGGGCAACCATGTGGACCTTACCGTGGGCCAGCTTAACGATATTGCCGATGACTTAAGCTCGTATGCCGAGGAGATTCGTGGTATTCAACAGGAGATTTTGGATCTAAAGACCAAGTTCCCGCAGGTATCGGCCCAGCTTGACCAAGTTGCTGCGAGTGTGGGCAAGCTTGCCGATTCGTACGACACCCTGTCGAGCGGCATCTCGGACGCGGCCTCCAAGCTTTCTTCCGGCGCGGCAGACGTCGCTGCGACCAAAAAAGAGGTCACCGATCTGATTGCACAGGTCAAGTCGGGCATCAGCGGTGTGAAGGGCGACTACGAGGACAATCTGAAGGGCCAGGCCTCTCAGCTGCAGTCCACCATCTCGGGCATTGCGGATTCGAGCGCCGATATCTCGAAGAATTTGGACGACACGGTCTCGTCGCTTTCTGCTGCAGCCACTTCGCTGAGCGGCAACCTCGATGACCTCAACGGTGTCTTGAGCGACACGTCAACGGCGCTCACCAATGCGGGCAAGGACCTTACCGCTATCAAAGACAAGCTCGATACCGCGGTTGCCAACAATGACCTCGAGTCCATCCGCTCGATTATCGGCGATGATCCCGAGGGTCTCGCCGACGCCCTCGCGGCGCCGGTGGGAATCGACCGCAAGGCCATCTATCCCATTAAGAACTACGGCAGCTCCATGGCGCCGTTCTATACGATTCTCTCGCTGTGGGTGGGAAGCATCGTTCTTGCTGCCATGATGAAGGTTTCGGTGGACGACAAGCTGCTCAACGAGCTAAAGCCGTTCCGTTTGCACGAGATTTATCTGGGCCGCTACATGCTCTTTGGCATGCTTGCGCTGTGCCAGGCGACGCTCGTGTGCTTGGGCGACATCTTGTTCTTCCGCATCCAGTGCATCCATCCGTTCCAATTCATCTTGGCGGCATGGATTGCGAGCCTGGTGTTCTCCAACATCATCTATACCTTTACCGTTTCGTTTGGCGATATCGGTAAGGCGCTCGCAGTGGTGTTGCTGGTAATGCAGGTAGGCGGCTCGGGTGGTACGTTCCCCATCGAGATGACGGCGCCGTTCTTCCAGGCGGTCTATCCGTTCTTGCCCTTCACGCATGGTATCGCGGCGATGCACGCGGCCATCGCGGGTTCGTACGGGGCGGAAGTCTGGATTGAAATGGGCATTCTCGCTCTGTATCTGCTGCCGTCTTTGGCGCTTGGCTTGTTGTTCCGACGTCCGGTGATCCGTGCGAACAACTGGATTATCGAGAAACTCGAGGAGACGAAGCTGATGTAGCCCGCGCGCTCTTCGCGCTTGGGTTCGGTGCTTCTATAGATGCGCGAACCAAAGCTCATGCGGCGCGGTATACAATAGCGGCAACTCGATGGTGGCTTATGCCTTTGGCCCATATAAGATTGGCAGGTGTCATGATGACCGAAGAAGAGCTGAACGTACAGGTACAGGCTGCGCAAGATGAGATTGCGCGTTTGCGCGAGACGTTTGGTCCCGCCTATGCCAAACTGGGAGAGGCGCTGTACCCGGCTGCGCGTGAAACCGAGCTCGCCGTTCGTTTTGCCGATGAGTTTGCCGAGGTAGATGCCATCAACGCGGCGATTGACGAGCAAAATGCGGCTATCGAGGCGGCTCGTGCCGAGTATGAGGCCGAGCAGGCTCGTATTGCCGAGGAAGAGGCTGCCCGAGCCGCTGAGGAGGCTGCGCGCGCTGAGGCCGAAGCCGCTGCTGCCGCCGCTGCCGAGGCCGCTGCCGCAGAAGTTTCTGTCGAAGAGCAGACGGAGTCTGCTGACGAGTCCGCGGTCGAGAACGAGCCCATGCTCGCACCCGAGACCGAGCCGTTTGTCGCACCCGAGCCTGCCCCCGCCCCCGTAGGGGTGCGCACCTGCCCCAAGTGCGGCACGACCCTCCAGCCTACCGACAAGTTCTGCGCCGGTTGCGGAAGCAAGGTTGCAGATCTCTTTGCCCCTGCGGCCCCGCATTGCCCTAACTGCGGCAAGGAAGTCGACAAATCCATGAACTTCTGCATCTACTGTGGCACCCCGCTCAAATAGTTTCTCGCGGCGGGTTTTCTCTTCACGCGTGGGTTTAGAAACGTTGGTTTTCGCGCCCGTCATTCCGTTTGGGATGGCGGGCGTTTTTTGTTGCGTGGGGCTGTGCGGTAAGCGCTGTTGATGGATTGCCGCTCCTCATGGGGCTATTGCGCTGCCGATTCCCGTATACTCAAACGTTAAGCAACACATGTATCCAAATGATGCAGGGGAGTTACCATGGCAGCGAAGCAGCAGCGCATGTTCGCGTTTATCAATGCGACGATTCTCGATGGCACGTGCAATATGGAGCCTCAGCGCGGCATGTCCGTGCTTGTCGACAAGGGTCGCATTGTGCGTATCGAGCCTGCAGCGACGGCCCAGCTGCCCGCCGAGGCCAAGGTGATCGACCTGCATGATTCCTATCTGCTGCCGGGCCTCATTAACATGCATGTTCATTTTTGCGGTTCGGGCAAGCCTGTATCGGCAGGAAACGCCGGTGACCTCATGCGCCGCCTGGATAATGCCCCCGGCCGCATGATTGTGCGTCATATTCTTAAAGGCTCGGCACAGCAGCAGCTTGCAAGCGGTGTGACCACCGTGCGTGGAGCTGGCGACCCTCTGTATGCCGATATCGCGGTGCGCGATGCCATTAACGCCGGCCGCTATCCGGGGCCGCGCATCGTTGCGCCGGGTACGGGTATTACGGTGCCCGATGGCCACGGCGCGGGCCTTTTTGCCCAGGTGGCGACGACGCCTCAGGAAGCGAGCGACTATGTGTGCGACTTGGCACAGCGCGGTGCTGACGCCATCAAGCTCTTTGTGACGGGCGGCGTGTTCGACGCCGAGGTTCCGGGCGAGCCGGGCGTGCTGCGCATGTCGCTCGAGGTGGCGCAGGCAGCGTGCAAAACGGCTCATGATCTAGAGCTTCCCGTCATGGCACATGTCGAGAGCACCGAGGGCGTGAAGGTTGCCCTGCAGGCGGGCGTTGATACCATCGAGCACGGTGCGCCCATGACCGATGAGATTCGTGAACTCTTCCGAGGCGCGGCGGGAACGCAGCTGTCCGGACGCCCCGCGTCGCTCACGTGTACCATCTCTCCGGCCCTGCCGTTCGTGCTGCTTGATCCCAAGAAAACGGCGTCGACAGAGGTTCAGAAGCTTAACGGCGACATTGTGTGCGAGGGGATTATCAAATGCGCGCGCGAAGCACTTGATGCGGGTATTCCCGTGGGCCTGGGGACCGATTCAAGCTGTCCGTACGTTACCCAGTACGACATGTGGCGCGAGGTGGCTTATTTTGCCAAGTATGTGGGCGTATCCACGGCGTTTGCGCTTCATACCGCCACGCAGGTCAACGCGGAGCTTTTGGGCCTGGGCGAAGAGACGGGAACCATCGAGGTGGGCAAGGCTGCCGATATCATCGTCTGTCGCAACAATCCACTGGAAGACCTTTCGCGCCTAAGCCATCTTGAGCATGTGATGTGCCGCGGTGTGCTGGCAGATGGTCTCAAAGTCAAGCATATGCCTCAGCTCGACGAAGACCTGGATTGGATTATGGCGCAGCCGGTTGCGACAAAGTAGCGCAAGACGGGTGCCTTCAATTACATCGCGGCACGAACGGTGTCGATGACGCGCTCCATCGTCTGATCGATTCGATCGCGTTTGAGCTCGCACTCCCAGATCACGATGCTCGTCCAGCCGGCTTCGGCGAGCTCTGCCTGTGCCTTGGCATCGCGTGCGACATTGCGTGCGAACTTGGCCTCCCAAAACTCGACGTTTCGCTTAGGTACGCTCGGGTTGCAGTGCGGGCATCGGTGCCAGAAGCAGCCGTTAACGAAGATGGCGATCTTGCGCCCGGGAAATGCGATGTCCGGCCTGCCGGGCGCTTTGCTCCACTGCAGGCGATATCCGGTGAGGTCCGCCTGGCGCAGGCGCTGGCGTACGAGCATCTCGGGTTTGGTGTTTGCGCGTTTATTGCCCTGCATGGATTTTTTGATAGCGGCACGGCGACGCACAAGTTCGGTTTCGCTTGCAGAAAGCCCGCGTGTATCCAAAGTGTCTATCAGGCTTTTCTTGGTACGTTTTTTGGCGGATGAGCGTCGCTTGGCGGCAGGGGGCTCCGTGGCGGCTTCCAACGGCTCTTTGGCGCTATCTAGCGCCTCTGCCGCAGCGATGAGTGCGCGAACAAGCTCGACATCCGCCGGCATCCAGGTGAGATCTGCAAGCGAGCGCTGCGGTATCCAGCGGATGGCTTTTTGCTGATCGGCGGCAGAAACCTTGCCATGCGCGATATCGCAAAAGAAGCACTCCATAGACAGATGAAACGCCTCGTAGTCGTATTCCACCGTGTAAAAGGCGCGCAGGTTATGCACCTCGACGCAAAGCTCTTCTTGCAGTTCGCGGATGCAGGCATCGTAGGCAGTCTCTCCGCGCTGGACCTTACCGCCGGGAAACTCCCAAAGACCTTGCATGTCTCCGTAACCGCGCTGAACGGCAAGCACCGAGTTGTCCTGAGGATTGCGGATGATGCCGGCGGCTACATGCACGGTCTTCACAGGTGACGTTCTCCTTTATAGGTCCCAATCGAGCGTAATGCGGTAATTCTCCACCCGAATAGACGCGCATGCAAGCTGCCGCGCCTGGTTTGCCTTACAAAAGCGCAAGGAGGCTGTAAGCCAAATCGATGGCGTCCCGGCGCCGAGGAAACGACTATAGATAGCAAGTAAGTTTGCCGTTTCATGACGTACGATGATGGCTGATGGTAAGGAGTGGATACGATGTCCCCAGTGTTTTCTGCGCAGGCGAGCAGCGCGCGCGTCGGTGTGCCGCCCGTTTTGGAAGTTAATCATATCGAGAAGGTGTACGGAGTGCGTGGCCTTGCAACACGCGCGCTTGATGACGTCTCGTTTACCGTGGAGGCCGGCGAATTCGTGGGCATCATGGGTGCCTCGGGATCTGGTAAATCGACCTTGCTCAACTGCGTTTCCACTATCGATGCCGTGACGAGCGGCAACATCTACGTGGGCGGGCAAGACGTCACGAAGATCAAGAGCGCAAAGCTTGCGAAGTTTCGTCGCGAGCAGCTGGGCTTTATCTTCCAAGATTCAAACCTGCTCGATACCCTTACAGCGCGTGAGAACATCGCGCTGCCCCTTACCATCGGGCGCATTTCTGCGGACGAGACGCTCGTGCGCGTGCAGGAGATGGCCGTGCGCCTCAATATCTCTGATGTGCTGGATAAATACCCCTTCCAACTCTCCGGCGGCCAACAGCAGCGCGTGGCTGCCGCGCGTGCCTTGGTGACAAACCCCAAGCTGGTTATGGCCGATGAGCCCACGGGCGCTCTCGATTCCAAGAACGCCCGCATGCTGTTGGAAAACTTCGAGAACCTCAATCGTACCTACAATACGACGGTGCTTATGGTGACCCACGATGGCTATGCGGCGAGCTATACCAACCGCGTGCTGTTTATCCGTGACGGGCGTATCTTTACCGAGCTGCGCCGTGGCGACGAGCCGCGCCAGGCGTTTTTCAACAAGATCATGGATGTAGTTGCCATCATGGGCGGCGAGGTGTCCGATGCTCTGTAAACTTGCCTGGGGAAACGTCCGTCGCGCCGGACGCGATTACCTCATCTACTTGCTCACGCTTGCGTTGGGCGTGACGGTCTTCTACGCGTTTAATACGATCTCGCTGCAGGTTGATATTGCGGGCATCAAGACTGCCGGAATGCGCGAAATCATGTCGGAGCTGCTTTCGGGCTTAACGATCTTCCTTGCGGCTGTCATGGGCTTTTTGATGGTCTATGCCAACAACTTCATCATGAAGCGCCGCAAGCGCGAGTTTGGCCTGTATCAAGTTCTGGGAATGACGCGCGGCCAAGTGTCGCGCGTGATGGCCTACGAGACATTCATCGTCTCGGGGGCGGCGCTTGTCATCGGCATCGTTTGCGGCATTGCGCTTTCTCAGCTCATGGTGTTTTTTACCGCCTCGCTTTTCAAGACGCAGATTTCGAATTTCCGCTTCTTTATTTCGCCGAGTGCTCTGTTTATAACGATAGAATGCCTTGTCGCGATCTTTGCGGTTACCTTGCTGTTCAACCTGCGTGTCGTGGCGCGCGTCAAGCTTGTGGACCTCATGGGCGCCGAGCGCAGGCACGAGAGCATCAAGACTAGAAATTCCCTGTTGGCGGGTGTCGTCTGCTTGGTTGGCCTTGCTCTGATCATTTGGGCGTACTACCGTCTTTTACACGATGGCTTGCCGCTTACCGCCCCTGCAGACCAGATTGATTTGGCTATGAGGCGTTTTGGCATCACGACGCTCATGGTGACGGCGGGCACGGTCGCTTTCTTCTTTGGGCTTTCGGGACTGCTTCTCAAGCTCTTGCAGACCATGCGCAACGTGTACTGGCGCGGCCTCAACATGTTTACCGTGCGCCAGCTGGCGGCAAAGATCAACACCATCTCGATGTCCATGGCAATCATCGCGATGATTCTGTTTTTTGCAATTACGTCGGTTACCTGCGGTATGTCAATCGTGAGCGCCATGAACGCGAGCCTTCTGCGCTGCACTCCGGCCGATTTCTCGTGTAACGTCATGTACAACAACTCCGAGTTTATCGAGTTTGTCGACCCGGGCGAAGACGGCGAGCTGACGAAGTACGTTATGCCAAGCGAGCCCTACGATATGCGTGCAGCGTTGCAGGAGCAAGGTGTCGATTTTACAAGCATTGCCAAAGGAGTCCAGCAGGTCGATATCTACTCTTCGGTTCCTGCCGGCAAGGAAGACCCCTCGATCATGCTCGATGATCTGCTTCGCCGATCAAAGACGAAACTGCCGGCAGGCATGGACGAGTCGACGGTGATGTATCAGGGCATTCCGGTCGTCAAGCTAAGTAGCTATAACGAATACCTGGCATTTCGCGGTTTTGACCAAATTCATCTGGCGGATAACCAGTATCTCATCGCCTGCGACATGGGCGATACGCTCGACGACATGTTCAATAGCATTCTCTCTGCCGGGACAACGATCACGTTGGGCGACAAGACGCTCGTTCCGGGGACAGACAAAGTCGACCCACAGGCGGGAGCCTTTTGCAATTCGGCAATGGGGCTAAATCCCGGCACCGTGGTTTTGCCCGATGCGGTTGTTGATCAGATGGGATTTGCCTTGCAGAATAGCTCGCTGTTGGTCAACTACAAGGATGGGGCCGATGCCCAGAAGATCGATGCCGAGCTTGCGGACCTGTCTTCTTTGAGTGGCACTGGAACGGGTATCGGTACGAATATTATTCAGGGAGATGGTTCCAACATTGGCTTTTGGGGCGAGTCGATCAACCGCAACGAGATAATCGAGCAAACCGATGGCATGAACGGCATGATCAGCTATCTGTGCATCTACATTGGCTTTGTACTGGTAATTGCTTGCGCGGCGATCATTTCTATCCAGCAGCTCTCAAACGTGGCAGATTCCGCTAAGAGTGTCCGCGTACTTTCTGAGGTGGGATGCGATAGGCTGGCTATCGACCATTCGACCCTTTTGCAGCAGGCAGTGCTGTTCTTCTTTCCCCTGGGAGTTGGTCTTGCCCATTCTGTGGTTGCGCTGCATGTGATCGTCAATCTGGTGCTGCTTTTTGGCGGCTTTGATATCGGCGGCACGGTTGGCGTTATCTGCACGGTGTTCCTTGTCGCATACGGCGGCTACTTTGTTCTCACCTATGGCATGAGTAAAGGCATCGTACGCGGGGCCGTGCGCGTGCGCCATACGGAGTAGCGCTCGTATCGAATCGGCTGAAAGATGCTCGCTGGCAATGTGCCCGGCGAGCATCTTTTTAGTTGTTCCAGAAGGCTTTGGTGAGGCTCGCGCGGTCGGCGCAACCGGTTTTCACCATGATGTTGTGCACATGGGTCTTAACCGTTCCCAGGGCAAGGAAGAGCTCCTTTGCAATCTCCTGGTTGTTCTTGCCCAGCACTACAAGCTTGAGGACCTCAGATTCGCGCTTCGAGAGCTTATGCTTGGAGATAAAGAACTCCATTTGCTCATCGACATGGCGCTCGAGGTCGGTGACGTCGTTTTTATCGGGTGCTTCGCGCAGGCGGATCGAAAGCACGCTAAAGGCGTAGCGGATGATAAGTACGGCAAGGTAGCAGGCAAGGATATTCTCGGAGATATTGCGTTCCGAGAGATAGAGCATGACGTCTTGGTAGTTGGAGCCCATGGGTGCCCACAGGATGTTGTAGGCGTCTTCGAAAAGCACGCAGACAAGCAAGACGGCGACGATGACAAGATGTTTCTTGTAACGCCCCAGGCGCATGCGCTGGTTCTCGTCTTTGCAGATTACATATTGGTACACGATATAGCCCAGCACAAAGAACAAAAAGACCTGGCGTAACGTGTAGTAAGCAAATTGCATGCAGCGGCCGGCGGGCATAAGCGTGAGTACGAGTGCCTCTGCTGCAAGGAAAACCGTGGGCGGAATGACCAAAAGCTTTTGCGAGTGCTTATCTAAGGCGCGCAAAACGGTTGCCCAGATGAATGCTTGCGAAAGCGTGGCGATGAGCGTTCGTAAGACGGGCATGCTCACGCTGTAGTACTCGTATACGGTGAAGGCGAGATTTTGCGAGACATGTTCGTTAAAAAAGATCTCGATAATTTCGACCGTATAGCAAATAAAGGCACCGGAGGCATAGATAAAGAGCTTGCGCCCCGAAGACGCCCATGCGGCAATTGACAGGACTGCGGTGACAATAAAAACGATGAGTATACCCAGGGTATAGAAGAAGAAAATCGAACTTGCCATCAAGGCCCCTCCTTTACCCCTATTTCTTGCAGGGGAGTATCAATGGACGATCCCCTCTTATCTGGCGAACGGTGTATCAGAATAATCCTAAACCAAATACAGGTTATTTGAGCTGCCTAATTAAACCAGTTTATTCGGGTTATAACTTTCCGAACGGTCTTTAATCCGGAATAAACTAACGCCCTGAGACCTTTGGGATGATGATATAGGAGCGGGGTCCTCGCTTTGTCTCGAGCCTCGCGGCCGCTGCCTGCCCGTCGGCAAGCGGTCCCGCTCTCCTCTCGAAGGGACCAGGCACATGCTTGGAAAGAAGTTTTCTCTTATAGACGTGGTGCTGTCCGTTATCTGCGTGGTATTTACCATCGAAGCTGCAGCTCCCGCTTCTGCCATGGGTAACGTTCAGTTCTTCTGGTGGGGCTTTTTGATCATCACGTTCCTCTTGCCATATGGCTTGGTGGTAGCCGAGCTTGGCACCGCATACGACTCGTGCGGCGGTCTCTACGACTGGGTTCGCGAGGGTCTGGGCGACAAATGGGGCGCCCGCTGCTCATGGTGCTACTGGGTTAATTTTCCCCTGTGGATAGCAAGCCTTGCCTGTATGGCGCCGAGCATCATCCACTCACTGTGGGGTATCGAGATGACGCTGGGGGTCAAGATTGCACTCGAGCTCATCTTTGTTTGGGGCGTAACGCTGCTGGCGTTCTCGCCCGTTTCCGATTCCGAGTGGATTATGAACGGTGGGGCAATTATTAAGGTCTTTGTTGTGCTGGTGGTGGGTGCCTGCGGCGCCTGGTTTGCCTGTACACAGGGTTTCGCCAACGATATGAGCCCCCAGACGTTCATTCCCGATTTTTCGGACACAAAATCGTTGACGTACCTCTCGATCATCCTCTTTAACTTTATGGGGTTTGAGGTTGTGGCAACCTTTGCCGGTGCCATGAAAGACCCCTCGCACGACATCCCACGCGCCATTATCGTAGGTGGTATAGCCATCGCTGCCATTTATATACTGTGCGGCATTGGTATCGGCGCTGCGGTGCCCACCGAGCAACTCTCGCTTGACTCAGGGATTGTGGATGCTGTGGCGGCTATGCTGGGAACGGCACATCCTCTAACCGCCGCGGTTGGAATCGCCTTTATGGTGACGCTGTTTGCAAATATGACCTGCTGGTCGTTTGGCGTAAACCAGGTGGCCTGCTATGCCGCAGGACACGGCAATATGCCTAAGATCTTCTCATTGTGCTCAAAGCGTACGGGTATGCCAAATGGCGCTGCCATCATGAATGGCGTTATCGCGAGTGGTGTCTTGCTTCTTCAGGTGTTTTTAGGCGAGGATTCCGACGTGTTTTGGGTCCTGTTTTCCACGAACGTTGTATTCCTGCTCATGAGCTATATTCCGATGTTTCCGGCTTTCTGGTGCCTGCGCAAATACGATAGCAAGACCAAACGGGTTTTCCGTGCTCCTTTTGAAGACAAGGTACTGTCTGTGGCGTTGGTTTTGCCGGTGATTGAGCTTGTGCTTGCTATCGTGGCCACCATCGTGCCTTTGGGCACGAGCGTTGAGGAGCTCGCGAAGTTCCCTATGCTTTTGAGCGTGATCGTGCTCAGCGCGATAGGGGAGGGCGTGCGCCTCTACTCTAAGCGCCGTCGTGGAAGCGATTATCCAGGCGCAGCGGAGCGGTGATGGAGCACATGGCGCGATAAGGCGGCGTCAGATTCAACCGTATAGAATGCAAAAAGCGCGGTCCGAAGCATTTCGGACCGCGCTTTTGTATTTCCAAGTTGCTTGATTTGAGCAATATAAGGGCGAAATTACAGCGAAGAGAAGCCAATATGGCCAAGATAGGCGCGATCAGCAAGGTGTTTGCGCGGTGCTGCGCTGTCGAACGCGAATGCAGAGCAAAGATCTGCAAAATAGGCCTGAATTGCAAAAACAAAGGTGTTGATTGCCGTCACTTCCACTCCAAATTACTAATCTATAGCCCGTGTACCAGGGCATGTTGTCAAATCTACCATCAAGGAGTGTATCGGTCGTGCCCGCGCCCTTACAAGGGTTTCCTCGAGGCGCACAAGAAATGCAACGTGCGGACACATTTTTGTAACAATTCCCGGGACGGGGATGAGAAAAGTTTAGTCCGTAAACAGACGGTTTAGAGATAGAAAAAAGGTTGAAAAACTGCTTTTCTTGGCTAAAGTCGGCCTATTTGAGATAAACCGCTTGCGGACGGTGAACGGTCGTTCAAGCATCGATGAAAAAATGGCATAGTGCATTTACCTGCTGGTTTGTGTGGGTTTAGGGAAGGTCTATTTCTTTAGGCGGCCTTTAATCTCGAATAAACTAACGCTTTTTTGGCAATGGGGGAATCATTGAGTTAGCGACAAAGCGGATGCGAAAAAGTTCGTGTCCACAAGGAAAGTCGGTGCTGCCGACGGAAAGGAATCGCAATGGCGCTGCCCAAGGATTTTCTCGACACTAATGACTTCACCAAAGAGCAGATTCTCGCTATCGAGGATCTCGGCCTCGCTATGAAGAAGGCCATCAAGGTCGACGGTTATTATCCGCACCTGCTCCGCAACAAGAGCCTTGGCATGATCTTCCAGCAGGTCTCCACTCGTACCCGCCTTTCCTTCGAGACCGCTATGTGCGACCTCGGCGGCCACGCTCAGTTCTATGGCCCTGGCACCATCCAGCTCGGTGGCCACGAGTCCCTGGGCGACACCGCTCGCGTCATGGGCGATCTCCTCGACATCATGATGGCTCGCGTTGACCGTCACAAGGACGTCGTCGGCCTCGCCGCTGGCTCCGCTGTGCCCGTCATCAACGGCATGTCTGAGTTCAACCACCCCACTCAGGAGATGGGCGACCTCATGACCATGCTCGAGAACCTCCCCGAGGGCAAGAAGATCGAGGACTGCACCCTCGCCTTCATCGGCGACGCTACCCAGGTCTGCCTCTCCCTCATGTTCATCTGCTCCAAGATCGGTATGAACTTCGTGCAGTTTGGCCCCAAGGGTCACCAGATCTGCGACGGCGCTCTGCATGTTGGTACCCCCGAGGAGCGTGCTGAGTTCGGCAAGAAGCTCATGGCTATCGGCGAGGAGAACTGCAAGGTCTCCGGCGGCTCCATCGTCATCTCCGACGAGATCGACTGCATCAAGGGTGCCGACTTCATCTACACCGACGTGTGGTATGGCCTGTACGACGAGGAGGTCGAGGGCGAGAACTACATGGACGTCTTCTACCCCAAGTATCAGGTCACCATGGACATGATGAACTTCGCTGGCCCGAACTCCAAGTTCATGCACTGCCTGCCCGCTACCCGCAACGAGGAGGTCGTCGACGAGGTCATGGACGATCCCGAGCGCTCCCTCTGCTGGGTCGAGGCCGAGAACCGCAAGCACTCCATCCGCGCCATCATGGCTGCCCTCGGCGACCGCACCCCGCTCAACGACGAGAACGTTGAGTACTCCGCCAAGGCCGAGCTCCACGCCGCTCTCGACGCTCTCGAGCAGCTCTAAGTTATCGCCTTTCTTTCTGATGGGCGGCAGATGCTCGTCTCTTGCTGCCCATCATTTGCGCCACTGCGCATGAGCATTGGCGCCCTGTCTGAAAACGACTGAGCAAAGGATTAATTATGAGTGACGGAAAGAAAAAGCTTTCCTTCCTGACGGTCATCTCGACCATCATCTGCGTCGTCTTCGTGTGCGAGGCCGCCGCTCCCGCTGCTGCCATTGGCAACCAGCAGTTCTTCTGGTGGATCTTCCTGATCCTCACGTTCCTGCTTCCCTACGGCATGGTCGTTGCCGAGCTGGGAACCACCTATGACGGTGAGGGCGGCATTTACGACTGGGTCCGCGATGGCCTGGGCGATAAATGGGGCGCTCGCATCTCCTACTACTACTGGGTCAACTACCCGCTGTGGATCGCTTCTCTGGCAACCATGTTCCCCGATATCCTGGGCATGGTCTTTGGCGTTGAGTTCAACATCGTTGCCAAGATGGGCATCGAGCTCGCCTTCGTGTGGATCGTGTACCTCATGGGCCGCTCCAAGGCTGCCGACTCCGAGTGGGTCCTCAACGGTGGCGCCCTGATCAAGGTCGCTGTGGCTGTTATCGTTGGCGCTCTGGGCATCTGGTATGCCATGGAGAACGGTTTTGCGAACGATATGTCCGCTGCCACTTTCCTCCCCGAGCTCACCAACACCAACGCCTTGGGCTATCTGTCCATCATCATCTTTAACTTCATGGGCTTTGAGGTTATCTGCACCATGACCGATGATATGGCCGATCCCGCTCGCGATATTCCCAAGGCCATCATCGTCGGCGGCGTGGCTATCGCCGTTATCTACCTGTTCGCCGGCTTTGGCATTGGCGCTGCTGTACCCGCCGATTCCATCGACCCCGACTACGGCATGATCGTTGCTGTCCAGACCATGGTGGGCGACTCCGTGATCTTCAAGGTCATCTGCATCGCCTTCCTGATCACCCTGTTCGCAAACATGGCTGCTTGGTCCTTCGGTGTCAACTCCGTCGCTCGCTATGCTGCTGAGCACGGCAATATGCCCAAGGTCTTCGCTTCCATGATTTCCAAGGACGATATGCCCAACGGTGCCAACCTGGTCAACGCTGTCGTTGCTTCCCTGGTTCTCTGCCTGCAGCTGGTACCCGTCGATGCCATTTCCAATGGTGTCTTCTGGATGCTCTTCGGTACCTCCGTCGTCTTCCTGCTGCTCACCTACATCCCGATGTTCCCGGCGTTCCTCAACCTTCGTAAGAACGACCCGAACCGTGAGCGCATCTTCACGTTCCCGTTCAAGGGCGCGATGATGAAGGTCATGCTTGCCATCCCCTGCATCGAGCTGATCCTGGCTATTGTTGCAACCCTGATTCCGTTCTCCGCCGACGAGTTTGGCGACAAGGTCCCGATGATCGTTATCTTCATCGTCCTTCTGCTTATCGGTGAGGTTGTCCGCGTTGTCTCCGCTAAGGGCCGCAAGGAAGAGTACAAGGGTCTGACCCCCGAGCTCGCTGCCCAGCGCCTGGCTGAGGAGGCCGAAGCTGGCGACGAGGAGTAAGGCATCTGCCCCTTCTCAGTGCTTGCCACCTTATTTGATGAGATGGGCTGCGCACCTCTGTCTCCTTGCGCAGCCTGAACTCACCGCCCACGAGTGCGGATATCGACTCGTTGAGGTAATCAAGTGACGTTGCTCTTGAGCTTTCCCTGTGCTCATCTCCTCTCTCTCGGCGTCATCGGGTCCTCAAACTAACCGGTCGTCCGGCGGGTGCGACCAAAAACAAACCCGCCACACTTTGGTGTTTTACCGCGGGCACCAGCGCCTGCGGTGCGATCGCTACGGTTTGGAGGAAATCACATGCGTACGATCACTGAATCCGAATCCACTCCTAAGGCTGACGGCTTCTTTATGCCTGCAGAGTTTGCTCCGCAGGATCGCGTGTGGATGGGTTGGCCCCACCGCACCGACACCTGGGCTCATGGCGCTAAGCCTGCTCAGAAGCAGTATGCCGCTATCGCTCGCGCCATCGCCGAGTTCACCCCGGTCTATATGTGCGCCAACCAGGTTGACTACGCCAACTGCAAGGCTGTTTTCGAGAACGACGAGAACGTCACCGTCATCGAGATGACTACCGACGACGCTTGGTTCCGTGACACCGCTGCTACCTACGTCATCAACGGCAAGGGCGAGAAGCGCGCTAACCACTGGCACTTCAACGCTTACGGCGGTCTCATCGACGGCCTGTACTTCCCGTGGGACAAGGACGAGCAGATCGCCCTCAAGATGGCTGAGCTCTCCGGCTGCCGCCGCTATCGTCCCGACGACATGATCCTCGAGGGTGGCTCCATCACCGTCGACGGCGAGGGCACCCTTGTCGTTACCGATCAGTGCCTGCTGTCCCCTGGCCGCACCTGCTCCGCAGTGCTCGAGGAGGAAGAGGATCCCGAGTCCATCTGGCCCAAGTTCAAGAAGAAGTTCGAGCCCTGGAGCGAGGAGCTTCGCGCCTATATGGACGAGCACCTCAAGGATTACCTCGGTGTCGAGAAGGTCATCTGGGTCAAGGAGGGCATCGATCCCGAGGAGACCAACGGTCACATCGACGACGTTGCTACCTTCATCGCCCCGGGCGTCATGGCCTGCATCTGGACCGACGATCCCGAGTATCCGTTCTATGAGCAGTGCCACGCTGCTTACGAGACCCTCTCCAACGCCGTTGACGCCAAGGGCCGCAAGATGAAGGTCTACAAGCTCTGCATGCCCGTGAACCCGCTGTTCATGGACCAGGCTTCCTGCGACACCATCGACGCCGACGAGAACGCCGAGCCGCGCGTTGCCGACGAGCCGCTGATCGCTTCTTACATGAACTACCTGGTCACCAACCACGGCGTTATCGTCCCGCAGTACGGCGACGAGAACGACCAGCTGGCCGTTGACACGCTCCAGAAGATCTACGACGAGGTCTGGGGCGAGGGCGTCTACAAGTGCGTCGGCGTTCAGTCCGAGCAGGTCGTCTTCGGTGGCGGCAACATCCACTGCATCACGCAGCAGGAGCCTTCCGCTTAATGTAACTTCAGTCGCTAGACTTGATGTGTTGCATTTAGCCGCGTAATAAAACGCCTCATTCGGGCGCCCCTTCGACTCTGCGCCGGGGCGCCCGTCTGTTTTTCATTCTTGTTTTGATTCGAAAGGAACGAGCTATGTCTAAGCCTCTCGGCAAGCCCGACCGCATCGTCGTCGCCCTCGGCGGCAACGCCCTCGGCAACACCCCGGCCGAGCAGATCGAGGCCGTGGGCAACACCGCCCACGCGCTCCTCGGCCTCATCGAGCAGGGCAACGAGATCATCATCACCCACGGCAACGGCCCGCAGGTCGGCATGATTCAGAACGCCTTCGCCGCCGCCCACGACGCCATCGGCACCCCCTCCATGGACCTGCCCGAGTGCGGCGCCATGTCCCAGGGCTACATCGGCTACCACCTGCAGCAGGGCATCGGCCGTGAGATGCACCGCCGCTACAAGCGCTGGCATGCCGCCACCGTCGTCACCCAGATCGAGTGCGACCCCGACGACCCCGCGTTCAAGAACCCCACCAAGCCCATCGGCCCGTTCTATACCGAGGAGCAGGCCAAGCAGATCATGGCCGAGGACCCCGAGATGACCTTCGTCGAGGACTCCGGCCGCGGCTGGAGGCGCGTCGTGGCGTCCCCCGAGCCCAAGAAGATCGTCGAGGCCGACTCGATCCTGAACCTGCTCGACAACGAGTTCATCGTCATCGCCTGCGGCGGCGGCGGAATCCCGGTCGTGCGCGACTACCAGAACAAGGGCTGCTACAAGGGCGTGCCCGCCGTCATCGACAAGGACCTGGGCGGCGAGCTCCTCGCCGAGGACTGCTCCGCCGACGTCCTGTTCCTGCTCACGGCCGTCGAGCACGTGGCGATCAACTTCGGCAAGCCCGACCAGCAGGAGCTCGAGGAGCTCACCGCCGACGAGGCCGAGCGCCTCGCCGACGAGGGCCAGTTCGGCAAGGGCTCCATGGAGCCCAAGGTCCGCGCCGCGATCAAGTTCGCCCGCTCCCGCAAGGGCCGCACCTGCATCATCGGCGCCCTGGACAAAGCCGCCGAGACCATGGCCGGCCTCTCCGGCACCCGCATCACGGGCTAGTTCCGCCCATGCGCTGGGGTGGGGGACATACGTCTCCCACCCTTCTTTTATTTGGCTGGATTTTGCGCTGAAGACAGCGATTTGCATGTCTTTGTCGTAAAGGTCATCCACAACACATATCAATGAGCGAAAGGCCCGGTAGTGAGCGCGTTCTACTTTTTCTACGGAATCACGTTCGTATTGGTGTGCGTGGTGGCGGTGTGCGTATCGGTATGCACGTACCTCGTCTCGCATCGAACAAGCTACTTGGCGGTCTCGGCCTTCTTTTTCTTCGACATGCTCGAAAGCGCTATCGTATTCCTCGATGAGTATCAGGGCCGTAAGATGATGACGGATATTCTCAACAGCCAATTTCCCATGACTCATCCCATAACAAAACTCATCCTATCGATTGGGATCATGACAAGCATGTGGGCATTCGCATTGGCGATCGTAAACAAGACGAGCCGGATTCACGTGCTCGTGCCCTGCATCGCCTTTTCTGCTTTCGAGGCCATGTCGCTTGTATTGCAGCCCGATTCAATCAAACAGCTCGCCTTTTATGCGTTTCGCTCCCTGTTCATGTTCGTGGCGTTTGGGATGATCTACGTCTGCTACCGCAAAAGCAAGCCGTTGGCGCGAAAGAGTTTCTACGCATGTTACGGCAGGTTTCTCATCGTAATGGCCGTGTTGACGGTGTTTGTTCTGATCGAGGATGTATGTGCTCTTGGGTTGAATATTAGGTGGAACGAAGACATCGACTACCTCTATTTTGCCTATGGCAGAAACGTCTCGGAAAACATCATGAGCGTGGTGGCCGCGATATATACCGTTCGTACGGCATCGCGAATTTTGTCATTGCGCTTTTCCGCTCCGCCCACAACGTCTGACGCCTCTGCCAAACAAGTTGCGGAGGTCCGCTTCTCGGCATTTTGCGACCAGCGCGGTATCTCCGCGCGTGAGCGCGAAGTACTCGAGCATCTGCTCGATGGCCAGGACAACCGCGCCATAGCGAATGATTTATTTATCTCTGTCGGCACGGTCAAATCGCATGTTCACACGATATTCCGTAAGTGCGGCGTCACGTCGCGTTCCGAGCTTCTCCAGAGCTTTTGGGCAGGTTAAAGGCAGGGTTATAGGGGATATAAACCTCCACTTACGGCAATAACCCCGTTTGTACAGACGAGTTTATACCCGGGGGCGTTATTCAAGGGATAGCAAGCGTCGCGAAAACGCGGCGATGTCAACAGAAAGGTGGGTCATATGAAGACCTTTATCCCTCCCGTCTCCCGTAGAAGCTTCCTTGGCCTGAGCACGTTGGGTGCCGCGGCTGTTGCGATGGGTGTCGCCGGTTGCGCCAACAATTCCTCGAAGGCCGGAAGCGCTGGCAGCGCGATTTCCGATAAGGCGTCTATCGTCTTTCGTAACGGCACGATTCAAACGATGGTCAAAGAGGGCGACACCGCCGCCGCTCTGGCTGTCTCGGGCAACAAGATCATATATGTAGGCGAAGACTCCGGTGTTGACGAGTTCATCGATGACAACACACGCGTCATCGATCTTGATGGCGGAATGGTGACCCCTGGCTTTATGGACGGTCATATCCATGCGCCCGGCAATTGGGTGACTGAGCTGTATGAGATTGACCTTACCAAGGGCACCACGATTGGGGACTACAGGGAAATCATCAGTGATTTCGTGAGCAAACATCCAGACGACGAGGCGTATGTCGGCGGTACCTTCATGATCAACGCCTTTGACCAAGAAGACGGAACCAACCCCGGCCCCAACAAGTCGATCCTCGATGAGATTTGCTCCGATAAGCCCATCGTGTTGCGTGACGTTTCCTATCATTCGGTATGGGTCAACAGCAAGGCGCTCGAGCTCGGTGGTATCGATAATGATACCGCCAACCCCATGGGCGGCATTATCACCCGTGATGCAAACGGTGAGGCGACCGGTTATTTGATCGATTCCGCTGCCAACCTCGTTTCCGATGTTGTTTATGTCAAGCATACAGACGAGGAACTCGAGACCGCCATCGAGAAGTATCAGCAGGCAGCTGCGGAATACGGTATCACCGGCATCACAAACTTGAGCGCTGTAGGCGATTCTACGGCCCAGGATTGCCAGTTCTATACCGATCTTGAGAAGGATGGCAAGCTTAACCTGCGTATGCGCGTGCTGCCTACCATCACGCCCGGTATGACGGCCGAAGAGGCCCTTAAAACCGTGAAGGACCTCAAGAAGTTCGATAGCAACATGATTTCTACCGGTACAGTCAAGATCTTCTCCGATGGCGTGACCGAGGGCGGCAGCGCCGTGATGCTCGAGCCGTATACCTCTGCCGCCGGTAAGGGTGATAACTGGTACGGCGAGTCCGTCTGGGATCAGCAGGAATTCAGCGACATGGTGGCCGCTCTCGATAAAGAGGGTGTTCAGATCCATGTTCACGCGATTGGCGACGGCGCCGTCCACAATACGCTTGATGCCTACGAGCGCTGCGTCAAGGAGAACGGCGAGCGCGATGATCGCCGCAACACCATGACGCATGTGTGCGCGATCACCGACGAGGACGTTCAGCGTGTCGCCAATCTCGACATCATTTGTGCGCTGCAGTTCCTGTGGATGTATCGCGATCCTTTGTGCGACCTCGAGATCGCCTTTGTGGGCGAGGATCGCGCCATGAAGTTCTACCCCGTCAAGAACATGCTCGAGGCCGGCTGTTTTATCTCCGGTGCAAGCGATGGCCCGGTCACCGGCTATGCGCCGCTCGAGGAGATCGAGGTAGCCGTTACGCGCAACAGCCCGTATCCTGAGGAAGAGGACACCGATATGTATCGTTGGCCCGAGCAGGCCATCACGGCATATCAGGCGCTTGAGGCATATACCAAAAACGTCGCCTTCGAGAACTATATGGAAGACAAGATCGGCACGCTCGAGGTAGGCAAGCTCGCCGACATCACGGTGCTCGACCAGAACATCCTTCATTGCGATCCCAAGAAGATCTCCGATACCAAGGTTCTGTTCACCATCTCCGATGGCCGTATCGTGTACGAGGGTTAATCGGTCGATTGGGGCTGAGAGCGGGCAATTTGCCTAACAGGACGCTCAGTTGCTCACTGGTGCTCCGTTCTATGCACGCCGCCGCGGACGCGAACACGTCCGCGGCGGCCTTTTTGATGCTGTACACATCGACGCGTCGGGCGAGCTTGAGTTGCCTATGCCTGCAGGAGGGCTGCTAGGCCCAGGCGATTTTTGACATTGAGCTTGCGGTAAACGGCATTGACGTGTTTCTTAACGGTCGATTCCGAGATAAAGAGCGCCTCAGCCATCTGTTTGTTTGTGCATCCGTCAATCATAAGCCGGAGAATCTCGGCTTCACGGGGATTGATGCCAGCCTCTTCAATAAGGTTTGCGATCGGGTCTTTGGACTCATCGTTTTGTCCAACGATGCCAGCAGGAAAAAGCTCGTGCAGGCGTAGGCTGAGGTGCTGTGCAAGCTCTTTGAGGATACGCATTTCATTGCTGGCAAAATCGCCTGCCGAACGCTCGCGGAAGAGCGTCACGGTTCCCAGAGGGATGCCCGCCATGGCAAGCGTGGCGCCGCAGCCATAGTAGACGCCTTGAGGCTCCATCCATTCGAGGAAGATGGGCGTGCGGTCTCGTCGCTCAACATCTACGAGATCGAGGTCGCGATAGACGTTGAGATTGCGAAGATCAAAGCTCCAGGTGGTGTAATCCATGGCGGCATAGCGCTGATAGTAGGCATCCAACTCTGTTTGGTCCATAGTTGTGCTTATGGGGTCGATATACTCTGTCTGGCCATCTGCTTCCATCGTTACAAGATCGAACATCGAGATGCGATGGGGGATGATATTTTTAATGCGCTCGAGGCTTCCACGCTGGATATCTGCGAGCTCGTGCTGCGCGTGAAGCCACAGGGAGAACTCGTTGATTGTCTCCCATGTCTTGCTGTCCAGAGGTTGCTCTAGGTCAAGTTCATTGTGCGCCACCGTGCGCCTCCTGTGTTCGGTCGTCTGTCGCTATTATCGCACGCTGTTGAACACTAGAACTTTAGGGTAACAAAAGGTGTCCCTTCGTTCGGCGAAAGGGGAGACGAGGACCATTGAGGGGCGTTGCTTGCTGGGCCATGCTATGAGTTGTCCGCAAAAGGCTTTTCGAAAGGAGACGCCTCCCATGAAGACCATCTACGAAAGCGAATCCACTCCTAAAAAAGACGGCTTCTATATGCCCGGTGAGTACGAGGAACAGGAGCGTACCTGGATCTTGTGGCCGCATCGTTCGGACGTGTGGCGCTGCGGTGCCAAGCCCGCCCAGAAGGTTTTCACCGAGATTATCAAGACGATTGCGCGCTTCCAGCCCATCACGGTAGGCGTGAACAGCGAGGACTTTCCTGCGGTATGCGAGATTTTCGATGGCGTGGAAAACGTTCGTGTGATCCACATGGAGTACAACGACTCCTGGATTCGCGATCCGGGTCCGGCCTTCCTGGTTAATGACAAGGGCGATGTGGCGCTTTCGCACTTCCATTTCAATGCATACGGCGGCTTTGTTGACGGCCTGTATTTCCCCTGGGATAAGGACGCATCCATCGGTTTGCAGGTGGCTCAGCTCGAGCAGGTTGACCGCTATCGCCCGGATGATTACATCCTCGAGGGAGGGTCGTTCAACTGCGATGGTCAGGGCACCGTGGTAACCACCGAGATGTGTCTGCTCAACGAGGATCGCAACCCGCAGTACACGCGCGAGCAGATTGAGGAAAAGCTTGCCGAGTACTTGGGTATCGAGAAGGTCATTTGGATCCGCGATGGCATCGATCCATTTGAGACCAACGGTCATGTGGACGACGTCGCGTGCTTCTCTGCTCCTGGTGAGGTCTGCTGCATGTGGACCGACGACCCCAACCACAAGTTCTATAAGGAGTGCCAAGAGGCCTATAAGACGCTCTCCGAAGCAACGGACGCCCGCGGTCGTAAACTCAAGATTCACAAGGTGATTATGCCGGCTACCTCGGTATACATGACCGAAGAAGAGGCTTCGACCATCGATCCCGTCGAAGGCGTGCTGCCTCGTACCCCCGAGGACGCCTTTGAGCCGAGCTACCTTAACTTCCTGCCCATCAACGGAGCCGTGCTCGTGCCGCAGTTTGGCGACCCCAACGATGCCCAGGCTCTCAAGGATATCCAGGCGGCATATCCGGATCGCGAGGTTATCGGCATCATGACGCGCGAGGTCATCTATGGCGGCGGCAACATCCACTGCATCACGCAGCAGCAGCCGCGCGCTCGTGTGAAGTAGCAGCGTTCCCCTACAGCAGCGGGCCCGCTTCGGCGCGATATGCCGAAGCGGGCCCGTTATCGTTTGCGCAGGCGCCTTGTGCGGCTGGGTTCGCTCTAGGCGAGACCGCCGTAGATGTAGACGATGAAGCCATCGCCGGTATCTTGGCTATGGTCTTCGGCGACGCGCTCCATGCCCAGGTGCTCGTAGAATTCCCAGTCGGAACGGTTGTCGGTCATAAGGAAGAAGCGCTTGCATCCAAGCTCGCGCATGTGCTCGCGCGCGACTTCAATTAGGAGACGTCCAAGGCCGCAGCCCTGATACTCGGGCAAAACGATAATGAGGTTGAGTTGGCCATCGGCATAGGGGCTGTCGGATGCACCAAAGCGATTGCCGGTGGCTTTCTCGCGAGAGTCGCCAAATAGAGAGCCCTCAAGATTGTCGTCGGCGGTCTGCGCGCGAACGGTTGCTTGATTGAACAGCTTATCATAGGCTTGCTGCCAATAGGGGTTTGTGCGCGGCGCGCCATCGTCGTAGACGCCAACGTAGCATGCGGCGATGACCTTGCCATCCACCTCGGCAACAAGGGCGATGGGCGAGCACTGTGCCTGCATCACAGTGTTGAAGCGCGCGACAAGACGCTCGTCCTTGGCGAATCCCCCGCGCCTGAGCCAGCCACACCATAACGCAGAGTAGATGTCTGCGATTGCGTCAATATCTGCAAGCTCTGCCGGCCGAATAACAACGTTGTCCAAGTTCATTGCAAACTCCTTGATAGAGGGGGTTATCTAAATGATATGCAGGAGTTGGGTCTCGGTACATCATGATTCGGCATCGGTGGCCGATACCTCGGCAAACGTGTTGTTCGCCACGCGGGGCCGCACATTTTTATGCGCATGCAACGAAGGCGTTATTTTTGCTGATAAAAACCGTTGCGCTTTAGCGTGCAAGAGTGGATAATCCAACACATTCGACCTCTCCGGCACTGAGAAAACGGTGCCGCGATATGAAAGCAGCAGGTGCATGCCATGGCCATGAATTTCAAGCGCAGGCTTCCCATTCCGATGGAGATCCGCGAGGAGATGCCGCTCAGCCCCGAGCTGGTGGAAAAGAAAAAGGCGTTCGATGCCGAAGTCGCGCGCGTCTTTGCGGGCCAGGACTCTCGCAAGGTACTCATCATTGGCCCCTGCTCTGCCGATCGCGAGGACTCGGTACTGGAGTATGCTACGCGCCTGAGCAATCTTGCCGAGGAAGTCAAGGACAAGCTCCTCATCATCCCGCGCGTGTACACCAACAAGCCGCGCACGAAGGGTACGGGTTACAAGGGCCTGCTGCACAATCCCGATCCCGAGTCTCCAGACGACCTGCTCGCGGGCGTTAAAGCGATCCGCCACATGCATCTTCGCGTGATTCAGGAAACCGGCATGTTCACTGCCGACGAGATGCTCTACCCCAGCAACTATCAGTACCTCGTCGATCTGCTGTCCTATGTGGCGGTAGGCGCTCGTTCGGTCGAGAACCAAGAGCATCGTTTGGTTGCGAGCGGCATTCCCGTGCCCGTGGGTATGAAAAACCCCACGGCAGGCTCGACCTCCGTCATGCTCAATTCCATCTATGCCGCCCAGGCGCACCAGTCGTTCATCTTCCGCAACTGGGAGGTCGAGTGCGACGGCAATCCGCTGGCACATGCCGTGCTGCGCGGCTATATCGGGCTTGATGGGCGCACCTACCCCAACTATCACTACGAGCACCTGGAGCGCCTGGCCGAGCGTTATACCTCGGAGAAGTACGCGAATCCTGCCGTCGTGGTGGACTGCAACCACGACAACTCGGGCAAGCGCCCCTTGGAGCAGATTCGCATCTGCAAAGAAGTGCTCGATTCCTGCCGCCGCAACGATGCCGTTGCCGGTCTGGTCAAGGGCTTTATGATCGAGTCCTATCTGGAGGATGGCAACCAGGCGGTCGATGGCGCGGTGTTTGGCAAGTCCATCACCGATCCTTGTCTGGGCTGGGAAAAGACCGAGGCCCTTATCCGCGAGCTTGCCGAGCGTCTGTAGAGCGGTTGGTTAGCTTCGATTGCGTAATTACGGCAAAACGGGCTGCATTCCATATGGGATGCAGCCCGTTTTGTGTTCGAATGCCTGCGTGACGGCTACGCTAGAGTCGGCGCAGCAAGACGGCCCGAAGTCTCCAGGTAATCGTCATCTCCATAGAGATAGCCATCGCCATCGTCATAGTCGTAGATGCCGTAGTGGTCGCCAAAATCGTCATCGTCGTAGACGTAGCATTCGTCTGCGTCGCCGTGCCATCCCTCTAGTTCAACGCCGGGGTCGACAAGCAGGTCGTCAAGCTCGGGAGCACCGCTGACGTCAAGCTCATCCAAGCGGTTGTCGTAGGCCCACAGGGTAGTGAGTTTTTCTGTCTCGGGAAGCTCGAGGTCCTCAAGGTAATTGTCCGAGCAGTCCACAAAGCGCAGTTTGGTGTTCTGCGAGAGGTCAAGAGACTCGAGCTCGTTGTCGCAGACGAGCAGGACCTTGAGGTTCTTGAATACCTCGATGCCATCGAGGTCCTCGACGCCGGAGGCGCATAGGCCGTTTCCGTAGGTGAAATCTTGAGACAGATTGCCGATGGAGGTTACGCGGTCCGCTTCCTTTTGCGAAATGTAGCCGTCTCCATCTGTATCGACCTTGCGCGAGAGATAGTCTGCAAAGGCGTCGTCGTCCACATCGTCGATGTCGAGAACGGCATCTACGCTGTCTGCTGTCTCGATGATTGCGGCACCGAGAATGGATCCGCCAAAAAGGAAGATAAGTGTGCCGACGAGGGACAAGACCGCAACGCCTGCGATAATGCCGATGACCAGCTTGTCGTTGTTCTTTTTTGGCGCCTGGAACGTAGGCGGTGCAGGGACGTAAGGATTGGGCGCGGGCACCTGGTTGTCTGCAACTGCGCTGGGCGTTGGCGAGGGCGCGGTAGCGCTGGGGCTCGCCTGGAATTCGGTGCCCGTCTGGTCTGTGGACGCAACGCTGCCCGAGGCCTGTTTGCCTGCTTCCTGCGTCGACATGGGCGCGCCGCAGGTGGTGCAAAACTTACAGGTATCGGGAACAAACGCTCCGCATTCAGTGCAGTACATCGTGTTCCTTTCCATCGGGTGCGCGCATGTGGACGCCGAGTCAATAGGTCCTTAGGAGACAGTCTAGTTGAAAGCGGCGTTATGGGTGCGGTCGAAGGTGCAATTGTGCCCGGGGGTGGCATTGACGGTTTGCGTCGTTGTGTTTGTGGCTATTAAAACCCCGAACCGCCCGGTGTAGGGGGATACACCGGGCGGCCAAGGGAAAGGAAGGCAATATGTTGGGACGATCTTGCAGGGTTGGCGCTGCCGGCAAGTCGTCGAGGGCGATTTACGCAGAAGCCGCGTAGGGGCGCTGGGGCCACGTCTCGGACGGCGTAGGGTTGTTCGTTGCCGTGGAAGTGGTGGGAAGTGCGCGCATGAATGCGTGATAAGAACGCTTGAGGTTCATGCGCTGGGCGTCGGCCCGGTTGGGAAGTGCGCTGATGCGAATGGAATTCTCTCCCGTTCGCTCAAATACCGGGTGAGGCTTTGCCTTTTGCTTTGTTGTTGTGCGCATGCGATCAACTCCTGTTCAGCATTGCCGGCGCATGGGCGACCGGCGGTCGATTATCGTTGCGCTCGTTATATATGTACCGCCCGGGGCGTGCGTTAAACATGCCCGTGTGTACTCCACACGCCATTCAGAATCCGCACACGCCGGCACCATATTTGCGATGCTGTGGGCAGGACGCCGAGGCGACAAGGCGCGATGCTATACTGGCAACGTTCCATTGCATGCTCTTGATGAATGAGAGATTGAGGCTCGATGCGTCCTTAACGTAGCGCGCAGATAATCGTTTGGCTGATGCGCGGCGGCCTGCGTCGTCGCCCTTATTTGTGCGCAAGTTAGGAGTATAGATGCCATCTCATTCTCGTCCGGCGCTTTCTGCACAGGCAAAACGCTTGGTGGCAATACGTTTTCTTATCTACACGGGCTTTCAATCAAGCTACTTTATCGGCGTCATCGGCACGCTTACCTATGCGGATGGCGCGTCTGTCGCCTTCACGTCGGCGGCGGTGCTGCTGATGAACATCTTTGTGATTCTGGGTTCCTTTGCGGGCGGCTCGGTGCTTGACGCATGGGGACCGCGTAGGCATTACTTCACGAACGTTTTTGGCGTGCTTGCTGTGGGCGCCGTCCTTATGGCCTTTGGGCATGTGACCATGGCTGTCCTCGCGGGCGCGGCACTTTTGGGCTTCATGATCGGCTATTCGCAGGTGGCGGCTACGTCGTACCCGGCATATCTTTCGAGCAATCCGGCCGAACTCAAGGCAATCAATTCGGTGCTCACCACGCTTTCCAATGCGAGCATCATTGTGGGGCCGATTCTGGGCGGCTTTGTGGCGGCTGTGGGCTCTTCGCTTGCCGTCTTTCCGCTCATGATGGGTTTTGCCGCGCTGTCTCTTATTCCCGGCTGGAACTTTAGACCGCAAATGGCGTCGGCTCAATCCGATACCGCTGCGCACGAGAAGGCAGATGGGGAGGGCAGCGGCGCCCACGCCTCGTTTGCGATGAGCATCAAGACCGTCTTTACCAACACCTTGTTGCTGCTGCTCTTTGTCATCATGTTTCTCACTAACTTTGGCTACGGCGCTTTTGATCCGTTGGAATCGTTTTTCTACCGTGATGTTCTGCACGTTGGCGTGGAATGGATGGGCTGGCTTTCTTCTGCATCAGGCGTGGGCGCGGTGGTGGGCGCGCTGCTGGTACTGCGCATGCCCCCGCGTCTTGTCAACCTCAAGACGCTGCTTGTGGCGCTTGCGACGATGGGCACAGGCAGTCTGGTGTACGTGGGCACGCCTTTTGTTGGTGTGGCCTTGGTGGGCCAGATAGCTTTGGGAGTGGCGTGGGGAGTTATCCACCCGCTTCACAATACCATCGTGCAGACGACGGCACCTCTCGAACAGCTGGGGCGCGTTAATTCGGTGATGAGCTTTGGCAACATGTTTGCCGGCGTGGCACCGCTTGCGGTGGCACCGTGGCTCGCCGCGCGCTTTGGGGTGCAGCCCACGCTCGTGGGCGCGGCGTGCATCGTTGCGGCAGTTCCTATGGTGTTGCTCCTTTGTGGACATCGGTATTTGGGCCGGGTCGCTACGATTAAGACCGATGCAAACAACACCGCGCGCACCGAGACGCGCGCTTAGGGGGTAACCATGGAGACTATCGCGAGCTTTACCGTCGATCACCTGCTGCTCGATCCGGGCGTGTACGTTTCGCGTCAGGATCGCGACGAGGCAACGGGGTGCGTCGTCACCACGTTCGACCTGCGCCTGACGAAGCCCAACTGCGAACCGGTGATGAACACCGCTGAGTGCCACACCATCGAGCATCTGGGCGCCACGTTTTTGCGCAACCACGCCGACTGGTCTCAGCGTATCGTCTACTTTGGTCCTATGGGCTGCCGCACGGGCTTTTACCTGGTTGTCTTTGGCCAGGTGAGCTCTGAGGAGATCCTGCCGCTCGTCCGCGAGCTCTTTGTGTTCGTTCGCGATTTCGAAGGTGCGATTCCCGGTGCTGCTCCCGAGGAGTGTGGCAACTACCTGGATCAAAATCTCCCTATGGCAAAGTGGCTCGCCGCTCGCTATCTCGAGCGCGACCTGAACAATATCGACGAGGCACACCTGCACTATCAGGGGTAGTTTTCCTCGCTGCCCGTACAGCGAATGTGTCTGTTACGTTTCTGCTGCACCCTGGCGCTGCCTTCGTGCTTATGAGCCTTGGCGCCTATAATGGTGCGGTCAAACTGTGCACGGAAGGAGCGCCTATGGCACTCAGCGAGAAGGATGTTCGGGGAATAGCCGAATACGCCAAGATTGCGCTAACCGATGATGAGCTCACCGAGATGACTGCGTACATGAACGACGCCGTGAACATCCTCGAGCCCATTCTTCAATACGACCTGCCCGACGTGGAGCCCACGTTCCATCCCATCGGAAGCCTGTCCAACGTGATGGGTGACGATGAGCTTGAGCCCGAGCGCGATCTGCCGCTCGACGTGGCGCTCGAGAATGCCGGAAGCGCGCGTGACCGTTACTTCCGCGTTCCGTCCATTCTGGGAGAGGGGGAGAGCGAGTAATGGCGCTGAATATCGATTCTTTGACCGCCGCCCAGATTGCCGCCGGCATCACCGCGGGCGACTTCACTGCTACCGAGGTGGCGCACGCATCGCTCGATGCTATCGAGGCTCGCGATGGCGCCGTCCAGGCCTTTTTGCAGGTGTCCCCCGAGCTTGCGCTTGATGCCGCCGCTCGCATCGACGCCGCTCGCGCTGCTGGCGAGGCTCTGCCCCCGCTTGCGGGCGTGCCCTTGGCCATCAAAGACAACATGAACCTCGTGGGTACGCGCACTACCTGCGCATCCCGCATGCTCGAGAACTACGAGAGCGTCTACACCGCCACCTGCGTGGAACGCATGCTTCAGGCGGGCTGCCTGCCTATGGGCAAGGCCAATATGGACGAGTTCGCCTTCGGTTCTTCGACGGAGAGCTCTGCATTCCATCGTACGAACAACCCCTGGGATACCGGGCGCGTGCCCGGTGGCTCCTCGGGCGGATCTGCCGCTGCCGTCGCTGCGGGAGAGGTTGCACTTTCGCTCGGTTCCGACACGGGCGGATCTATTCGCCAGCCGGCGTCTTTGTGCGGCGTCGTGGGACTCAAGCCCACGTATGGCGCCGTTTCGCGCTACGGCGTGGTGGCCTTTGGCTCCTCGCTCGACCAGGTGGGCCCCTTTGGCCGTACGGTCGAGGATGTCGCTTTGGCTATGAATGCCCTCGTGGGCGCCGGTCATGACCCCTATGACTGCACGAGCCAGGATTGCCCGGTCGATTTTCTCGAGCATCTCGAGGACAGCATCGAGGGCAAGCGCGTGGGCATTATCCCGTCCTTTATGGAGGCAGAAGGCCTGACGCCCGAGGTCAAGCAGGCTGTTGAGCGCGCCGCTCACGAGCTGGAGGCACAGGGTGCCGAGCTCGTTGAGGTCGACCTGCCGCATCTCGACGCCGCCATCGCTGCATACTATGTCATCGGTCCTGCCGAGGCGTTCTCCAACCTCGCACGTTTCGACGGTATTCGCTATGGCTACCAGGAAGAGGGCTGCTCAAATCTCACCGATCAAAGCTCGCTCTCCCGTGCCCACGGTTTTGGCGCAGAGGCCAAGCGCCGTCAGATGCTCGGCGCCTACCTGCTGAGCTCGGGCGTGTACGACAAGTACTATTACGCCGCTCAGAAGGCACGTACCCTCATCACGCAGGATTACAACCGCGCGTACGAGACGGTCGATACCATCCTCATGCCCGCAAGCCCGCGCACGGCGTTCAAGTTTGGCGAGATCTCCGATCCCACGCAGATGTATCTTTCGGACCTGTACACCATTTCGATCAACATTTGCGGCAACGGCGGCATCTCGGTACCGCTGGGTCTTGGCGCCGATACGCATCTGCCCGTATCCGCCCAGCTGGTGGGCCCCGCTTTCAAGGACCGTCAGCTGCTTACGTTTGCTCGCGCACTCGAGCGTGGCATTGCCGGGGGCATGTCGGTCGCGCCCGATTTTGCCGGGAAGGGAGGCGAGCTGTAATGAAGGAACTTTCCGAGGTCTTGCAGGATTGGGAGGCCGTGATCGGTCTCGAGATTCACACCGAGCTCACCGCGCTCGATACCAAGATGTTTTGCAACTGCAAACTGAGCCATGACGACGAGCCTAACGCCAACGTGTGCCCGGTCTGCCTGGGCCTGCCCGGTGCTTTGCCTGTGCCCAACAAGCGCGCTATCGAGAGCATCGTCAAGGCCGGTCTCGCCACCAACTGCGAGATCCAGAAGCACTCGATGTTCTATCGCAAGCACTACTTCTATCCCGATATGGCCAAGAACTTCCAGACCACGCAGGGTCCGGTCGCCTTTGCCATGTACGGCCATCTGGACCTGGACGTGACCGGTCAGGGTGCTGCCGAGCGCCCCGACTGCGCCTTTGGTGCCGCCGAGGCCGAGAGCCTCGCTTCTGCTTCCGCCAATGCCGAGGGCCTTTCCGCCTCCATGACGTCGCAGATGCGTGAGGGTAACCAGCGTGCCGGCCACCTGGCGAGCTACGATGCCTCCAACATGCAGATGCCCGAGCGTCGTGCCGATGGCTCCTACACCGTGCCCATCCGCATCCTGCGCATCCATATGGAAGAGGACGCCGCCAAGATGGTGCACGTGGGTGGCACCGAGGGCCGCATTACCGCTGCCGCCGAGTCGCTCGTCGATTACAACCGCTGCGGCACGCCTCTGATCGAGCTCGTGACCGAGCCCGACCTGCGTACGCCCGAGGAGGCGCGCCTGTTCATGGAGAAGCTTCGTCGCATCTTCGTGACGCTGGGCATCTCCGATTGTTCCATGGAGAAGGGCTCCATGCGCTGCGATGGCAACGTGAGCCTGCGTCGCCGCGGCGAGACCAAGCTTGGTACTAAGACCGAGCTCAAGAACCTTAACTCCTTCAAGAGCCTGCACGATGGCCTTGCCTACGAAATCTGCCGTCAGGCCGAGGTGCTCGAAGAGGGCGGCATCATCTATCAAGAGACGCGCCATTGGGAGCCCAGCCGCAAGCGTACGGTGGTCATGCGCGTTAAGGAGACGGCCGACGACTATCGTTTGTTCCCCGATCCCGACCTGGCCCCGTTTGATTTGGATGATGCCTTTATTGAGGGCTGCCGTGAACAGATTCCCGAGCTGCCCGACGCTAAACGTGCTCGCTTTGAGGCCGACTTTGGCATCAAGGCGGCAGATGCCGAGCAGATTGCGGGTGACCCTGCTTATGCCGATTTCTTTGAGAAGGCAGCTGAGGGTACCTCTGGCAAGGAGGCTCAGACGGTTGCAAACCTGCTGGTAAATGAGCTCGTTGCCTATCTTAAGGGCGCGGGCACGACGCTTGATGAGAGCGGTATCGCTCCGGCCCAGGTTGCCGCTTTGGCAAAGCTTTTGGCAAGCGATGCCATCTCGAGCAATCAGGCGCACGAGGTCTTTGAGCTGATGGCTCAAACTGGCGACGACCCCAATAAGATTGTGGACGAGCGCGGCATGCGCCAGGTGAGCGACACCGGTGCGCTGCAGCCGATCGTTGACGAGGTTTTGGCCAACTGCGCCGATCAAGCCCAGCAGTACCGTGATGGCAACCAGAAGGTGCTTGGCTTCCTGGTGGGCCAGTGCATGAAGGCGAGCCGTGGCAAGGGCAATCCCAAGCTCTTCAATGAGTTGCTGAGAACGTCGCTCTCGTAAGCGGGAGCCGAGGGGCCGGGCGCAGGGCCTTGCCTCTCAATTTCAAACAGTCCTGACTCACGACGGAGGCGCCACTGGCGCCTCCTGTTCGTGCGGAACTTATTGCGAGGCAAGGCCCTGCGCCCGGCCCCTCGGTTCCGCGACGACTCGGCCGTTCGGGTCAGGCGGGCTGAATGAAATAGAGTGAATGGGCGTGCCGTCGGCACGCCCATTGTTTTGAGGGGAACTCATTTGGAGCAAACACCCCGGCGACTCGGGGCTTCCCCGGCCAGACGAATCGGACGTTCGGGTCAGGTGAGCGGGGGAGAGAAGATGGTGACGGAGGCATCTTCGTCTCTTTATTACGTTGAGCAGAATATGACTAAAATATGATGAATCAGATATAAAACTTCCGTAAATGTGATAACTATCACGTTTTCCATTGGTAGAATGTGAAAAATCTCACGTTTACGGAAGTTTCTTTGCAGGGGGTTCAGTCATGCAGCGAGACATCATCGCCAAGCTCAATGCCTGGAAAGCATCCAAGTATCGTAAACCGCTCATCCTCAAAGGGGCGCGTCAGGTTGGAAAGACGTGGGCGCTTAAGGAGTTCGGCCGCTCTTCATACCGCAATTGCGTATACCTGACGTTGGAGGAGCCGTCTCCTGGCGTCCAAAGCGAGTATGCTCAGTTTTTCGAAGGCACACGTGACCCCCGACGTATTATCTCTAATCTTTCCTTAGCACTCGGTCAGCCCATCGATCCTGGTGACACGTTGCTTATCATTGACGAGATTCAGGACTGCCCCTCTGCGGTCGGTGCTCTCAAGTATTTTTGCGACGAGGCTCCCGAGTATCACGTTGCGTGTGCGGGGTCCTTGCTGGGTGTTCGCCTGTCTCGGGAGACCAGTGCCTTTCCGGTGGGAAAGGTTGAGTTCATGGAAATGCACCCCATGAGCTTTTCTGAGTTTCTAAAGGCCGAAGGCGCCGCGAACTACGACGAATTCCTTGGCAGTTTGGATCGGATCGAGACGGTGCCGGATTTCTTTCATGTTCGTCTTGTTGAGTATCTTCGGCGATTCTTTGCATGCGGCGGTATGCCAGAAGCTCTTGGCCGTTGGGCAGAGACGGGCGACATCGCTCAGGTAGACAAGGTGTTATCAGATCTCTTGGATTCCTACGAGCGTGATTTTGCCAAACACGGTGGCCGTGCACGGTTCGCCAAGCTGTCGCAAATATGGAATTCAATCCCAACGCAGTTGGCGCGTGAGAACAAAAAGTTCGTTTGGGGTGCGGTGCGCGAGGGGGCTCGTGCCCGCGAGTACGAGGACGCTCTGGAATGGCTTGCCGATGCCGGGCTGGTTACGTCGGTACGGCTTAATACCGGCGGCGGGATACCGCTTTCTGCATACGATGATCTCAAGGCATTTAAAGTCTACTGTCTTGATGTCGGCTTGTTGCGCCGCATGGCAAGGCTCGACGCGTCGGCCTTTGCTGTCTCGGATGCGCTTTTTTCCGAGTTCAAAGGTTCGTTCGCCGAGAACTATGTGCTCCAAGCATTGCTTCCGCAGCTGGATGTCGCTCCGCGCTATTGGACAAATGAGAAGCCAAAGCATGAGGTCGATTTTTTAATTCAAGTCGGAAACGACATCGTTCCCGTCGAGGTCAAATCGGGAGAAGTCGTCCATTCCAAGAGCCTGAGGTACTATGCCGAGAAGCATGCGGAGACAACCCCGTTGAGAGTCCGTTACTCACTCAAGAACCTGAGGCTCGACAATGGGGTGCTCAATATTCCGCTGTATTTGGCGGATAGATCGGTCCCACTCATTAAGAAAGCGCTTGATTATGTTGAGCCTTGACGCCTGAATCCTGGGTGAGCTGACAGGCGGCGGCAAGTTTAGTCGTTCCGTTCCGGGTCAGGTGAGCGGGGGAGAGAAGATGGTGACGGAGGCGCCGCTGGCGCCTCCTTTTTTGGGTGACTTATGACGTGGCGGATGGGGCTGTACAATGCCTAAACTGAGCAATGTTCAATTTGAGGTGGGTTCTTGAATACGGTTGTGACATCTAAAGAAGAAATTTTGGAAGCGAGCCGCGAGCTGGTTCGAAGCCAAGGGTGGTCTTCGATCAGCGTTCGCTCGGTGGCTGCTGCGTGCGATGTGTCGGTGGGGTCTATCTACAACTACTTTGATTCCAAGACAGATTTGGTTGCGGCGACGGTCGAGAGCGTCTGGTGCGAGATTTTCCGCCTGCCGAGCGAATCTGCTGCGTTTCAGGATATTCAGACATGCATTGCTTGGATGTACGGGCGCATCGCATATGGTTGCGAGCATTATCCAGGCTTTTTCACCTTGCATTCGCTTGGCTTTATGCATGAGGAAAAGGATGGCGGAAAACAGCGTATGCAGCAGGCGTGGCAGCATGTGCTCAATGGACTGAGTACCGTCTTAAAGCGTGACCCCAACATTCGCAGGGATGCTTTTACGGAGAGCTTTACCGTTGAGCAATTTGCCGATGTCCTGTTCTCTCTCATGCTTTCGGCGCTCTTGCGGCAGGATAGCGATCCATCAGCTGCGCTCGAGATCGTTCACAGAACGCTGTACTAAAGGCCTATGTAACTGATCATTTGCATCACTTAAACTGAACTTCGTTCAAAAAGAGGCTGAGGAGTCTTTCATGAAAGTTAAACGCAACACGCTGCTTCTGATTGCTTGTCTGGTTTGGAGCGCCGCCGGATTCAATATCCTTCGCATCGGCCTGCAGGCTTACCCCATGTTTCGCGGAATGCTCAACTACTTGCTTTCTCTCATGGTCTTTGCTGTGTTCCAGGCTATGGTCTTTGGCAAGCTCGTCAAGAAGCACACGGCGAGGATTCGTTCTTACGAGGAGGAGCGCCACTTCTTTCTCAAGTTCTTCGATAAGAAGTCTTTCGCCATCATGGCCTTTATGATGACCTTTGGTATCTTGCTGCGTTCGAGCGGCATTGCGCCGGAGCGCTTCATCGCTGTCTTCTATAGCGGACTAGGCGCTTCTTTGCTGCTTGCCGGCATCCTGTTTGGCGTCAACTTTGGCAAGGCGGTGTATCTCTCGTCTGATCGCGCCGCGGCATAGGTGACGGTGGCATATTGCTGAGCACGAAACCCTCGGCCGGATATCCGGTTGAGGGCTGTTTTGTGTGGGGCGGCAAGTGACACGATCATGCTTGCAACGATAGATGAAGCAGATAATCCCATTTAGATGCACTTAGGGGTGCTCTAAATGGGATTTTTTGCTTCATTAGGCTGGTTACCGGTATGGGCTCGGCCCGTCAGGGGATGGCAGAAGAGAAGATTTCCAAAAAGTTACCCTCTGTTGACTGCATAAGTTAGGGATACTAAACTCATCTCTTAAAAGTGCACGCGAGTTAACTTATTTGCTCGGGCACCGGGTCACCGCGTTGCGAGTCGGCGCGGAGAAGAGAGGAATACCATGAAGAAGTCTGCATTTAATACCATGCTTGTCGGTGGCGGTTTCCTGCTTGGTACGGCTGGTATCAAACTGCTTACGAGCGCTCCGGTAAAGAAAGCCTGCGTGCAGGGTATTGCATGCGGCATGCGCATCAAGAACGGCTATCAGGACATGGTCGAGCAGGCAAAGGCCGAGGTCGACGACATGGTTGCCGAGGCAGCGTATATTACCGCGACCGAGTCTGACGCGACTGCGGACAAGGCTGCCGAGTAAAACGCATCGGCACAACTATGAAATTCTCGATTATCAGCGAGATCCCCGGCAGGACCCGCCTTCAGTTGGCGGGTCCTGTGCCGGAGAGCGATCTCGATGCATTGATCAAGCTCGGCACCGAAATCGACGGCGTGCGCAAAGTTCGCGTCTACGGCCGCATCGGCCAGATGGCGCTCGAATACGACGAACCAAGCCGCGCGAGCGTGCTCGATACGTTGACAGCGCTCGATGCCAAGGCCATCGCCGACGCCAAGTCGGGCTACGTGATGCAGCTTGAACCACGCAAACACAAGTTGCTCATGGACTTGGCGACGCTCGTTGGCACGCATTACGCACGTCGTTGGTTCTTGCCAATGCCGCTGCGCGCTGTCTTTGTCGTAGCCGGCTACATGGCTTTTCTGCGCGCTGCCCTCCACGAGCTCGCTCGTCCGCGCCTGACCGTCCCCGTGCTCGATGCATCGGCAATCGGCATCTCCTTCGTCAAACGCGATGTTGATACCGCGGGCCAAACGATGTTCCTGCTCAACATCGGAGAGCTGCTCGAGGACTATACGCGCGCTATGAGCGAAAACGAGCTTATCAATTCACTGCTCGATGTGCCCGACAAGGCGCAGAAGGTAATCGGTGATACCGAAGTGAGCGTTGCCGCTACCGATCTTGAGCCTGGCGATCTGGTCGCCGTGCGCACCGGTATGTCCATCTGCATCGACGGCGTGGTCGAACAGGGGAGTGCCATGGTTAACCAGGCGACCCTGACCGGCGAGCCGCTGGCCGTCGAGCGCAGCGTGGGCGACGACGTGTTTGCCGGCACCGTCGTCGAAGACGGCAGCATCTTGGTGCGCGTGCGCGCCAACACGGCCCAGACCAAACTGCGCTCGATCGTCTCGCTCGTTCAGACGGCCGACTCGCTCAAATCCGAGGGCCAGTCGCACATGGAGGACCTTGCCAACAAGATCGTTCCGTGGAACTTCCTGCTTGCGGGCCTGGTCGCGCTCACCACGCGCAGTCTCATTAAGACCTCCGCGGCGCTGATGGTCGACTACTCGTGCGCGCTCAAGCTCACGGGCTCCGTTGCCGTCATGACCGCCATGAGTGACGCCGCCAAGATGGGCGTCATGGTCAAGGGCGCCAAGTACTTTGAGTCGTTTGCCAAGGCCGACACCATCGTGTTCGATAAGACGGGCACGCTTACCGAGGCACAGCCCAGGCTTGCCTGCGTGCTTACCACCGACGGCTGGAGCAAGGACGACGTTTTGCGTTTTGCGGCCTGTTTGGAGGAGCACTTCCCTCATCCGGTGGCGCGCGCCGTTGTCAATGCTGCTAAAGAGCGCGGTCTTGAGCATCGCGAGCGTCATGCGGCCGTCGAGTACATCGTCGCGCATGGCATCGCCTCCTCGATTGAGGGGAGGCGGGCGGTTATCGGTTCCGCGCACTTTGTGTTTGAAGACGAGCGCGCTCATTTGGAGCCGGATATTCTGGAGAGTATCGAGTCGGAGATGCAGGGTCTTTCGCCTTTGTATCTGGCAGTCGACGGCGAGGTCGTGGGCGTGCTCGGCATCGAGGATCCGCTCAAGCCCGGGGTCAAAGAGGCTATTGCCAACCTGCATGCGCTTGGTGTTAAGCGCGTCGTGATGCTCACGGGCGATTCGGAGCGCACCGCTTGTCGTATCGCTCGTGAGGCGGGCGTTGACGAGTTCAAGGCAGAGTTGCTGCCCGAAGATAAATATGCATATGTGGAGCAAGCCAAGAGCGAGGGTCATCGTATCGCCATGGTAGGCGATGGCGTCAACGACTCACCTGCACTCGGCCTGGCCGATGTGGGCCTCGCGATGGGCGGCGGAAGCGATATCGCCAAGGAAGTCGCGGACATCATCCTGACCGATACGGACCTTGCTGCCATTGTGCGCCTGCGTAGGATGAGCCAGGGCCTTATCGACCGTTTGACGAGCTCGTATTCCAAGGTGATGCTCACCAATTCGGCGCTTTTGGCGCTTGGCATCGCGGGCGTCATCGCTCCCCAAACCTCATCGCTGCTGCACAACGGCTCGACGATTGCCTATAGTCTTGGCAACGCGAAAGCTTATCTGCCGCCGGTTTCATAGCCGAGTGAGCTTGGGCATGCAGTTGCCTCAACGATAGATGTAGCAAAAAATCCCATTTAGATGCACCTTGGGGCACTCTAAATGGGATTATCTGCTTCATTTGGCCCAGGGAACTACTCCTGGACTTTCAGTGCCTCGGCGAGACTGACGCGCTTGATGGAGCGTGTGTGCAGAAGCGCTACGACGAGGTAGGTGGCAAATCCAATGCCCACGCATGCCGCCATGGACCAGCACGGTACGTAGATCTCGATGTTTCCGTTGTAAGAGATCAGCATCGCACGGAAGATCGCGGTGAGCGAGCCGATGATGACGGGCAGGCTCAGTACGAGTGATGCGGCGACGCACAGTGTGATTGAGCGGATGTAGAGGCGCGAGATTTCGCCATCGCGATAGCCAAAGACCTTCATGTAGCTGATGGAACGGGCACTACGGTCGAGTACGGCTTTGGTCAACAGGTACATGAACAGCAAGAAGATGAACACGGCAAGTCCTACCATCAAACCGATCAGGTCGCTCATCATGCCGATAAACTGATCACCTACGGCTCGCATGTCGTCGGGTGTGGTGTCGCCGGCAAAGTAGCGCGCATCGAGGTCGAGCTTCTCGTCGCTTGCGTAGCCATTGAAGTATGAGGCGTCGTTGCCAAAGAGCACGTTAAAATCGTCGAGGCCCATGTAGACATTCATGTCGGACTTTGAACCCCATGCGGAGCCGTTGCCCGCGTATTCGAGAGAGTAGTTCTTGTCTTCATATTTGTCGTAGAAATCGACCTGCTCGCCCTCTTTCCAGCCGAACTTGTCAAGCAGGCCGCGTCCAAAGACAATCCGTCCTTCCCCAACGTTCAGGTTTTTCCAATAGCGCGAGTTGGGCGAGATGCCGTAGATCGTCACGGTCTCCTCGCCGTTTCCTTCGCCTCGGTTGTATTGAAGCTGGTAGACGGCGTATTTTTCGGCTTGGGCAATCCTGTTCGCGCTGTTGTCGGTCGTATTGACAGGGTGGATATCGTCATTGTCGGTGTCGATTTTGGAGGCATCGTCAATAAGGTCGATCACTTCGTCGCGATCGCAGCCGAGGGCATCTGCGATGTCGTCGAGGCGGGCGTAGAGCGCGTCTTTCTTGTCCTGGACTTTTGCTAGAGCATTTTGCGCCGCGCTCAGGCTTGCGGCAGAGGGCGAAGCGGTTGCGGCATCTGCCGCGGCTTGTGCTGCATCTGCAGCATCGTCGAGCTCGTCTTCTGCATCTTCGGCGGCGGTAAGGAGCGCGCCGTCGACTGACTGCAGGCGCTCGAGCGCTGCCCATTGTTCGCGTTCCTCGGCGCTGCCTTCAAGCTCGAGCGGGGCTTTAAGCGTGTACTGGTACTTTGCCACAAGGCTTGTCTCGAGGTTATCGGCATAGTGCGTCATCGTGGGAAGGATTGCCAGGCCGAAGAGCAAAAGCAGCGAGGCGAAAGCGATGCCCACGAAGAGCGTGGCGAAGTTGCCGAGGTTGCGCAGGAAGACGCGCAGGCGGAAGCGGGCGACGAAGCCCATGCGTTCGGGCAGCCGCAGGCCTCGCTTGGTGCCGGACTTGCCGCTGGCCTCGTAACGCAAAAACTGCAGGGGTGTCTTGCCCGTCTTGCGAAGAAGTCCTGCGAGCGTGATAAGGACGAGCGCTGCGGCGGGCACTACGGCGCACTTGGTGAAGATCTCCCAGCTCCAGTACACACGGAAGGGAGGCAGGCTGTAGGAACCGTAGTAAAGGTTGCGCATGGACTCGGTGAAGAACGCGACGCCGAGGGCGCATCCCAGTCCAGCCGCGAGGATGCCTATGATGGCGGGGAGCGCAAGGTAATGGAGGATGATCTCGCGCTTACGGTAGCCGCTGGCGAGCAGCGTTCCGATGACGGCGCTCTCCTCTTCGATGGTGGCGTCGGTAAGCACGACGAAGACGAAGGCCATGATCACGATGATGATGTCGAGCAGCGTCGTCCACATGGCGGAATCGCCGTCCACGTCGTCGCGTGCGTACCCGATGCCCTGGTTGGAGTCGGCGTCGATGAGGTCGTCCACGCGCGCATCTGCGTCTGTTAAAGCTTCGACCATGTCCTTCTCGGCATCGGTGCGCTCGGCGACGGAGAGGCCGCGGTCATTGAAAGTGAACGAGTAGGTGTAGGCGGGCGCGCCACCGGCGTTTTCGAGCGCAGCAAAGCCGGCGTCTGTGACCTCGGCAACGCCAAAGGTAATGGTGTTTACCGTGAAGTCGGAGTTGTTGGGAAAGAGCGCCTGGCTGTCGGGCAGGGTCATGATGCCGCAGATGGTGTAAGCTCGCCCGCAGAGTTCGACCTTGTCGCCCACGGCGAGGTCAT
Organism: uncultured Collinsella sp.; assembly: GCA_934621295.1. Lineage (GTDB taxonomy): Bacteria > Actinomycetota > Coriobacteriia > Coriobacteriales > Coriobacteriaceae > Collinsella. The sequence goes on from CAKTVB010000001.1 coordinate 371,028, forward strand.
TGTTCGTGGCGAAGACGCGGTCGACGGCGACCTCATTGTTTGCCTGGGGTTTCGTGCCCTCGCAGTAGGACGCGATGTCGACCTCGGTTCGGTGCGCGTAGGTGCGCAGCGTACGCTTGGTGCCGTCATCGCCGGTGGGCTTCTTTATGGCCGCGTCTATGGAGAAGTTCTTGTAGAGCGTGACGCCGCCGACGCTTTCGGTCGCGTCTTCGGCGGCCTCGAGCTGGGCGTCGGTCGCCTCGAAGGAGGTCGTCACGCGGCCGTCCTCGATCGTGTACTCGTCGCGCATATTGTCGATGAGGCAGCCGATGGAGTGGGCTGCGAGCAAAAAGCCCGACGTGAGGGCGATGCTGCCGCACATGAGCAGAAAGATGCCCAGGTATTTACCAAGATTGTGACGCAGCTCGCGGGGGAGCCGCCTGATCAGGGGAGTCATCGCGCGCCTACCAATCGAGCTCGGAGGCGGATACGGGCGATTCGTTGACCTCGTCTTCGGCCAGGCGCCCGTCGCGCAGGCGTAGTACACGGTTGGCCATGCGGGCGATAGCGGCGTTGTGCGTCACGATCACGATGGTGCAGCCGTACTCTCGGTTCACGCGCTCCATGAGCTCGAGGACTTCTTTCGAGGTCTTGTAGTCGAGGGCTCCCGTGGGCTCGTCGCACAGGATGAGGCCGGGGTTCTTTACGAGCGCGCGGCCGATGGCGCAGCGCTGCTGCTGGCCGCCGGAGACCTGGCGTGGGAACTTGTTGCGGTGCTCCCAAAGGCCGAGTGAGCGCAGAAGATCTTCCATGGACAGGGGGTTTGCCGAGAGGTGTGCTGTGACCTCGATGTTCTCTTTGATGGTGAGATCGGGCACGAGGTTGTAGAACTGAAAGACGAAGCCGAGCTCGCGGCGGCGGTACTCGCCGAGGTCCTTGCTCGAAAGTGAGGTGAGCTCGCAGCCTCCGACCGAGACCGTGCCGCCGTCGGCGTCCTCGAGGCCGCCAATGAGGTTGAGGAAGGTCGACTTGCCCGAGCCCGAGGGGCCGAGCATGACGCAAATCTCGCCTCGGTTTACGGTGGTGGTGATGCCGCTGAGTACCTGGATGCGGGCCTCGCCGTCGCCGTAGTGTTTTTTGAGGTCGTTAACCACCAGGTAGGGGGTGTTGCCCTTCATGGGACGCTCCAATCGTTGCACGCAAGGCTAACGGAGCAGTCGATGGTGAGGGCAGAGTTAGCCTAGGTTGAGTTTAACTAGGCTAACAATAGCATAGAGATGGGCAGGTCAATCGAAAAGGGGGACATTTGTTACATAAGCCTGTTGGAACGTGCCGAGCTGTGTTCTGGCCGACTCACATCCAGATACGCCGGCGCCTTAATTTGGCGGAGAGAGAAGATGACGTGCCGCCAATTGCCCACAAATACGGCGCTCGACAGCCCGGAGCGATCTACTCCGCGTTCTCCTCGATTACATCCGCATAGGCTTCGATAAAGCGCTGTACATGCGGGGCGGGGTTGCGCGGATAGGCGAGAAAGCACGGCACTTCGATGAGACTATCGAGCGTGACGCCAACAAAGCCTGGATGGATACCCGACCAGGCCCCGCTCGTCATCACGACGTCACCGGACTCGGCGGCTTCGTTGAAGAGCGCGAAATCGAAGGTTTGGACATCGATGACCTCGATGCCTTCTTCTCGTCTGAGCAGGTGCCTGAGCTGATCGGTGGCGTCGTTTGCGTGGCGCAGCATACGAACACGAAGACCGCGCAGGTCATCGATCGTGAGGGTCTTTTTTGTTGCAAGCGGGCTGTCGCGCGGGACATCAACCGAGAACGGTGTCGAGAAGATGGGAAGGAGCTGGCACATGCCGCCCCATCGCACGGTGGAGTAGCTCGTCTGCACGACGTCGACTTCGGCCCCGAGTCGCGTCATCACCGATGTTTTTGGATCATAAAGGTCGCCGACGCTTACGACCTCAAGCTGAAGGTCATTTGCTTTTGCACGTATGAGCGGCCAAAAAGCCTGCGTGTTCTTCCCGGGCGCCATGAGCGAGACGCCCAGGCGCACTGACGCGAGACCGCCCAGGTTGCGCGCACGCCAAAGTGCCGCAGACGATTCGCCGATAATCTTGCGGGCATCTTCTACAATTGATTTGCCAGCTTCAGTTGTATGGACACCGGTATGCGAGCGGGCGAAAAGCGTGAGACCGTGCTCTCCTTCAAAGGCTGTGACCTGTTTGACCAGGGCGGGAGTCGAGATATTGAGTTTCTCGGCGGCCTTGGAAAAGCTGCCGAGTTCTGCCGCCGCTACAATTGCATCGAGCCTTCGGTCGTACATAGATGCACCCGCCTCGTCTGGTTTTATTACGACAAGTATAAACCGATGGTTAATACCATGGCAAAACATCGGTAATTCTCGAGCGCTTGAACTCGACCTATTCTTCGTTTTGGCATTACATTCGCCAACGAAGGGATTCAGTATGAACAATTGGCTCAATCTCGAGGGTCAGGTCTGCGCAGTGACCGGTGCCCTTGGAGGCATGGGCGTCGAGATCTGCCGCGAGTTTGCGCGCAATGGCGCCAACGTGGTCCTGCTCGACCTCGACGAGGGCAAGGTCAAGACTGCGGCTGCCGGTCTGTCCGATGAGTTTGGTATCCATGCCGAGGGTTATCGCATGGACGCTACTTGCGAGGACGAGGTCCAGGCTGCCGTTGACGCCACTATTCGCGACTTCGGCCGCGTGGATGTGCTGGTAAACACCGCGGGCATTCTGCGTTTTGCCCCGATGGAGGATCTGCCGCTTTCCGACTGGGAGACCGTCATCAAGGTCAACCTCACCGGCACCTTCATCGCCTCCCAGCGTTTTGGCCGCGAGATGATCAAACAGGGTGCAGGTCGTCTGGTGCATATCTCCACTGCTGCCTCTTATCAGCCCGAGACGTTCTCCGGCGTCTATAGCTCCACCAAGGCGGGCGTCAACATGATGTCCAAGATGATGGCTGCCGAGTGGGGCCCCTATGGCGTGCGCTCCAACTGCGTGTGCCCGTGCTTCGTCAAGACCCCGATGAGCGCCAACTTCTATTCCGATCCCGAGGTCGAGCGCAGCCGCAGCCGCCTGATCGCTACGCGTCGCATCGGCGAGGTCACCGATATCGCCAACGCTGTCATGTTCTTGGCCTCCACGCGTTCCGACTTCACCACCGGTGCCGAGATCATGGTTGACGGTGGCTTCTCCAACATGATGGGCGACCTTACCGCCAAGCCCGGCGGACGTCGCGCCTATGCCGAGAACTACCTCAAGAACAAGGGCGTTGCCCTGTGGACCGACGAAGCGGGCGTTAAGACCCCGACCGACCAGTAGACGATAAGAGGATAGGTAATGACTGAGACTTCAAACAAAGGCCGCGGCACGGTTCTCGCTGCCGCTTGCGTGACCATGTTCTTCATCAGCTCGATTGCGCTCTACTCCGTGGTGAGCAAGAACCTTCTGGCTGTCTACCCCGATTGGTCCAGCTCCCTTACCTGGGCATTCCCCGTGTTTCAGACCATCATGGCCATCACGGGCATCTTTGCCGGCCGCATCTCCGACAAGATCGGCCCGCGCAATATCGTGATCGCAGCCGCCATCTGCTATGGCGTAGGCTGGTTCATGTGCGGTACTGTAACCGCTCCTTGGCAGTTCTACCTGTGGTTCTCTCTCGTGGCTGCTATCGGTAACGGCCTTGGCTACAACCCGGCCCTCACCACGGGCCAGAAGTGGTTCATCGACAAGAAGGGTCTGGCTTCGGGCATCACCCTTGCCGCCTCCACTGCCGGCCCCGCCGTGCTCTCTCCGGTGCTGGCATCGCTGCTCATCCCTTTGCTCGGCATCTTCGGTGCCCTCAAGGCGCTCGGCGTGATCTTCTTTGTGACGATTATCATTTCCGCGATGTTCCTTAAGGCTCCCGAGAAGGGCTGGTTGCCCGAGGGCTATGTTGCTCCCGCGGCTGGCGCTCATGCCGGAACCTTTGGCGACCTGACCCCTGGCGAGATGGTTCGCACCCCGCGCTTCTGGGTCCTCATCATCACGTTTGCCTTTGCTGCCACTGCAGGCACTCTTTTGGTGGGCAAGGTCGCATCTATCGCAGCCGTGCAGCTCTTCTCCGATCCGGCTTCTGCCGCTGCCGTTGCCCTGGGTGGCGTCGTGGTTTCGGTGAACACCTGCGCAAACCTGGTTGGCCGCCTCTCCTTTGGCCAGATCATCGACAAAATCGGCGCCTATAAGTCGCTGCTTATCTCGCTGGTGGTGACCATTGTGGCGCTCGTGATCATGTCCATGAGCTTCACGCAGGCTATGTTCTTTGTGGCGCTGGCTCTTCTGGGCTTTAGCTTTGGCGCCTTGCTCGTCATCTACCCGCCGCTGACCGGCGGTGCGTTTGGCACCAGCAACCTGGGCGTCAACTACGGCATCATGTTTTTGGGCTATGCGGCTTCTACGTGGATCAGCCAGCCCATCACGGCCGTGCTCTACCACGCCGAGGCCGGCAGCGCTGCCTATCAGCAGTCCTTCTACGGCGCCATCGTGATTGCGGCCATCGCTGTCGTGCTTACCGTGTACATGATGGTTTCTGACAGCAAGAAGAAAACCGCGTAATCCCGCTTATCCCTTGCCTTTGGCGCGACTCGTCCTCCTCCTTTGCTGCATCGTGCAGCCGAGCCGCGCCTTCTTTCCATCTACGTGGCAAACGCGTTTTGCCTTCCGAAAGGAGCTCCCATGTCTGACGAGAAGACTCCCGTGCGCATCGCCGTCGTTGGTGCTGGCGCCATGGGTCGCAACCACATTCGTTTTGTTACCGAGGAGACCGAGGCCGAGCTCGTGGCCATCGCGGACGCCTTTGAGGGCGCTCGTGCCACGGCCGAGGCCGCCGGCGTGCCGTTCTACACCGATCCCGCGACCATGATGGACGAGGTCAAGCCCGAGGGCGTCATCATCGCTACTCCTAACGGCCTGCATCTGAGCGTTGCCCGTGAGGCCATCAAGCGCGGCATCGTTCCCCTGGTGGAAAAGCCCATCTCCGATGATCTTGCCGACGCCGAGGCATTTGCCGCCGAGGCCGAGGCCGCCGGTGTGCCCGTACTCGTGGGCCAGCATCGTCGCCACAATCCTTTCGTCCAGAAGGCCAAGCAGATCATCGAGTCTGGCGAGCTGGGCCGCCTTACCGTTTCGAGCTTCCATTACATGATCTACAAGAACGACGAGTACTTCGACGTCGAGTGGCGCCGCAAGAAGGGCGCAGGCCCCATTCTCGTCAACCTTGTACACGATGTTGACCTGCTCCGTTACCTGCTGGGCGAGCCTGTTGCCATTCAGGGTATGCAGTCGAGTGCCGCACGCGGTTTTGAGACCGAGGACTCCGCCGTCGTCAACGTGCGCTTTGCTAACGGCTCCCTTGCGTCCATGACCATCTCCGACGCCACGGCGAGCCCCTGGAACTGGGAGGCTACCGCCCGCGAGGACCCGCAGTACCGCCCCTTCGATGCCGATGCCTACTTCATCGGCGGCACCAAGGGCGCCCTTTCGCTGCCTCGCCTGCATCAGATGAGCTACGATGGCGCCTCCAGCTGGCACAAGCCGCTGCAGATGAATGTCCCCGCCGTCGATCCTGCGCTGCCGCACAAGATGCAGCTCAAGCACTTTGTGCGCGTCGTCCGCCGCGAGGAGGCCCCTGTGGTCACGCCTGCCGACAACGTCAAGACCCTGCGTTGCCTCAATGCCGTGAAGCAGGCCGCCGAGACCGGCGAGATCGTAGAGCTTGCATAGTCTGACTAACAGCTGAATAGAGCTAAATCGGGAGTCCTTTGTCGTTCCAGGCGGGGGACTCCTTTTTGTTGCGCGGGCCGCGTGACCCCGGATCGTTCCAGAAGGGCCGACCCGCGGCCTTTTTTGTCTCGATACTGTGCTTGCATCTAAGGTTGCCGCGCATGAAAAAGCCCTCCATTTCTCGTATTCAAGAAATGGAGGGCAGTCCAAGATGCATTCAAGGGGGGCTGCTGCGTATATGCCAAGAGCAAGCGGCCGGTTTTGTGGCGCTGCTTTATACCAGGGTGGCTGCAGCTTCCATGGCGTTTGCCTCGGCGAGCATGCTCGCTGCAGCGTCGCCATCGCCTTCGAGGGCGGCGAGGCCACGGTAGAGCCAGGCGTTGATGTTTTGATGTGTGGCCTCTTTGGCCTGAAGCTGACGTGCGACGTCCACGAGGCGCGCAAGCAGTTCCTTTTTCGAGCTGGAGAACTCCTTGACGTCGGCGACGGAGTGTACGGGTACGCCGCGTTTTTCACTTACGTGGTCGATAAGCCCGCAGACCGACTCGGTCTTCTCGCTGAGCTCTTCATCGGAGAGTCTGGCCTGGAGCGAAGCAAGGCCGTCGATGACGACGGTCGCGGGATGCCCGCAGGGGACGAAGCCATCAATCTCGTCCATAGCTTGGTAAATCGTTCCACCAAGGCCGACAAGTGCTCCGGCGAGTTGTGCGTTTTCGTTCTTCATCGTTGGTGTCCAATCTAGGGGGTTAGGGCCTAAACGGTTGTTTGATAGAGTAGCTATTCCTCGCATTCGAGCAAACTTGTTCATATTTTTGTCAACAAGTTCTCGCAGGCTCTTCACGAAAAGGGACTGTTATATTTCAGATTTGTTAAGAAAGCGCTGGTTCAGAGGCTGGGTGGGCGCATGTCCGAGCCGGTGTGCGTTCGGACCGGTGTGCGTTCGGACCGGTGTGCGTTCGGACCGTGGCCCACATCAATGAGTGGCGGTAAATCGAACATTTTGCAATGAGTGGCGGTAAATAGTGCATTTATGTGCGAAATCTTGTCACGAGACGTTTCAAAAACCGCCACTCGTTTACAGATGATGGAAAAACCGCCACTCGTTCGGGAACGTTCCCTACTTGGGCGGCGGTGTTTCGTGCGCAATGCGATTGTTGCTGCCGGCGCTATCCGATAAACGAGCGAATTGCCTCGAGTTGCTGCTGCGCTGCCTGCCTGCCCTGGATATATAGGTCGAGGAGCTTGGGCGCATCGCGTTCAACGTGCTTGACGGTGACGGGCTTTGCAGGCGCAATCACAAGTGCGCGGCCTTCTCGTTCATATTCCCAGATGTGTTCGCGCTGCTCGTTGTATCGAACGTTGCGCGTGGCGAGGGCGTCGAGCAGATAGGGATATTCAGCGTAGCGGGCATTTGCCGCAGCCATGAACTCGTAAGGGCTTTTTTTGTAGTTGCGGTCCTGGGTGAGAATCACGATGGCGCGGTCGAAGCCGGCGTCTTCCAGTACATGCTCTACGGGCACGGAGTCGGCGACACCGCCATCAAGGTAGAGATGGCCGTTGAGCTCGACGATGGGGGTGACAAGCGGTAACGACGTGCTGGCGCGCACGGCATCGAGGTCGAGGGTCGCATCTTTGATGGGCAGATAGTCGGCAGTGCCGAAGACAACATCGGTGACGGTGGCGTAGAGCTCGAGGGGATTGACCTTAAACGTCTCGTTGTCAAAGGGGTCGATGTAATCCTGAATGTCGTTGAACAAGAAGTCGTAGCCCACCATGCTTCCGCTTTCGGCGAGGGACTTGGTGCCCACATAGCGCGAGTCGCCGCAAAAGGCGAGGTTTAGGCGGTTGCAGCGGCCGATCTGCTTGGATTTGAAATTGACGCCGTTGAGGGCTCCGGCAGATACGCCATAGCAAGCATCGACCGTGATGCCCTTCTCCAAAAAGACGTCGAGCACGCCGGAGGTAAACTGTCCGCGAAAGCTGCCGCCCTCAAGTACTAAAGCGGTCTTTCCCACATTGTTTGCTTTCTCGCTCATCGTGGCCCCTTTCAAAGTCTGTGTCGGGCGAGGTGTGTTCCCGGGACTTCTTCTACCACAATGGGGCGTTCTCAAACCAACAGGGAGGAATCGCAGGGCAATCTATTCGGCGAATCGCCTCGACTATCTTGGGCGGCACCAGGCCGTCCAAGACCTAGACGCTTGAATAATAGGTATAGAGATTGCCGTTATAGCAGGTGAGCGTGTATCCAAACGGCACGAGCTTCCCCTCGCGCCTGGTAAAGGTACTGTGCGAGGCGCATAGCAGGGCGATGTCGTTTGCCTCAAGGAGTTCTTGCTGTTCTGCGGTGGGCAGCTTTGCCGTATAGGATGTTCCCTGATACTCGCGCTCGATTCCTTGAGAATCGAGGAAGGCGTAAAACGACTGTTCCAGGCATTTGACGTCGATTGCAGGGACGATTTTGGTGGATACGTAGTTGTAGCTGATAGCGATAGGCTTACCGTTGCCGGTACGAAGGCGTATGAAGTAGTGCAGCAGCTCGTCATCGGAGAGCTCGAGGCGCTGGGCGATTTCGGGCTTGTCGTGCGCGCGGATAACCTCATACGAGATAAGCTTCGAGCCGGCTACAAGGCCGATTGCCTCCATGTCTTCGGTGAAACTGCGGGCGCTGTCGGTGGGTTTGGAAACGCGCGTGGCACAGACGTATGTCCCTTTGCCCGGCTTGCGCTCGATAAAGCCGTCGTTGCTCAGGTTGTTGAGGGCCTTATTGATCGTCATACGCGAAAAGCCAAAGCGGTCGACAAGTTCCTCCTCGGTCATGATGCGCGTTCCAACGGGATACGTTCCGTTGACAATGCGATCTTTAATGAATGACTCAACTTGTCTATATTTTGCAACCTGTGACATAGACAGCCTTTCTAGCTGCTTAAATGCAATTTCCTGTGATTATCTTAACGCCGTTCAGGGTTTCGTTACCTACCGATTAGGTAATCGGTAGGTAACATTGTATATACAAAGAGTTTACCAAGAAGCTTTGTATGTATAATTCGAATTACCTGCTAAACAAGGAAGGGAGCCCGGATGGTCGAGCTGTTGCGCGTCGATGACAGGTTGCTTCATGGCCAGGTGGCATATGCCTGGTGCAAGAACCTGACGGTCAATCTCATTGTCATTGCAAATGATGAGGTGACAAAGGATCAGGCGGCGAAGAATGCCTTTGCGCTTTCAAAACCCGCTGGCGTCAATTTGGTTATTTCGACAGTTGAGAAAACGATTGCTTTTTTGAATTCTGCAAAGGGCCAGAAGTACTCCGTTCTTGTTTTGGTCAAGAACATGGCCGACGCTGCGGCGCTCGCAAAGGGCTGTGAGGATATCAATGCCATCAACGTGGGCGGCATTCGCGAGCACGGTGATTCCCACCGCTATACCAACGCTGTTTGCCTGGACGCAACGGACGAAGAGGTCGTCAAAAGCCTTGCCGCCGATGGCGTTTCGGTCTACGCGCAGCAGGTTCCCGCCGACGGCAAGACGGATCTTGCCGCGATGATCAAATAAGGGGAGAAGATGAATATCATCCAGATGGCCCTTTTGGGCCTTATCGCTGTTTTTGGTTGGTGCGAGTACGTCGACGGCATCAACAAGTCCACGAGGCCTATCGTTATGTGCACACTGGTTGGCCTTGTCCTGGGCGACCTGCCGCAAGGCATCATCATCGGCGGTACGCTTGAGCTTGCGACGATGGGCATGATGGGTATTGGCATCTCGATTCCCATCAACATCACCATTGCGGGTGTTTTGGGCGCGGGCTTTGCCATTTCGAGCGGTCTTTCGCCCAAGGCCGCTGTGGCACTCGCCATTCCCATCGGCATCGTCTACCGACTCTTGGAGCACTTGGCAACGACGGGCTACGATTTTGTTGCTGCAAAGATGCTGTTCGACCACCCCGAGCGCAACACGACGCGCCGCGTTACCGAGGCGTTCTGGCTGATCTTCGGCCTCTCCTGCGCCTTCATGTTTCTCACCGTGTTCTTGAGCCTGCTTATCGGTGCCGATGCCGTAGCCGGCGTTGCCAACGCTATTCCCGAGAACATCCTCGACGCAATCGGTACGGGAACCAACCTGCTCGCGGCCCTGGGCTTCGCAATGCTCTTCAACCTTACGCGCACGCCCAAGACCATGGCATTCTTCTTCATCGGCTTTGTTTGTGCGTCGTACCTCGGCATGCCCACGATGGCTGTTGCTATCGTAGGCGCCGCTTTCGCCGCTATCGCGTACTTCTTTACGGGCAACGAGAGCGCGCCGAAAGAGGCTACCGAGGAGATTTTTGACGACTTCGACGCGTTGGACGACGAGCCGGAGGAGATTGCTGCGGCTCATGAGCATCTGCTCGGCAAGCGCGAGCTCAACCAGGTCTTCTTTAAATCGTTTGGCTTGGAGGGACCGTTCATTTACTCCCGCTTGCAGGCTATCGGCTGGTGCCGCTCGATGCTTCCCGTGATCGAGAAGCTCTATGCGACCGAGGAAGATCGTTGCGCAGCCGTCAATCGTCACCTGGAGTTCTTCAACTCCAATCCGGAGTTCTCCACTGCTATCATGGGCATTTCCGCCTCTATGGAGGAGCAGAACTCGGTTGATCCCGACTTTGACACCGCGAGCATCAACAGCGTCAAGGCAGGCCTGATGGGTCCTGTTGCGGGCATTGGCGATAGCTTTTGGTGGGGCATCGTCAAGACGGTTGCTTCCGGTATTGGCTGCCAGTTTGCTATGCAGGGCAGCATTTTGGGACCCATCCTGTTCCTTCTTGTTTTCAACATCCCGCATTGGGTGATTCGCTACATCCTCACCTTCAAGGGTTACGAGTTGGGCGGTCGCGTTCTTGAGTCAATGGCCGAGAACAACATCATCGAGAAAATCTCGCTGTGCGCGGGCATCTTGGGCATGATGGTGATCGGTGCCATGACCTGCAGCATGATCAGCGTTACTACGCCGCTCGTGTTTAATATGGCAAACGGCGTGACCCTGACCCTTCAGGAGACGCTTGACGAGATTTTGCCGAACATGCTTCCGCTGGCTTCCGTGTTCATTGTCGCTACGCTGCTTCGCCGCAAGGTCAAGATCATCCCGTTGCTCTTTGGTCTTTTGGCCTTTGGCATCGTGTTTAATCTGCTGGGAATTATCGCGTAGGAGTAGTTCATGAGAAGCATGTATACCTATATCGAGCAGGCGCCGGCGATCGCACGCGATATCATTGCGCACCGCGAAGCGCTGGTGGGCCCTCTTGTCGAGCAGTTTTGCGGCATGGCACCCAAGCGCTTACTGATTGTCGCATCGGGCTCTTCGTATGACATCGCGATGTCGATGAGGCCGTTTATGCAGCAGACGTTGGGCATCGAGGTAAGCGTCGAATGGCCCATGAGCTACATCCTGTACAACCATGCTCAAAATGACGAGACGTTTGTTCTTTGCATGTCGCAGTCGGGCCGCAGCACGAATACTATCGAGGCGGTTCGCCGCGCTCAGGCATGCGGGCACCATGTTGCCGTGCTGACGTGCAACCCCGATGCTCCGATGCGCGAGTACTGTGAGCATGTGTATGCCTACGGTAGCGGCACGGAAGACTACTACGTGGCAAAGGGGTTCCCGACCAGCTGCATCTACCTGGCCCTTTTTGCTATCGAAGCCGCTCGAGCTCTCGATGTGAGGGGTGCCGACGATTGTGCGGCGCTGCTTTCGGACGTGTCTGCGGTCGTGGAAGACATGGACGGGGTCTATCGTGCGGCGCGCTCGTTTGCCGAAAAGCACCTGGACGCGTTTGTCGACGCCCGCCGCATCATGTGCGTGGGCATCGGCGCTGGATATGGCGTTGCTTTGGAAGGCGCGCTCAAGCTTAACGAGATGATCGGCGTTGCTGCAAATGCCTACGAGATGGAAGAGTTCGTACACGGACCCACCTACGAGATCCGCCGCGGTCATGTTGTCATCCTTGTTGATTTGGGCGGTCCTGGCCACGAGCGCATGATGCAGCTCTATCGCGCCTTGCACGTTCTGACCGATGAAGTCTATGTTATCGATGCAGCTGGGGAGGAACCTGCTCAGTCCGATGAGAGGACGTTTGGGCTGAAGCCCCTTACGGGATGCGAACTCGACGCGCCTCGCGCGGTTATTCCGTTCCAGGTTCTTGCCGAGTCCATCTGCTCCAAGCTTGATCTTTTAAGCTACAACCTTTCCAATTTGGAGTTCGAAAAGCAGATCAAGAACAAAGCCAACTGAGGCGGCCCCGATGTTTGCGCTTCTTGATGGGCAGTAGAGAAGTGAACATCAGCGGCACATGAATAGCATGGCGCTCAACGTGGTAGAATACAGGTCCGCGTTGAGCGCGTGTTCTTTGAAAAGGTCGATGTTGCTGCTGCAATTGTGCTATGCAGCAACGCCATGACCTCTCGATTAAGGGGGTGACTGGTTTCGACACGATAGCCTTGAGAGAGGAAGCAAGCCGAGGTCTCCTCGCCTCGTAAAACAGGGGTACCGTCAAATTGAATTGACAACAACACTTCTTATGAGCCCATGGCTCTCGCTGCTTAATTTATAGCTGGCGCGTCAACCCGGTGATTTCCCCGACACCGGTGCGACGTCATTTTAGGGGAATGCTCCTGCGCACGTAACCGGTATGGCGCAGGCTAAGACCGAACCGATTGGGATGCCGCGAGCGTGTCGTTGTGCGCAACGCGTCCGAGACCAAATCAGCGACTGAGCTTGGAGATGCCGATCAGGGGGCTTTCGTGGACCGGAGTTCGATTCTCCGCACCTCCACCACATGAAACAAGCAGGTAGATATAGGTATCTACCTGCTTTTTTATTGCCGTTAAGTCTTGCGGAGAATCGAACTCTATGCAGGGCGCGAGCGTAAAGAAAACGCGGAGCGTTTTTAGCGAGCGGGCAAGGACGGCGATAGCCGGCCGCAGCCGGTGCGGATTCGCGTAAGCGAATGCGCGGGATTCTCCGCACCTCCACCACATGAAACAAGCAGGTAGATATGGGTATCTACCTGCTTTTTTATTGCTGTTAAGCCCTGCGGCGAGCGTAAGGTGACAGCAGCAAGACAGGTTTATTTTGTCACATAGGGTACCTAACAAAATGCAGCCTTGGTTGCGAGGGCGCTCTCCGGGCGTCGAATATGAGAAAGAAAAACGGCGGGAAAGCCTGAAAATCATGCTTCCCCGCCGTTGCGTGCGGATCGATATGTGTGAGGGACCGTCGCAGACCGCGGTTTAATCCAGGTACCGGGAGAGGAACTCGCGCGTGCGGGGGAGCTTGGGCGCGGTGAACATCTCGTCAGGGCTCGAGGCTTCGGCAATGATGCCCTTATCCATAAAGACAACCTCGTCGGAGACATTGCGGGCAAAAGCCATTTCGTGCGTCACGACAACCATCGTCATGCCGCCCGCGGCAAGATCGCGCATGACGCTCAGCACTTCGCCGGAGATTTCGGGGTCGAGGGCGGACGTGGGCTCGTCAAAAAGCATCAGGTCGGGCTGCATGCACAAGGCGCGGGCAATTGCGACGCGCTGCTTTTGGCCGCCCGAAAGACGGGTCACATCGGCATGGGCGAAATCGGCGAGTCCCACTGCCTCAAGATGGCGCATGGCTGTCTGCTCTGCCTCGTCTTTGCTCATTTTCTTGAGCGTGACGGGGGCAAGAGTGCAGTTATCCAGCACATTCATATTGTTGAAGAGATTGAACCCCTGGAATACCATGCCGATCTTCTCGCGCAGTTTGTTGACATTCACGTGGTCGGCGGCGAGGTCCGCCCCGTGGAACCAAACATGGCCCGCATCGGGGGTCTCCAGCAGGTTGAGGCAGCGCAAAAGCGTCGACTTGCCCGAGCCGGATGCGCCGATGATGGTAACCACCTGGCCCGGCATGACGGAAAGCTCGATATCGCGCAGAACGACGTTGCCGTCAAAAGACTTGCGAAGGCCCTCAACGCGAATGACAGGTTCGTTTGCGGAAGGCGAGAAAGAAGTTGCGTTCAAAGCCATGGCTAGGCCTCCGTTCCGAGAGAAAGGGGCTTTGCGTCCGAAGTGCTGCCAAGGGGCTTGCTCTTAACATTAAGGCGACGCGCCAGGCGCCCCAACAGCCATGATGCGATGGCCGTCATGAAGAGGTAGGCCACGGCGGCGACCAGATACGCGTTGAGCTGCTTGTAGTAGATGCCCGCAATGGTGCTCGCGGCAAAAGTGAGGTCGAACACGCCGATGACGGAAAGGACCGAGGAGTCCTTGATGTTGATGACGAGCTCGTTGGAAAGACCGGGGATGGCGAATTTAATGCCCTGGGGGAAGACGACTTTAATCATGGCCTGCCATTGCGAAAGGCCAAGTGAGCGCGCTGCTTCCATCTGACCCATGTCGACCGACTCGATGCCGCCGCGCAGCACTTCCATCATGTAAGCGGTGGAGTTGAGCGAAACTACAACGAGGCCTGCCGTGAAGCGCGACCAGATGTTGTTGACCTCGGTAATGCTAAAGCCAAAGCTGCTTACAACGGCGATACCCAGGTAGTAGATAATGACACCCTGTACGAGCATTGGCGTGCCACGTACGATGGTGGAGTAAAACTTGGCAAAGCCCACGCCCACCTTCTTGAGGAAGCGCGTGAAGTCGTTATCGGATCGGTCGATCTCCATGATGCGGATGGCAACCAGCAAAATGGCCAGGAAAAACGCGATGACGGTACCAAAGACAGCAAGCTCAATAGTGGTGATGACGCCGGTGATGTAGGTCTGCTTGCCTTGCTGGAACATATAGAGCACCTGGACAAGCATATCCTTGGGCATGGAGGTGACGCTTGCCGCTGCTGTCCAAGCGGAGGCGAATCCTAGGACAACGCGGTCGACGACGAGTGCGACTGCGATTGCCCAGATAACATACGACCCAAGACGAAGAGCGCGGGCGATACCCGGCTTGGTAAAGGGCGCCGTTTGAACATACGTTTTCCAATGCGTGAGCTTAAACACCAGTGCCACGGCGGAAAGAACAATCCAAGCTGCAAGCAGGTAATACATCACAAGTTCAACGGTGAACGCGTGTGCGAGAAAGCTCATGGGGGAACGGGGCTGGCTGGAGAGCATCATGCCGATTGCGGCGATGACAGAGGTGCCGAGTAGCACGTAGCGATGATCGCTGCGGGCAAACGAGGCGATGCGTGAGAATGCGGACGCCATAACAATCCTTCAAGTTAATCAATAAAGGGCGAAGATACGAATCTTCGCCCCTCAACGTACATACAGCGTGCGGCGATTATGCCGGCTGGCGGTCCATGCAGTCCTGCCAGATTTGCAGGCGCTCCTTCTGCGAGATATCGCCGATGATCTTGTTGAGCTCATCGAGGATGTCGTCTTGGCCCTTGGCGATGGCGGCATTGTCGGGGTTGCTCGGATCGGAGAAGCCCTCGCCGTCGGCCAGCTCGACCTTCTTGAGGTCGGGGTAGTTCTCGAGCAGGTTAGGCAGCGACATGGAGGAGAAGGTGATGGCGTCGCAGGTGCCGTTCTCGATGCCGTCGACTACAAGCGGCACGGTAGCAACCGGCGTAAGGTGATTGACCTCGGGAATCTCGTCAATCAGCTCGTCGTAGAAGGTGTCCTTCTGGCCAAGGACGGTGGCGCCGGTGAAGTCGGAGAGTTTGGTGGCGTTGGCGTACTCGGAATCTTTCTTCACGACCATGATCACTTCGTCATCGATATAAGAATCGGTGAAGTCGGCAGACTGGGCACGCTCGGGCGTGACGGACATGCCGGCGCAGATGATATCGATGGTGCCGTTGCCCAGGGCGTCGACGAGTGCGCCGAACTCCATCTTGACGGCGACGGGCTCCATGTCGAGAGCCTTGGCAATGCGCTTGGCGATTTGCACGTCATAGCCGTCGGCATAAGCGCCCGAGACGTTCTCGATGGGGATCGTGGTGTCGGATTCGGCAGACTCCTGCCAGTTGTAGGGGGCGTATGCGGCCTCCATGCCGATGCGCAGGGTCTTGCCGTCGCCGAGCTTGCCGGCAGCCTTCTTGGAGGAGCTGGATTTGGAGGAACCCGTGCCGGAGCCGGCGGTTTGTGCGGCAGGGCCGCAGCCGGTAAGGAACGTTGCGCCCGCGACGGTGAATGCGGTGATGCCGCTGAGTTTGAGGAAATCGCGGCGTGAGCATGCGCGGCTGAGCGCGCCGAAGTTGTTCTCCATGATGAGAGCCTCCAAAAAAGTTGTGTTACCCCTTCCGCACGACGCAACCGGAAGGGACTCATTCCCTTCCCCCTTGCAACCTAATGCGAGAAAGTTACGCGTGCTAATCAACTAGGATACGACGAATGGAGCCGCTACCTGCAAAAAAGCACAGACGGAAACAAGGCAGAAACGTTAGACGCCGTGTTAGGTAGCTGTAGCGCCAAGAATAACCTGTCGTTTTGGCACGTGGGGTTCGTGCGGTAGGCGCCGACGATCAAGTGGCTACCAACCGAGTAGTGGTTTTGGTGCGCTTCCGGGTTCGCTATTTCCGGTTTGTGTGACGGCATGTCCTGTTGAGTGGCGGTTTTTGGTGCATTTCTAATCGAGTGGCGGTTAATCGTGTATCTGGGAGAGCGAATCGTTCTCAAAACGTTGGATTATCCGCCACTCATTTTGAAATGCACGTTTTACCGCCATAGGTTGGCCTGGTGGCGAGTGCGGGTGACGATTGAGGGCCATGCCGGAGGGGTGAAGGGCCATGCCGGAGGGTCGTGCCGAGCGCCGAGGGGCAGGTCGGGTGCCGGAGGGACGTGTCGAGGGGGTGTACCGGGCTCGAAAGGGCACGTTGGGGGATCTTGTCGAGGGGCGAAAAAGCCGCCAGCGGGCGTGCCGGTGGCACGAGGGGCATGGTGAGGTCGTTGGGCGCATTGCAGAAGAAGTCGTACTTGGCCGAGTGGCCATGATTGCTTGCATTCTATGGGCAAGATGCAGGCATCACGCTTCTTTTTCATGGCCAATTCCTCGGTGGGTATGGCACTCATCAAATCACAATCGCGTTCGTGTTGATATTCCCCTTTGTGTCGGTGCGGCAACTGCTGGCTATGCGGGTTTTCCTGCGCTGATTGCGCGCTGAGACAATTGTCTCAAACCTTTTTTGAAACGTGTGTCACCTGGTATGGCTGCCCCCTTTTCTGAACAATCAGGCTAAGGACGTCTGGCAAAAGAAAGGGGGCTCGCTATGAGCAAGAAGATGAGGGGATTTGCCATGATGGCGCTCGTCTTGCTGCTGGCTCTGCCGGCGCTGGCGATGGGCACAATCCCAGATTCAAACGCTTCTCCCGCAAGCGAAGGGGGAGGGGTGCAGGCGACCGCAAAGGTCGATCCCGATACCCGCGATCGCTGGCGCCATTGGGCGGCGGGTGGCGGCAACGAGTCGCACATCTCGACGCAGAGCGTCGGGCGTATCTGGACCGACAAGACCGTTCGAGTGGCGGATGACGAGAAGTCCGACTTCCTAACCACGCTCTCGGTCATGTCATCTACCTCCGATACCACCACGACTGAGGTCAAGCCTCTCGACATTGTACTGGTACTCGACGCCTCCGGATCAATGGACGATCCGATGGGCGGCCACGACAGAACTAAGCGCATCACGGCGCTCAAGGGTGCTGCCGGTGACTTCATCGACACGATTGCCAAGCAGAACAAGGGCCTTCCCGCCGAGAGGCAGCACAAGGTTGCCATCGTCAAGTTCGCGGGCAAAAAGTCCAGCAGCGTGGGCAACGGCACGTACCGCAGCAACGGCTATACTTACAATTACTCGCAGGTCATGAAGGAACTCACGCCCTGCGATACGGCTGGGGCGATAAGCCTCAAGGACACCGTTAACTCAATTAGCCCCGCAGGCACCACGCGTGCCGACCTTGGCCTTCAGCTTGCGCAATCGCAGCTCTCGAGCAGCAATGGACGCGCGGACGCAAAGAAAGTCGTTGTCTTCTTCACTGACGGTTCTCCTACGAGCTTCGACGGATTCGAAAGTGACGTCGCCACGAGCGCTGTTACGTCTGCCAAGGCGATGAAGGATTCCGGTGCCACCATCTACACCATTGGCATCTTTAACGGGGCTGCGCCCACAGACGATCCCACGAAGAGCGGCACGAGCAAAGAGAACAGATTCATGCACGCGGTGTCGAGTAACTACCCGCTCGCTACATCATATGATGCAGGATTGCTTGGCTTGCGTGCGCAGAACTCCAACTACTACCAGTCTGCGGCCACGGCCTCCGAGCTCGAGAAGGTTTTCAGCGGCATCTCAAGCTCTATCACCACGGGGGCGGGCTATCCCACTCACATCGAGGACGGGTTCGGCCCGCATGAGACCGGCTACATCACGTTTACCGACACGCTGGGCGACTTCATGCAGGTTGACGGCTTCCACAGCGCCCAGATTAACGGCACGTCCTTCCCGGTCGCCGGCATGTCCACCGAGGGCAACACCGACACCTATACGTTTGAGGGTACGGCAAAGGACCTAGTCGTCACCGTCGAGCGCGCGGGCGAAGCGAACCCGCGCCAGGGCGATAAGGTTACCGTCAAGGTGCCGGCATCGCTCATCCCGCTGCGCGAGTACAAGATCGATAAGGCAAAGGGCACCTTTGAGGTGGCGGACATCGATGCCGTCAAGCCTCTGCGCGTGACGTATGCTTCGAGCGTCAAGGACGTCGTGCGCGACAACCTTTTCACGCCCGCAAACGTCGCCGGGCTCACTGACTATATCGATGCCAACAGAGATCACGACGCCAACACAGTAAGTTTCTTGGCTAACAAGTGGTCCGGCGGAGACTTGGGCGATACGTACGCCAGCTTCCGTCCGTCTTCTGCCAACAGCTACTACTATCTCCAGAAGGTGACGCCTCTCTACACTGATGAGGCGTGCACCCAGCGTGCAACCGGGAGCCTCGAAGACGCCGCGACGTACTACTACAAGGACGAGTACGTTATCCGTGGTGATGACGGAAAGCCAAAAGATGCCTACACCGCGGTTGCCATCGGCGGCAGCATGATCTCGAGCTTTGAGGGGGCCCTTACCTCCGACGGTACCGGCTATGCGCTTGCCAAGGGCACCGCGCGCCTGCTCTTCATCGACCAGCTGCACACCGAAAAGACCGCCGTGGGTGGTAACGCCACCGGCACCGCCCGCGATGTACTCAATCCCGAGTGGAATGACAGCTCGAGCCTGGCCCGCGCAACGCAGGTCAACGCCCATCTGGGCAACAACGGCAAAATTACGTTTGGTTTAGGCACCACGCCCGCCGCGCTCGATACCAAGGCAAGATTCGGCCTGACCAAGGTTCTCGAGGGTCGCGCGTGGACCGATGCCGACAAGTTCACGTTCGAGATTGGTCTCGCGTCCGGTGACCGCGATGCCCAGAGTGTGCCTAAGACAAGCGTTGCCTTGACTAAGAGCGACGCAGACGGACAGGGTCACGCCGCTATCGACTTCGGCGCCATCACCTACACCAAGGCCGGTACCTATGTCTACGAGGTCTTTGAGAAGGATGGAGGCGCAAGCGGTATTGCTTACAGTACCAACCGCGCCAGGATCACCGTGGTGGTCACCGTCGATAAGGCCGGCGTGCTTTCTGCAACTGTCACTAAGGTCGAGAATCCCACATTTACCAACACGTATACCTCCGAGCTGAGCTATTCTGCCGCCGGCGGCCTTGTTATCACCAAGACGCTCAACGGCCACAGCATGGCTGCGGGGCAGTTCACCTTCACCGTAACGCCCAGGGACGACGCCTCCGCCAAGGCGCTTGGCCTGTCGGAGGGCGCCAACACGTTCACGACCCCTGCCGCTGCCGACGGAGCAACGGTATCCATCGATATTCTCGGCGGGCGCGACGTTACGTTTACCCAGGCAGATGCCGGTAAGACCTATAGCTATACCGTCAGCGAGAAAAATGACGGCGCCTCGGGCTATACCTATGACACCGCCGAGCGCACGATAACTATTGCCGTGACCGACGACGGTGCGGGCAAGCTCACGGCTACCACGACCGTTACCGGTGGCGCCATGGGCAGCAAGACCTACACCTACGCCACAGGCGAGTCGTCCGAGAAGGCAAAGGTCCCGTTTACCAACAGCTACTCCGCCTCAACCGATAACCAGGGCGGATCGACTGCAGCTATCATCGCCGTCAAGGAGATGAAGGGACGCCCGCTTACTGACGGCGAGTTCACGTTCCATCTGGCCTATGCCGGCACCACTACTCCCCTCCGCACGGTACGCAACAACAAGGACGGCACCGTTGGCTTTGGGACCTTCTCCTATGACACCGCCATGCTGGCAGACCTGGTCAAAAGCGGCCACGCGACCAAGAGTACGAACAAAGACGGCAACTTTGAGTGGACCGTTGAGTACGTGGCATATGAGGATGAGTCCAGCCTGCCCAAGGGCGTGAGTGCTGAGCTTGCGAGCTTCACCGTGATCGTGCACATTGTTGACAATGGCGACGGCAGTCTTAAGGCGACAGTACAGACTGAGGGTGAGGGCAAATGCGTATTCCGCAATGTGTACTCCACGGGAAATTCAGTGACCATGCGGCTTAACGGCACCAAGTTGCTGACCTCGACCGATGGTCTCACGCCGGCGAGCATCAAGGGCAAGTTCACCTTTACCGTGACGCCCAAGGAGGACGGAGCGCCCATGCCCGAGTGCGCGACCGCAACGAACGATGCCGACGGCAACATCGATTTCGGTGACATCACCTTCACCCTCGCGGACCTCAACCGTGCCCTTGGCGACAATGACACGACGGATGAGGACGCTTTGGAGCTTGACGCGGCAGTGACCGGTGATGAAAATGCCCAGGCGCTTGACGGAGCCGATGGCATTGCTGCGAAAAGCGCGCCCGCAGGGGACGATACGACGTTCGAGCTCGAGGGACCCGCGGCATCGGACGAGGCCTCAGTGAGCGATGCTCCTGCTACCGATGAGGGCAGCGGGGACGTGGCGCCGGTTCCTGTCGAGAAGTCCGGTCCCGTTGGCGATACCATCATTGAATCCGATGAGCCCATGTTGCTCGGCATGCCCGAAATTGAGACCGTGGCGCATAAGATCGCCGATCCCGCAGCACCTGCGGCAACGAAACCTCGCTCCCATACCTTTGTCTATACCATCAGCGAGAGCGGAAGCGCCCCCGGCGTTGCCAACGACCCCGCGAGCACGCGCACGGTTTCTTTTACTGTGACTGACGACGGCGCAGGACGTCTGACTGTCACGCGTGACCCCGCAGAGGGTCCGGCCTTTACGTTCACCAACAGATATAGCGTAGAGTCGGTTAGCTCGAGCGTGACCGACCAGCTCACGGTTACCAAGAAGCTTGAGGGCCGTGCCCTTGTCGCCAAAGAGTTCACGTTCGAACTCGTCGAGGGCGATACCGTGGTGGCGACGGGCACCAATGCCAAGGACGGCGGCATCACGCTGAGTCCCATTACGTACGACAGGCCCGGCACACACTCGTATATTCTCCGCGAGCGTGGTGCGGGAACGCACGATCGTGGTCTGACGTTTAGCGGTGTCTCCTATATCGTGGTGACCACGGTTGTCGATAACGGAGACGGCACGCTCTCGGTGGGGCATGCGCTCGAAGACACCCAGGCGGCGACCTTTACCAACGTCTATCGCGCCGCTCCCGCGAGCGTCAAGATCACAGCGATCAAGACGCTCACCGGGCGAGATCTTAAAGACGGCGAGTTTACCTTCACGCTTACGGGCGAGGGTGACGCGGCCGATATGAGCCGAACCGCCAAGAACGATGCGCGCGGCAACGTATCCTTCGACGAGCTTGCATTCGAGACGCCCGGCACCTACACGTTCACGATTTCCGAGGTCAAGGGTACCGAAGAAGGAATGACTTACGACGAGAGCGTTTATACGATCACGGTAACCGTTGTTGACAACGGAGAAGGTCAGCTTGAGGCGTCCCTCAGCTACACCAAGAATGGGGAGGCTGTCGAGGCGATTGAGTTCTGCAATACCTTCACCGAGCAGAAGACTCCCGAGAAGCCCCCGGTAAAACCGGATACGCCCATACCGCCGACCACGCCCAAGGGACCCGGCAAGCCAGGCAAATCTGGCGGCATCGTCACTCGAAGCTTCCTGCCCCAGACTGGTGACACCGCTGCGGTGGCCATGGTCATCGCAGCAGCACTCGCCATCGCGGGAATCGCCTTCATCGTCTACGGACGACATCGGCGCTAACGCCTTGCGCGATACGACGTAGCTTCGCCCACTCCCCTCAAGGGTCCGCTCCGTTTGGAGTGGGCCCTTTTCCATGGAGCGACTTTATGCCTCTACGAAGCGTTGTACCAGGTCCAAAAGAACGTGATGAGAGCCGTGCGCGAAGCGGTGCCCGTCTTCTTGTTAATCGATGCGATGAGACGGTAGAGCGTCGAGCGCGAAAGGAAGAGCGCGGATGCGATATCACTTACGCTGTCGTCCATAGTCAGAAGGGCGCGCACTACATCGCCCTCGCGTGGAGTGAGGCTGTATGCCTGGCAGAAGCGCTTGAGGGGCTCCTCAAGCGAGAGAGCGGCTGGCGGTGTCGATGTCGCCTCGCTCGAGTGCGCGGCACCTTGTTGCGACGTATCCTCGGTATTGATGTCGGCTCGGGGGTTCTCGTGTGGGTTCTCGTGTCCGATCTGCTCAGTTCCCGAGCTCAAGAGAAGCGATGCGGCGACGCCCGCGAGCAGAACGATTGTGGCAACTATCATGCCAAGAAGGTCTCCGTAGTCAACCAGGGCAATGGCAGCCGCGCTCACGAGCATCGAGCCGATGTTGTTGAACACACGGCCCATACTCGGCCACAGCTCATGCATCCTCATGTGAGCAGAGAGTTTCATATAGGTCGTGGTGAAGAAGATGACAAATACGCCCGACCCCAGGTAGAAGACGATGGCGCTCGCGCGTATGCCGACATTGCCTATGAGGATGAAAAGGGCACAGGCTGAGAACGTCGCGACGGCAGTCATGATCATGCCGACACGACGCATGTCGAGCTTATCGAAAAGCATGCCGGCGGCGAGGGCGCTTGGCACGAGGAAGAGGCGCGGCCACGAGCCGAGGTCGATGGCATCTGTGACATGTGACAGGGTGAGCGCGGCATTGAGGGCTGCAAAAATTCCCGTGAGGCAAAAGATCGCCACGGCGAGACGCACGGCTGTCTCTCTGGTTGCGGGGGTGGACACGGCACCCATGCTCGAAAGATCTTGCCACGTGGCACCATCGGGTGCTTTCGTCTCGGCAATCGCATGGAGAAGGGTCACCACGGCGAGCGTGGAGAGTACGAGGACAATCTGGTTGGGCATATCGCCTGGAACGAGGATGTGGAAGATAAACTGAAGAACGATTCCCGAAGCGTAGGCGATAGCGACGGCGCGCGACAGATAGGGCGTTTTGGCATAGCGGCGCGCAAGGAACGAATGGGCGGCGCTGCCGATATAGCCAAGCGTCGCGAAGAGGACGATGCCCCCGGCGAGGAATGCCCAGGTGCGTCTGGCCATGATCGTAACGACAATCGCGGCGACGGCGAGCGTGCCTATGAGGGTCGAGACATCGTGCCGCCTGGTGGGGAGGCGGTAGCATAGATAGGGCCTGAGGATGAAACCAATGACACTCGAGCCGAGCATGAGGCTCTCTAGGGGCGAGACGAGGGAAGGGCCAAAGAGTAGTGCTGCATGCTCGTCGAAGATAAAGGTGCTCGTGAGGAAGACGAAAAAGAACAAGGCCAAGCTAACGAGCTCCCGATATCCTGTCTGCGTCCGCTGTGTTCTGTGCATCCGCGCTCGCATAAAGGCTTCCTTTCGGTATCGATTCTTCGTATTGTACAAAAGGTCTCAAGGATACGCGAAGGATGTTCGGCCGCATGTGCAGAAACTCTGATAGAACGCCGAATTATCGTTGACTTAAGGCGTTCGCGCGGTATACTCGACAAGTTACTTTGCAGAGCCCCGTGAATCTCTGTTAAGACACGTAATGTACATGGAGGAGTCAAGTGATTCAGAAATCGACTCACTACGCCAAGCAGGGCGAGGTCCAGCGCAACTGGGTTCTCGTCGATGCCGAGGGTGCTGTTCTGGGCCGTCTGGCCACTCAGGTCGCAATGATCCTGCGCGGTAAGAACAAGCCTCAGTTCACCCCCAACTCTGACTGCGGTGACTTCGTGGTTGTCATCAATGCCGACAAGGTCCAGCTTACCGGCAACAAGTCCAACCAGAAGGTCTACTACCGTCACACCGGCTACAATGGCGGCCTCAAGGCCGAGACCTTTGTTGAGGCCATGGAGAAGCACCCTGAGCAGGTCATCGAGCGCGCCGTCCGCGGCATGCTCCCCAAGACCACGCTTGGCCGTCAGCAGCTCAAGAAGCTGAAGGTCTATGCTGGTGCCGAGCACCCGCATGCTGCTCAGAACCCGACCAAGATTGACCTGGAGGCTTAAAGATGGCTGAGAACACCGTTGTTTATTACGGCACCGGCCGTCGTAAGAACGCCGTTGCCCGCGTCCGTCTCGTTCCCGGTACCGGCAAGGTCACCGTCAACAAGCGCGATGCCGAGGAGTACTTTGGCCGCAAGCAGCTGGTCGAGGACGCTCTCGCTCCCTTCAAGGTTACCGATACCTTCGGTTCCTTCGATGTCATCGCCCTTCTTGATGGCGGCGGCATCTCCGGCCAGTCCGGCGCCCTTCGTCTGGGCATCGCTCGCGCTCTCCTGAACGCTGGCGATTACCGTGCCGACCTCAAGAAGGCCGGCTTCCTGACCCGCGATGCTCGCGTGGTCGAGCGCAAGAAGTACGGTCTGAAGAAGGCCCGTCGCGCTCCGCAGTTCTCCAAGCGCTAAGCATTTCGCCTGGTATTTGGACTCAGAACGGAGTCTGCCGCATGTTCGGCGGGCTCCGTTTTTTCATGCCGCTGGGCTGCGGCAGGTGTCTGCCTATTAAATCACTTTGTTGTTGACACTTTTTGGTATTTTGTTTAAATCGGACGTCCTTAGCGTTACGATAATGTCTGCGCGCTATATCGCGTACGACAAGGAGGATCATGCTGAGTGGGCTTTTCAAGACTTTTGGCATGCGGAGCAAACGCAATACCTTGCTCTCGCCGCTTGCGGGTAAGGTAATTCCTCTCTCCGAGGTAAATGACCATATCTTTGCCGCCGGGCTTTTGGGCCAAGGTGTTGCCATCGAGCCCACAGGCAACCATGTTGTTGCCCCTTCCGATTCTAAAATCGAGGCGATTTTCCCCACCGGACACGCTGTGGCGCTCCATACCAACGAAGGCATGGACGTTCTCATCCATGTGGGCCTTGATACCGATCGCCTGGATGGTAAATACTTTCACGTTCACACCTCTATTGGGCAGAACGTGAAAAAAGGCCAGGTGCTTATCGAGTTTGACCGCCAGGCCATCAAAGATGCCGGCTTTGACGTTACTGCTCCGATTTTGATTTGCAACTCCGTTGAGTTCTCTAGCATCAAGGGTAACGTGGGAAGCACTGTTTCGGAACTTGACGAACTCATTACCGCTCGCGAGAGGTAACTCAAGAAAAGACCACTACAAGCTCTATTTAGCGTTATGCTTTTGAGGGTTAGTTACTGGTCTTTGAAAGGGGCCTTTCATGATTAAGATCGTTCGCGCTCGCGATTATAAGGACATGAGCCGCAAGGCTGCCAACATTATCTCTGCTCAGGTTATCCTAAAGCCCAACTGCGTTTTGGGCCTTGCCACGGGCGATTCTCCCATTGGCACCTATGATCAGCTCATCGACTGGTACAAGAAGGGCGATGTTGACTTCTCCCAGGTCAGCACGTATAACCTCGACGAGTACTTTGGCATTGCGGACGACGATCCCCAGAGCTATCATTACTTCATGAACAAGCACTTCTTTGATCACATCAACATTGATCCCAAGAACGTACACGTTCCCGCTGGATCCAACACCGATGTCGATGAGGTTTGCGCTTCCTTTGACAAGATGGTTGCTGACGCTGGTTTCTGCGATCTGCAGCTTCTGGGTATTGGCCGCAACGGCCATATCGGCTTTAACGAGCCGGACGACGTCTTCTCCAAGGGTACGCACTGCGTTAACCTGACCGAGAGCACCATTGAGGCCAACAGCCGTCTGTTTGAGCGCGAGGAGGATGTGCCGCGTCGCGCCTACACCATGGGTGTTCAGACCATCATGAACGCTCGCTCTATCTTGGTCGTTGCCAATGGTGAGAAGAAGGCCCAGGCTGTTCACGATATGTGCTTTGGCCCGGTTACCCCTCAGTGCCCTGCTTCTATCCTGCAGCTGCACACCAATGTTACGGTTGTTGCCGACGATGACGCTCTGGCTCTGTGCAAGGACAAGCTCGCCTAGTTTTCGATATGATCTGCGCCAACGCCTAAATAGCGTTAGTGTTGTATGGCCCCGAAGTGATTCGGGGCCATTTTTTATTCTTGACTTTAGTCTGCTGGGCGCGCAGCGGCCAGCTTTAAACCACCCGCTTTGCGGGTGGAGACAAACGGCTTTGCAAAGCCACCCCTCCGACCGATATTGACGATTGTTCAGGCCGTCAAGAATTCGAGTCGAAGGGGTGGTCGCCATGGCCCAGAAGGCCTACAGCCTTTCCCACACGAAGTGGATGTGCAAGTACCACATCGTGTTCACGCCGAAGTATAGGCGCAAAGTCATCTACAACCAAATCAGGAGCGACATAGGGGAGATCCTCAGGAAGCTGTGCGAGTACAAGGGGATCGAGATAATCGAGGGGCACCTGATGCCCGACCACGTGCACGTGCTGCTGGCGGTCCCGCCGAAGTACAGCGTCGCGAGCGTCATGGGCTACCTGAAGGGGAAGAGCTCGCTGATGATATTCGACAGGCACGCCAACCTGAAGTACAAGTTCGGCAACAGGAAGTTCTGGGCGGAGGGCCACTGCGTGTCCACCGTCGGCCTGAACGAGGCGACGATCGCGAAGTACATCAGGGAGCAGGAGTCCCACGACATCGCGCTGGACAAGCTGAGCGTGAAGGAGTACGAGGACCCCTTCAAGAGGAGGTGATCATGCCGGTTTGACCGGCGCGCCACGGGTCAAGATGCACTAGGCCTGGACGAAGTCCGGGCCCGCGCCTTTAGACGCGAGCCCGGGGCCCGTGGGTTATACCCTAAGAGCAAACCACCCGCTATGCGGGTGGTTCTGATGTCGAGTTTTCAACAAAGAAACGCTTATCTAACCGATTTCTTACAGCAATCTCAAACAAATCAAACAGCCAAGTTGAGTTTTGGCAAAAACAGTGAGTAACACGTTTAATTCCATTGGGCAAATATGCAATGGCAGGTGCGATAAAATGCGCCATAAGCGGTAACTAATGTATAGTTACGTTGACAAATGCTACTGCTAAATTGTCAATAATTCTAGCAGATTCCGAGGTAATAGCAGGTAAATACATATGCCTTGGGAGCTGACGGTAAGTATCGAGGAATGAGGGAGATATGTCATACATCTCCCCTCAAATCTAACAAACGAGATTTCTTCGCCGAATTTACTACTCCCCTCAGGCAATCGGCTCGTATCTTGAATCGACAAGGCTCACGTTGCGCGAGAGTGGGGGATGCGGTGAGTGTTGCCAAGACGTATGGGGGAGACCTAAAGGGCCAACCAGACACGAGGGAGTTCTGTCGAGTGCCGGCTGGTTTTTCTGCGCGTAGAGACCGGTTGGTGCAAGATCTTGTGCGCAAATGCCGAGATAACGGCATGGCTGTGGTGAGTGCGCCGGCTGGGTTTGGCAAAACCGCACTTCTCCTTCAATACGCGGACAGTATTAAAGAGGACATGACTCGAGGCGACGTGGGCCTTATCGATGCACAGGGAATGCGCCCCGCTGAACTTGCGGAGCGCATACGGCGTCTGCAACGCGATATCGAGCCAACCGCTTCGCCCGTTGTGATTGTGGATAACATGCCTCGCTTTGGAAGGGCGGGACTGCAGCGTGTAGTCGATTTGCTATTCGATTTACGCGATCAGGGCTTCGAGATTGTTGTCTCCTGTCTTCCCACCAACCGCGATTTCATTAAGGCGGTGGGGGGAGAGCTCGCTTATCCCTGCTCGTTCCTTGCTGGTTCAGCCGCGAGAATACGCTCAGTGGGCGCGCTTGTACTCGATCTCGGTCTCGCTTGACGTCTACCATCTGACGCAAGGCGTTCCAGCCCTTATTGCCATGCTACAAAGTGTCAGCTCGCAAGAGGCTGATGGGTCTGCTCTTAACGCGGGTATTCTTGGGATTTATCAGGCAATTCTCAACGACTTGCAGCAGGCGCGCGATAGCTTGTTCAGAATAGTTTGCTTCATGTTGGCGATGGGATCGGGAACGATGGCCGACCTCGAGGCGTGCGGAGTACGCGTGAAGCCGAACGTGCTGTTGCAGCTTTCGCGCGATTGGCCCGTGTTCGGCTTTGCCGTCAATACCGGTGAGTTCAAATGCTTGGGGCTAGGCGGGCAGATCAAGCGCTCGCTTCAGCAAACCGTTGCTCGGCTCTCGGGGCAAATTGTGAGTCACGCGGGTCGAATGCTCGTTAAAGCCTCTCGCTTTGACGATGCGGTCGAGCTGTGCGAGAACGTGCTGGAGGACAATGACGCTATCGCCTTGCTTGCGATGCGCCCCACCGGATTTGTTTTGAGTGGCCATGGTTTGTTTGTTAGCCGATTGCTTGGCCGGCATGAAGCCTCTACAGAGGAGCCGCTTGAAGCCGGTGCTTTACTTGCGGCGTTTCTTGCGGCATTGACGCTCGGCGATCTTCGTCTTGCTCGTTCTGCGGCACTCGAGCTGAGGAGGCGCGCCTATGATATGGAACGCGATGTCGATCCGACGGAATGGGCGTGTGCCTGTGCGCTTATTGAGCTATGGGATTCGTGCACGGGAATATCGCTTCCGGCGCTTTCGGAGCAATTCTGTCGAGGTGCAAGATCGTCGCATGCCGATCGGTTAAAGGCTTGCGTTGCTGCCTACGACCGTCTCATGGCTGGCGATGGGAACATCGCTGCCTATGACGCTCCGGAGCCCTTGCCAAAAAATCGGAGATGTAACGAAATCGATCTGCTGGAGATTCTCGAGTCTTCGATGGAGGTGCTCAAGCAGGCCTTTTGCGGCAGCCCAGAAGACCTTGGCGAGGCGATGTCGCGTTTAAGCGGCGTACGCGATGCGCTTCTTGAGCGCAGGCTTTTACCTTGTGCCGCGCGAGTGCGTATGGTGCAAGCGGCGGGGCGCTTGATGCGTCTCGAGCCGATTGCCGACGAGCGGGCATTTACCGATGCCAATACGATGGCGGTTCGGCAATCAGATTTGCCAACTCAACTGTTTTGCCTTGCAGCGGAAGGCTGGCAGGCATTGACGTTGGGGCAGGTGATGAATGCACAGTTTCGCGGGCAGCAAGTGGAGAAGCTTGCAGACAAATCGAATACCTTCCTGCGCGGTTGGGCGCATTTGCTGGTGCAAAGCGCCCAGTTGAGAGACGCCTCGATGATAACCGTTCGCGAACAGGCGGATCTTTTAGACCTAGCGACGCAGGTAAAAGATCCAGCTTGGGCGTGGTCTACGGCACTGCATCTTTCGGCTGCGCGTTTTGACGCCGAGCTTTCGGCTTGGTTTTCGATGCACCGGTCCCTATTGTTGGATTCCTCCTTTGTAACGCGCGCCTGTCTTGCTATGTTTGTGTTGGGGGATAGGTCCGATTCAGTGCGTCGACTGGTTCCGCTTCGACACGCCTTGCAGTATCGAGGCGTAATTGACGAGGCAAAGGAGATGGAGTCCTATGAGACGATGCTCTATCTGGGGACTCCCGATGTGGGCCAGGTGACTATCAACCTCTTTGGCGGCTTTCATGTATTGCGCAATGGCCATACCCTGACCGACGAGGTTTGGAAGCGCAAGAAGGCAAGTGCTCTTGCCGCACGCCTCGTGCTCTCGATCGATACCTTTGTGGACCGTCGGGTGATTTCTGAGGAAATGTGGCCGGAGATGGACTACACTCATGCGCGCAAGAGTCTCTACACCGCACTGTCCTCTTTGCGAACCGCTCTGAATCAGCGGAAGGATGGGCCTCAGTATGTGGTGACACAAGCCGATGCCATATCGTTTAATGGCGATTATGTTACGTCCGATGTTCGTCGCTTTGACGCGTTGGCGCGTGAAGTTTTGCTCCGCAAGACGGGCAGGAGTGCGCAGGAGGTTATCGACGACTGTCTGAAACTCGAGGAAGTATATGCGGGCCCGCTTTTTGTCCCGAGTATCGGTAAGACGCAATTCTTTGTTCAAATGCGCCGCATGTACCAGTCGAAATTCATCGACTGCATGATCCGCGGGATTGATTTGTCTGTCGAAGCGGGGAACACGGCGTCGGCTACTTGGCTCGTGGAGGCAGCTTTAAGGCAGGAAGCGACGCGCGAAGACGTGATTAGACGCGCTATGGCGGTTTTCGACCTGTGCGGACGTCGGCGCGAGGTGGTTGAGCTCTATAACAGCCATCTGCACTATTTGGAACATGAGGTGCACGCGCTTCCCGAGGAAAAGACGCGCATCGCCTATGAGCAAATCATCGGGAGGTCCAAGGCTCCCGTCATGCTGTGAGGGTCAGGACGATATGAAAAAGCGCGCTCCTCCAGACGGGGGAGCGCGCTTGAGTAAAGGCGTATGGGTGCGCGTTAGTCGAGCTTGATGTGGTCGACGTCTTTGCGCGAGCTCATGCGATAAAGCGAGAACCGATGGCCGATGACCTGGACCACGTCGGCCCCGCAACGCTCTGCAAGCTCGTTGGCGGCTTCACGCGCCGTAAGGTCGCTGCCGTCCTGGACATTGCATTTGATAAGCTCGTGCGCCTCGAGGCACTCTTCCGTTTGTGCGACGACGCCGTCGTTGATGTCCCCGCGGCCGACATTGACGACGGGATTGAGGTGATGCGCCAGGGCGCGGAGCTGGCGAACCTGTTTACCGGTGAGGGCCATGGAAAGCTCACTTTCTGCTGCTACTCTTTATTCCGTGCAATACGATAACGTACCGCAGGTCTGCATGGGGTCGAAAACCTGTGCACACACAATTGCAGTATGCCTTGGGGAGGAGCTCGGATGGCGATGGAAACCAGGCGAGGGAGTGGACGGGCGAGCGACAGGTCCGTCTCCCATGCTCGACAGCCCGTCAATGCGCTTGATGCTGCCAAGCGGGCGGCTCACGCTAAGCCGGAAGAACGGGAGCACCTGCGTGCTGCGGCGGCGGGCAGGCGACGAGCGGTATCGCACGGCGCGGCCGAGCGCTCGGGCCGTGCTCTTTCGTTCGCGGCGGCGTTGGTGGGAATTGCGCTTGCGGCTGTCGTTATCTACTTGATTGGTAGCGCCTTGACGGGTGTGGCTCATCATCGCGATGGTGCAGCAGCCGGGGAGGCGGAGCTTACGGTGTCCCGCTCTTCCGAAGGTACCGCAAAGAAGAGCATCGAGTACGGTGGATTTGCCTATCGTTTATCTGCAAAGGGCGACGGTTGCGTCCTTCAGCGATACCCTCAGGGCTCTGAAGACGAATCGAGCGACCTGTGCGAGATGGATGGCTCTCCGGTGGGCGTTATTGAATACTCGGGGACGGTGTATGCCGTCTCGACAACTGATACAGATTATCGCGTGGCGAGCCTTGCTTTAGGCGACGGCTGCGTACCGGTCGAGCTTGCCCAGGGAGATGGCTGTGTGAAGAAAGCCGAGCTTTCCGATGGCGTCTTGAAGCTCGAATTGCGCGACGGAACGATGAAAACTATCGAGCTTTAAATGCAATCGCCTTACAGGTACGAAAGGTAGGACATGTAGCCTTGCGAGCTCTCGGGCACGGCGAGTGTGATGGTTTGACCCCAAGGGCTGATGGAGACATACGAGGGGTCCGTGTAGGTTGTGACCGTGACGTTTGTGCCTTGATACGAGGTTTGGAAGCTGCCTGCTACGGTGGCGTCGGCGGGAAGCGTTGTGACGCTCCAGGAAGAGATGTCAATCTGGTTGATGATATCTTCAACCTGGCCTTCGGAAAGGCCGGTCGCGGCGGCGATCTCTCCGGTGTGAGAACGAAGCTCGCCGTCGATCTTTCCTTTGATGCCTGAGGCATCGAGCGCAACGTTGGCGGCGGTTGCTCCGGCGCCTCCCCCAAGCTGCTGGAGGGCAGATGCCAGCGGGGTCCCTGCGAGCAGCGTGTTGCACAGCACGGAAAGGACGCCAAAAACAACGACGATGCCCATGAGCACGCCGCCAAAGGTCTTAAAAAACTTCTTCATGTACAGCCTCTCTATTGCGGGGTGACTGGTACGTAGTCCCAAACAATAGCAAACGGGCCGGTTGGCACTGAGTCCAACCGGCCCGTAACACACATCAAACAGGATGTGCTAGTTCTTGAGCGAATTGAGCGGAGCGGGGAAGCGGCCGCCGCGATGTGCGAGAACCGTTCCGGCATTCGGGTTGACGGGCATGATGGGTGCGCGACCGAACAGTCCACCGTAGTCCACGCACTCGCCCAGACCCTTGCCGATGGCGGGGATGATGCGGACGGCCGTGGTCTTATTGTTGATGACGCCGATGGCCATCTCGTCGGCGATGATGCCGGCGATGGTCTCGACGGAGGTGTCGCCGGGAACGGCAATCATGTCGAGGCCAACGGAGCACACGCAGGTCATAGCCTCGAGCTTCTCGAGCGAAAGCGCGCCCGCCTCGACAGCGGCGATCATGCCGGCATCCTCGGAAACGGGGATGAAGGCGCCCGAAAGGCCGCCGACGCTAGAGCTGGCCATAACGCCGCCCTTCTTGACGGCGTCATTCAGCATAGCGAGGGCACACGTGGTGCCAGGACCGCCGCAGGTGCCCACGCCGATGATCTCGAGGATACGGGCAACGGAGTCGCCCACGGCAGGGGTGGGAGCGAGGGAAAGGTCCACGATGCCCTTTTCGACGCCCAAGCGGCGGGAAGCCTCGCGGCTCATGAGCTCGCCGGCGCGCGTGATCTTGAAAGCGGTCTGCTTGATCTTCTCGGCAACTTCCATCATGGAAGCAGTATC
The DNA here is from genome assembly GCA_934621295.1 of uncultured Collinsella sp. Lineage (GTDB taxonomy): Bacteria > Actinomycetota > Coriobacteriia > Coriobacteriales > Coriobacteriaceae > Collinsella. The sequence continues at coordinate 403,909 of CAKTVB010000001.1, forward strand.
GGGAAGCTTCTCCAGCGCGGCTGCCATGACGCCGGGGCCGGAGACACCGACGTTGATAACGGCATCTGCCTCGCCGCCACCGTGCACAGCGCCTGCCATAAAGGGCGAATCCTCGACCATGTTGGCAAAGCAGACGAACTTGGAGGCGCCCACGGACTCGCGGTCGGCGGTGAGCTTGGCCGAGTCGATGATGGTGTGGGCTGCCATGAGCACGGCATCCATGTTGATGCCCGCGCGCAGGCTCGCTACGTTCATGGACGAGCAAACGCGGCTCGTGCCGGCAAGAGCCTCAGGGATGGACTGAATCAAACGACGGTCGGCGTCGCCGATGCCCTTCTGGACAACGGCGGAAAAGCCGCCCAGGTAGTCGATGCCGAGTGTCTCGGCAGCGCGGTCGAGCGCATGGGCGAGCGGAGTGAGGTCCTCGTCCTTGCAGCATGCGGCGATCTTTGCCACGGGCGTGACGGAGACGCGCTTGTTGACGATAGGGATACCGTATTCGCGCTCGAGGTCTTCGGCAGTCTGCACGAGATTCTCAGCGGTGCTCGTCACGTGGTCGTAGACCTTGGTGCACATGCGGTCGAGGTTCTCGTCGGCGCATCCCATAAGGGAGATGCCCATGGTGATGGTGCGGATGTCGAGGTTTTGCTCCGCGACCATGCCGCGGGTCTCTGCGATTTCTTGAGGCGTGATCGCCATGCGCGCTCCTTATGCTTGAGTCTAGCTTGTGGGCACCATTCTACCGTGCTTTACCTGCAAGCGGCGATAGGGTGTCGTTCTCGTTACCCATTTGTCAAAAAACGGGGACAAATTCTGCGATGCCGCCTAGATTGCTCGGGTCTAGCTGCCAAATACCTCTTCGGCGATGCGGGCGGATTCGGCAGCATCCTTGGCATAGTAGTCGGCGCCAATCTGTTTGGCGTATTCGGGGGTGAGAACAGCTCCGCCTACGATGATCTTGACGTCGGGCACCTCGGCGTGCAGCAGGCGGATGGTCTCTTCCATGCTGGTAACCGTGGTGGTCATGAGCGCGGAGAGGCCCACGAGCTTGACGTCGCGCTCGCGCACCGCGTCGAGCACGGCTTGCGGGTCTACATCGCGACCCAGATCAAAGACGGTGTAGCCGTAGTTGTCGAGGAGCATCTTAACGATATTTTTGCCAATGTCGTGGATGTCGCCTTTCACGGTGGCAACGCAGATCTTGCCCTTGTCGGCAATTTCGCCAGCAGGCATGGCGGCCTTGATGGTGTCAAAGCCCACACGCGCCGCCTCCGCCGATGCCATCAGCTGCGGCAGGAAGAACTTTCCCTGGTCAAACAGGACGCCAACTTCATCAAGCGCAGGGATGAAATGGTCGTTGATGAGTTCCATAGCGGGAATCGTTTTGAGGAGTTCCTTAGTTGTGGCGGCAATCTCTCCCTTGCGTCCGCTGATGACGAGGCGGGCGATGGGGTCCTCGTTTGCCGGGGAGTCTGCGGTTGCGGCGGGCGTGACGGCTGTTCCCGGTGCAACCGCAAGAGCGGGATCGGCGGCGATTTTGTAGGGGTCGGTCCACTCGGCATAACGTCCGATGTAGTCGACCGAACCCTCGTCTTCGGCATTGATTACGCGATAGGCGCGGACGGTGTCCATAAAGCGGTCGGATCCCGGATTCATGATGGGGGCGTCAAGGCCGGCGCCAAAGGCCGCTGCCAGGAAGGTCGAGCCCAGAAGCGGGCGTGCGGGCAGGCCAAAGCTCACATTGGAAACGCCAAGGGCGCACTTCACGCCCAGGCGCTCCTTGACCATGCGCACGGCGCGCAGGATTTCGATGACCTGAGCTTGATTGGTGGAGGCCGTCATGACCAAGCAGTCGATGAGGATTCGATCGCGGGCGATGCCGTAGCGCTCGCATTCGTCCACGATGCGCTCGGCGATGGCAAAGCGCTTCTCGGCCGTCTCGGCGATACCGTCCTCGTCGAGTGCCAAGCCGATCACGTTGGTGCCGTAGTGGGCCACGATAGGCAGGACCTCGTTCATGATTTGACGCTTGCCGTTGACCGAGTTGATGATGGGCTTGCCGGCATAGCGGCGCGTTGCGGCCTCAACGGCGGTGGGGTCGGTCGAGTCGATTTGCAGGGGCAGCAGTGTGGAGCCTTGGAGCTGCTCGCATGCTGCCTGGATCATCTTGACCTCGTCGATCTCGGGCAGGCCTACGTTGACGTCGAGGATATCGGCTCCCTGCTCCTGCTGGCTAATGCCCTGGGACACTACGTAATCGAGGTCGCCGTCGCGCAGGGCTTGCTGCAGACGCTTTTTGCCCGTGGGGTTGATGCGCTCGCCGATAACAGCGATGCGATGTCCCGCAACAGGCAGAGTGACACAGCTCTGTGCGCTTGTGACATACATGGCGGGATCGCGATGGCGCACCTGCGGTGCACGTCCTTCGATGAGCTGTTTAAGGAGGTGCATATGCTCGGGTGTGGTGCCGCAGCAACCTCCCACGACGCCGACGCCATCCTCGATCATGCCGGCGACGGCCTGGGCGTACTCGGGCGCGTCGATGTCAAAGACGGTATTGCCCTCGTTGTCTACGTGCGGCAGGCCGGCGTTTGCCTGTACGAGTACGGGCTTGTCGGTAACGTCGAGCATGCGCTTGGCAAAGGGGCGCAGGTCGGCGGGGCCCTGGCTGCAGTTGATGCCTACGACGTCTGCTCCCAGGGAGTCGAGGGTGATAGCGGCGACTTCGGGGCTCGTGCCCAAAAACGTACGGCCATCCTCTTCGAAGGTCATGGTGGCAAAGATGGGCAGGTCGGAGTTCTCCTTGGCGGCAAGGACGGCGGCCTTGGTTTCGGCGAGGTCGGTCATGGTCTCGATGATAAACAGGTCGACGCCTGCCTTGACGCCCGCCTCGACCTCTTCCTTAAACAGCAGGTACGCCTCATCAAACGACATGGTGCCCAGGGGGCGCAGCAGGGCTCCGATAGGGCCGATGTCGCCTGCCACATAGCGTGCTCCGGCGGCGCGGGCGCACGCGACGGCGGAGGCAAAGACGTCTTCCACGCTGGCGGCTCCATCGAGCTTGTGTGCGTTGGCACCAAAGGTATTGGAGGTGATCACGTCGCATCCCGCCTCGACGTACTGGCGCTGGATGTCCGTGATCACATCGGGGTCGGAGAAGTTGAGAAGCTCCGGCAGGGCGCCTGCCTTCATGCCTGCCGCCTGCAGCATGGTGCCCATGCCGCCGTCAAATAGCAGGTGCTCTTCGCCACGCAAAACGGCACGCAGATGGTCGTCGCAGCGCAGCGCGTCGATCGTGCGTGGCGTGTAGGCAGCCCCCTCGCGTCGCGCGCTATCGATGGGCGCGGTGAGCGGATGGCCGTTGACATCGGTGGTTTTGAGCGTGTGTTTCATAATTAAGCCTCGCATGTTCAAAGGCGGATATCGGGGGTGGGGCGTCTATGCAGGCGGGATGCCACGGGGTTATCGTGTTTTCTCACCATAGCAGGTCTCGCCCCGTGCGCGGAAGGCGCAAGTGGGGCGCAGCCTGCAGATATTGCAGGTGGGGCGCGTGTTAGCGTCGTGCACCGGACCATCGAACAGGCCGATGAGCGCCGTTACGCTTTTGGTGGGCATGAGCAGGTTCGTTGTCGTGGTAGTGAGACCCAAAAGGCGGCTTGCATTAAGCGCGGCAAGGATGCTTGGCTGGGCCGAGAGGGGGCAGTCTCCGTAGCCGGGGCTAAAGCGCCAGTTTGCGTTCAGGCCCGCATTCGCCGCCTGTGCGCGCACGTCGCGGTCCATCTGTTCCACGGCGGCTTCGATATATGAGGAGCATGCGGCATCGAAGAGCGCGGCGTCGAGCGCCTGCTGGCTTGCCAGGGTGCGCAGCTTGCGTTCGCAATTCATGCCGAGCGTGCAGGCGAGCACCGTGCAAAAGGCGGCGTCTTTGAGGTGACGGTAGATGTCGCGTCCGGTGAGGACGATCTCGCTGTCTACGAGCTGGATGCAGGGCATCCCATCGTCGTCGGTGCCACTGGCGTCGACGCGAAAGGTGCGGCGCACGCCCTTGGGTTCAATAGAGAGTTCGAGCTCCTCAACGCAACGCACGATTCGACGCTCAAGGTTGAGGTCAATCTCTTGCCCACCATAGCCCAGGTAGCGCAGCATTTCCGCACGGTCCACGCGGGGGCGTGCGGAGGCATCGGGCCGATAAAGCGTGGGTGTTGCAAAAGAAGCCGGAAGATCCATTATTTTCTGAGCGCCTCGACAGCAGCGCGGGCGACGGATGGGCGGTTCATGGTATAGACATGCAGGCCATCAGCACCGGCATCACGCAGGCCCTCGAGTTGGTGGCAGGCGTACTCGATGCCGGCTTCGCGCAGGGCATCTGGGTCGTCTTCGTACTTTGCCAAGAGTTTAATGACCGGAGAGGGGAGCGACGCGCCGCACATGAAGACCATGCGGCTGATCTGCTGCTTGCTCATGAACGGCATGATGCCCGCGGTGATGGGCACTGTGATTCTCGCGCGGTCGGCCATCTCGCGAAAACGGAAGAAGTACTCGTTATCAAAGAAGAGCTGCGTCACGAAGAAGCTCGCTCCGGCATCTTGCTTTTGCTTAAGATGTTCAACAGAAAGCTCAAGGTTCTCGCAGGTGATATGTCCCTCGGGGTAGGCGGCTGCGCCCACGCAAAAACCGGCGTCCACAAGGGCGGGGATGAGGTCTTTGGCGTAAGGGTATTCGGCATGCGCGGCATCGGCGGCGTTGGTTCCTTGGGGCAAGTCCCCGCGCAGGGCAAGGACGTTTTCCACGCCGGCCTGGCGCATCTCGTCGATTTTGCGCTGCAGCTCATCGTGCGTAAGGGAGATGCAGGTCAGGTGCGCGACGGACGTAATGCCAAAGTCGTGCGTGAGCATGGAGGCGATTTTTGCCGTGGCCCCGGAGTTGCCCGAGCCGCCGGCGGAATACGTGACGCTCACAAAGTCGGGGCGAAGGTCTTGGAACTGTTCGGAAACCTCGCGCGCGCGCTCAAGGGTGAGCTTGCCTTTGGGCGGGAACATCTCGAACGAGATGGGCTGTGCGCCCGTTGCCTTTGCAGAAGAGAAGATGTCGGCAACTTTCATGGGACCTCCGAAGTGTGTCGATGCGACGTTCCTGCCATCGCGTGGCAGAAATTTTACCGCAAGCAATAGCGATAGCATCCAAGCCGTTTCATTTGTTAACCATAGGTTTTTTCTATTGCAAAGCGGGCTTGCTACAGATTCGTGACAGGCGCATTTCCTGCGCGTTGCGAGTTAGGGACGCGCATGTTTCGTGCTCCTTTTCCGTTCTTCTGAAAAAATCGTTTGACGTTGGGTTTTAGCTGCAGCTGCGGTATTCTCAACACGTTGGTTTCCGGCTGGCAACGTCTTGTTAATGCCGTCGAAACACGTCGTGCCTAATCTACGAATCGTTCGTTGGTAACAAACGCCGGCTGTAATCCGGTGTGAACATGAAGGGAGTTCCGCATGGCCGATCTTACCGACCGCTTCGGGACCATGGTGTTCTCGGAAGATGTAATGAAAGAGTATCTTCCCAAGGACATCTACAAGCGTCTCGCCGCCACCATCGAGGACGGCAAGCCGTTGGACCTGGACGTCGCTAACGCTGTTGCCCATGCCATGAAGGTTTGGGCTATCTCCAAGGGCGCCACGCATTACGCTCACTGGTTCCAGCCGCTCTCCGGCATCACGTCCGAGAAGCACGACAGCTTCCTTGAGCCTAATCACGACGGTACCGCCATCACCAAGTTCACGGGCAAGAACCTGATTCAGGGCGAGCCCGATGCCTCGAGCTTCCCCAACGGTGGCCTGCGCGCGACCTTCGAGGCCCGTGGCTACACCGCATGGGACTGCACGAGCCCCGCTTTCATCAAGGACGAGGTCCTGTGCATCCCCACGGCCTTCTGCTCCTACACCGGCGAGGCGCTCGACAAGAAGACCCCGCTTCTGCGCTCCATGACGGCTCTCGACCGCGAGTCCAAGCGCGTGCTTGCTCTCTTTGGCAAGAAGCCCAAGAAGGTCGTCCCCTCCGTCGGTGACGAGCAGGAGTACTTCCTGATCAAGAAGGACGCCTATCGTAAGCGCGCCGACCTGGTTATTACCGGCCGTACGCTTTTTGGTGCCACCCCCTGCAAGGGCCAGGAGCTTGAGGAGCACTACTTCGGCGCTATTCGTCCCACCGTCTCCTCCTACATGAAGGACCTCGATAACGAGCTGTGGGCACTCGGCATTCCGGGCAAGACCAAGCATAACGAGGTCGCTCCGTGCCAGCACGAGCTCGCTCCTGTCTACGGCGAGGTCAACGAGGCAGTTGACCAGAACCTCGTGATGATGGAGAAGATGAAGCTCATCGCTTCCCGTCACGACCTGGTGTGCCTGCTGCACGAGAAGCCTTTCGAGGGCATCAACGGTTCGGGCAAGCACAACAACTGGTCGCTGGGCACCGAGTCCGAGAACCTGCTCGATCCGGGCGAGACGCCGCTCGACAACCTGCAGTTCATCGTCTTCCTCACCGCGGTGATCGAGGCTGTCGATAACTATCAGGAGCTGCTGCGTGCCTCCGTCGCTTCGGCTGGCAACGACCACCGTCTGGGCGCAAACGAGGCACCCCCGGCAATCGTCTCCATCTTCCTGGGCGACCAGCTTACCGAGGTTGTCGAGAAGATTGCCGACGGCAAGGCTTCTGTCCATGCCACGCACGGCGTGCTCGATCTGGGCGCAAACACGCTGCCCAAGCTCATGCAGGACAATACCGACCGCAACCGCACCTCCCCGTTTGCCTTCACCGGCAACAAGTTCGAGTTCCGTGCCTGCGGTTCCGAGCAGAACGTCTCCGATCCGAACATGGTGCTCGACGTCGCCGTTGCCAAGTCGCTTAAGTCTTTTGCCGACGCGCTCGAGGGTACGCCCGAGGACAAGTTCCAGGATGCTGCGCTCGATTACTGCAAGAAGGTTCTGACCGAGCACAAGCGCATCCTCTTCTCCGGCGACGGCTATTCCGATGAGTGGCCCGTCGAGGCCGAGAAACGCGGCCTTGCCAACAACAAGACCACGGCCGATGCCCTGCCCGCCTTCGTTGCCGAGAAGAGCATTGCGCTCTTTGAGGAGATGGGCGTCTTGACCCGTGCCGAGGCTCAGTGCCGCTACGACTGCAAGCTCGAGAAGTACAACAAGCTCATGAACATCGAGGCTACCACGATGGTTCGCGAGGCTCGCCGTACCTACCGTCCGGTCATCACCGCCTATGCGACTAAGGTCGCCAAGGGCCTTGAGGCCATTCGCGCAGCCGGTGCCGATGCCGCTATGCAGTGCGAGCAGAACACGCTCAACAAGCTTTGCAACGGCATCACCGAGATCAACGACTCCATCAAGGCGCTCGACGCCCTTCACAAGGAGGCCGAGGAGCTTGAGGGCCAGGAGCAGGCTAACAAGTATGCTCACGAGGTCATCCCCGCAATGGACAAGCTCCGCGCCGCTGTTGACGCTATGGAAGAGCTCGTGGCCCGCGATTACTGGCCCGTCCCGACCTACGACGACATCCTGTTCTACGTGTAATCTCAACTGAGTTTCCAAGGTAGATGGAAAGGAGCCTCGCTTTGCGCGGGGCTCCTTTTTTGCGTTGCGGGGATGCCGGAAAGCCTGAGAGCGATGCCGTGTGCAGGCGGCAGGGGTGTGGCTGCAGCCTTGTGACTACCGTGCGCTTCTTTTCATGCAAGAGGCTCCGAGGGAGACCGCAGCGATGCCAAGGTCGCCTATCGCTATCCACAGGAGTGATCCATCACCGGTGCCGGGTAGTCCGCTGCTATGACCTTTTGATTTTGTGCCGTTTGGTCGCTGAGGCGTTTTCTGGTCCGTGTCGCCGCTCGTACCAGGGACCGGCTCGGGATCGGGTTTGGGCTCGGGGACCGGCGTCGGCGCGGGCTCGGGATCGCGCCATTGCGCGTAGAGTGTGATCGAGGTGCCCTGCACGGAGCAGAGGTTTATGATCTGTTGTGCATCCTCATAGGTATCGCCCGATCCATCGCGTTGCGTGTTCCAACTGATAAATGTCGAATCTGCCAGTCCGTCGTTGTGGAAGACAAACGTGTTTTCGGGCAGGTAGAAGGCTTGCCCGTAGGTTGCCTCGATGGATTGCATGGCGGGTCCATCGGCAAGATTGCCATCGAAATGCACAAAATAGGAGATGGGTTCCCATTGGGCGAAGAGCGTCAAAGTGCCCTCGGTATCCATGAGATTTTTGACAGCAGCGGCGTCTGTAAAGGTGTCCCCGCTGCCGTCCGGCTTTGTATTCCAGCCGGCAAAGGTATAGCCTGTGCGCGCAAAATCACAGGTAAAGAGGTCTGTTTCGGTGTCGTAGGTGAGCGTCTGCTCGCCCATGGTGCCCGTGGCGTCGTCTGCATTGGGGTCAAAACGAACACAATAGTCGATGGGGCGCGAGGTGGCATACATCGAGAGCGCCCTGTCTACAACGATCGTGGTCGGATTGGATACCTCGGACGAGCCCTCGGCAAAACGCGCGGTGCCGTCAGACGAGGTCCATTGATTGAATGCGTAGCCGCGTGCAGTTCCGTGCGTCGTTAGGGACACGTGCGATCCCTCCAGGTACACCGTATCGGTACCCGCTGTGATGGACCAGCTCGGCTGTACATCGACCCCTTCAAGCTTGCTATCGCAGCTGGTAGCAAGCGAGTAGAGGTTGAGGGACAAGACATCGGCGTCATCGCCTACTTCGACAGTCTTGCCCGTATCTTTGCCGTCGAGCATAAGCGCGTACGTGCCAGTGGGAAGCGCGCCTTCGCGCTTCAACGCATAGTATGTTGCTCCCGATGCGTCGGTCTTCTCCTCGAAGGGGGCAAAGACGGTCTCTCCGTCTACGAGCGTGAGCCTCGACGCAAAGCCTTTCGCGGCACTGTTGTCGATACTGACGGTGACGGTAACGTCATGCGCACTGACGCTGTTGTCAATCCAGCGAGCCGTGAGAGTTAGGCCCATGGGCGAGCCGTTCGCGTCGAGGAGGATATTGCCGTCGACGTCTTTCGCACAGAGATTCGTGACCCACGCACCGTCAGAGATCGCGCCGCCCACAGATGCGGAGGGTGCCCAGCCGGCAAAGGTGTACCCCGGCTTGCTAAAGCGGTTGGCGGGAAGCTGACCTGCGACGTCGATGTCGAACAGTGCGTCATCCATATGGCCGGTAGCGCCCTCTCCGCCTTCGAAATGAATCGTATAGGGCTTGCGTGTCCACTGGGCGTAGAGCGTGACGGTTGCTCCATCGGTGTCGGAAAGATTGTTCGCGGCCTCTCCGGGGGCAAAGGCGGTGCCGCTTCCGTCGGCAGCGATGTTCCAGCTACTGAGTGCGTAGCCGGGGATAAAGAGCGTGGAGCCCTCGCCGATCTTGTAGGTTTTGCCGTATTTGGCGACTATGTCATCGGGCACGGCGCCCGATGCTGTGGCGCTTGAGCCTGCAGGCGCGTTGGCGTCGAAATGGACTGTGTAGGAGACCGGACGCATCTGCGCATACAGCGTATACGAACCGTAGGATCCCGATCCATCTGTGCCGCCGCTGTAGATCCAGTTGCCCTGCGCATCGGTCAGGCAAGTATCGTTTACCGTGACGTTTGGGGAGAGCTTTCCACCGGCATCCATTACCTGCTCGCTATAGGGGTTGGGTGAGGCCGTGTAGCGCTCGACAACTTGTCCTGTTGCGGTGGCAGGTTGGATTGCCTCGACACCTTGTCCGAACAGGGCAAGGGCGTGACCGTCTGTTCCTGTTCCATACGGGGAGAGGGTGAGCTTGCATGCTGGATGCAACGTTCCGGTCTTTCCGGACGCGGCGGAGCCCGTATAAGGAACGCTTTGCGATTGCACGTTTGCATCGACGCGTACAAGTGTTGTCTCCGCGGGCAGCCAGGGGCAAAAGAGCACGTCTTTCTTGCCGTTGCCAAACTCGTCATCAAGACTTATCGCGGTGACATCGTTCATGCCATAGTTGCTGCTCAGACCTTTGACGATGGCCTGGGATTTACCAAGGTCGAGCTGTTTGTTTTCCAGCGTGACCATGGTTGCCGCTGTGGGTGAAACCTTATTGTGGGAGGCGCCGGTGGGGGTTACCTGAAACGTGCCCAGGTTGGTTACGGAGCCGTCGGGGGCAATAAGGATGGAACCTCCCGTGATGGTCGCCGCAAAGTATTTGTCTTTTTGGGTGTTGTATCCGTTGCCATTGGAGCCGAAGGCGCTCGCTTTGCTGCCCCCTTTGGCAATGATGGTTCCGCCGCTGATGTCGACCGCTACATGCGGATACGACCCGGGGCCGTTTGTGCCGCCTCCGCCGATGGCGTGGGCGTGGTCGCTGGCCGCGTAGGCGCGGACGATACCGCCCGTGATGGTGATGGTTTGGCGTCCGGTTGCCCTGCATTCATTGCCGATGGCGGCAGCGTGGGACGAGCTCGCTCCACCGCCAAAAGCAGTGACGTTTCCGCCGGATATGGTGATCGACTTGCACCAGTGTTCGTTGGCCGTTCCGCCGCCACTGCCGATGCCGCAGGCGTATTCACCGGCGATTGCCTTGACGGTTCCGCCTTTGATCACAATGCTGTTGACCTTTGAGCGGAACGACCCGCCGATGCCTGCTCCAAACTTGCCACCTGTGGCATTGACGGTTCCGCCCTCGATTGTGATAGTGCCATGGGTGAGGCCCTGCTCGTCGCGACCGCATCCGATTCCGGCACCGCCATCGCCACCCTTTGCCGTGACGTTGCTGCCCTTGATGGTGATGTTTCGCATGGTCCCGTGAAAGCCGCATCCGATTCCCGCGCCGCCCGCGCTGCCATATGCTTCGATAGTTGCGGTGCCTTCAATCGTGATCCCGTCGACACTGCCGCCGGAACCGCCGCCGATGCCAGCGGCATCGGTTCCGCCTCGAGCGATTACTTTGCCGCTTTTGAAGAGAATGTTTCCGGTGACTCCATTGGAGACGAGCTTGTAGTTAGTGCCAATGCCGGCGGACATGCTGCCAGTAGCCGCTGTCGCGCTGATGGTTCCCGGGTGTTCGGAATCGGCCGTGGAGAACACGAGCTTGGTTTGCGTTCCCTCCTTTTGGATTGCGGGGCTCGTCAGATAACTCGACAGTTTTGCCTGAGCGTTTGCCTCGCTGATGATGTTGACGGTTCCGCCTGTGTTTTCAATCTTTATCGAAGGGCATGTCTTGCCCGTATTGGCCGAGATACCGGGATTGATGTTGAGGCCGTCGGCGAGATAGAGTGTGACGTTTCCTGTTTTGACGTGAACCCATGTTGTGCTGCTGGAGCCGCAAAGGCGGTAAGAGCCCGGCTTGTCGATGGTGACGGTGGTGTTGGCGCCTTTGCCAGAGATGTCGATTGTGGTTATGACGTCATCGGCAAAAGCGGGCGTTGCGGCAAGGGCAAGCCCTAGGGCGCAGAACGCAGCGAGCGCGAGCATGCGCGAAAGATGGTTGCGCAGGGCGTGAAACATGCAGGATAGAGCGTCGGTCATGGCGTTGCCTCCTCGTGCGTTTATTGCCCCGATTTTATCATGGGGCTTCTGGGGAGGTAGCTATGTATGGGGGAGGCAAAAGGCGGACGGCACTGCGCGCCGATTGGGCGAAAAGCGATTCGTGCCGAGTTTTTGCGGCATTTCATTGCGGCGCAAGCTTCAAACGAAAACAGGTCGCGCCCTGCCGGGTTCGAATCCTGGCGTAGGGGTAGAAAAAAGCCCGCTACCGGGAGGGTAACGGGCTCTCAAACACGATGGTGCCCCCAACGGGATGTCCGCGTGCGGCTTGCGCCGCCCGCTTCCGCTGCGGCGCTTTCGCGCCTTGCGTGCTGCGCTGGAAAACGCTGCGCGTTTCCTCAGCTCCGCGCCCTGCCGGGTTCGAATCCCGGCGTAGGGATAGAAAAAAGCCCGCTACCGGGAAGGTAACAGGCTTCTCAATTCAAATGGTGCCCCCAACGGGATTCGAACCCGTGATATCCACCTTGAAAGGGTGGCGTCCTTGGCCGCTAGACGATGGGGACAGCGCAGTTGAGTATACCAGATATCTCGTATGCGAAAAGCTATCTTTCATGTTAATTCTCGATGTTAATCAGTTAACTTCTGGGACGAGGGGCATGCAGCACATATACTGTCTTTTTGCTTGTTCGTTCGACTGCTCAGATCAAGGAGCTCAGATGAAAACTCAGCAGATTGCCCGTGCCGGACTGTGCGTGGCGCTTTTGGCCGTTTCCGCGTGGGTGAGTGTTCCCCTCGGCCCCATTCCCTTTACCCTGCAGACCATGGCCTTGGCGCTTATTCCCGCTGTCCTTGATAGGCCTACGGCGATTCTCGCGGTTGCGGTGTATCTGCTTCTGGGCGCTATCGGCTTGCCGGTATTCTCCGGCTTCTCGGGCGGCGTGATGCGTCTCGTAGGCCCCACTGGCGGCTTTTTGTGGGGCTTCCTCGTAGGCATGATCGCCGCCACGACGCTGGTGCGCTTGCTGCCCCAGACCATGCCGCTCTTTGCTCGCGTACTCGCAGCTGATGTTGCCTTGCTCGTCATTTCCTATGTGTGTGGAACGGCTCAGCTTATGGTCGTCGGCTCGATGGGTGTGGCGCCTGCCATGGCGGCGGCAGTCCTGCCGTTTATCCTGCCCGATGCTGCAAAGCTTGCCATCGGTGCCGGCGTGGGCTGCGCTGTAGACAAGGCGCTTTCTTCGATACTTGCCCGAGCGTAGTCATAAAGAGACCGAGCGTAAAAATAGCCCCGGCAGGATGCGGCATACGTGCCTTTTCCTGCCGGGGCTATTGTGTTGTGCCGCCGCGCACGACAGCTGCAGCTGCTTGATCTTAGAATCCTTGACGACGAGCGAACTCCTCGGAAAGCTCCTCCATGCCCTCAATCGACTGGATCCAGGTGGGAAAATCGGGAGTGTCCACGATGATGCTATCTGCTTCCCACACCGCCTGGTGCGTGAGATTCCAGGGCTCTTGCGGCTCGGGCCTCGTGGGCAGGTACGGTGTGAGATAGGTGGGATTGAGCAGGAAGAACGCTCCGCCGTCACAGCGCTGGGCAAAATCACGCGCGGCGCGACGGGCGTTTTTGCGTCGACCGAGCTTATACAGCAACAGCGTGCGGCCCAGCAGGTACCAGGGGGACGATTCCAGCTCTTCGCCTCCCTCGTGGACCGTAGCGAAAAACCCGTCCTCGTCTTCAAGGCGGGCCTGCGCCAGCAAAATGGTGCCGACGGCGCGGTTGTCGTAACCGCGCGCACGCATGACGCGCCTGGCATACGTGATGGCGGCACGATAGCGAGCACTTCCCAGGCAGCCGGTCGAGAGCGCTTCGAGCGTATGAAGCCAGCCAATCATCATGGGGCACGAAAGCGTACGGCGCGCCATCTCTTCTTCGGAGAGCGACTCGTTCCAGTAATGCGGGGCGTCTGCATCAAAATCGGCAACTGTAGTGCTCAGATACTCGCATGCCTGTTTCTCAAGCTGCATGATGTCGCCCAGGCAGTTGTCGAGAGGAACATCGGCCAAAAGGATATTCAACAGTTGCGCGTCAATGCAGCTGCGATCGGTTTCGATAATCTTGAAAAGCGAGAGGCGAATATCGTTAAAAAGCGCCTCGCGTTTCTTGTCGAATTCCTCGTCGGGAAGCTCCTCCAAGTGCTCGATGCCGTAAATGAGCTGTTCGCGAACGCGGGCATACGAAATGAGCGCCTGCGCTTGCACGGAGGTGGCATAGGAGTCGGGATCTTGCTCAATGCGTTCGTGCAGTAAATCCTCCGCCGCGGGAGTGAGGCCCGGGTGCTCTTGCTCGTACTCATACTGCAAAAACGCTGGAATATACTTGCGCGGATCCATTAGTTGTTACCCCGCTTTCGGGCGGCGTTTACCATCGCGGAAAGCTGTGCAACATCCTCGTCAAGCGCCGATTGCACCAGTTCGTGATTGGCGAGCCAAACGGCGAAGCCGGCGTTCTCGGGAGCTCCGAGGCCTTCCTGGAGCAGGGGAGTCGCTTCGCTGATGGCGAGGATGAGCTCATCTTGGCTGCCAGGCATCACGTTTACACGGGCATACAGGCCGTCGGGAAACTCAGCTTGATAGAACAGTGCTTGCGATGTGTGCGGATAGGTACGCAAGAGGAGGCGGAGCACATGGCTCGCTCCTTCGAAGTCGAAAGCTCGGTATAAGACGTTGATCTGAGCGAGTAGACTCCAGGCATCCTGGCGTGGCTCGGACCTATCCGAGCGACGCGGCTGGATGGGGGAGGCTGCAAACGCGCGGGGATGCTCTGCCTTAAAGCGCTTAAGATCGGCGATGTCGCACTCCAACTTGGCAAGGGCGAGCATCGCGGTATAGCGAACATCGGCGGGATCGTCGGGGGCGATTTCCAAAAGATCGCGCGCGGCGTCGAGGGAAAGCTTGTACTGGCCCGCTATGAGGGCGCGAGAAGAAAGGGCTGCAAGCCAGCGAAGATAGGGACGTTTGCCCAGGTCTTGAGCATATTCCTCGTCATAAGGATTGTCGGCAGACTTGACGAGCTCTTCGATATCGTGTTCGACGGCCGCGCGGTTGTCCAAAAGATAAGAGACGTACTCGTCGTTCGAGCTCGCGCAGATGGCCGTGAGCATGCGGCGAGCGTCCCAGTTCTTGGGGTCAAGCTCCACCGCTTCGCGCAAGATGGCCTCGGCGCGATCATCCTCTTTGTTGATCTGGTCTTCATCGGTGAGAAACGGCACCCGGTAGTCGGCAAGCTCTGCTGCCTTCGCAACCAAGTGGAACGAGCGGTCGCGGTCGGTTTTGACCAGCGCGTCCGGATCTCGTTGATATTGAGTCATGCCGCGCTCGATAACTGCGGTGTTGTCGAGCGGGTAGATATGCTCTCGACGTAAAAGCTCCAGGATGAGGCGCAGGCAGTCCTCTTGGATGGGATCGAACGCCATGGCCCCTCCTCTCTGCGTGTGTAATAGTCAAAAGTATAGAGCAGCGGAGCTGCTGTGCCAAAGAGCTATGTACCCAAGATGGAGATGTGCAACACACCGAGAAAAACTTACGTTTACGGAAAAACGAAAGGCGTGAATGGGGATAAAACCTATACTTTCATCGGTACGCGGAACGGAGCTGTTTCGAATGTCCTTTCGAAACCCTAACCGTAAGCGGAACCTGCCATGAGACGGGAATAATATCCTCTTATGGTAAAGCGTTTGAGCACACCGTCGCCTGATGCGCTCGTCGCTGTTTTTGGTCCTTGCGGAGCCAATTAGGTGCTCCGTATTAATACAAGCCGAGAGGGGCTTGTCGATTTGGAGGCAAGGTATGGGACGTTTTACTAACCCGCGTGATCTGTATTTCGGTGAGGGCGCTCGCCACGAGGTGAAGAACCTCAAGGGCAAGAAGGCCATCATCGTTTCCGGCGGCAGCTCTATGCGCCGCGGCGGCTTCCTGCAGGACGTTGAGGCTGACCTCAAAGAGGCCGGCATGGAGGTCCAGCTTTTCGAGGGCGTCGAGTCCGATCCCTCCATCGAGACCGTCATGAAGGGCGCAGCCGCTATGCGCGACTTCGAGCCCGACTGGATCGTCGCTATCGGCGGCGGCTCCCCGATCGATGCCGCTAAGGCCATGTGGGTCTTCTACGAGTATCCCGATGAGTCCTTCGAGAACATCATCCAGCCGTTCAGCTTCCCCGAGCTTCGCCAGAAGGCTCACTTCTGCGCCATCTCCTCTACCTCCGGTACCGCTACCGAGGTCACTGCCTTCTCCGTCATTACCGACTACGCCAAGGGCATCAAGTACCCGCTGGCCGACTTCAACATCACGCCTGATGTTGCCATCGTCGACCCCGAGCTCACCTACACCATGCCTGCTAAGCTTTGCGCTCACACCGGTATGGACGCTCTGACGCACTGCATGGAGGCCTACGTTTCCACCTTTGCTTCCATGTTTACCGACGCCAATGCTCTCCATGGCATCCGCGAGATCGTCGAGTGGCTGCCCAAGTCCTATGCTGGCGACCATGAGGCCCGTCAGCATATGCATGAGGCTCAGTGCATCGCCGGCATCGCCTTCTCTTCGGGCCTGCTCGGTATCGTCCACTCTATGGCTCACAAGACCGGTGCTGCCTTTGAGAATGGCCACATCATCCATGGTGCTGCTAACGCTATGTACCTCGGCAAGGTCATCCAGTGGAACTCCAAGGATCCGCGCGCTGCCGAGCGTTACGCCTACGTTGCCAAGGAGGTCCTGCACCTTCCCGGCGAGACCAACGAGGAGCTCATCGCTTCGCTTGTCCAGAAGATTCGCGACCTCAACGACCAACTCAACATCCCGCAGTCCATCAAGGACTACGCGAACGGTGGCGTGAAGGTCGACGCTGAGAACCCGCAGATGGTTTCCGAGGAGGAGTTCCTCGCCAAGCTGCCCGAGATCGCAGCGAACGCCGAGACCGACGCCTGCACGCCCGAGAACCCGCGCGAGACCAAGGCTGCCGACTTCGAGAAGATTCTCAAGGCTTGCTACTACGACACCGACATCGATTTCTAAGATAAAATCCTAGGTGTTTAGCCATTGCGAGACCCCTGCGCCTTCGTGGTGCAGGGGTCTTTTTTGTGGAAGCGAGGGGTAGCATGCCAGTGGTATTTGGGGCTCCGGGACGGTATGTGCAAGGGCCGGGGGAGCTTGGACATCTTGGCGCTCGCGTCGCGCACCTGGGCCATCGCGCGTTCATCGTGCTTGACCCCGGGACCGATGGGCGCGTTGGACAGACGGTTGATGAGGGTTTTTCGGGCTGTGAAAGCGCCTCGAAGCCGGTGTTTCGCGTGTACGACGGTCCGTGCTCCGAGCGAGCTTGCCGAGGCCTGGCCCGCGCTTGCGTGCAGCTCAAGTGCGATTGCGTTGTGGGTATGGGCGGCGGCAAGATGCTCGACATCGCAAAGGCTGTGGCGTACTACGCGGAGCTTCCGTTGTGCGTGGCGCCTACGGTGGCCTCGAGCGATGCTCCGTGCAGCGCGCTTTCGGTGCTCTACGACGATGGGGGCAGTTTTGACAAGTATTTGCATCTCAATCGAGCTCCCGATTTGGTGGTGGTCGATTCGGCCGTCATCGCGCGTGCGCCGGCGCATTTGCTCGTGGCGGGCATGGGTGATGCGCTCGCTACGTACTTTGAAGCGCGGGCATGTAGGGAGTCGGCTGGCGAGAACGAGCTGGCGGGAGCGTCCGGCGTTGCCGCGATGGCACTCGCTCGGTCTTGCTTCGAAGTGCTTATGGCAGATGGTTTGCAGGCTAAGGCCGATGTTGAAGCGGGGGAGCTCACTTCCGCCGTCGAGCGTGTGATCGAATGCAATATTCTTTGTTCGGGCATTGGCTTTGAGAGCGGCGGACTGTCGCTTGCGCATGCTGTTGCCAACGGACTTACTGTTCTTGAGGGCGTGCGCGTGGCGCATGGTCTTGCCGTGACGTATGGATTGTCGGTGCAGTTCGCTGCAGCTGCAGCGTTGGCGGGCAAGCCTTTAGGGGACGAGGAGGCTCGCGCGTTGGCATTTTGCCATGCTGCTGGCTTGCCAACGTGCCTTGCAGACCTGGGATTGGATACCTTGTCCGAGGAAGATTTGCATTTGGTTGCCGCGCGTGCGCTTTCGTGTACGAGGAATATCGGCAATGTGCCGTATGTGCTTGATGCTGGCGCTCTGGAGCGTTTTCTTCGCGTAGCGTGTTAAAGACTAAGCATTCGTTGGCTCGGATGCTCTAGGTTCTGTTTGGGCAAACGCGGTGTCGCTTTTGTTCTGAACGCCACCTTCTACGAGTGCGGGCGCCCCTTCGTATTTCGCTTGGGAGACGAAGGGGCGCCCGTTGCATTGAACGTTGTCGATGGGGCGTGGCTACGCGAGGTCGTCGAGTTTAACGATACGCTCGCTGCCGTCGATGTCGCAAAAGCGTGCGGTGCCGGCCTCGACGCTAAAGAAGGCAAGGCGTCCATCGTCGGCGCTTTCGTGATGCTCGCCGATGCCGACCATGTGCTTGAACCCCGCCTGACGTACGGCATCGCTTGCCTGGGCGTCGTCTGCCAGGTTGGCCGTTCCTGAAAGGACGATCCAGCACTCGCCAGGCTTCCAGCCGGAGAGCTCGAACTTGGGATGAGCTTCGAGCTCGAACCAGACATCCTTGTCGCGCGACGTGCAAAACCAGAGCTTCCCGGCGTCTGCCATGGCAAACGAGAATGGACGCACACGCGGTTGGGTGGGGTCATTAACATCGATGGTGGCAAGGTACCATGCGGGCACGCGGCGAAGATACGAGACGATTTCGTCCATGAACGGCTCCTTTTTGGCGGTGAATGACAGAATGTGACAAATTAAACCTGTCGACTTTTTGTCACATTAGAGGGGGAGGGGTTTCCATTCGTCGTGGTTGCAGATCCAGGCTTGGGGGTCTTCGAGGCTGAAGAAAACGAGAGTTGGGTCGTTTGCGCCGTCGTAGTGCTCGCCCAAGCTTTCCAGATGCTTCCAGCCTGCTGTGCGGATTTCGTCAGAGACGCAGTCGTCCATGCCGGCGCGGCCACGCAGGATAAGCCAGCCATGACCCGGCCACCAAGCGGTCGCCTCCATCAACGGGTTTTGTAGCAGCTCCTGCCAGACGTCCTTTGTGGTTGCCGTACAAAACCACAGTTTTCCGTCTTGCTTGGCGGCAAACGAGAACGGCCTCACGTGAGGCTGGTTATCGACGCTCGTTGCAAGATACCAAGCGGGGATGGATGTGAGGTAAGCAAGCGCGGTGTCGATGCCGCTTTTGGTGGTAGAGGAATCGTCCATAGGGCTCTCCTTCTTTCAGAGCAGGATGATGACGGCTGCAGCGCAGGCGATAAGCACGACCATGAAGACTGCGACCGCAGCGTCGCTTGCGCAAAAACGCAGCGGATGCAGGCGCGTGCGGCCCATCTCTCCGTGGTAGCAACGTGCATCCATGGCCGAGGCGAGGGTCTCTGCATGGCGAAATACGCTTGCGAACAGCGGAATCGAGATAGAGGAAAGGAACTTTAGGCTGCCAAGGGGGCCGCTAGCCACTTTCGCTCCACGACTCACCTGCGCCTGGTAGGTTTGGGAAAGCTCGGTTGCGAACTGGGGCATAAAGCGCAGGGCGATACCGAGAATCATGCCGATCTCATGCGCGGGAAAACCAATGCGTGCAAGTGGCATGAGCAGGCGCTCGACCGCTTGCGTAAGGTCGAGCGTGGTGGTGGTCATGGTGACGAGGCTCATCCCGCACATCATCAAGAACATACGACATGCGATAAAGCAGCAGGAATAAACGCTGCCTTCGCTGATTTGAATAAAGCCGATGTGGAAAAGGGTGCGGCCGCTCTGCTCGGTAAAGAGCGTGAGGATAGCCACGAACGCAACGAGCACCAGAAGCGGCGCCACCGAGCGCGCGGCGTAGCGGGCGGGAATGTGCGCCATGGCATACGAGATACCGATACCGACGGCGAGCACGGCGAGTGCGGGGAACGAATGCGATGCCAGGGCGATGAACAAAAAGCCAAACCCGGCAAGCAGCTTGGTGCGCGGATCGAGGCGATGGACGAACGAACGGCCAGCGTAGTAGCTTCCAAAGGAGAAGGTCTCCATTACGCGACACCTCCTGCGGCAAGAGCGGCGATGCCTTCGGCAAGCGTCTCGGTGGAATAGAGACGGCCACAGGGCAGAGGGACGCCGGCGTCGCGTAGCAGCTGAGCCATGTGCTGCGGGGCGGGAAGTCCCAGGCCGATGGACTTAAGGTCGCGGTCGCTCGCAAAGACCTCGCGTGGCGTGCCATGCGAGACGATGCCGCCTTTGTTCATCACAAGGACGCGATCGCAGTGGGCAGCGATGTCCTCCATGCTGTGCGAAACCATGACGATGGTGAGGCCGCGGGCGTGAAGATCGTCGATAAGCTGCAGGAACTCCGCGCGTGCAGCGGGGTCGAGTCCGGCAACCGGCTCATCGAGCACCAACACGCGGGGGCGCATGGCGAGCACGCCGGCAAAGGCGCAACGACGCTGCTGACCTCCGGAGAGGGCAAAGGGGCTTTTCTGTGCAACCTCATCGGCATCAAGGCCTACGAGCTGGAGAGCCTCGAGCACGCGTTCGGTGACCTCCTCGGCGGGCAAGCCAAGGTTCTGGGGACCAAAGGCAACGTCCTCAAAGACCGTGTTGGCAAAGAGCTGGTGCTCCGGATATTGAAACACCATGCCGACGGTGGTCTTTGCTTCCTCGCTGATGCGCTTGTCCTCCATGCCGACGCCTTGGAGCAGCACACGCCCCTGCGTGGGGTGGGCGAGGCCGTTCATGTGCTGGATGATGGTCGATTTACCCGAGCCGGTGTGGCCCGCGATGCCGAGCATCTCGCCTTCGCGTATATCAAAGGAGATGTCACGCAAGGCCCAGACGGCATTGGGGTCGTTGCCCCAAGCGGCGGTTTGCGTTGCCGGCGCGTTCCTCTTGCGGCGTCGTGCGCGCTCTCGGGTGGATTTCTCGTAGCTGTAATACACGTGCTCAAACTGGATAAGCGGGGCGTCGTCGCTTTGCGGCGCTTCTTCGGTTACCGCGGTTTTTTCGCTTACAGACTTTTCGATATGACGTTTCATGACGGCGCGAATCTCGGCGACAACCGACTCCTCGTCAATATGGGGCGTGATATCAAGTCCGCGTTTTTTGAGTTCCAACGCGAGTTGGCAGGCAAACGGCTCCTCGAGATTGAGAGAGTGCAGTTCATCGGCGCGGGTGAGAATGTCTGCGGGTGTACCCTCCAGGGCGATGCGCCCGCGATCGAGGACCACGACGCGGTCGGCAAGGGCCGCTTCTTCCATAAAATGGGTGATCATCACGATGGTCATGCCTGCGCGATTGAGCTCTTGGCACACCTTGAGCAGACCGTGGCGGCCGCGCGGGTCGAGCATCGAGGACGCTTCGTCCAAAATGAGCACCTCGGGATGCATGGCAAGGGCGCCGGCGATGGCGACGCGCTGCTTTTGCCCGCCCGAGAGGGCGTGGGTCTCATGATGCTCAAAGCCCATGAGACCCACGTTTACGAGGGCTTCCGATACGCGTTTCGATAACTCGTCGGTGGGGACGCCCAGGTTTTCCGGTCCAAAGGCGATGTCGTTTTCCACGAGTGTGGCCACCAGCTGGTCGTCGGGATTTTGAAACACCATGCCTACGCGCGAGCGCACGTCGTAGACCAGCTGAGAGTCGGAGGTGTTCAGGCCATCGACCTCGACGCTACCGCTATCAGGCGTAAGCAGCGCGTTGAGGTGCTTGGCAAGCGTCGACTTGCCGGAGCCGTTT
The DNA here is from genome assembly GCA_934621295.1 of uncultured Collinsella sp. Taxonomy (GTDB): domain Bacteria; phylum Actinomycetota; class Coriobacteriia; order Coriobacteriales; family Coriobacteriaceae; genus Collinsella. The sequence continues at coordinate 425,243 of CAKTVB010000001.1, forward strand.
CCGCCGAGGATGCACAGAAACTCGCCGTCGGCGATGTCGAGCGTGATGCCCGAGAGCGTGGGCACCTTGCCGTCATAGGAAAACGAAATGTCTTTGCACGAAATCATTACTTGCCTTTGACCTGCTGCTTTTCCGGTGTGATGAGGTTCGAGATCGCCTTGTATACGGCAAGCGTCAGCACGGAGTTGAGCGCGGTCTTAATGAGGTTGAAGGGAATGATGGCCGGGCCGATGAGCGGCATGATGAAGTCCATCGAGGGATACCAGAACCATACGCCGATGGTGAGGTTGGAGCCGATGGAGGCTGCCGTGGCGCAAATGATGCCCAGGACCAAGCCGATGACGGCGCCGCGGAAGTTGTGGAGCTTTTTGTAGGTGAGTGCGGCGGGCAGGATGAAGAAGATTGCCGCCACGATGTTCATGAGGCCGCCGACCCAGTCGCCCGTGGTGAGCGCGTGGATGACCACGGCGAGGACGCCGACGGTAAGGCCCGACACGGGACCGTAGGCAAAGCCGCAGACCATGGCCGGCACCAGCGAGGGGTCATAGCTCAAGAACGGTGCCGAGGGGAGAATAGGGATCTGCACATACATGAAGATCGCACCGATGGCGCACATGAGTGCCATGGTGACCAATTGCTTGGTCCCCCACTTGTTGGTGTTCTGAAATTGGATATGCGTAGACTGCTCAGACATGAGATCACCTGCCTCTTCCATCCGGACTTTAACCGTTGGCACCGGATTCTCACCGGATCGGCCTGCAGGCAACCCAATGCCTGACGGGCTCGCGGGCTTATCGGATATGCACCCGGCAACCGTTGCCGGGGACGCGACGCGGGATTGCGCCGGCCGATTTACCGCCAGTGGGGAATTTCACCCCGCCCTGAAACAGCGATTGCATCGTAGCATCGCAGGCGCGCGCATGGCAACCCGTTTGCGTTCCGTTTGGGCAGCGGGAGTTTCCGGAAGGTGCATAACGTAAGGTAGGCGGCGGTATTTTTGGATCCGTTGGGTGCGTTTTTGCGGGAATGGGGGTTTTGAATTAAGTGTGCGCGGCGGGAAGATCCCGCTTTTATGGGGTCTTTGTCGCTCAGGAAAGGGCGAACATGGAACAAACTTCCCGATTTCAGTAGCAGTCTGGCGCTTTTCCAAGTAGAGGTCACTTTTCTTAGGAAAAACACCAGGAAACAGTGCTCCGGAAAGGTTGTCTACTTTGGGAAATCGAATACTGGTACTGAAATCAGGAAGTTTATGTTGTGTGGGGCGCATTTTGCATCTCAGATGCCCTTTTGCCACGAGACTGCCACGCCATGCGCGCTCATTGCCCGAAGCCGATTGGGAAAAGAGGCGTCGGACCGCTGCTTTCGCGCCAGGAGGACGGGCAGGTGCGACGCACTGATTAAAGAAAAACGGACGCGCCCGAGCGCGAAGGTTCGGGCGCGTCCGTGTGCACCTGGGAGTGAGAAGAGGAAAGAGGAAGGAAAAGGATCCTCACATGCCAGGTGACAAGGGGCCAAATTAACGGGCACTGCAAGAGGCAACCACGTCTACTCCGGTATCGCATACGTTTGCAAGTACGATATCGCCCATTTTGACGGGAGCGACCACGTGAGCCCTGCGGATGGCATCCATTGCTTGCGCCTGCAGCGATAAGGGGATGGCTTCGCGCGTGCGCACGGGGATGAGGGGCTCGCCGGTCTGCGCCCCTTCAAGGCGGGCGGTCGAAGCGAGAACGCGCATGGGGCACGTTGCCTCTTGGCGTCCAAAGCGCTCGCCGCGGGGGCAATTATTGCCAGTGACGGAAACAACGGAGCCGTCTCCATCGAGCGTCACCGTAAGGTGGCACTCAGAGGGGCACACCGTGCAGTAGAAGTCTTTGACCGCGTGGGCATCACTCATGGTCATCGTCCTCCTCGACAACGCTGATCTCGATGGATTCTTTTGCTGTGGCGGCGAGCTTCGCTGGCAGCGGGAACGATTCCATGATGCTGGGGATAAACGAACGCGGCTTGCCCTCGAGTGCCGTGACGCCATCGACGGTGATGCGCACGTGTGCGCGCTCGACGGGATGGCGAACGCGGAAGAACAGCTTTGCTGCTTCGCCGCGCGTGAGGCGCGCGGGCACCACATAGTTGGCGATGCCACCGGCACTGATGGGGATATTCTCGCTGGTGTCGGAAAGCGTGCCTGCGGCATATGAGGCCGCGGCGGCGCCGGCGCGCTCGGCCTCGCGTGTCACGTTATCGGCAAGGTCGTGCACGTGCAGCACGTTTCCACACGAGAAGATACCCGGCACGGTGGTCTCGAGCGATTCGTCCACGATGGCACCGCGTGTGCGCGGGTTGAGTTCCACGCCTGCTGCGGCTGAGACTTCGTTTTCGGGAATGAGGCCCACAGAAAGAAGCAGCGCGTCGCAGGGAATCGTGCGCTGTGTTCCCTCGATGGGGCGCAGCTGCTCGTCGACTTGCGAAACTTCCACCGCTTCCACGCGGTTCTTACCGATCACGCGTGTAACCGTGGTGGAAAGGTACAGAGGGATGCCAAAATCTTCGAGGCAGTTCTTCACGTTGCGGTGCAGGCCGTTGGCGTAGGGCATGAGCTCGTAGACGCCCTCGACCTCAAAGCCCTCGAGTGCCAGGCGGCGCGCCATGATAAGCCCGATGTCGCCGGAACCCAGGATGACAAAGCGGCTTCCGGGCTTGAGGTTCTCGATATTGATGTAGCGCTGTGCGAGGCCCGCGGTAAAGACGCCGGCGGGGCGGCTGCCGGGGATTTTGATTTCGGAGCGTGTGCGCTCACGGCACCCCATTGCCAGGACGACCGAGCGGGCGACAAGGGTGACCATGCCCGTTTCGCTCATGAAGACGACGTCGGAAGTGCCGGATTCGTCATCGTGATGAATGGAGAGGACCATGGAGCCCAGGTACACCTTGATGGGGGAGGCCTCCACGCGGTCGATGAAACGCTGAGCGTACTCGGGACCGGTGAGCTCTTCTTTGAAATAGGTGAGGCCAAAGCCGGGGTGGATGCACTGGCGCAGGATGCCGCCAAGCTGACCATTGCGCTCGACGATGGCGGTAGAGGCGCCGGCATCGGCGGCCTTGAGGGCCGCGGCCATGCCCGCGGGGCCACCGCCGATAACGACGACGTCGTAGGTGATCTTGTTCATTTAATCATCGCCCTTCACGGGACCGAGAACTATTTCGGAGCCAGGGTTCTCCAAGAGAACCTTAGCAGGGGCTATACCCAACTCGCGGGACAAAATGTCCACGACGCGGCTTTGGCAAAAACCGCTTTGGCAGCGGCCCATTCCCGCCCGGCAACGGCGTTTGACGCCCTCAACGGAGGTCGCGCCCGGCGTGCGATGGATGGCGGCGACAATCTCCGCTTCGGGTACGGTTTCACAGCGGCAAACGATGCGGCCCCATGCCGGATCGCTCTGAATGAGCTCGTCTTGATGCTCGGTGGTCGCGATGTCGAAATCTTCCGGCGCATGACGAACGGGGTCGAAGTTCGGGTTTTCAACGAGGGGGACTCCGCCGTCACGGAGGCACTCAACCATGTGTTCCGCGATGGCCGGAGCACTGGCGACGCCGGGTGATTGAATACCTGCCGCCTGGAATAGGCGGGGTTGAATTTTTGACTGACCGATAAAGAAATCGTTGGTATCGGTGATGACGGCACGGCCGCCGGCGAACTGACGGATGGACGAGCGGACGTTGAGCGAGGGGACGAGTTTGATAGCCCCTGTCATGAGTTCGTCGATGTCGTCGGCGTAACAGGAGAGGTCGCCCTTTTCGCGCATGACGGCAGTGGAACCGATGAGGATATTGCCATGCACCGTTCCCATTACAACGACGCCCTTTGTTGTGGGGGTGGGGACGGGGTAGATAGGCATGATCGATTCGGCCGTGGCACTCTTATCGAGGACCAGCAGATTGCCCTGGCGCCAGCCGATTTCGAAATGCTCTCCGCCTGCCATATCAGAAATTGCGTCTGCATAACAGCCTGCCGCGTTGATGACCCAGCTAGAGGAGACGTCGCCTTTTGGCGTATGAAGGACGAACCCGTTGTCTGTTTGGCTGATTTCTTGAACGGGGGCATTGAATAAAAATTCAACTCCGTTCGCGGCGGCGTTTTCTGCAGCAGCGATGGCGACATCGAATGGATCAACGATGCCGGTGTGAGGGCAATAGAGTGCTTGAATGGCATCGGGCGAAGCTTGGGGTTCAAGCTCATGGATACGTTCGGGGCCAACGATTTCAAGACCCTCGACTCCATTTGCATGGCCGTTTTCAAGAAGCGTCTGCAGATGCTCGCAATCGCTTTGGGTAAAGGCGAGGACCATAGATCCCGTGCGCTTGAATTCAAATCCAAGCTCTTTTGACCAAGCGCTATAGAGCTTGTTGCCGCGGGCGTTTACCTTGCTTTTCATGGTTCCGGGCGCTGGATCATATCCGGAATGGATAAGGCCGCCGTTTGCCTTGGTGGTTCCGCAGGCAATATCGTTGGCCGCTTCGATGACGACCGTCTGAAGCGAGTAGCGCGATAGCTCTCGTGCTATAGCGCAGCCGATGATGCCTCCGCCCACGATGGCGATGTCGCATGCGATCATATGGCCTCCAAGGTTCCCGTTGGAAGAATGTGGACGCATTGTCTCACTAGCCACAATAATCAACAAAAATCAAAAAATAGCAATGAGGAACCGCTTGTCATCGGCGAGCGGGAGAGTGCGCGAGGGGATTGAAAAAACGAAAGAAGGAAGTCCGATCGAGAAAAGAAGAAGCTGCAACACTATTCAACATAAAAAGAAGGGGTGTTGAATAATATCGCAGATCAAAATAGGTGTTGAAGGAGTTGGTGTTAGCCTAGAAGTTCCGGAACAGGAGTCTCCTCGTCGCCATCGATAATGGCGCAGCCCTTGCTGCGCAGTGCCTCGTGCCATTTGGCGTCAAGTGGATGGTCGGTGATGACTGCAGTGATTTCATCGAAGTCGCAGATGCGCACGAAAGATGTCTGCCCAAATTTGGTGTGGTCGACTACGAGGTATTGCTTGTCGGAGCGTTCGATCATCAGATGGCGGATGGATGCCCATTGATCGGTGGACTCGGTAATGCCATTGTTGATCGAGACGGTTCGACAGGAGATAAATGCTTTGTCGACGTAGTATTCGGCAAGCGCGCGTTGAGCGATTGTGCCGGAAAACGCCTGCTCCTTAATGGAGAACTCACCACCAACGCTGACCAGGCGAATGTTCTCGCTTTGAGCAAACAGGTTCATGATCATCAGGTTGTTGGTGACCACGGTGATGTTGAGGTTGCTGAGTGCTTTGGCAATGTGATAGCAGGTAGTTGAGTTGTCCAGGAAGATGGCGTCGCCGTTGTTCACCAAGTTGTAGCAGCGCTTGGCAATGAGTTCCTTCTCGTCGATGTAGACGGTTTTGCGCAGGTCGATATCGATAAGGTTCTCGACACCGCTTTGAATAAAGGCGCCACCATGCGTGCGCATGAGCACGCCTTCTTTTTCCAGGGCCTTAAGGTCGCGACGAATCGTTTCACCAGTGACGCCAAATTGTTTTGCAAGGGCGGCCACCGAAGCGCTCTTCTTGGCAATGACGATTTCCTTGATTTGCTGTTTGCGTTCTGCGGCGAGCATCGGTTTCACCTCGATGTTGATTTGCGTGTTTACTAATCAATATAGCAAGCACAAAACAAAATGCTGCGGTCAAGTTCGCCAACATGTGCTTTTACCACTCAACTTTCAATAGCTACCGTTCGGATAGTTGACCAAAACGGACAGAGATAAACATGTTGACAGTGTGGAACCAGGCCATAGAATCAAATCAAATCAACACGAACCAACACACTGCCATGGAGAGGAGTTGAAGAAATGGGTCTTATGAATGAGGCACAGGCACGCCAGGCTATCGTCGACGCCGGCACTGTGCTCTATGAGCAGGGCTACGTTGTGTCCAACGATGGCAATATCAGTGTGCGCATCTCTCCCGACACCATCGTCGTCACGCCTACGGGCGTTTCGAAGGGCGATATGAATCCCGACATGATGGTTGTCATGGATTTGGACGGCAACGTGATCTCGAAAGGCCTTCGTGGTCCTTCGAGCGAGGTGAAGATGCATCTGCGCGTCTATCGAGAGAATCCCGACGTTACCGCCGTAGTTCACGCGCATCCCATCTATGCAACGTCGTTTGCAATCGCAGGAGTGCCGCTGGACAAGCCGATCCTCTCCGAAGCGATGCTGCAGGTTGGCGTAGTACCCGTTGCGCACTACGCAAAGCCCGGTACGACCGATGTTCCCGATAGCATCGCCCCGTTCGTTAAGGATTACGCAGCTGTCATGCTTTCCAACCACGGCGTGCTTACCTGGGGTGTTGACCTCGAGCAGGCGCTCGCGCGCATGGAAGTGGTCGAGAACTACGCCAAGATCACCCTCGTGGTGAATCAGATCGGTTCCGAGCGTGGACTTTCTCAAGACCAGGTAGACGGTCTTGCAGGCATTCGTCAGAACATGGGGCTTTCGCCCATCGTGATGCCCAAGGGCAACGCAGAGGTAATCAACGGGACCGACGTGATCCCGCAAGGCAACTAAGGATAAGGAAGATATCGCATGGTTCTGAGGAAAGAGCTCGTTCAGGTTCACCAGAAGTACGCCTCTCAGGAAGAAGCGCTTCGCTCGATCGCACAGACGTTTGTTGATCTGGGCGTCGTCAAGGAAAGCTTCCCGCAGGCAATCATCGATCGCGAGGCGGTCTATCCGACGGGTCTTCCTGCGTCCGAGTTCGATATCGCCATCTCGCACTGCGACAGCGATCACGTGAACGAGAGCGCCATCGGCGCCGTCGTTCTTGATGAGCCGGTCGAGTTCGAGATGATGGGCGGCATGGGCGATGGCCCGCTGAGTGTTCGTCTGATTTTCATGCTCGCTATCAAGGACCCCAAAGCACAGGTTCCTACGCTGCAGAAGATGATGGCAATCATCCAGAATCAGCAGCTTTTGAAGGATATTCGCGAAGCCGATACCGCAGAAGAGGCGTTTGACCTCATCGCTCCGGCACTCGCTGAATAGAAAGTCATCATGGTCGCGCCTGAAAGTGGGCGATCGAAAGGGAGAAAGGACGAAAGATGGCTGAGATTAGTATCCTCTCTGTTTGCGGTTCGGGAGTTGTAACCTCCCACATGGTCGCAAACAAGCTTGTCGAGATGTTTGAGGACGAGGGCTACGACGTCACCACTGACGAGTGCAACCCCTCCGAGCTCGACGGCTATCTGACCCGTGGCAGCTACGACTTCATCGCTTACTCGAGCCCTATCGGCGACGACACCCACGGCGTGCCCGCATTTAGCGCCATGGGCCTGATCACCGGTCTCGGCGAGGACGAGTTCAAAGAGGAGGCCCTTGAGGCTCTTCACGCTGCTGGCAAGTAATTGCCCGCACTGATTTGCATTTACGAATGCTACTTACATGAAAGGGGATGGCATGGACGCATTCCTGAGTGCCTTGAACATGTTCTTTACGACATTTAAGGCTGCCGTATTTGTTCCTGTCTTTATTTTCGTTATTGCTTTGGCAATGGGCGTTAAGCCCAAGAAGGCCTTCTTCTCGGCCCTGTCTGCAGGCGTCGGCCTTGAGGGCTTCTCCCTGGTCATTGGCTCCTACAGCCCGATCCTGTCGCCGATCATCGACAACATGATCAACGCTGTGGGCATCAACCTGCCGATCGTCGACCTTGGCTGGCAGACCACCTCGATCATCGCTTACTCCTATCAGGTTGGCATGATCTACATCGCGGTCGCCATTGCCCTTCAGGTCATCCTGTACCTCGTGCACTACACCACGGTCTTCCAGGCCGGCGACCTTTGGAACAACTATTCCTACTTCGCATGGGGCTCCTGCCTGTTCGTTCTGACCGGCAACTTCTGGCTCGCCATGGCTTGCATGGTTGTCCAGCAGCTCTACACCCTGCTCTGCACTGAGGTTATCGCTAAGCGTTGGTCCAACTACTATGGTTATCCCAACTGCACCATCGCCTCCCTGCACACCGCTACCGTCGGTATCTTCGCCGTGCCGCTGAACCTGCTGCTCGACAAGCTTGGTCTGTACAAGATCAACGCCGACCCCACCGTCCTGCGCAAGAAGCTCGGCTTCATCGGTGAGCCCATGACCCTCGGTCTCTTCCTCGGCCTGTTCATCGGTATCGTCGGTGACTTCAACAAGCTCGGTGAGCTTGCTACCTGGGGCGAGATCACGACCTGTGGCATCGCAACCGCCGCCGTCATGGCTGTCTTCCCCAAGGTCTCCGGCATCTTCGCTGGCTCCTTCTCGCCGATCACCGAGGCCGGCAAGAAGAAGATGAAGGCCGCTGGTCACGCTGACCGCGAGTGGTACCTGGCCGTCAACGACGCTACCGGCTATGGCGAGGCTGCAACCCTCATCACCGGTATCCTCCTGATGCCCACCACGCTCGTTGTGTCCTTCATCCTTCCTGGCAACCTGGTTCTGCCCATGCTCGACCTCGTCGCCATCCCCTACATCATCCAGCCCTTCATCGCTTGCTCTAACGGCAACATCCTGAAGTCCTTCATCGGCGGCCTGATCTTCATGATCGCCAACCTGTACTTCTGCACCCTCACCGGTCCTGCCTTCACCGATGTCGCCATCTCCACGGGCATCGACCTGCAGGGCGCCACGATGGTTACCTCGCTCGTCATCCTTGGCCAGCCTGTCGGCGCCATCATCTTCCTCGCCTTCCTGACGCAGAACCCGATCATCATCGGTGCTGTTGTCGTGGTCTACGTTGTCTGCTACGTCCTGGTTCACAAGAACATGACCGCTATCCACGAGTTCATCGAGAACAGCGCTCTGAACCACACGACCAAGAAGGTCGAGACTGCTGCCTAATTCAGCCTGCTTGCTGAAGTAGCAATGCTCTTGCGGCGGGCCGGACATAATCGCCGGCCCGCTTTTTTAAACCCGTAATGTTAGAGAGGGGACAACATATGGCAACCGCTGCCGATGTTAAAGTCGAGTACAAGACGCTCGTGAAGGAGTCCGGCCTGCGTATGCTCGAGAGTGGCCTTACCGTGGCCACATGGGGCAACGTGAGCTATTGTGATCGTGAGACGGGTCTTGTCTACATCACGCCGAGCGGTATGGACTACACCACCATCACCGAGGACGATATCTGCGTCTACGATCTGGACGGCAATCATATCGAAGGCGACCGTCGTCCCTCCATCGAGCTTCACCTGCATATCGGCATGTTCAACGCTCGTCCCGAGGCCCGCGCATGCATCCATACGCACCCCATCTTCTCGACGGTCTTCTCCTCGATGGGCGAGGATATTCCTATCGATATCCACGATGAAGCCGCTCAGGCTCTTGGCGATTCGGTGCGCTGCTGCGAGTACCAGCTGCCGGGCACTCAGGCCCTGGCCGACGAAGCTATGAAGACTATTGGCGACAAGGCGAATGCCTGCATGCTTCGCAGTCATGGTCTCGTGTGCATCGGCGCCGATATGGATGCAGCCTTCAAGGTTTCCACTGTCGTCGAGATGGTCGCCGAGATCTATTGGCGCATCCGCGCAACCGGTGGCACGTACGTGCCGATTGCGGCCGAGAACGTTTCTGCCATGCAGGAGTTCGTGAAGACCAAGTACGGCCAGTACTAAGGATTGGCGCGCGAAAGTGTGGGGACGCTATCGCGCGAGCTGAAGACAATAACCGAGGGAGAACATCATGGCAGCATCGCCTACTTATACCTATACGTTTAAGGTCGAACCTCAGATGTTTCGACGCGCCTTGTATTTCAACACGTTTGGCAAACAGCGTATTCAATCGGTCATCATCGCCGCAATGGCGGTGATGGGAGTGGGAATGCTGCTGGCAAATCTCATCTTTCATGTTGAGATGACGAGCGTCATGCAGCTGTGCTACATCGTGATTATCGCTGCGGTTCCGTTGCTGCTGTTCTCCTGCGAGCATAGCTATCGCGACTACAAGAAGTCGCCTTTGGCCGATGCCGTGCGCTCGGTGTCTATTAACGAAGACTGGCTTAAGTTCAAGGTCGCCGGTGGTGCCGACTCCGAGAAGATCGAGTGGCGCCAGGTTTCGGCGGTCTTTGAGCTCGCGGAGTTCTTCATTATCTATCGCGATGCCAACCTCATGGTGCTTTTGCCCAAGAGCGCTGTTGCAGCAGATGATCTGCCCAAGATTCGCGCCGTCATGCGCCATAACCTTGGTCGCGGTTTCCATCTGCGCCGTATTGGACAGGTTGCTGCGGCATAGCCTGTCGCGCAATCAGCGCGTTGCGGCAACGCTATTCATCAACTCTGCCGTTCAAAACAAACCCGTCGTCATTCTCCCTCTGATGGGAAGATTTTGGACGGCGTCTTGAGCTTGGCCCCGTCGGTCCCCACCGGCGGGGCCTTTTGTGCGTAAAAACAAATCTTGATTCGGGTGAAAGCGCGGATCTGGCCAGCACTTGCTTTCGTCGCGAATCCCTAAAGAGAATCGCTCTTGTCAGCGTCGTGAGCGACCTATCTCGCTTCACAGACGACAGATGCGCGATTTATCTCTTTTATACTGCCGTTCACCCTCTGATTGGCTCCGTTCATCTTCGAATATCTCGTTTTGACCTCAATTTGAGAAAAAGAAGATAAAAATAGGTGCTGTCAAAAGAAAAAGTAGATAAACAGAGATTTGTTTACTGGCTTTTTCATTTTTGGAAAGAGGGAGGACCTGCATGAGCTCGATTCTGGATACGCCGCTTCTTAAAGAGGCTGTCGCATCGTGCCATTACTTCTGGAAGGCCGGCTGGGGCGAATTTCACGCTGGCAATTTGAGCTATCTTCTGTCTGAAGAAGAGCTAGCTGATTTGAAGCCGTTCTTCCGCGACGATCCTATTCGCGTTCCCGTAGCGTTCGATACCTGTGGCCTCGAGGGCCGCTATTTCTTGGCTACGCGTTCTGGCGGCCAGTTCCGCACGCTGCCCGAGCGCGTTGAGCGCGATATGGGAATCATCCGCGTAGTCGAGGGCGCTTACGAGATCATGTGGGGTTACGAGAATGGCACCGGCCGTCCTACGAGCGAGACTCCCGCCCACCTGCTGTGCCACGCTGCTCGTTTGTCGCAGAATCCCGACAACCGCATCGTCATGCATTGCCATCCCACGTACCTCAATGCCATGAGCACGATTGCCGACATGAGCGAAGAGTCGCTGACCAAGACGCTTTGGTCGCTCAACTCCGAGTGCGTGCTCGTGTTCCCCGACGGTGTTGGCGTGCTTCCGTGGATGAAGTGCGGCGAAGGCCCCATCGGCCCGGCAACCGCCGAGAAGATGAAGACCTATCGCGTGGTCGTGTGGCCTTACCACGGCATCTTCGCTTCGGGCTCTTCTTTTGACGAGACGATCGGTCTTATCGAGACCATCGACAAGAACGCTCATGTTTACGTTTCGGTTGGCGGAAACATCAAGCAGTGCATTACCGACGAGCAGGTGCACGAGCTGGCCGATCACTTTGGTCTTGAGACCGCTTTTTAATAACCCCTGTATCTGATTTGGAGCGTTGTATGTCACAGGACGCAGTATCGCTTGGTTCGCTTATCCACGAGGACATGGTCTATTTCGATGTTGAGGCCGATACGTGGCAAGACGTTGTACGAATCCTGGCGGGCCATGCCATCGAGCACAGATACGCCGTTGAGGGCTATGCCGAGGACGTCATCGAGCGCGAGGAGCTTTATCCCACGGGCCTGCCAACCGATGTCATGAAGGTCGCCATTCCGCACGCCATGGTCCAAGACCACGTGAAAGAGGCTGCAATCGTCGTGGGCAAGCTTGCGCATCCCGTCGACTTCAAGGAGATGGGCGACGGCGAGAACGACGTTCCCGTCGAGATGGTCTACATGCTCGTTGCCAAGGGCGATAAGCATCATCTGGCTGTGCTCCAGCAGCTTATCAGCGTGTTTGCGACCCCGGAATTCATGACTGAACTCAAGGCTGTTGGGGATCCCGCCACGCTTAAGTCGACCCTGATCGACCTGGCAGGGAAAGTGGTTCTTTAACTTCGGGATTTTGTTCATATGCATTGAAGAGCAAGTGAACTTTCCATAGATGCTCGGATTTGTCTCATAAGGAAGGGAGGAAACAATGAAGAGGATCATCGTTGCCTGCGGAGGTGGCATTGCAACATCTGCAACCGTCGCTACCAAGATCAACAGCAGGCTCAAGGACGCGCGTTTGGCAAACATGGCCAAGTGCGACGCGGTCGATATCAAGTCGCTTGACCGCGAGTTCTCCGGTTCGGACCTATACGTTTCGATCACTCCGGTTCGCGGCAAGGTCATCGAGGCCCCGATTCCCGTTATTAACGGCATGCCGTTTTTGACTGGCGTGGGAGCAGACGCATGCTTCGACAAGATTGTGGAGACGTTGGGTCTCAAGTAATGCATCTAGCAACGCATCAACAGGAATGTTGGATTTAGCAAAGGGAGTGTAATACATGGAACTCCTCGCATCATTCTTCCAGGCCATCTTGGATCTGGGATCGTCCGTCTTCATGCCTCTGGTCGTTTTGATCATCGGTTTGATCGTGGGCCTCAAGCCCTCTAAGGCTTTCGGCGCGGGCCTGACCCTTGGCGTCGCTATCGTGGGTATCAACCTTGTTGTTTCCTACATGTCAACTTCCATCGGCGAGCCCGTCCAGGGCTTTGTCGAGACGCTTGGTCTGCAGCTCTCCGGCCTCGACATGGGTTGGTCGCCGGCACTCGGCCTCGTGTGGTCTTGGCGCTACGTCTTCTTGATGTTCGTCATCCAGATCGCGATCAACGTCGTCATGCTGCTGCTCAACCAGACCGACACCCTCAACGTCGACATGTGGAACGTCGCCAACCAGGGCTTCACCGCTTTCTTGATCTACTGCGTGACCGGTTCCGTGGTCGCAGGCTTCATCGCTGGCGGTATCCAGGTCATCCTTGAGCTCAAGAGCTCCGACGCCACCAAGTACCAGATCCAGGAACTCACGGGCTGCCCGGGCATCGGTATGCCGCACCCCATGTTCCTCTCGAACATCATCTTCTATCCCATCGCTTGCGCGCTGGACAAGGTGTTCCCTGCCGAGACCAAGCTTGACTGCGCTGCTCTGCAGGACAAGATCGGCATCTTTGGCGAGAACCACGTTATCGGCTTCATCCTCGGTACCGTTATCGGCCTTATCGCAGGCCAGGGCGAGCAGGCATTCGCAACCGGCGTTATGGCCGCAACCGCTCTTACTCTCTTCCCGATGGTTTCCAAGCTGTTCATGACTGCTCTGACCCCCATTTCCGAGGCTGCCTCCGCATGGGTTCAGAAGCGCTTCCCCGGCCGTCAAATGGTCGTCGGTCTGGACTGGCCGATCCTCGCTGGTAACTCCGAGATCTGGGTCGCCATCATCCTGACCATCCCCGTTGCCCTCGCCGTTTCCCTCGTGCTTCCCGGCAACACGGTTCTGCCCTTCGGCAACCTCATGAACGTCTGCGTCTGCGCCGCTGCTTTCGTCTCCTGCAAGGGCGACCTGCGCAAGATGATCGTCATCTCCTGGCTCATGGTTCCCATCCTGTGCTGGTCCGCATCTGACTTCGCTCCGATGCTCACCCAGCTTGCCCAGGAAGTGGGCGGCACCCTGCCCGAGGGCGGCCTGCAGCTCGCCTGGTGGGGCATGGATATTGCCGAGGTCCGCTGGGCAGCCGTCGAGGCCTGCCGCGGCAACATCGGTGGCATCGCCGCCATCGTCGGCTACCTGGCTCTTTGCATCCCTTACTTCAAGGCTCAGCGCAAGGAAGAGCGCGCCGCAGCCGAGCGCATGGGCGTCGAGTACATCGGCAAGTAAGCTCATCGCTTCAAGTAATTAGCTCTAGGAGGTCATCGGAATGTCCAAGAAAGCATCGAACCTGCTCAAAACGATCGCATGGTGCGTCATGGTCGTGCTCGCCGTCTACTACCTGGTGTGCGCATTTACGACCAGAAACCTCGTCGCTACCGCAATCGCTGCTTTCTTGGCATTCATCGCGGTCAAGACGTCTGCAATGGTTCCTATTCCAGAGATCTATCGCAACCAGGGCGTGACCGAGGAGATGTTCTCCGGCAAGCGTAAGAAGAAGTCCGCGAATTAATCGCCCCTTCTCTCGACTTGTGCTTTTGCCCGCGCTCTGAGTCACGAGTAGAAGTGCGGGCCACCAACGACAAAAGTTCTGAAACGATTTGAAAGGAATTCGATTATGAGCGACCAGACCATGAAGGCAGTCCGTTTCTATGCTCCCGGCGACATCCGCGTTGAGGAGATCCCCGTTCCGCAGCCCGGTCCCGGCGAGGTTGTCATCAAGAACAAGGTCACGCTGACCTGCGGTACCGACGTCAAGACCTACAAGCGCGGCTATCGCTACGAGCCTCCCTTCGGTTTTGGCCATGAGGCTTCCGGTGTCGTTGCCGCTGTGGGCGAGGGCGTTACCAACTTCAAGGTCGGCGATCGCGTGGTGGCTCACAACTCCGCACCCTGCGGCCACTGCTACTACTGCAAGCGCGGTGACGAGTCCATGTGCGAGAGCTTGATTCAGAATCAGTTCGATAACGGCGCTTATGCCGAGTATCAGCTCATTCCCGCGCCCATCGTCAACATGAACATGTTCCACATGCCCGACGAGATGAGCTACAAGCAGGCAGCCCTTCTCGAGCCCATGGCTTGCTCCGTCTACGGTACGGCCAACTGCCCGATCGAGATCGGCGACTACGTTGTCGTTAACGGCTGCGGCCCCATCGGCCTGGGCTTTGTGCGCATGTGCGTCCTGCGCGGTGCCCATGTCATCGCTTGCGATATGTCCGCTGCTCGTCTTGAGGCTGCCAAGAAGCTCGGCGCCGTCGATACCGTCAAGGTCGATGAGGTCGAGGATCAGGCTCAGGCGGTCAAGGACCTTACCGAGGACGGCCGTGGCGTAGACGTCGCCATCGAGGCGACGGGCGTGCCATCGGTCTGGGAGAGCGCTATGCACATGGCTCGCCCGGGTGGTTTCGTCCTGCTGTTCGGTGGCCTGAAGAAGGGCTCCGAGGTCTCGCTCGATGCCAACCTCATGCACTACAGCCAGCTTACGGTCAAGGGCGTGTTCCACACCACCCCGATGTATGTCCACAGCACCTTCGAGATGATCAAGATGGGTCAGTTCCCCGAGGAGATCTTCGTCCAGAACGAGTACTCAATCGATGACACCGAGAAGGCCATTCTCGAGCATGCTTCCGGCGCGGTCATCAAGAACGCGATCGTTTATCCGGACTAATCGTCTCCTTTGCTTCCGAACTGGTTCGAGCGGCACCAACGACAGTTATTCAGCCAGTTCGGAAGCCCTTTCGCGGGCACGCAATGCGGGAACGTCTTGCCTGCGCGCCTGCGCGAACATGGATGAGCGGCACCTCGCTTTTCCATATTCGCGCATGCACATGCTTGTTACGTTGTCCCCCAATCGAATCCCGCGCTGGCCTCGGGCCATCGCGGGATTTTTTACGAGAGGATTTGCTATGAAAAAGTTCATCAACGATCCGGCTGATGTCGAGCGCCAAGTGGTCGATGGTTACGTGAAGGCATATCCGTCGCTTATCGCAAAGGCGGCGGACGATATCGTCGTGCGCGCGCATGCCAAGCGCGACAAGGTTGCCCTTGTTTCCGGTGGCGGCATGGGCCATGAGCCGGCACATCTGGGATTTGTGGGCTCCGGCATGCTCGATGCCGCGGTGGGCGGCGCGGTATTTACCTCGCCTGCAGTGGACAGGGTTGCCGCCGGGATTGGAGCGGTGGCTCCCGGCAACAAGGGCGTCTTGCTGGTCATCAAGAACTACACGGGCGATGCCGTGAACTTTAAGATGGCCGAGCAGGCGGCTAAGGAAGACGGATTTAACGTTGACCATGTGGTCGTGGACGATGACGTGGCGGTTCAAGATTCGACATTTACCGTTGGTCGTCGCGGCGTGGCGGGTACCGTCTTTGTTCATAAGTGCGCAGGCGCGGCGGCCGAGATCGGGGCCGACCTGCCTGAGGTGAAGCGCGTTGCCGAGAAGGTTATCGCTAACGTTCGCACTATGGGCGTCGCTATCGAGCCCTGCACCGTGCCGGCTGCGGGAAAGCCTGGCTTCGAGCTCGCAGATGACGAGATGGAGATGGGCGTTGGTATTCATGGCGAGCCTGGTGTGCGCCGCGCCGCTATGGAGCCCGTTGACGCTATGGTCGACGAGATGCTCGAAAAGATCTTGGGCGATATCGATTATTCCGGCCATGAGGTCGCAGTGATGGTAAACAGCTCGGGCGCGACTCCGCCCTATGAGCTCGCCATTGTGAACAACCGCGTACACGATGTCTTGACTTCTCGCGGCATCCCCGTTTGGCGTACCTATATGGGTCCGTATATGACGTCTCTTGAGATGCGCGGTTTCTCGATTTCGATTTTGCGTCTGGATGAAGAGCTCAAGGAGCTTTTGGCGGCACCCGCCCAGGCCCCTGCATGGGTCGAGGGGTCTGTGGCGCGAGAGGCGACCGATGCCGCTCCTGCGGCAGCAAAGGTGCGCGAGCAAAAGGTTGAGGTTGCCGATGGCGGCGTTGCCGACGAGGCGACAGGGCTTGTGTGCCGCGTGCTCTCCGAAGTCGCGGACGTGATCAGTTCCCATAAGGATGAGCTCACCGAGCTCGATATGCCTATTGGCGACTCCGATCACGGTATCAATATGGCTCGCGGCTTCGAGGCCGTTCGCGAGCAGCTACCCGTTCTTGAAAAGGGCGGTGTTCCCGCGGCGCTTCGCACGGCCGGTATGACGGTTGTTTCGAAGGTCGGCGGTTCTTCGGGCCCGCTGTACGGAACCATTTTGCGCAAGTTGGGAATTACCGCAAAGAAGATGGGCGGGCTGACGCTCGATTCGTTCACCGTGGGTCTTGATGCCGGGTTCAAGGGAATTCAGGAGCTCGCTGGCGCAAAAGAGGGCGATAAGACCATGCTCGACGCCATGGCTCCCGCTATCAGGTCGCTCGAGCGTAGCGTCGAGGCGCATCAGGGTGTTGCCGAGGCACTTGATGCGGCGGCCGCGGCTGCTGCCGAGGGGGCAGAGGCTACGATTCCGCTGATTGCGCATAAGGGCCGTGCTAGCTATCTGGGCGAGCGCTCCGTGGGCCATAAGGACCCCGGCGCGGCTTCCTTCGCTTACTGCATGGCGGCGATTGCGCAGGCTTACAAGAATTAAGAAAGAGAAGCGGGCTCGATCGATGTGACCGGGCCCGAACTATTGGAGGGGTCTTTTATGGTTGGAACCGTTCTCGTTTCGCATTCGCAGGCTTTGGCCGAGGCGATGGTTGATTATGCACACATGATGGCGCCGCAGGCCGTGGTGGTTGCTGCCGGCGGCTTGGAAGATGGGTCTTTTGGTACGAGCTACGAGAAGATCGAGGCTGCAATCGAGCAGGCGCAGCAGGGCGATGGCGTCGTGGTGCTTATGGATATGGGCAGCGCGGTCATGACTGTCAAAATGGTGCTCGAGGATATGGAAGACGATACCGTTTCCATGGCGGACTGTCCTTTTGTTGAGGGTGCTGTCGAGGGAACCGTGCTGGCCCAGTCGGGCGCTGCGCTTACCGAGATTGTTCAGGCGTTGAGCAACGTCGGCGCTGTTCATAAGCTATGATTTGATTTGTGTAATTGAGGGAAGCATATCGGAGAAAATGAGCTCAAGGGATGCTTCTTTATTTGGCGTTGTGGCATTTAATGCTCGCGGCGCAAAGGGGTGGGCGTTATGACTACGGCGACAGAAAAGGCTGGTGAGCGGAAGCTCTTTCCCGAGGAGCGCCGCGCTGCCATCTTGGGCATTCTTTCGCGGCAGCCTAAGGTAATGGTAAACGACCTTGCCAGTAAATTTGGGGTTTCGACCTTTACGGTTCGTGCCGATCTTGATGAGCTCGAGAGCGAAGGCAAGCTGCGCCGCTGCCATGGCGGAGCAATGTCTGTGGCAAAAACCATGAAGGTGGAAGACTATCAAAAGCGGCGTTCTCATGCGAGCGACGCTAAGAGTGCCATTGGCGCTGCCGCCGTTCAGTTTGTCGAGGCTGGAGATTCGATTATTATCGACACCGGCACCACAACCTTGGAGCTCGCAAAGCATCTTGTGGGAATTCCTGACCTTACGATCGTGACGAACGATTTTGAAGTCGCCGCTTTTGTCGAGGAAAAAATACCCGAGGCCGATTTGCTCTTCTTGGGCGGATGGGTGCGTACGGGATATCGCTACGCTTACTCGCTTGAATCGTTGCGTTCCGTTGAACATCTGCATGTCGATAAGGCATTTCTTTCTGCAAACGGCATGACGGTCGAAGACGGTTTCACCTCAGAAAGTTACGAGCAGGCGCAGCTCAAGGCTGCATACGCGCATGCAGCATCTGAAACCATCATGCTGATTGACACGGGCAAGTACGGCAAGGTGACTTTCTCCGGTTTTATTGATTTCGATCAGGTGGACGCTGTGGTGACAGAGGAGACGCTTGAACCTGCTGTTGCCGAGGCTATTCAGAAAAAGCATCCAGGCATTGAACTCATCAGCGCTCGATGATCGTTTGCTCAAAACTTGAAATCACGCCTTGAACCCGGCCCCGTCCCCACAGGCGGGGCCTTTTGCGTGCAAGTGCGGTTGCGTTACAACAGTTTCTTTAGATAGTCGCTTTTTGCATAGAGGATACGGTCGATGTAGATTGCGTCTGACACACGATAAAACGCGAGATAATTGCCCGATCGAACGTAGCGGTATTCGCTCTTGACTGCGTAAATTGAGGATAGGGGAGTGCCGGATAGGGGAAACCGGGCAAGAAGGCCAATCCGATTCAGAATCTCGTCAATGGTTGTCTTGGCCGCATTTGGACTTGAGAGTTCGTCGGAAATATAGCCGAAAACGCTTTCAAGGTCGTCTTGGGCAAGAGGAGAGAATTTGATGTCCAAGGACACGGCTGCTCCTTAAAGCGAGAAATGTGCCCTTACAGACTCTTCGGATAGCCAGCCAGACTGCTCTCCCGACGCCTTGCCGGCTTCGAGCTGCGACACAAGCATTCCTGCAGCATTGAGGCGATCGAAGTCCTTCATATCCAAAATCGCATAGCGCCCACGTCCATTTTTAGTTAAAAAGACGGGAGACCCTTCGTGCACATCGGAAAGGACTTCGTTGTAGCTACGCAAGTCGGAAACAGGTTTGATTGCAGGCATTGTCCGCTCCAATCGCAAGATAGGTCGAAAGATATTACGTAATATATTCTTGCACATCAACAATGATTTTAAGTCCTTTCCACCCTTTTTGTTTCCAAACGGTCACGGCCACATATGTCAAAAAGTCTTTCATATTGGAGTGCTATCCTTTCGAACCATTCGATAAGCGATGGGTACTGATGCGTAAATATGCATGAATCGCCCTGAAATATACATTTGGAGATGAACGAATCGATGGCTATCAAGGTTGGCGTCGTTGGGGCAGCGGGATATGCGGGAGTCGAGCTGGTGCGCCTGCTCATCGTCCATCCCGATTTTGAGCTCGTGGCCATTACGTCCAACGCCGATGCCGGGCAGTCGCTTGCAAGCGTGTATCCCGCGTTTGCCGGCGTGTCCGATCTCGCTTTCACCACGCACGACGACCCTGTTCTCAAGACATGCGATGCCGTGTTCCTGGCCGTCCCGCACACGGCCGCACTCGCCGCCGTGCCCGGCCTTCTTGCCGCGGGTGTCTCGGTATTTGACCTTTCGGCCGACTATCGTCTGTCCGATCCCGCTGTCTACGAGAAGTGGTATGCCACGCCGCACACGAGCCCCGAGCTTTTGGCCACGCGCACGTTCGGTCTGCCGGAGATCTTTGACGAGGAGCTTGCAGACGCCGCCGCGCGTCATGCTGCGGGGGAGGCCACGCTCGTCGCCTGCGCTGGCTGCTATCCTACGGCAACCTCGCTGGGTGCATACCCTGCCATCGATGCTGGCTGGCTGGCCGATGGCGCTGTGGTTATCGTCGACGCCATCTCGGGCGTGACGGGCGCCGGTAAATCTGCCAACGCGCGCACCCATTATTGCAGTGCCGATGAGTGCGTCGAGGCTTACGGCGTATGCAAGCATCGCCACACGCCCGAAATCGAACAGATTCTCGGTCTGCCGGACCACGTTGTCTTTACGCCGCATTTGGCGCCCCTTAAGCGCGGTTTGCTCTCGACCGTGAATATCCCGCTCGCCGAGGTTCCCGCTCAGGAGCTGACGCTCGACATGGTGGTTGAGCGCTACCGCGAGTTCTACGAAGGCCGTCCCTTCGTGCGCGTGCTCGATGCCGGTCAGATGCCCAAGACGTCCTCGGTCGCCGGCAGCAATGCTTGCCAGATCGGCCTTGCCCTCAACAAGACCGCTCGCATGCTTGTGGTGACCTCTGCGATCGACAATCTGTGCAAGGGCGCGGCAGGTCAGGCCATCCAATGCGCGAACGTGGTCTTTGGTCTGGACGAGCGACGAGGCCTCCCTCTTATTGCCATGCCTGTGTAAACGTTGTTTGCACGACGTTGGCTGGCTACACTGGTACGCAAAACAAATGCCATCGTTGGGGAGTTTCTCGTGTTTGATATCGATTCGTTTGATCTTCGTCTGCGCGCCGTGCCGGACGGCGGCGTGACGAGTGCTCGGGGCTTTAAGGCCGCAGGTATTCATGCTGGCTTTCGCAAGAACCCGGAGCGCCTGGATTTCGCCATGGTCGCGGCGGATGCGCCTGTTGCCGCTGCCGGTGTCTTTACCACCAACCGCTTTTGCGCAGCTCCGGTTCAGGTGTGTCGTGAGCACCTGGGCGGCCGCGACTGCGGCTATGGCCAGGTTCAGGGTGTCATTATCAACTCGGGCAACGCCAATGCAGCCACGGGAGAGCCCGGTTTGGCGCTCGCCCGCGAGAGCTGCGAGATCGCCTCGCAGGTTATGGGCTGCGCGCCCGAGCAGGTGCTCGTCTCCTCGACGGGCGTGATTGGTCAGCAGCTGGGTATCGAGTGCTTTGAGACCGGTATCCCGGCAGTTTTCGACGAGCTGTCCGAGCAGGGTGGCGCCGATGCCGCGCGAGCCATCATGACCACCGATACGCATCCCAAGGAGTACGCCGTTACCTACGCGAGCGGCGAGCTGGAATATGCCGATTGCCAATTCACCGTGGGCGGCATGTGCAAGGGATCCGGCATGATCATGCCCAATATGGCAACAATGATCTGCATCATCACTACCGACGCTCCGGTTGCCCCCGCAACGCTTCACGCGCTTCTTGTCAGTTGCGTCAACAAGACGTTCAACAAGGTGACGGTCGACTCCGACACGTCCACCAACGATACGTGCATCATGCTTGCTTCCGGCGCCGCCGCTGTCGACGTTCCCCTTATCGAGGGGGGAAGCGACGCCTACGAGGAGCTTCGCTATGCTCTGTATTCGGTGTGCGAAGCCCTGGCACGCGGCATCGCCTCCGATGGCGAGGGCGCGTCAAAGCTCGTAACCGTTAACGTGACGGGTGCCGCAACCGAGGGGGACGCCGATACCGCCGCGCGCGCCGTGGCGAATTCCCCGCTGGTCAAGACCGCAATTGCCGGTCACGACTGCAACTGGGGCCGCATCGCCATGGCGCTTGGTAAATGCGGCGTGGTCTTCGAGCAGACCGACGTGTCCATCGACATCATGGGTATGCCCGTGTGCCGCGAGGGCCTGACCGTTCCCTTTGATGAGGACGAGGCGCTGCGACGATTCGAGGCGCCCGAGATTGTGATCGATGCAGATCTGGGCGCAGGAGAATGCTCCACGACGGTTTGGACCTGCGATCTTACGCACGAGTACATCACCATCAACGGTGATTACCGCACGTAATCGCGCGTCGAATAATGCCCCATCCCGCGGCGCTGCTGCACCGCGGCCAACTTCATAAGGATGTAGCCATGAAATACGCACGCGATGCGAAGCCTTCGTTGCTCAATGAACAGACCGCCCAGGTGCTCTTCGAGACCCTGCCGTGGATTAAAAACCTGACGGGAAAGGTAGTCGTCATCAAGTACGGCGGCGCGGCTATGGTCGATGCCAAGCTGCGCGAAGACGTGATGAGCGATATCGTCCTGCTCAAGATCATGGGCATGCAGCCGGTGATTGTGCACGGTGGCGGCAAAGCCATCAACGAGGCGTTTTCGCACTACGATTTGCCCGTTGAGTTTAAAAACGGCCAGCGCGTAACGACGCCTGCGGCTATGGATATCGTGCGCGAGGTTCTGGGCGGTAAGGTTAACCAGGAGCTCGTGGCGGCCATCAACCAGCATGGCAACTTGGCTGTGGGCGTTTCGGGCAGCGATGCCGGCACGCTCATCGCCTCTACGCTCGATCCCGAGCTCCAGCGCGTGGGCAAGATCGAGAGCGTGAATGTCGATTACATCGAGCGCCTTATCGACGGCGAGTACATTCCCGTGATTGCCACCATCGCCAAGGGCGAAGACGGCGGGTTCTACAACATCAACGCCGATATCGCCGCCGGCGCCATCGCCGGCGCCCTGCGCGCGCATAAGGTAATCTTCCTCACCGACGTTGACGGTCTGTACGAGGATTTCTCGGATAAGAGCTCGCTCATCTCCAACCTCACTATGGAGGAGTGCCAGACCATGCTCGATCGCGGAGAGATCGATACCGGCATGATTCCCAAGCTCAACGCTTGTATCGAGGCGGTCAAGGCCGGCGTGTTCCGCGCGCATATCATCAATGGCACCACGCCACATTCGCTGCTGCTCGAGCTGCTCACCGATGCCGGCGTGGGCACGGTGCTTCATTCCAGCGAGACGGCCTACGAGTACGATACGCATCCGCATCCGCTTTCGACCTTTGCGGCGCGTCTGTTTGAGAATCTGGATGAGGTTTCCAAGTTGCAGGCGCTTTCATAGCAGTTGCCGCGACGCCGCTGTTTAATCTGTTTGTAGATATTCTTTTCGACCGAAAGGCTAGACCATGTCCCTTTCCGTACAAAAGGCTCTTGAATCCAACTACGTGATGCATACCTTCGGCCGTTCCGAGGTCGAGTTTGCCGGCGGTCACGGCATGACGCTTGTGGGCGACGACGGCCGCGAGTATCTTGATTTCCTGGCGGGCATCGGCGTGTGCTGCTTGGGTCATGGCGCTCCTGCTGTGGTCGACGCTGTGGATGCGCAGGTGCACGATCTCACCCATGTCTCCAACTACTTCTACATCGAGCATCGCGGCCAGGTGGCGGCATTGCTCTCCAAGCTCGCTAACGATGATCTCGCTGGTGCCGCCGCGATTGTCAACGCCATTGACGCCAAGGATGACGAGGCGCTTCTGGCTGCAGCCGCTCCCGTCGAGGGCGAGCAGGTCTGGCAGACGTTCTTTTCCAACTCGGGTGCCGAGGCTAACGAGGGTTCGATGAAACTTGCGCGCCTGTACGCCAGGCGCATGGGCAACGGCGGCAACACGATCGTGGCGCTGCGCGGCGGCTTCCATGGGCGTACGCTCGAGACGATCGCCGCGACCATGCAGGATTGGCTGCAGGATAGCTTTAAGCCGCTGCCGGGTGGTTTTGTGGCCTGTGATCCCAACGATGCCGATCAGCTCAAGAGCATTTTCGATGCTTATGGTTCCGAGATTTGCGCCGTTATGATCGAGCCGATTCAGGGCGAGTCTGGCGTGCATCCGCTCACGCAGGAGTTCATCGAGGCGGCGCGTGATTTGGTCCATGCCCACGGTGGCTTGCTCATCGCTGACGAGGTTCAGACTGGCATTTTCCGCTCCGGCAAGCCGTTCGCCATGCAGACCTACGGTGTGGAAGCAGATATCATGAGCCTCGCCAAGGGTGTTGCCGGTGGCATGCCCATGGGCGCTGTGCTCGCCAAGCAGGAGGTTGCGAGCGTGTTCTGCCCTGGCGACCATGGCTCGACCTTTGGTGGTAGCAACCTTGCGGTGGCAGCTTCGGCTTCTGTTCTGTCCGAACTCGTCCGCGGCGATTATGCCGCCCATGCCGCCGAGGTTGGCGCATACTTTGCCGAGCAGCTCGCCCAGGTGCCGCACGTTACCGAGGTGCGTGGCAGTGGCTTGATGCTCGGCTGCGATCTGGACGACACCGTGGCCGACGCGCACGATGTCGTTGCCGCAGCGCTGGCCGCCGGCTTTGTGATCAACGCAACCGGTGCGCACACCCTGCGCTTCCTGCCGCCGCTTGTCTGCCAGAAGTCCGATGTCGACGCGCTCATTGCCGGCCTGACGAAGATCTTGGGGTAGGCCGCGAGTAATTCGCGCTTACATGTATATATGACTTGAACTCGAGGGTGGTCGTTTCTCTGCGACTGCCTTCGACCTGTCTTCGTGCTAAAACCCACGCACAATGCGACCGCCTTCGAGCCGACTTCCTCAAAACCCACGCACAAACGTTCACTTTTCCTTATTTTTGGCAAAAAGTTGCCGTTTGTGCGTGGGTTTTGAGCGGGGGGAGGGGCTTGGGTTTTATGTGGAGGGTCCTTGCCGGCAGGTGTGGCACCTGGCCAAACCAAAAAAACGGCCCCGTTGCCGGAGCCGTTTCAAATTCGATGGTGGGCGATGAGGGATTCCGCGTGCGGCTGCGCCGCCCGCGACCCGCTGCGGCGCGTCCCGCGCCTTGCGCGCTGCGCCGGAAAACGCTTGCGCGTTTCCCCGGCTCCGCGCCCTGCCGGGTTCGAATCCCCGGCATCTGGCCCAAACCAAAAACGGCCCCGTTGCCGGAGCCGTTTCAAATTCGATGGTGGGCGATGAGGGATTCGAACCCCCAGCCTTGTGCGTGTAAAGCACCTGCGCTAACCGTTGCGCCAATCGCCCGCGGGAACATAGTATATCGAAACCTTTGGCTAGAAGCTACAATGGGATTCGTTTTTTATCCGACCAGCAAAAGGAGCACCAATGACCTCCTCTGTGTTGCCCGTCGTGCCCGAGGGCGAACTCAAGGAGCGCCTGGCGGGCGTTCGCTATGTTTTCACCGATCTTGACGGCACCATGCTTGCGCCCGGTTCGCGCGTGCTTGCCGACGCTGCGGGAAACCCCAGCGTTGCTTGCGTGCAGACGCTTCTTGACTTGCGCGCTGCCGGCGTCGAGGTGATTCCCTGCTCCGGCCGCAACCGCTCCATGCTGCACGAGGACGCGCGCATCCTGGGCTTCAATGCGTATATCGGCGAGATGGGCGGTCTGCTCATGCTCGACCACGGCAAGGACGATTGGTGCTATTTCACCGCTGACATGGACTACGATCCCTCCTGCGGCCTCACTCCCCATCAGGTGATTGAGCGCACAGGTGTATGCGATAAACTCGTCAACTCTTGGCCGCACCTGCTTGAGTATCACAACGATATGCAGCAGGGCTACAAATACCGCGAGGTCACCGTTGCCATGCGCGGTGAGATTCCCGACGAGGAAGCACGCGCCATGCTCGACGCCTCGGGCGTCAACCTCGATTGGGGCGATAACGGCTTTCTCAATCACATCTCCAAGCCTACAACGCTCGAGCTTCCCGAGGGCGTGCCGGGACGCGCCTTTAACGTGAGTCCGCGCGGCCTTAACAAGGGCCGTGCCGTCGCCAAGTTCTGCGAACTGCGTGGTATCGATCCCGCGCAGGCACTGGCCATTGGCGACGCCTCGTCCGATTTCTTGATGGCGGATTCGGTGGGGACCTTCGTTTTGGTGGAGAATGGACTGGCGAACCCCGGTGCCGACGAGTTCTTGGCCACGCACGACAATGCGTTTGTGAGCCAGGGCTGCATCGTCGACGGTTGGGTTATGACTATGAAATGCCTGCTGGCAGCCAAGGAATAGGATTTGATGATGGCGCAGAAAAACACCTGCCCTATCGGTGTGTTCGACTCGGGACTCGGCGGCCTGACTGTGGCTCGCTCCATTGCAACTGCCCTTCCTCACGAGTCGGTGTATTACTTTGGCGACACCAAGCGTTGCCCGTATGGCACGCGTGGCGAAAACGAGGTTCGCAGCTTTGCTCTGCAAGCGGGACAATGGCTTTCGCGCCATGACGTCAAGATCATCGTCATCGCCTGCAATACGGCAACGGCGGCAGCCCTGCGCTTGTGTCAGCAGACGCTCGACGTTCCTGTGATCGGCGTAATCGTTCCCGGTGCTCGCGCTGCCATCAACAGCACGCGTACGCGCGAGGTGGGCGTGCTCGCCACGAACCTCACCACGCGTTCCGGTGCCTACACGCGCGCCATCCAAGACCTGGACGCGGGCGTGGACGTGTACGGGTGTCCCGCTTCGAGCTTCGTGGAAATCGTCGAGCAGGAGCTTGCGACTGGCGCTCACTTGCAGGAGCGCTGGCTTGAGGACGAGGATATCTTCGACACGCCCGAAGTGCGCGCCACGGTGCGCCAGGTGGTCGCGCCGCTCAAAGGCCACAATATCGATACGGTCGTTTTGGGCTGCACACACTTTCCGCTGCTCGTTGGTCCCATTCGCCATGAGTTGGGGCCGAACATCCGCGTGGTGTCGTCTGCCGAGGAAACCACGCGCGAGCTTGTGGACATCCTGCAGCGCCGTGAACAGCTGGCACCGGATAGCGCGATGCCCCAGCACCGCTTTGCCACGACATCCGATAACCTGGCGGAGTTTGCCGCCGCGGGCAGCTTTATCTTCGGCCAGCCGCTCAAGAGCATCGAGCACGTGTCGCTCGACGAACTCGTGTAGGCTGCGTCGCACAAATAGAGAGGAATACCGATGGAACTGAACGAGATTCGCCGCTCCGGTGGCCGCGCCGCCAACCAGATGCGCCCTGTGACGCTCAAGCGCGAAGTCATGAAGAACGCCCTGGGCTCCTGCCTGGTGGAGTTTGGCGACACGCGCGTGCTGTGCGCCGCTACGATCGAGGATGGCCTGCCGCCTTGGCGCCGCGCTTCGAAGTTGGGCTGGGTCACGGCCGAGTATGCCATGCTCCCCGCTGCTACCTCCAAGCGCACCAAGCGCGAGACGAACGCGCGCAAGGGACGCAGCATGGAGATCGAGCGCCTGATCGGCCGCAGCCTGCGCACTGTTTGCAATATGCGTGCCCTCGGCGAGTACACCGTCACTATCGACTGCGATGTCCTGCAGGCCGATGGCGGTACGCGCACCGCCAGCGTGACCGGCGCTTGGGTGGCACTTCACGATGCTTTGATGACCTGGGTCGAGGCGGGCAAGATCCCGCGCCTGCCCCTGACGGGTCAGGTGGCCGCCGTGTCCATGGGCGTTGTCGATGGCAACGAGCTGCTGGACCTCGATTACGCCGAGGATAGCCACGCCGAGGTCGACATGAACCTCGTCGCCACCGATACGGGCGAGATCGTCGAGATCCAGGGCACGGGCGAGCAGACGCCCTTTGACCGCAAGCGCCTGAATAACCTGCTTGACCTGGGCGATCTTGGCATCAAGCAGCTGATCGACCTCCAAAACGAGGTCACCGCGTTTCGCGACGATGACTAGCCCCAAACGCACATCCATCCGATAACCGTTAAGGAACAGGCGACCATGGCCTTAAATAACATCGATATCGAAACCCTCGATCCGGCCCGCACCATCGTGGTGGCTACGGGTAACGCCCATAAACTCGTGGAGATCGAGGACATCCTTTCGCGCGTGCTGCCCGACGTGACCTTTGTCGCGCTGGGCCAGCTGGGCGATTTTGATGATCCGGAAGAGACGGGCACCACCTTTTTGGAGAACGCCCTCATCAAGGCCGAGGCTGCTGTGGAACAGACAGGCATGTCTGCCATTGCAGACGATTCTGGCCTTGTGGTCGATCCCCTCGATGGCGAGCCTGGCGTGTATTCCGCACGCTACGCGGGCGTGCACGGTGACGATGCAGCGAACAATGCGAAGCTGCTCGAGAATCTGGCCGATGTGCCCGAGGCCGAACGCACGGCTCGCTTTATGAGCGTCGTGGCGCTTGTGGACGCCTCTGGCATGGTGCTCACCGGTACGGGCGCCTGCGAGGGCACAATCGGTTTCGAGGGCCGCGGCGAGAACGGCTTTGGTTACGACCCGCTGTTCCTGCCTAACGATACGCCGGGCAAGACTATGGCGGAGCTTACGCCGGCAGAGAAAAACGCCATCAGCCATCGTTTCCATGCGCTGCAGGATCTGTCTGCCCAGATTGCAGGAGACGAGGCATGAGGGCCGTCGTTCAGCGCGTGACGAGCGCTTCGGTTGTCGTCGAAGAAAGGACCATCGGCAGCATCGGCCAGGGATATCTCATCCTGCTGGGTGTGGGCGATGGAGATACGCGCGAGATAGCGCAAAAGCTCTGGGCAAAGATTCGCGATCTGCGCATCATGCCCGACGATGCGGGGAAGACGAATCGCTCTCTCGCGGATGTTTCGGGCGAGGTGCTTGTGGTGTCGCAGTTCACACTCTATGCCGATTGTCGCCATGGGCGCAGGCCTTCGTTTACCGCGGCGGGCGCGCCTGCCTTGGCAAATGAGCTTTACGAGTATTTTTGCGAGCTGGTTCGCGCGGACATGGGCGCCGTCCAGACGGGAAGCTTCGGTGCCGACATGAGCGTCTCGCTCGTAAACGACGGTCCCTTTACCATCGTGTTGGATACCGACGAGCTGTAGGGGAGCACGAAGACCCGAGGGGCGCGGCTGCACACCTCGCCTCGCCTCTCTTCGCAGCATCTCCATAAGATGTGCAATCTCTATCTGAGCCTGCTACAATTCATACGTTTGTAGATAAATTGGGGCAAGTCTGCCGTATTTGCGCTTGCCTGCAGGAGGCCTAATGGAAGAGCTGGAAGTTAATCACGTCGATGATATCCATGAGAAGCTGACAAGCATGATTGGCCAGCGCGTCAAGGTGCGCGCCAACATGGGTCGTACGCGCGTCGTCGAGCGCATGGGCACCATCAAGACGGTGCATCCCGCAGTGTTTATCGTCGAGGTCGATGAGCGCCGCGGCCGTAAGTCGCGCCAATCGTACCAGTACGTCGATGTCCTCACCGGTACCGTTGAGCTGTTCGATCCCGAGTCGGGCGAGCATCTGTTCACCCCGCTGGGCAATCAGCTCGAGGAGCACTAGTTATGCCTTCTCTTTCGTTCACCGTGTCCGCGCTCGCAAAGGTCAATCTGTACCTGGGCGTGTACGCAACGAAAGATGAGCGCGGTTACCATCGCGTCGATTCGGTCATGGCAGCTGTCGGGCTGGGCGACACGGTGACGATTGCGCCGGCACAGGAGCTTTCGGTCACCATGGACCCCGTGGTGGATTTCCCCATGGAGCAAAACAGCGCTTGGCGCGCCGCCGTCGAGCTCGGCCGCGCGTATGGCCGAGAGCCTTTGTTCGATATCCATATCGAAAAGCACATTCCCATTCGCGCGGGTCTCGGTGGCCCCTCCACTGATGCCGCTGCAACCCTGCGCGGCCTGTGCGCGGCATGGGATATCGACATTCACGATGAGCGCGTGGCCGAAGTTGCGCGCAGCATCGGTGCCGACGTGCCGTTTTTCCTCTATGAATCACCCGCATACCTCAGTGGTGCAGGTGACGTGATGGAGGAGACCTTCGGTGCGCTCGAGGGCATGCCCGTGGCGCTTGTCCGCGCTTCTTCAAAGGGCGTTACGGCGCAGGAAGCCTACCGTGTCTTTGATGCCGATCCGCAGCCTGTAGCCCCTATCGAGCCCATGCTCGAGGCATTGCGCGCTAGCGATGGGCAGGGCGTGGTCGATGCGCTTGCCAATAACCTGGCGCCCGCCGCGATGTCCATCGCGCCCGAGATCGTCGATGTGCTGGCGTGGATGCGCGAGCGGCCGGGTGTGCGCGTGGCGGAGGTTTCGGGTTCTGGTTCTTGCTGCTTTGCCCTGTGTGAGAGCAAAGCAGCTGCTCAGAGCCTTGCGAGCGCAGCTTCAGACGAGCGCGGATGGTGGTCATGTGCAACTCAGATGGAAAAGTCTGGATCGAATCTCATTGATTGCTAGCATTTGTCTCAATCTTTTGTTACTATAGCTTGGCTATCGGGTTGTGGCTCAGTTTGGTAGAGCACTGCGTTCGGGACGCAGGGGTCGCTGGTTCAAATCCAGTCAACCCGACCATTGCATTGAATAAGGGTCGCCTTCGGGCGGCCCTTTTTCGTATGCGTGCCCACGCTTCAGTTCCAGCGACTTTGGAATCACGGCGGGATGCACGCCACTTTGCTTGCATGGAGTGCTAGCATATGACCGTTTGCAATCAGAGCGTAAGGAGTGCGTATGGCGCTGGGCGTAAAAGTCGATATGACGCAGGGGCCTCTCTGGGACAAGATCGTGCTTTTTGCCATACCAGTCGCACTTATGGCTTTTCTCCAGCAGCTTTTCAATGCGGCGGACGTTGCCGTGCTGGGCCAGTTTGCCGGCACCAATGCCATGGCGGCTGTAGGCAGCTGCGGCGCCATGTGCAGCTTTGTGGTGAGCTTGGGCACGGGCATGAGTCTGGGTGCCAACGTGACCATCGCAACCAATATCGGTTCGGGCAAGATGGATGCCGTGCGCCGCGCTGTGCACACTGCGATGCTTGCCGCAGTGGGCGGGGGTATTATTCTGGGTGTCGCAGGAGAGCTCGTGATTGGGCCCATCATGGCCATGATGGGCATCAAAGACCCTGAGGTCGAGGCTATGGCCCTTCTCTACATGCGCATCTATCTGGCGGGTCTTCCCATCCTGTTCCTGTATGACTTCGAGGCCGCTATCATGCGCAGCCAAGGCGACACACGCACGCCGCTCATCGCGCTCACTATCTCCGGTATGGTCAACGTGGGCCTTAACCTGCTTTTCGTGCTGGTCCTCGGCATGGATGTCGATGGCGTCGCCTTGGCGACGGTCATCTCCAGCGCGGTGAGTTCGATGCTGCTCCTGTGGTGCCTGACGCATAGTGACTCCGTTATCCGCGTGAATCTGCGCGAGCTGGCGATCGACTGGCCCTCGCTCAAGCGCATCCTTATCGTGGGCCTTCCCGCAGGCATTCAGGGCGCGCTGTTCTCCGTCTCGAACGTCATCGTCCAGGCGGCCGTGAACAGTCTGGACACTGCCGTTATGGCAGGAAACTCCGCCGCAAATAACATCGATGCTTTCTCGTGGTACAGCCTCAACGCCTTTGGGCAGGCGTGCACTACGTTTGTGGGTCAAAACAACGGTGCTCGCCGTCACGACCGCTGCGTGCGCACCCTCAAGATATGCTTTATCGAGGGGTATACCGCGTATGCAATCATCACGACGATTCTGTTGCTGTTCAACCGCCAGCTGCTCTCCATCTTCAGTTCCGATCCGGCGGTAATCGATGCCGGCTCCCTGCGCGTGCAATTCATTCTGGCCACGCACCTGTTTACGATGGTGGTCGAAATCATGTCCGGCTATCTGCGCGGATACGGCTGCTCGCTGCCTCCGACGATCGTCGCCCTATTCTCTATTTGCGTTTTGCGCGTACTGTGGGTGGCGTTTGTCTTCTCGGCGGATCACACCCTGTTCACGCTGCTGATGGTCTACCCCGTGAGCGTTGCCGTCAACGCCGTGCTCACCATGGCACTTACCTTCTTCATGCGCAACCATCTGGCGCGCCCGGCGACGGCGGCGGCCTAGCACCAACGACGCCTTGGTTCTCGCGCTCAATTGGAAAGACCGTTGATAGACCGGGCGAAATGTTGCGTAAAAAATCTGGTAGGGGAAATATGGGGCTGTTGTTCCGCAACGCCAAGCGCGGTATACTTCCATCTGCTTGTTTGCAAAACACTGGGAGGAAACCACATGTTCCCTAAGGGTATGGAATGGATCGTCATTCTCATCGTTGCACTGCTGATCTTTGGGCCTAAGAACCTCCCGAAGCTCGGTAAGTCCCTCGGCTCCACGGTCAAGAACATCCGTGAGGGCATGGAGGGCGACGAGGCTTCCAAGGACGACGAGCCTGTTGTTGCCGAGGAAGACGCGGATGACGACGCCGAGATTCGCGAGCTCGAGGCCAAGCTCGCTGCCGCCAAGAAGAAGAAGGAAGACGGCGACGCTGAGTAATTTCCGCCCTGTTATTACGGGGTGATCTTCGACCGGCTTACCCCTAGGGCCAGCCGGTCTTTTCTGTGTATAGGTGGCGGATTCGCCACACGTGAGATGCAAGGAGTTTGTGCGCATGGATGCAAGCGAGATCGTACTGACAGCCGAAGGCCGCCAGAAGCTCATGGAAGAGCTCGCCTGGCGTGAGGGCGATAAGAGCAAGGAGATCATCGAGCACATCAAGGAAGCGCGCGCCTTTGGCGACCTTTCCGAGAACTCCGAGTACGATGCCGCTAAGGAAGAGCAGGCCAAGAACGCCGCCCGTATCGCCGAGATTCAGGCCATTCTCGCCAACGCTCAGGATGCCGGCACTTCTCTGCACGGCCTGACCGTTTCCATTGGCTGCACCGTTGCCCTGGTTGATGCCGACGGCGTTGCCACCGATGTTACCCTCGTGGGTACCACCGAGACCAACGTGCTGGAGCACAAGATTTCCAACGAGTCTCCCGTGGGTCGTGCAATTATCGGCCATGCCGAGGGCGAGACCGTCGAGGTCGTGACCCCGTCCGGCAAGACCCGCACCTACACCATCACCAAGATTTCCCGCTAAACCGCGGGCATCAGTATGTAATGGCTCCCGGGGGATACCGATCCTACGGGAGCTTTTTCGCGTTATATAGGAGTGCAGCCGATGTCAGAGAATCAGACCGAAACCCCCGTTGCCGACACGCTTAACGACGAGCGTGCCCGCCGCCTTGCCGACCGTGAGGCCCTGTATGCCGCCGGGCAGAACCCGTATCCCGAGCATTCCGATGTCGAGGATTACGTGGCCGACATCGAGGCCAAGTATGCCGACCTTGCCGATGGCGAGGACACTGCCGACGTCGTGAAGATCGGTGGCCGTGTTGTTGCCAAGCGTGGCCAGGGCAAGATCATGTTCATCGTGCTGCGCGACCCGACGGGCGATATCCAGCTCTTCTGCCGTATCAACGATATGGACGAGGATGACTGGAAGCGCCTGCGCAAGCTCGACCTGGGCGACATCGTGGGCGTCGAGGGCGTTGTGGTACGCACCCAGCGTGGCCAGCTCTCCGTGGCCCCTCGCTCTCTCACGCTTCTCGCCAAGGCCGTTCGCCCGCTGCCCGAGAAGTTCCACGGCCTTTCCGACAAGGAGACCCGCTATCGCCAGCGCTATGTCGACCTGATCGTCAACGAGGACGTGCGCGAGACCTTCCGCAAGCGTTCCGCCATCGTTTCTGCCTTCCGTCGCTACATGGAGGCCGACGGCTTCATGGAGGTCGAGACCCCGATCCTGCAGACCATTCAGGGCGGCGCCACGGCCAAGCCGTTCATCACGCACTTCAATGCGCTCAACCAGGAGAACTACCTGCGCATCGCTACCGAGCTGCACCTCAAGCGCCTGCTCGTGGGCGGTTTTGAGCGCGTGTTCGAGATTGGCCGCATCTTCCGCAACGAGGGCATGGACCTCACCCACAACCCCGAGTTCACCACTATGGAGGCATACCGTGCCTTCTCCGATCTCGAGGGTATGAAGGAGCTGTGCGAGGGCGTCATCAAGGCCGCCAACGCCGCGGTGAACGATTCCGAGCAGATCGAGTACCAGGGTCAGACCATCGACCTTTCCGGCACCTGGCCGAGCCGTCCCATGTCCGACATCGTCTCCGACGTGCTGGGCTACAAGGTGACCATCGACACTCCCGCCGAGGAGCTCGCTGCCGCAGCCCGCGAGCGCGGCATCGAGGTTAAGCCCGAGTGGACGAGCGGTAAGCTCATCGCCGAGATCTACGACGAGCTGGGTGAGGAGACCATCGTCAACCCCACCTTTGTGTGCGATTACCCCATCGAGGTCAGCCCGCTTGCCAAGCGCTTTGAGGACGATCCGCGCCTGACGCACCGCTTCGAGCTGGTTATCGCCGGCCATGAGTACGCCAATGCGTTCTCCGAGCTCAACGACCCGGTCGATCAGGCCGAGCGCTTCCGCAAGCAGGTGGAGGAGAAGTTCGCCGGCGACGACGAGGCCATGGAGTACGACGAGGATTACGTGCGTGCCCTCGAGTACGGTATGCCTCCCGCGGGCGGTATCGGCATCGGTATGGACCGCGTGATCATGCTGCTCACCAATTCCGCAAGCATCCGCGACGTCCTGCTGTTCCCGCACATGAAGCCCGAAGGCGGCTCCAAGGGCCCCAAGCCCACCGCTACTGCCGAGGCCTCGTTCGTCGAGGCTCCGAAGGTCTCCACCATCGATTACTCCAAGGTTGTCGTAGAGCCGCTCTACGAGGATATGGTCGACTTCGACACCTTCTGTAAGTCCGATTTTCGCGTGGTGAAGGTCAAGGCCTGCGAGGCGGTCAAGAAGAGCAAGAAGCTGCTGAGCTTTGTGCTCGACGACGGCTCCGGCACCGATCGCGTCATTCTCTCCGGTATCCACGGTTATTACGAGCCTGAGGATCTGGTGGGCAAGACGCTCGTCGCCATCACCAACCTCCCGCCGCGCAAGATGATGGGCATCGACTCGTGCGGCATGCTCATTAGCGCCGTGCACGCCGAGGGCGACGAGGAGCGCCTGAACCTCCTGCAGCTCGACCCGAGCATCCCTGCAGGTGCCAAGCTCTGCTAGACGAGCAATAACATGATGCGATTGAGGCATCGGCTTTTGCGGCCGGTGCCTCTTTTTATGGCGAAGATGCGGGTAGGGCTGCCTGTGCGGTATGGGGCGAAGCGGGCTGCCAAGCTCCATAAACTCTACGCTTACGAAACGGACCCTTTTCATGCTAGGCTGGTTTCACCACATAAGTAGTCGCAGACGCATGCGCGTGCAGGCGGGCGAGATGAAGTTTTAGCAGCTCCATCTCGCCCGCTTTTTTGTTGCGCTGAGGTCTTGTGGCAAGAAAAGAAGAGAGGAACTTCCCCTACATGCCTATCAACAAACGAGAAAGCCTGCTGTTCACGTTCATCATGTGCTTTTGCATGGTCTTATGGATGAGCATCTACAACGTTGCGCTGCAGCACGGGGCTGTGAGCGGTGAGGTTATCGCCGACGCATGGTTTGGTTTTCCCATCGCCTATGTCTTTGCCATGTGCTGTGACTGGTTTGTGGCGAGTCCACTTGCAAAGGGTTTTGCCTTTAAGTATCTGGTGACGCCGGGCAAGAGCTCGCCGCGCGCCATGACGCTTGCCGTGAGCTCTTGCATGGTGGTTCCCATGGTGATCATCATGTCGCTGTATGGCGCCTGCGAGGGCCTGTTCCACATGCCTGGCGGTCCGCTTGCAAACATGACGATGCTGCCGATGATGTGGCTCGCCAACATCCCCCGCAACTTCATCATGGCCCTGCCCTGGAATCTGCTTGTCGCCGGTCCACTCGCACGCTTTGTTTTTCGCCGCGCGTTCCCGATGGGCACGGTCTTTGCTGAGCCTCATATGGAGCTTGTTTCTTTCCCGGGCGCGTCTGCTGATGATGGAGCGTGCGATGAGGCTGCGGCGCCGGTTGCTGCCATCGAGGCCTAGAGCACGCATTACAACAGAGCAATTTGCCCAGAAAGCCACCTGTAAGGGTGGCTTTTTTGACGCTGCGAAAGATGAACTATCGGATTCCGTTATCATTAACCATGGTATGGGTAAAGAAGAATGAGCACCGGTGACGGTGCCTGATTTTGTTTACAACTTCTAGTATGTTAGAGGTTTGCATATGTTGGATAGATTCACCGACCGCGCCCGCAAGGTCATGTCGCTTGCAAAGCAGGAGGCAATCGATCTTAAATCCACCAAGGTGGGAACCGAGCATCTGCTGCTTGCTCTTGCCAAGGAAGAGGACGGCATTGCCTCCGAGGCTCTGCGCGCCCTCGATATCTCTTACGACGATATCCTGGAGCAGCTCAAAGAGATTCGTACCACGGTTCCTGCCGAGGACGAGTCGACCGAGGCGGCAAAGCTTGCCTTCACGCCGCTCGTCATCACGGTGATGGAGCGCGCGTTTCGCCTGGCGCGCGAGAACAACCAAACGTACGTCTCGACCGAGCATCTGCTGCTGGCCATCGTTTCCGAGGGCAACGGCCTGGCTATGGATATCTTCCAGCGCCTGGGCGTCTCCGGCGCTTCCGTGCGTGCATCGGTAGAGAAACTCACGGCCAAAGATCAGGGCGGCAAACGCCCCATGGCGGGTGCTGGCGCGGGACGCCCCGGTGCTGGCCTGCCCTTCTTCTCGGGTGAGGCGGGTATTGCCGGCGCCAAGATTGCCGGCGGTACGTTGGAGCAGTTTGCCATCAATCTTTGTCGCCGCGCTCGCGAGGGCAAACTCGATCCGGTTATCGGCCGCGAGAAAGAGATCTCGCGCATGATGGAGATCCTCTCGCGCCGCACCAAGAACAACCCGCTTATCCTGGGCGATCCCGGTGTGGGCAAGACTGCTCTGGTTGAGGGCTTGGCGCAGGAGATTGTTGCCGGCAACGTGCCCGAGAACCTTCTCAACATGAATGTCTGGTCGCTCGACCTGCCCGGTCTTGTGGCTGGTGCCAAGTATCGCGGTGAGTTCGAGGAGCGCCTTAAGAACGTGATCGCCGAGTGCACCGAGTCCGACAACGCGATTCTGTTTATCGACGAGATGCACACGCTTATCGGCGCCGGTTCCGCCGAGGGCTCGATCGATGCGAGCTCTATGCTCAAGCCCGTGCTTGCGCGCGGTGCGTTCCAGATCATCGGCGCCACCACGGCCGAGGAGTTCCGCAAGTATCTCACCAAGGACCCCGCTTTCGAGCGCCGCTTCCAGTCCATCGATGTGGAAGAGCCGAGCGTCGAGGATACGGTCACGATTCTGAAGGCACTGGTGCCGCGCTACGAGGAGCACCATCACGTGCGCTATACGCCGGCTGCCATCGAGGCTGCGGCGAGCCTGTCCAACCGCTATATCCAGGACCGCTACCTGCCCGATAAAGCCATCGACCTTATCGACGAAGCCGGTGCCCGTGCTCGCATTGCCGCCAACCGCGCCCCGCAGGAAGTGCGCGATGCCGAGAAGCGCGTGGCCGAGCTTTCCGATGCCGTAGAGGCCGCCTCGAACGATGACGATATGAATCGTGCCGCCGAGCTCAAGCAGGACCAGCAAGCAGCTGAGATTGCCCTTGGCGAGGCTCGTGCGGCTTGGAACGCTCAGATGGATGCCGATCCGCTTGTCATCGATACCGCTCAGATTGCCGATATCGTCTCCATCACCTCCGGCGTGCCGGTGAGCTCGCTCACCGAGAGCGAATCGCGCCGCTTGCTGCAGTGCGAGAGCGTGCTTAAGACGCGCATTATCGGCCAGGACGAGGCGGTTTCTGCTGTGGCCAAGGCTATTCGTCGCAGTCGCTCGCCCCTCAAAGATCCGCGCCGTCCCGGCGGCTCGTTCATCTTCCTGGGCCCCACGGGTACCGGTAAGACCGAGCTTGCAAAGACGCTTGCCGAGTATCTGTTTGGCAGCAAGGACGCGCTCATCAGCTTTGATATGTCTGAGTACGGTAGCGAGTTCGAGGTCTCCAAGCTTATCGGTAGCCCTCCGGGATATGTGGGCCACGACGAGGGCGGTCAGCTCACCAAGGCCGTGCGCCGTCATCCGTATTCCGTCGTGCTGTTCGACGAGGTCGAAAAGGCTCACCCCGACATCTTCAACATCTTGTTGCAGGTGCTCGAGGAGGGTCGCCTGACCGACAGCCAGGGCAAGACGGTCGACTTCCGCAACACCGTGGTTATCATGACGTCCAACGTGGGCGCTCGCGAGATCGCGCAGGAGTCCAACGTGGGCTTTGGCACCACGGGCGAGACCGGCCTGAGCTCGGGCGAGATTCGTAGCCGTGCAATGGGTGAGCTCAAGCGCTTGTTCCGCCCCGAGTTCCTCAACCGCATCGACGATATCGTGGTGTTCCAGAAGCTCACGGGCGAAAATCTGAAGAGCATCGCCCAGCTGCTTGTGGACGACCTGCGTCAGCGCTTGATCGCAAACGGCATGAACATCGAGCTTACCGACGCCGCCGTCGATAAGATTGTGGCAGAAGGAACCGATCTTACCAACGGTGCACGTCCGCTGCGTCGTGCCATCCAACGTCTCATCGAGGATCCGCTCTCGGAGGAGCTGCTGGCAGGCGAGTGGGGCGAGGGCGATACCGTCCTGTGCGACGTGGCGGACGAGAAGTTCGTCTTTAGTCATGGCGCGGGCGAGATTCCAGCACCGCGCAAGCTGGGTGCTTTGGGCAGCATGGCGGTCGCAGCACCGCATACGTCAACCGCCGCGCCGAGCAGGGGCGTGACAGCTGGTCCTGGCGGCATGGTGCAGACGGGTTCTGGCGCGCACTAGCGTGCATCGGGCATACGGACTTATGAGACGGGCTTCGAGGAGATGTATCCTCGAGGCCCGTTTTTGCAAGGAGCGCTCGGTTGCATGGCTTGTTCGCTCTTGCTGCCTTGCCGTGCGGGTTTTGAAAGAAAAGCGTGGTATTTGTAGGTGTTGATAGGGGAGCGCGAGCATTCGTGTAACAATAGACTGGTATGCCGGAATCGCTATTCGGCACAAGTTCTATAGCACTTCTGCCGGGACATGGAGGCGGACTATTGGAAAACGAGACGTTTAAGCCAACGCTGAAGGACGCAATTCGTCTGACAGCACCGGGACAACCGCTGCGCACGGCACTCGACATGATCATCGCGGGTCATCTGGGCGCTCTCATTTGCGTGGGCGACTCCGAACACGTGCTCAATGCGGGCAACGACGGCTTCCCTCTTAACATCTCGTTTACCTCAAACCGCCTGTTCGAGCTTTCCAAGATGGATGGCGCCATCGTTATCGACGGCGACCTTACGCAGATTCTGCGCGCGAACTTCCATCTCAATCCCGATCCCTCGCTCGCAACGAGCGAGACGGGCATGCGCCACCGCACGGCGGCGCGCATGTCTATCCTCACCGACGCGATTGTCATCTCCGTGTCCGAGCGTCGCGCTGTGGTAAACGTCTACGTGCATGGCAAGTCGTATCAGATCGAGCCTATCCCCGACCTTATGGGTTCGGTGAGCCAGCTGGTGGGTACGCTGCAGACTACGCGCAGCTCGCTCGACCGTTCGCTGCTGCGTTTGACGGCGCTCGAGCTGGACGATTACGTTACGCTCGCGGATATTACCGGCATCTTCTCGAGTTTTGAGATCTTGCAGCAGGCAAAGCAGGAGCTGGAGATCTGCATCGAGAAACTGGGTACGCGCGGCAAGCTCGTGCGCATGCAGCTGGAGCAGCTTGCGGGCGATACCATCGATACCGAGTATGACCTGATGATTCGCGACTATGCGTCTGAGTCTTCCGAGGAAAACGCGCGTGCCATTCGTCAGCGTTTTGCCGAGATGTCTGCGTCTGACCTCTCCAACCCCAAGCGTGTTGCCGAGGTTTTGGGCTTTGACGACTTGGACGAGGATTCGGTTATGACGCCTTTGGGTCTGCGTACGCTCTCGCGCGTCTCCGTGGT
Organism: uncultured Collinsella sp.; assembly: GCA_934621295.1. Lineage (GTDB taxonomy): Bacteria > Actinomycetota > Coriobacteriia > Coriobacteriales > Coriobacteriaceae > Collinsella. The sequence continues at coordinate 464,794 of CAKTVB010000001.1, forward strand.
GCGTGACGGCGTTGCCGAGAAGATTGTGGACGAGTACGGCTCGCTGCAAGAGCTGATGGGCGATATCAAAAAGGACCCGGAGCGCTTGGGCGACTTTGGCGTCAACAATCCGGCGATTCTCGCCGATTCGCTCGCACGTATGCACGGCAAGCGGGAGGGCTAGAAGATGAGTTCGGTATGTGCGGTGGTCGTGGCCGGCGGCTGCGGCGCTCGCTTTGGAAATCCCGGCGGCAAGCAGCTGGTAAACGTTGCCGGAAAGCCGTTGATGACCTGGTCTATCAGGGCATTTGATCGCTCTGCATTTGTGAGCCACATCGTGGTGGTGTGCCCTGCCGAGAAGATGGATGAGATGCGCCGTCAGGCGATCGACCCCTACAACTTCGCTACGCCCATCACCTTTGCCGAGGCTGGCAAGACGCGCCAGGATTCCACGCGCTCCGGTGTCGAGGCTGTTCCTGAGGGTTACGAGTACGTGGCGATTCACGATGCGGCGCGTCCGCTTATCGCGGCAGAGGTTATCGACCGCGCTATCTGCTCGCTGCGCTGCGAATCGGGTATCGACGGCGTGGTGTGCGGCCAGGCGGCTATCGACACGCTCAAGGTGGTTGATGGCAATCGTATTGTAGAGACGCCCCCGCGCAGCCGCTATTGGGCCGCGCAGACGCCGCAGATCTTCGCGCTCGAGACGATGCGCCGTGCCCATGCCGCCGCCCTGGCCGATGGCTTTGTCGGCACCGACGATTCGTCGCTCGTGGAGCGCATGGGTGGCCGCGTGCTGTGCGTCGACAGCCCGCGCGACAACCTCAAGGTGACGGTGCCCGAGGACCTGCGCCCGGTTACGGCGATTCTCCTCGGCCGCATGAGCGACGCCGATGCCATGCAAAACACCGGCATCCTCACCCCGCTCCCTTAAAAATGTGACAAAAAGTCGACAGGTTTATTTTGTCACATTTTCATATCTCCTTCATATTTCTAGGTCTTGCACGGCTGTAGCAGGATTCATGCCGCTCGATAGAGCTTGACAACAACGGGTGCGTCGCTATAAGTTAGCCTAAGCTAACAAGTAAGCGAGGACCTATGAATCCAATCTCTTCATCAACCCCAAACAGGCGCTGCCCATTGCGTCGACGCCTGTTTGAGATGCGTCACACCGGGCACACCGGAGGACTCGACATATTGCGGGCAATTGGCCCCGGCCTGCTCGTAACCGTAGGTTTTATTGATCCCGGAAACTGGGCCTCGAACATGGCTGCCGGTTCTCAATTTGGTTATTGCCTCCTATGGGTGGTGACCTTATCGACCGTCATGCTCATCGTGCTGCAGCATAACGCCGCGCATTTGGGAATCGTGACGGGCGAGTGCCTGGCAGAATCGGCTACGCGCCATATGCCGCGTTTCCTTTCGAGATTCGTGCTGTTCACGGCCCTTGCTGCGTCGGTGGCAACGGTTATGGCCGAGATACTCGGCGGAGCCATCGCCCTGCAGATGCTCTGCGGCTTGCCCTTGCGCGTGGGCGCTGCCATTGTTGCCGCGGTATCGCTCGTCATGCTGCTCACCAATTCGTACGCGCGGGTCGAGCGTTGGATCATCGGCTTTGTCTCGTTGATCGGGTTGTCCTTTTTATTCGAGATAGCTCTTGTGCACGTGGAATGGACGAGCGCCGCGGTGGGCTGGGTTGCACCCTCGATCCCTTCGGGGTCTCCCTCCATTATCGTGTCGGTTTTGGGTGCTGTCGTGATGCCGCACAACCTCTTTTTGCACTCGGAGATCATCCAGAGTCAGCGCATCAATGAGCGCGGAGAGGGCGCGATTGCCCAGCGTTTAAGGAACGAGTTCGTCGACACGCTCTTTTCCATGGTGGTGGGGTGGGCCATCAACAGCGCTATGGTGCTGCTGGCGGCATCGGTCTTTTGGAGTGCCGGAACACCGGTGACCGACCTTGCCCAAGCGGCATGTACGCTCGAACCTATGTTGGGCGCTGCCTCTTCAACGGTGTTCGCGCTTGCGTTGCTCCTTGCGGGCGTATCCTCGTCCGTTACCGCCGGAATGGCGGCGGGAACCATCTCTGCGGGGCTTGCGGGGGAGCCCTACGACGTGCGCGATCGGCATAGCTCGATTGGCATCGTGATTACGTTTATTCTGGCGCTTGCATCCATTTTCTTCGTCCAAGATGCATTCCAGGGCCTTGTATGGAGTCAGGTGCTGCTGTCTCTGCAGTTGCCCATCACCGTTTTTGTCCAGATATGGCTCACGAGCTCCCCGCGCGTTATGGGAAAGTACGCAAACGGTGCAGCCCTAAAGACTGTGCTCGTGGCCATTGGACTTATTGTTTCGGCACTCAATCTCGTGCTCTTGCTGGGAATGTGAGGTCGCGGGAGATGTGGAGTGCATATGAAAATGTGACAAAATAAACCTGTCGACTTTTTGTCACATCTAGGAGAGGACTGCCTCCAGGTATTCGGCGGCGTCTTTGAGTAGCTGGGTGAACTCGGCGGTTTTCTCGATAGTCAAACGGTACGAAGGCACGGAGATGCCGATGCCATATTGGATCTGGCCGTCAACGCGAATGGGGGCGGCGATGCATTCGATGGAGTCGGTCATTTCGCCACGATCATGCGCAATGCCTTCTCGGCGGACAATTTGCAGCTCCTCCCACAGGCTCTCGAACGTGCGATGCGTGCGGGACGTGTAAGGGTGAAAATCGTCGCCCAAAAGTGCATGCAGCTCGTCGCGCTCGCGCTCGCACACAAGCGCTTTTCCAATCGCCGTGCAATGAATGGGCAGCGCGCGCCCGATATCGGAGAAGAGGCGCACGGGCTGCGGCGAGTCGACTTTTGCGATGTAGAGTACCTTGTCGTTCGAAAGGATGCCCGCCTGGCTTGTCTCGCCGCTGGCGTAAACAAGGCGCTGCAGCTGTGCCGCAAGAACGCTCACCGCGTCCTGTCCGCGCACGTATGCCTTACCGGCAAGATACGTTTTAAACCCAATGCGATAGCGACTCGTGGTCTCGTCGTAGGAGATATAGCCCTCCTCGGCCATGGTGTGGATGATGGGGAAGAGGCTGCTTTTGGGCGCCTGCAGCGAACGGCAGATCTCGGCCATGGTGAGACCGTCGTCGGTGTGGGAGAGAACCTCGAGGATACGAAGAACGCGCTGGGTGGAACGATGCGGAGCATCGGCGGTATTTGTGGGCATAGCTACTCTTTCATGGTTGCTGCCTGCGGTGGGTGCAGGGCACAAACAGTGTAGTTGTTCGTATTTGCGAATCAATATCGCAATGCAGGATAAATGGAAGAACGGTGGAGCTGCCAAGGGTTTAGCAGACGGTGTTCGCCAGGAAAAGAACGATAAAAAAGAAGCATCTAGCTGCGAGGACTCAATAACCGGTTTAGAGTGTTCGTATATGGGACTACCGTTCGCAGAGGATTTTCTACCGTTTATGCAAGGACAGAAAAGGAAGAAGACCGTGTCCCTAATATAAAGGCAGTTCGAGATTAGAACTATCGTTCCGATATACGAACACACCATGAGCGTCGCCGCGCGTAGCGTATCGAAGGAATGCACTACGATGTTAGACACCGTGATCTAGCGAGAGAAAGGCAACCGATGAGGAATGGCGTTATTATCGACGATCGCGATAACGTGGTCGTGGCCATCTATCCGCTGCATGCGGGCGATGAGGTGACATACGCTCTGCCAGGGGGAGAGAGTGGACATCTGGTGGCAAACCAGGACATCCCCTTGTTTCACAAGCTTGCTCGCAAAGACATCAAGGCGGGCGAAGCGGTAGTCAAATACGGCGAGTTCATCGGCCAGGCCACATGCGATATCAAAGCGGGCGATCACGTGCACACGCATAACTGCGTGAGCACCGACGCGATGAAAGACGCGCTTGACGTAGATGCCAATGCAGAAACCGAGGCAGCAAAGCCTTCGGCTGCCACGAAGTGCACCCGTACGTTCATGGGCTATCGTCGCGGCGACGGTCGCGTGGGCATCCGCAATCACGTGCTGATTCTCCCCACGAGCATCTGCGCTTCCGATACGACCGAGCGCATCGCCCGCGCCGTTGAGGGATGCGTCACGTTCCACAATCAAAACGGTTGCTCCCAGGTCGACGCCGACCAGCAGCTGACCGTGGACACCTTGGCCGGTCTTGCGGCCAACCCCAACATCCATTCCATCTTGGCTGTGTCGCTCGGCTGCGAAGGCTGCCAAAACGACCTGGTTGTCGACGCGATTCGCAAACGTACGAACAAGCGAATCGAGACGCTCATCATCCAGCAGGTGGGCGGATCGATCAAAGCTGTCGAGGAGGGCACGAGGCTCGCGCGCGAGCTGGTGCGCGAGGCCTCGTTGGAGGTGCGCACCGAGTGCGGTATCGACGAGCTCATCTTTGGCACCAACTGCGGCGGCTCCGACACCTCGAGCGGCCTTGGCTCCAATCCCTTGATCGGCGAGGTCTCGGATTGGATGGTCTCCCAGGGCGCCACAACGGTCTTGTGCGAGACTCCCGAGCTGTTTGGCGGCGAGCACATCTTGGCGCGCCGCGCTGCCACTAAGGAGATCGGCGACCAGCTGCTCAAGATCGTCTACGACTACGAGGCGTACGTCCAGAAGTTCGGTGCCGAGATGCGCGAGGGCAACCCGAGCCCCGGCAACATGGCCGGTGGCCTTACCACGCTCGAAGAGAAGTCCCTCGGCTGCATCCATAAGGCGGGTCACAGCACGATCAACGCGGTGTACCCGTATGCCGCGCCGCTCGAGGCCCACAAGGGTCTTGTTGTCATGGACACCCCGGGCAACGATCCCTCATCGGTGGGCGGCATCATCGCCGGCGGCTGCCAGCTCGTGGTCTTCTCGACCGGCTTGGGCACGCCCACGGGCAACGCCATCGCCCCGGTGCTGCGCCTGACCGCAAATGGTCGCACGGCAAAGACCATGGCCGACAACATCGACTTCGATGCGCAGGCCACCATTTACGGTCCGGAGACTATGGAAGAGCTGCGCGACCAGCTGATCGATCAGGTCATTCGCGTTTGCAACGGCGAACCCACGTGCGCCGAGGCACTTGGTTACACGGAGACGGCGCTGCCCCACCTGTGCAACTACATGTAGGACATGTCGCGGCATAGCCGCGCGGTCATATAGTCGGTTTTGGTTCTTACATGCCGATATGGGACGGCATGAGGCAAATGCGCTGCAAGAGGCGGCGCAACAAGGAGGTTTTAGAAATGGATCTGCATCTCGAGGGCAAGGTAGTTTTCGTCACCGGCGGTTTTAAGGGTATTGGCAAGGGCATCGCTCTGCAGCTCGCTCGCGAGGGTGCTGTGCCTGTGGTTCTGAACCGTAAGGACGGCGTCGAGGACGAGTTCCGCGCCGAGATCTCCGAGATCACCAAGACGTTTGAGATGTACTACATCGACCTTAACGACACCGACGCCATCGCGCCGATCGTCGAGGAGGTCTACAAGAAGTACGGCCACATCGACGGCGTGGTCAACAACGCCGGCCGCAACGACAACCTCGAGCTCGAGACCCTTGCATGGCGTGACTTCGAGAAGTCCCTCCATGGCAACCTCACCCACTACTTCGAGCTCGTTCACTGCTGCTGCCCCTACCTCAAGGAGAGCAAGGGCTCGATTGTGAACATCGCCTCCAAGGTCGCCCTCACCGGCCAGGGCAAGACGACCGCCTACGCTGCCGCCAAGGGCGCCATCCTCGGCCTTACCCGCGAGTGGGCTGCCGCTCTCGTGCACGATTCCGTCCGCGTTAACGCTATCGTCGTTGCCGAGGCTTGGACCCCGCTGTACGCCAACTGGATCAAGACCTTTGGTGACGAGGAGGCTCAGCAGAAGCGTCTGTCCCTCATCACCGACCGCATTCCTCTGGAGCATCGCATGACTTCTGTCGAGGAGATTGCCGACACCACGTGCTTCCTGCTCTCCGATCGCTCCAGCCACACCACCGGCCAGTGGTGCAACGTCGACGGCGGCTATGTCAACCTCGACCGCGCTCTGGACTAACGCATAGCTTCTATAAAAGAAGGCTAGTTTATGACTGCTAACAAAAAGAACTCGTCCAAGGGCTCGGCCGCAACCGTCGCAATCGTCCTCGTGACCTCGCTCTTCTTCGTCTGGGGCCTGACCATGAACCTGGTCAACGCCCTCAACAGCCCGATGGCCAACTACCTCGAGCTTTCCGGCACCGAGGCAAGCCTGCTTCAGGTCGCCTACTACGGCGCGTACTTTGTGATGGCCATTCCCGCCTCTATCGTGGCAAAGAAGTTTGGCTACAAGGGCGGCGTCATCATGGGTCTTGCCCTGTTCGTCCTGGGTTCGCTCGTCACGGTTCCTGCCACCAACGTTGCTTCCTATGGCATGTTCCTTCTCGCCATGTTCGTGATTGCCGCTGGCGCCTCCACCCTGGAGACCAACTGCAATCCCTACATCACCAAGCTGGGTGACGAGAAGCATGAGTCTATGCGTTTGAATCTTGCCCAGTCCTTTAACGGCGTAGGCAACATCGTGGGCCCGCTCATTCTCTCTCAATTCCTGGGCTCCACGGTTGCCGCGGGCGATCCGGGCTTTATCGAGGCAAAACTCGCCTTCCTGTCGAGCATGCGCGGTATGTACATCGTTATCGCCGTTGTACTTGCTATCGTGCTTGCCGTCTTTGTCTTCGTCAAGCTCCCCACGCCTCCCGGTGACGAGGAGGAGGCAGCGGCTGGCAATGCCGAGAAGGTCTCCTTCGGGGCCATGCTCAAGCGCCCTTATTTTGCCCTGGGCGTCCTTGCCGAGTTCATCTTTATCGGCTTGCAGGTTGCCGGCATGTCGCTGTTCTCCAGCTTTGCCATGCAGCAATGGCCGGGTATGACGGCCGGCACTGCCGCAGCGTATCTCTCGATTCTTTCGCTGCTCTTTACCGTGGGCCGTTTTGTGTCCACCCCGATCATGACCAAGGTCGAGCCCGGTAAGCTTTTGGGCGTCTACATGATCGCCTCTGCCGTGCTGTTCTTCGTGGCGTTCTTGGGCCTGGGCCCGGTGTCCGTTGTTGCGATGATCGTCTCGTACCTCTTCGTCTCCATTGGCTACCCTATGGTCTTCTCGCTCACGCTCACCGGCTTTAAGGGCTCTGCTGTCAAGACCGGCTCTTCCGCGCTTGTCATGTCCATTGTGGGCGCGGCCCTGATTCCGCTGCTCATGAGCGCCATCGCCGATGCTGCCGGCATCAACATCGCCCTGCTCGTGGCTGTTCCGGGCTTCCTGTATGTTGCTTGGTATGGTCTGTTTGGCTCCAAGATTGGTTTGGAAAGGAAGTAGCCGCTATGGCTCTTAAAGTAATCGATTCCCACTTCCACGTGTGGAACCTGGACACGCAGGACCTCCCTTGGCTTGAGGGTACCGACGGTACTATCACCCACACCTACAAGGTCGAGGACCTCGAGGCAGAGTACGCCCGCCAGGCCGGTGTCGAGTTCGTGGGCGGAGTGTATGTCGAGGTCGACTGCGCCGATCACGAGGCGGAGGATAAGATCGCGTATGACCTCAAGGCCGCTCATCCCAAGATGCTCGCTTGCATGCTTCGCAGCGACGTCTCGCCGTGGATGCGCGTGCCCGCATTTGCCGCCGGCATTCGCGAGCCGCTCCACATCGACTCCGAGCCGAAGGGCCGCTGCCTCGAGCCGAGCTTTATCGAGGGCCTGCACGCAATGGCTGCCAAGGGCCTGCCCTTCGAGTCCTGCAACCGCGTGAACGAGCTCGAGGACGCGTATGAGGCCTTTGCTCAGGCGCCCGAGGAGACGATCATCCTTAACCACCTCGGCAATGTGGAGGAACTCTCCGATGAGTACAAGGCCGTCATGAAGAAGATGGCGAGTCTGCCCAACCTGTACGTCAAGGTCTCTGGCTTCCCCACGCAGGACAAGAAGTTCGTGTCCGATCTTCTCAAGTTCACGCGTGATACGTTTGCGCCCGACAAGCTGCTGTATGCATCTAACTGGCCGGTCGTAAAGCTATACTCGACCTTTGACGAGCACTTCAGCATTCTGCGCGACGAGTTTGGCGATGATGAAGACTTCTTCATGAACAACGCCGTGCGCGCCTACGGCCTTAAGCTGTAGCTGATTTTCCTGCGCGTCGGCAGCGGCGCGCAGGTTCTTTTGGTTTTCGAGAAAAGGGAGTGCACATGCTCAAAGGTATCCCGCCGATTCTTTCGCCCGAACTTCTTGCGCTTATGTGCGAGATGGGCCACGGCGATACGCTCGTGATTGCCGACGGTAATTTTCCTGCCGCATCAATCGCCAAGGATAGCCACCTTGTGCGCTGCGACGGCCATGGCGTGCCCGAGATTCTCGAGGCCATTTTGAAGCTCTATCCGCTCGACCAGTATGTCGAAAAGCCCGTTACGCTAATGGACGTCGTGCCGGGTGATGACTGCGAGACGCCGATCTGGGACACGTATGCCGAGCTTGTTTCGAAGGCGGACGAGCGTGGGCGTGATGCCATTGGCACCATCGACCGTTTTCCGTTTTATGACGAGGCCAAAAAGGCTTACGTCGTGATTGCCACGAGCGAGCGTGCCCAGTACGCAAACGTCATCTTGCAAAAGGGTGTCGTATACGAGAACGAGCAGATTGATTAGGTTTTATAGTTGTTGAATCGCACGGAGCTGGGTACCTGCGAAAAAGCCCGTGCTCCGTGTTTACCTGTTGGATTGTGTTTGGATTTGTACGAGAGCGCTTATCGTGCTTATCCCAGAAAGTGAGTTACTACCATGTTTGAAGGCGTTTTTTGTCCCTCTATCACCATCACGGATGACGAGGGGAAAATCGATTTCGACCTGTGGGGTAAGCATCTTGACCATCTGGCCGAGGCTGGCATCGACGGCGTTTTGCTGTTTGGCAGCATCGGCGAATTCTACAGTGTGAGCCTGGCCCAGAAGAAGGAGGCCCTGAAGTTCGCGGTTGACCATGTTGCCGGCCGCATGAAGGTCTTCGCTGGCGTGGGCGATACGACCTATGCCAACGTGCTGGAGTTCACGCGCTATGCAGAGGAAGTGGGCGCCGACGCCGTGCTGGCGGTCTCCCCGTATTACTTTGGACCGAGCGACCTTACCGCCGAGGCTTACTTCGGTGGCATTGCCAAGGTAACGAAGCTGCCCGTGATTCTCTACAATTTCCCGGCGCGCACGGGCACCGATCTTACCCCCGAGCTGGTGGCTCGCTTGGCTTCGCAGCACTCTAACATCTGCGGTATCAAGGACACGGTCGATACCATCAGCCATACGCGCAAGGTGATCCGCGCTGCTCGCGCTGTCAATCCCGATTTCACGGTGCTCTCCGGTTTTGATGAGTACTACTTGGTTAATCGCGTGTCTGGTGGCAACGGCGTCTTGAGCGGCCTTACCAATGTGGAGCCTGAGACCTTTGTGCGCATGCATCGCGCGTACCAAGAGGGTGACTACGCTACGGCCGTCGAGGCTGCCGAGCGCATCTCGCATCTCATGGCCGTCTACGATGCCTGCGACTTGTTTATCTCTTCCATCAAGGTGGCAGTGAATCTTAAGGGTTTGCCTGTTTCGACCAAGATTTTCGAGCCGGCTGTCCAGGCGACGCCGGAGCAGGTGGAGCACGTTCGCGAGCTGCTGGCGTAAGGCGGTTTGTGGCGGCGCTGGCCTTTGGCGGCCGCGCGTCTGCTTTTGCTTAATTACATTCGTCATCCTCTTTCTGGAGGGCGCGTGCCGGTGCGGTGCGCGCCCTTTTTGCATTTTCACGTGCGTAACCTGTGGAGACGCGAGTTTGCCCGCGGGTTTTGGCATCAACATGCGTAAACTTGCACAGGCTGCCGGGAACGGCAAAGGCAGCGTGGCAAATGAGGGCCGGAAGGCCGCCACGCCGCAGGTAAGCGACCAAGTATGGTTGCATGATTGAAAAGCGCATCTAGAGCGCGGGAGGAGACACATGTCCGAGAACGAGAACATGGAACTGGACGAGACGATGGATATGGTCGAGCAGGCTGAGGTTGAGGCCGAGGTTGCTACGACTGAGGATGCAGATGTCGAGGCCGCCCCGGCCGACGCTGAGGTTGTCGAGGACGCTGAGGGCGACGAGGTCGCCGAGGCTGCCGAGGGCCAGACTGCTCCCGAGGATCTGGATGACAAGCTGTTTGATAAGGTGAACCGTGCTGCTCGCCTGCTGCGTAACCGTCGCGGTGCTCTTGCTCAGGAGGCCGAGGCCGAGGCTGATCGCCGTCGCGATTTGCAGCGCGCCCTCAAGCTTCTGGAGCTCAAGCCCAAGATGGAGCAGAAGGAGATGGCTGAGCTCATGGGCATGGGTCTTCGCGACCTCAATGCCATTCTTGCCGAGGCCGAGAAGCACGACATCGTTGCTCGCATCGAGCCCGAAGAGCCCGATATGCGCAAGGTCATCGTTATGGCCAGCGAGGATGCCGAGGAGCTGATTGCTGCTCAGGCCAAGAAGCGCAAGAAGCTCGTTCCGCAGATTTCTGCCGATAGCGTCGAGCAGATGCTCGCTCTGCTCGATCAGGTTATCGATCCGCTGGTCGAGATGGGCCTGGACGACGACCGTGGCCCGCGTGGCGGCCGTGACGACCGTCGTGGCGGCGACCGCAGCCATGGCAGCCATGGTGCTCCCCGCATGGGCTTCAGCGGTGGTCGCGGTGGCGACCGCGGTGGCCGTGGCGGCTTTGGTGGCGACCGTGGTGGCCGCGGTGGCTTTGGCGACCGTGACCGCGGTGGCGACCGTGGTGGCCGCGGTGGCTTTGGCGGCCGTGACGACCGTCGTGGCGGCGATCGCGGTGGCCGCGGTGGCTTTGGTGGCGACCGTGGCGGCCGTGGCGGATTCGGTGGCGACCGCGGTGGCCGCGGAGGCTTCGGCGGCGGCCGTGACGACCGTCGTGGCGGCAACGGCGGCGGCTTCCGCGGCAACCGCGGCGGTCGTTTCGATCGCTAATTCGTCTCGCGACATAAGCGCTCTGGCGTAAGCGTATGGCGCCCCCGGTTCTTGTGAGCCAGGGGCGCCATTTTTTGTAAATATCTGTGCGAATAGGTCTTACATCTGCAGGAATAGTTGATGCATGCGCAGGTCATCGTCGAGCTCGGGATGGAACGCGACGGCGAGTTGCGAGCCTTCACGCGCGGCGACGATGCGATTTTCCACCTGGGCAAGGATTTCAACGCCGGGCTCCGCATTCGTGATATAGGGGGCGCGGATAAACGTCATCGGAACGCCCGACATGCCTGCACATTCGGCCTGGGCATGGAAGCTTCCCAGCTGGCGGCCATAGGCGTTGCGCTCGGCCGTGATGTTCATCGTGCCCAGGCGCGGCGTGCCGCGATCGTCGTGGGCGGCAAGGTTGCGCGCGAGCAGGATAAGGCCGGCGCAGGTTGCAAACGTGGGCATGCCATCTTCTATGCGAGCGCGCAGGCCCTCGAGCATACCGAGCTCCTCCAGAAGCTTGCCCTGCACGGTGGATTCGCCTCCGGGTAGTACCAGACGATCGAAAGGACGGGCGAGATCTGCTGCCTGACGCAGCTCGATGCAGCCTTCGCCCAGCTCACGCAGACGCTGCTTGTGCTCGATAAACGCGCCTTGAACGGCAAGAACGGCACAGGCCATGGTTTACTTGCCCCTCTCTTCCATGATGAGCTCGATCTCGTCGGCGTTGATACCCACCATGGCCTCGCCCAGGTCCTCGGAGAGCTCGGCGATCATCTTGGCGTCGGTGAAGTTTGCCACCGCCTTGACGATGGCGGCGGCACGCTTGGCGGGGTCGCCGCTCTTAAAGATGCCGGATCCCACGAAGACACCCTCGGCGCCCAACTGCATCATGAGCGCGGCGTCTGCCGGGGTGGCAACGCCGCCTGCAGCGAAGTTCACGACCGGGAGCTTGCCCGTGGCATGGACCTCGCACAGCAATTCGACGGGAACGGCAAGCTGCTTGGCTGCCTCGAACAGCTCGTCCTCGCGCAGGGTCACAACATCGCGGATTTGCTTTTGAATCTTGCGCATATGGCGTACGGCCTGCACGACGTCACCGGTGCCCGGCTCGCCCTTGGTGCGGATCATCGTGGCGCCCTCGGCCACACGGCGCAGCGCTTCGCCCAGGTCGCGGGCACCGCACACAAAGGGCACGTCGAACTGGGTTTTATCGATGTGGTACACGTCGTCTGCGGGGGAGAGGACCTCGGACTCGTCGATGTAATCGATGTCGATGGCCTGCAGCACCTGGGCCTCCACGATGTGGCCGATGCGGCACTTTGCCATCACGGGAATGGACACCGTCTCCTGGATGCCGCGGATCATTGCGGGGTCGCTCATGCGGCTCACGCCGCCAGCGGCTCGGATGTCTGCCGGGATGCGCTCGAGGGCCATGACGGCGCAGGCGCCTGCCTCTTCGGCGATGTGTGCCTGCTCGGGGGTGGTGACGTCCATGATGACGCCGCCTTTGAGCATCTGGGCGAGTTGGCGGTTGAGCTTGACGCGCTCGGCCGCGGTTTGCGTTTGGGGCATTGCGGTTCCTTTCATCGTGTCCGCGCGGTGCGCTGCGGGCGATTGGCTGCTTGCTTGGGCGAATATCCTATAGGGTTTCTAGGGAAATAAACATGACCAGGTGCGCAATTGTTTTTTAAGGTCAGAATAAGGTCAGTTTGCAAAAGCTAATAAGGTCAGATGGAGAACGCATGCTCGATTACGATTTGAACGAACGAGGGTCAATCAGTCTTTACGAGTATCTGTACCAGCGGATTCGTGATGATATTCTTTCGGGCTCCATTGTGGCTGGCGAGCATTTGCCGTCGAAGCGCGGGCTCGCGCAGCACTTGGGCATAAGCGTGATTACGGTCGAGGGTGCATATGATCAGCTTGTGGCCGAGGGTTTTGTGCGGTCGTTGCCGCGCCGTGGGTACTTTGCCAACGAGCTGCCGCGGGCGGCATCGGCATCTTTGCTTAAGGATGCTGGGAACCGCGACGTGGTGGGTGCGACGGGTCTGCCTGCGGCGGCATCGGTGTCCAAGCTTGCAGATACGGACCTCGAAGGGGCCCGTCTTTGGCAGCGTGCGCTCAAGACCGTGCTTGCCACCGAGAGCGAACGCGAGCTATTTGCCCCCGCGCCGGCGCAGGGGACGGCCCGGCTGCGCTGCGCGATCGCGTCGCATTTGCGCGGCTCGCGTGGCATAGACGTAGACCCCGATGCCATTGTGATCGGTGCCGGCGCCCAGCTGCTCGATACCATGCTGGTACAGCTCTTGGGTCGCGAGAAGACCTACGCCGTCGAGGACCCGGGGTATCTTCGCCTTACGCGTATTTACCGGGCGTGCGGTTGCGACGTGTGCCATATTCCATTAGATGCGGAGGGGCCGGATTTGCGCGAGCTCGAAAAGAATGGCGCGGATGTCTTGCATCTCATGCCGTCGCATCAGTTCCCTACGGGCCGCGTGGCTTCCATCGCGCGGCGTTACGCCCTACTTGGATGGGCCTCGCAGCGCCCAGGCCGGTATCTCATCGAGGACGATTTTGATTGCGAGTTTCGCTTGGCAGGCAAGCCGATTCCGCCGCTCGCAGCCATCGACGCGCCGGGCTGCGTAATCTACACCAACACGTTTTCTAAGAGCCTTTCTTCGGCGTTGCGCCTGGCCTATATGGTGCTGCCGGATCGGCTGATGGAACAGTACCGGCAAGAGCTGGGATTCTATGCTTCGACGGTGAGCTCTATCGACCAGATTGTGCTCGCACATCTTCTGGAGACAGGGGGGTACGAGCGACATGTGCGCCGTGTGCGCAAGCGCGCGCGGGATGCCCGCGACGCCCTAGCGGCTGCGATTGCCGAGGCCGGACTGGAGGACCGAGTGCACCTTGAGGGCGCCGACGCCGGGCTCCATGCGGTTTTGGCTATCAAGACGGAGCGCGATGAACATGAGCTGTTGCGGGTGCTCGGGACGCCTGCCGGGTGTGCCTCTGCGCTTGGTGACCATCTTTGGTGCGCGGAGCATGGGGCCTCCGACGGCCTTCGCCGCCTCGTAGTTCAGTATTTGGCGCTCGAGAAAGAATCAGAGGGAGAACTCGCGGAAAAATTGAGGACAATTCTGTAAGGTTTTCGCCGCTCAGAGGCCATATTCTGTCGTTGCTCGAATCGCTGTTGAAAACCCAAATATGTCAAAAATATTGCGGGGCTGGCAAGTATCTTGGTGCCATGTCCTACATTCTTTCCAACATATCCGCGTTTCGCTTTCATCGGGTCCCGCCACAGGTTCTTGCGCTGTGCCCGCCCATCCCCGATGAGGACTGCGACCGTCAACGTCTGCTGTTGCGGCAGGACCTACTGGTGAATCGTGTGTTGGGTTTTCCGCTGCACACGTTGGCCTTTTGCAAAAATTCAATAACGCGTGGTGCGCTATTGGAGCGGCATCTTTGGTCTGGGCGGCTTCCACCCGAGGCAATTTGGGAAACGGATCATGGAGTTCAGGTCGCATCGCCGCTGTTCACTCTGCTTACGCTTGCCCCGTATGTAAGCGAGACGCAGCTCCTCATGATGGCATATGAGATGTGCGGCACCTTTGCGGTCTTTCGGCCTTCTGACCTGATAGAAAAATTGCTCAAAGATGCCTATGCATCACATCAGTTGCCAGGGGATTTTGGGTGGAAGCGTTCGGCTAATCAGAAGGGCGAAGCAACCGATCTATGGCAAAGGCCGCCCCTAATTCAGATAGACGATCTGCTGGATTATGCAGAAAGCAATCGGAGCCGTCGCGGAGGGAAGAAGTTGCTCAATGCAGCAAGGCAGGTACGTGGCGTTACAGCTTCTCCGTTCGAAGTCCAGGCATCTATGCTGTTTGGCCTATCGCGACGCCTGGGCGGCGAAGGCCTTTTGCACTTTGAGAATAACTATGAGATTGCCCTAGATCAGAAGGCAAAAAAGATTGTGAATAAAGACAAAGTGTACGCCGACCTGCATTTTGTCTCTGCAGAAGGCGATCGCTCAGTAATAGTTGAATGCCAGGGTGCCACCGAGCATGGAAAAGTTGATGCGGGCATTCGAGATGCGGATAGAGCCACGGCGCTGCAAAGCATGGGATACGATGTGATCCTGCTCACATACGAAAAGATGTCAGACAAAGACAGCTTCCGTACCGTAGCGGAGATGCTTGCAGACAAGCTCGGCTATCCCTATAGACCCAAAACAGATGCAATGAAGGCCCGCGAGGACGAGTTGAGACGTGAATTGCTTATTGATTGGGCGACGTTGGGGGAGTTTTAGGCGTCGCGCCCCAAAAAATAAATGCTACTGAAGTAAAACAATTCGAAATCGGTACCCTAAATTGAATTTGGAAAGTAGATTGTGATTTTTAACGTCAAAACCCCAGGAAAGTAGGGGGTTGGATATTCTGTCTACTTTGCCTTTTTGTTTTAGGGTACCGATTTCGAAGAGTTTTGAAAAATGGGGCGGGTTTCGATGCTCGAAACCCGCCCCATCAACGCTCATAACGTTGTTTTTTTGCTTGGCTTAGCCGAAGTAGCGCTTCAGCAGGCCCTCGAAGGCCTTGCCGTGACGGGCCTCGTCACGAGCCATCTCGTGAACAGTGTCGTGGATAGCATCGAGGTTAGCGGCCTTGGCGCGCTTGGCAAGATCGGTCTTGCCAGCGGTGGCGCCGTTCTCGGCCTCAACGCGCATCTCGAGGTTCTTCTTGGTGGAGTCGGTCACGACCTCACCCAGAAGCTCGGCAAACTTAGCGGCATGCTCGGCCTCCTCGTAGGCGGCTTTCTCGTAGTAGAGACCGACTTCGGGATAGCCCTCACGGTGGGCAACGCGTGCCATAGCAAGGTACATACCAACCTCGGAGCACTCGCCCTCGAAGTTAGCGCGCAAGTCGGCGACGATATCCTCGGGCACGCCTTCCTTGGCAACGCCCACGACGTGCTCGGCAGCCCAGGTGAAGCCGCCCTCATCCTGCTTTACAAAACGAGAACCGGGAACGCCGCACTGGGGGCACTTGAAATCCTCGGGCAGCTGGTCGCCGTCGTACTCTTCAACATAACCGCAAACGGGGCAAACAAATTTCATGGTTCGATCCCTTCGATCGATGGCGATGTGACGCGTGTCCGGTCCCTAAAGGGCCCTCTCCGGATGTGCGCCTTGACGAGTTCTATTATCCATAATTGGGACCAAAAGTGAAGCCTATTAGGAATGATTTTTAATAAAACAATTTCCAAGGTGCTGATTAGCAGCGCCCACAGAGCCCGCATCGGACGCATCCGTTGCAAATTAGCTGGCTCCCACAGGTCTTGCACCATTTGAAAAAGGGAGGTTTCCAGAGTGCTGAGCTGGGAACTTTTAATCCAACGGGATCTTTTAGGTCCCATTCGATCGGACGGCCCTGGTACTGGAGCCCGGACTTCCAAGCTTGCTCGCTTTGTAGGTTTTTGCCGCGAAGTCGATAGGTACGACCATCCTTAACAAAGATGGAGCCGGTTTCGATAAAAGCGAAGGTGGCGTTGGCGGCGACGCATTCTGCGTGCAGGTCGCGCACCCAGTCATAATGACAAGGGCGCGCTCCTCCGTAGTTTTCTCCACCTGCGATGACTTGTTCGATGCCGTCGGGTTTACCCAGACGGCCAGGAGCGGCTTCCTCAATGGAAACTGGTCCGATAAAAGGCGCGCACATCACGCCTCGGTGTGCGGCCGGCGTGGCAAGCAGTAGGGGGATTCGCTCGTTTGCCCTACGTTGGTTTTCGCAGGTGACATTGAGCATCACGTTGGGCCAGCCATCGCTCCAATCCTCGGGCAGGCACGTGCTCAGGCGTTCGGGCCGCTTGGTTAGAATGAAGAACTTCACGTCGGGACGCTGCCGGATGATATTCCATACCTTTGGGCGCCAAGCGTCGGCCTCGGGCAATAAAAAGTCGCTGGTCATGCAGATGCGAATGAGCTCGCCCGCACGGACTTTGTAGCTGCCGTCTCGATGCCGCTGCAGGGGATAGTCGAAGCTCGATTTATTCTTGCTGATAACGGAAGGGTCTACGCCGCGCTGTCCGTCCATGTAATACATGTAGCAGTTGTCGCAACCTTCGCTTACGCGGGCGCAGCCATGCCAAGGGTTCCATATGTCGTGCACGGATTGCGTCTCCTTTGCGTTGAGTACGGGGCGGACAAACAACAAAATCCTACACCAGAACACACGGCGCACGAGGGGTTGAACAATATGAAGATGTTGATTGATTAACAGATGCCGTGCCCCATGTGACCTGCAGCGCGTACAATCGGTCGAGCAAATGATGACCAATCAACAACTTAAGGAGCTCCTTTCATGCATATGGTTCGTCGCGTCTGGTGCCGAGCGTACCAAACGGTATTTCGTATCGCATTGCCGGTGCTGCCCTATACCGAGCCGCAGATTTTGAAGCATGCTGAGGACGTGCCCCCGGTGCTCCAAGAGCGCGGAGTGCAAAGCGTCCTGATCGTGACCGACCCCGGCATCGCGCACCTGGGTTTGACGTCCTCGCTCGAGGCAGCGCTTGCACAGGCGGGAATCGGCTGCACCGTTTACGCAAATACCCAGGCAAACCCCACGGTCTCCAATGTGGAAGAGGCGGCTTCGCTGTACCGCGAGAACGCCTGCCGCGCCATCATCGGCTTTGGTGGCGGCTCGGCCATGGACTGTGCCAAGGGCGTGGGCGCGCGCATCGCGCAGCCGCGCAAACCTATCAACAAGATGCGCGGTCTGTTGCGCGTACACCGTCGTCTTCCCTTGCTTATCGCTGTTCCCACGACGGCGGGAACGGGAAGCGAGGTAACGCTCGCCGCCGTGATCACCGATGACAAGACGCACTACAAATACCCCATCAACGACTTTGTGCTCATCCCGCGCTACGCCGTGCACGACCCGCGCCTCACCTGTGGACTGCCGGCGTCCATCACCGGCCAGACGGGCATGGACGCCCTCACCCACGCCGTGGAGGCCTACATCGGCCGCAGCACCAACGCCTACACGCGCGAGGCTGCAAAGCGCGCCGTGCGCCTGATTCACGACAACCTGCTCGAGGCATACGAAAACGGTCAGAACATAGAGGCTCGCGCCAACATGCTCGAAGCTGCCTATCAGGCCGGAATCGCTTTCACCCGCAGCTACGTGGGCTACGTGCACGGAATCGCACACAGCCTGGGCGGCCGCTACGGTATACCGCACGGCCTTGCCAACGCCGTAATCCTTCCTCATATGCTGCGCGCCTATGGCCCTGCCGCCGAGCGCAAGCTCGCCGAGCTCGCCCGCGATGCCGGTATCGCGCCGGCAACCGCAAACGACCAAACGGGCGCGCAGGCCTTCATCGAGTGGGTCGACGACATGAACGCGCGCCTGGGAATCCCGCGCTATCTGGATGGAATCAACGCCGTAGACGTGCCGGCGATGGCTGCCCATGCTGCGGCGGAATCGAATCCGCTGTATCCTGTGCCTAAGTTGATGAATGCCGAGGAGCTCGCGCGCATGTATCGCGTGGTCGCGGGTGGCCATTTTGCCGATGAGCCCGCGGTGCACGCGGGCGAGGGACAGCGCCGTAGCACGGAGCGCCCCTCACGTATTGCCCGCACCGCCGAACGAAAGGTTGCCGCATGGTCGAGCAAGAAATAGCCGCAATCGTCGAGGAGCAGCGACGCTACTTCAACACGCATGCCACGTTTGACGTCCCTGCGCGAAAGGCCGCCTTGCGTGCGCTGCTCACGAGCGTGCGTGCCCATGAAGACGACATCGCCGCAGCCCTGCAGGCCGACCTGGGCAAGAGCCATAGTGAAGCCTACATGTGCGAGATCGGCACGTCGCTTGCGGAGATTCGCCATCAGATAGCCCATGTTGCCTCCTGGAGCCGTGCCCGCCTGCGCCCCTGCGACCTGGCGAATGCCATCAGCGTATGCAAGGTTCAGCCCGTGCCCTTTGGCGTGACCCTCGTTATGGCGCCGTGGAACTACCCGTTCCTGCTTACGCTTGAGCCCCTGGCGGGCGCCCTTGCCGCGGGCAACACCGTGGTTCTCAAGCCAAGCGCTTACGCACCGGCTTCAAGCGCTGTGCTGCGCCAGATTTGCGAGGAGGCGTTCGACTCACATCTGGTGCGTGTGGTTGAGGGCGGCCGTGCCGAGAACACGGCTCTGTTGGAGCAGCGCTGGGACAAGATTTTCTTCACCGGCAGCGTGAACGTGGGCAAACTCGTGATGGAGCAAGCGAGCCGCAATCTCACGCCGGTGACGCTGGAGCTGGGCGGCAAGAGCCCCTGCATCGTGGACGCCTCGGCAAACATCAAGGTGGCGGCGCGTCGCATTGCCTTTGGCAAGTGGCTCAACGTGGGCCAAACCTGTGTGGCGCCCGACTACCTGCTGGTGGACGAGCGTGTGCATGACGAGCTGCTCGAGGCCCTCAAGGGCTGCGTCCGCTCCATGTATGGTGAGGATGCGTTGAGCAACCCCGCATACGGCAAGATGATCAACGCCAAGCATTTTGACCGCGTGCGCGGGCTTATCGACCCCGCCAAGGTCGTGCTGGGTGGCCGCGCGGACGAGGCATCGCTCAAGATTGAGCCCACGATCCTCGACGGCGTGGACCCCGAGGCCGACGCGGTTATGCAAGAAGAGATTTTTGGCCCCGTGCTGCCGGTCATCACCTATAAGGGCTTGGACGAGGTCGAGCGCTTTGTTGTGGACCGCCCCACGCCGCTTGCGCTCTATATCTTTAGTGAGGACCGCGCGGTCCAGCAGCGCTTTACTCGTTACGTGCCCTTTGGCGGCGGCTGTGTGAACGACTGCATCATGCATCTGGCCACGAGTCACATGGGCTTTGGCGGCATGGGAGAGAGCGGCATGGGCCAGTACCACGGCCGCGAGAGCTTTGACACCTTTAGCCATAAGAAGAGCATCGTGTCCAAGGCGACGTTTTTTGATGCCCCCTTCCGCTATGCGCCCTATGCGAACTGGAAAGACAAGTTCGTGCGCTTCTTTGTTCACTAGCTTAAGGGCCTAGCCGAAACACTGCAAAACACATAAGCCGATGCGTCGCGTTGAACTGCGACGCATCGGCCTTTTTAATAGCTGACGATTGAGCGAAGCGCGCCGGGGCTAGATAACAATCCCCGCGCAGTGGTCGCACTCGTGCTGGATGATTTGCGCCACAAAGCCCGAGAAGCTGCGCGTGTGCTCGTGCCAGGCGTCGTCGAGATAGGTCACGCGAATGCTGCGGTAGCGCGTGCAAGGGCGCGTGCCTTCAAGCGAGAGGCAGGCCTCCTCGGTTTGGTACTCGTCGTGCTGCTCGATAATGCGGGGGTTGAACATTACGAGCGTGTGGGAGCCCTCGGCTACGGCGATGATGCATTTGCGCTTGCCGATCATGTTCGCGGCGAGTCCCACGCACTCATGGGAATGGGCGGCAAGCGTGTCGGCAAGGTCGCGCCCGATGCCGATGTCTTCCGGTGTGGCCGGCGCGCTGGGCATGCGCAGCATGATGGGCGAGTGGACGATGTTGCAAACCATGGGTTCCCCTTGTGAATCGATCGCGGGCGACTGCGTGTGAGTGTAGCCCATTGTGCCGCGGGGAGGGAACTTCGCGTGTGGGCGGGCGGATACAGCGCCGCCGAAAGTCCCAGATTATGCTCTTCTAGAACATCCGTTCGATCGGTACAATGATGCGATCGAACGGATGTTCTGGTGGGGACTGAGATGTACGAAGAGACCGGTATCGGATACGACAGCTCATCGCTTGATTCGATTTGCAGATATGCCAAGCGCCTTGAAGGTCACACTCTTCGCGAAGAGTGCCCCGAGCTGACTGCGTTAGAGGATTCCCACCGCCGCAAGGGTTCGTTTGGCAACGCTGTTGAACAGTACTATTTTCACTATGCGATTAACAGCGATCCGAATCCTGATTTTGAAGAGGTGGGTACGGAGCTCAAAACAACGCCTCTCAAACTGAAGCGCGATGGCAGCTTTTCCGCAAAAGAGCGCCTCGTTATAAGCATGATTAACTATATGAGCGTGGTTGATGAGACGTGGGAAACGAGTAGTCTGCAAAAGAAGCTGCAAAAGATTCTGCTGGTCGCCTATCAGTATGAGAAGGACATCAACCCTGTAGATTTCCTAGTCAAGGTTGTTGAGCTCTGGGGTGTTCCTCAGGAAGACATTCCGACGTTTAAAAGCGATTGGGATACGGTTGTCGCAAAAATACGTGCGGGTAAGGCGCACGAGCTTTCTGGATCGGATACGCTTTACCTTGAAGCTGCAACAAAGGCTTCGAGCAGTAAGGATCGGCGCCAGCAGCCTTTCTCCGATGTTCCTGCTAAGCCAAGGGCATGGGCTATTAAAAATTCCTACATGACTGTAGCCCTTAATGGTCTTCTTGAAGTGCAGAAAATCAAAAGAGAAAGAGACGAGGAACAGCTTGATTTATACGAGCTCATCCATAGGAGATTCGAGTCTTATTTCGGTTTAACAGAAGTGGAGCTTGCCGAAGTCTGTGGCTACGTCGGAAAAGGGCCGGGCAAACCGAAGAACCTATGTGCTCTCATCACACGCCATATTCTCGGCGTCGACGAAGACGCCAGGATTGCGGAATTCGAGAAGGCTGGAATCAAGCCAAAGACAATGCGTATCAAGGCTAATGGAGTGCCCAAAGAGTCAATCTCCTTTCCTGTTTTTGACTACTTCGACCTTGTTCAACAATCCTTTGAAGAAAGCGAATTTTGGGACTATCTGCACCAGAAATACCTGTTTGTTATCTACCGGGAAGATGCGGATGAAAAGGGCATCTATCGTCTTTCTGAGGTTCTATTTTGGCAGATGCCTGATGCCGATTTGATTGAAGCGCGGCATTGCTATGACGAGATGCGGCGACGCGTAAAGAATGGCCATGCCGAGCAATCGGTTCGGTCGACAGAAAATCGCTGCTGTCACGTTAGACCTCACGGGCGCAATAAAATGGATGCGCTGCCGACACCGTACGGAACACGGGAAACAAAAAAGTGTTTTTGGATCAATGCTCGTTATATTGGCGAAGAGATCGATAGAGTAGAGCGAGAAAAAAGTCGATGGCGTCGTGACGCCGATGTGCAGAATAACGGAGACGGTGTGTCTGATCAGGTAATTCGAGTTGCAGAGCTTTTTGCTGGCGTTGGGGGTTTCCGTTTAGGCCTCGAAGGCTATGTGGATAAAACGGACGCAGAAATGAATATGCCGGCTGCGGGCCCCTTCAAAACGGTTTGGGCGAATCAGTGGGAGCCACCGGGAACCCCGGCGAGGCAATTTGCAGCCGATTGTTATCGCAAGCGATTCGATGACGGCACTTTGCTCAATGAGGACATCCATGCTGCTCTGGATGAATATGAACGTGGAACGATCGACATCCCCGATATCGATATGGTAGTTGGCGGTTTTCCATGTCAGGACTATTCGGTTGCAAAGCCGCTTTCAAAGGCAAGTGGAATTGAGGGCAAAAAAGGTGTCCTCTGGTGGGACATCTACCGTTTCTTAAAGTTGAAAAAATGTCCGCGCTATGTGTTGCTGGAGAATGTCGATCGTTTGCTTAAGAGTCCGGCATCTCAGCGTGGACGCGATTTTGCCATCATTTTGTCGTGCCTCGCCTCGCTTGGCTATGCGGCGGAATGGCGAGTGATCAACGGGGCCGACTATGGCTTTCCTCAGAAGCGTCGTCGTACGTACATTTATGCAGAGAAGACGGACGAGGCCTGGGACTTGAAGAAGCGCCTCGAGGATGGCGTGATGGCTGAAGCTTTTCCTGCGGAAGCGCTTGGGGACATGGCGGAATCGACTGTTTTTGATGACCCCTACGACAATACTCAGAAATTCGGCATCGGGCTTAAAACGTCGCCCTTCCAAAACGCGGGCGTGATGCAAGGATGCACTTTTGTGACCGCAAAAGTCCAGGCAAAATATGCGGGTGTTTGTAAGGCTCTCGGTGACGTCCTCGTCAACGACGAGGACGTGCCGGAGGAGTTTTTTGTCGAGAACGAAAAGCTTGATAAATGGCGCTATCTCAAGGGCGGCAAAAGCGAACCTCGCGTAGATAAACGCACGGGATTTACCTATAACTACTCCGAAGGCTCGATGGCATTTCCGGATTCAGCGGCATTGCCTGCGCGAACTATCCTGACAAGTGAGGGGGGGGGGTGGCGCTTCCCGGACAAAGCATATCGTTCAGGCTGCGGATGGGCGTTTTCGGCGCTTGCTGCCCGATGAACTTGACCAACTACAGGGCTTTCCGAAGGGCTGGACAAATACGGGCATGACGGATATTCAGCGCGCGTTCTGCGCCGGAAACGCGCTGATTGTCGGCATTCCGCATCGAATCGGACAGGTTATTGCGGGAAGAAGTCAGGGCTGACATCGGCCGAATTAACTTGATCGCGTGACGAGATTGCTGGATCATAGGGCGAATACCAATTAGTATTGGGAGCTCGCCATGCAAATCACGCCTGAAAAGAAGCGCCTGTCTGAACTGTTGCCGATTGATAGCTCTATAACATACGAAATTCCAGTCTATCAACGCAGCTATTCGTGGAAGCCTACGCAGATTGAGCAGCTGTTCAATGACGTTGTGGAAGAGGGTCCCGGCTACTATTTGGGCAATATCCTTGTGACAGGTGAGGAAAGTTCGCCGCAGATAATTGACGGTCAGCAGCGTTTGACCACCTTGTCGCTTTTTCTACTTGCGGTGGCGCAACTGCTCAAGGGGTACATTCAAAATCCGTCGGTCGGCGAAAAGGTGGTCGAGAAGCGCGGCGATATACGGCGTCGGCTCATGCTTGACGACGATAGTAATTACGCTCGAATTAGGCTTCTCGAGCGGGATAGGGCGGTCTATGCAAATCTTATCGACTCGGTGTTTTGCAATGAGGAAGAGAAAAGCCGAAACCGTCTAATTGCAAAACGGTACCGATTTATTACCTCTCTGCTGAACGATACGTATGATGGCCCTAACGAGCTCATTTCATTCTACGATAAGCTGCTTGCCGTTGAAATTCTCCGCATTTCCGTGCCTGAGGTGGGAGATGCTTTTAGCGTGTTTTCATCCCTTAATTCAAAGGGTCTCCCGCTTACTCTTATTGATCTGCTGAAAGGCGAGTTTATAGGCATCGCCACCGATAATGGGCATAAGCCCGAAAAGGTTATTTCTCAGTGGGAAGAGCTCGTCAACATCTTTGATGCATCTGATATGGATGCGAGCAACCGCTTGGTAACTCAGTTTCTGCTCAATAACTACGATGCTTTTGAGGGAGAGAGCTCATCAATCACTAAAAGCAAGGCGCTTTCTGAGTATCGAAAGCAGATAAAGGACTATTACCACGACGGTGTCGACTTTCTTGCTCTTCTTATCAACCGTGCTCGTATTTTTGCGCGGATTGTTGGTATTACGGATCCACCGACGAGGCATGCAGATATCGATGCGAGATTCACGGCGCTCCAGAGACTTGAATCGACGCAGGCTTTGCCTTTGCTGATTTATCTGATGAGTAACCTTGAAACGCTGCAAATTCAAAGCTACATGATGCGGATTCTGGATGCTCTTATCTCATTTTTTGTTAGACGAAACATTACGCTCACTCCGAAGTCTTCGAATATTCGTTCGCGCATACTTCTGACCGTGCGCACGATTAGACGTGATGGACTAGTCGGGGAGGACGCGTATCGCGAAATAATCTGTGCGCTTTCGGACATGTCGGCAAGTGATGAGCAGTTTTATGCTGCTCTCAATCAACCGATTTACGATAAGAATAAAAACGTTACTCGTTATGTGCTTATTGATATAGAGAGGAGGATAGGCGAAGCCCCTCTTTTTAACAAGCAGTATCCAGACACACTTGACGAATACCAGCGGGTTGGGAGAAGTGCCAAACTGCAACCGCGATGGACCATCGAGCATATTCTGCCAGAAGGCAATTTGCCGCAAGAGTGGTGCGAGATGATTTCTCCTGGAGATACCGGCGCTGCTGAAAATCTTCAGGCTGAATATGTCCATATGTTGGGGAATTTAACGTTGACGCCTTATAACCCGGAGCTCGCCCAGCGTCCTTTTTGCAATGATGATGACCCTGATAATTCGAAACGAGACTATCGGGATAAGAAAGCAAAGAAACTCGTTGGCCTGCGATCCGGATTGTTTCTTAATCGCAGCATTGCACCTGATGGTGATGAGGATAGCATTCAATACAAGAACGAATGGACCATCGATGATATTTCGCGACGCAACAAAATACTGTCGAAATATGTCGTTGAACTCTATCCGATTCCGGGTCGTGCATAGTGGCTCATCGAAATAAAACTAATTCCATTTATAGCCGATTGGCTCCGATCGGGTGCAATGTTGCCTCAACTCCTTAATCATCGAATATCAGGTCTTTTATATTGCCGGCTTTGTAGAGATTTGCGAGCGCTGTTTGCGCTGCCGAGATGTGGCGAAAGCCGGCTGCGATGGCAATGCCGGCGCTCTTTCCGCCCTATTCGCTTTCTAGCTGTGAAAATAGAGAATCGAATCAAGCCCTACTTCCTCTAAATAAAAATAAGGGAAGTGAAATCGATTTCACTTCCCTTATTACGGAGATAGAGGAGGTAAATATGGGCTGGAACACGATACAAAGTTTGACGGGGGGCAAAGAGCGACCTTTAGTCGGATGATGTCATCGAAGTTCTCGAGGATATTTCGGATATGCATTCGCTGAGAAGGTCTCTCGCAACGGGAATGCTGGCCTGATGCGTTTGACTTGCTTCCGGCGGCCTTCTCAATCCATGTCCGCACGGGGCGGTACCTTCTAATCAACAAAAAGCCCGAGGGTGCGGGTGGGCGAGAGGCTCGCAGATGGCGCCCTTGGGAGGTTGGAAGGAGTAGTCATGTACGAGCCGTCACGTCAAATTTCTTCGTTCTACATCGCCGGATTCCAGTATTGGGACGGAGCCCTCGTCCTCTCTGAGCTCAAGGTGGGCGAGCGCCTGCGCTTGGTGCCGGAGTTCGACAATCCACACGATCCATCCGCTATGGCCATCTATCGCGGCGAAACCAAGATGGGCTTTGTGCCCGGATCGGAAAACGAGCCGCTTGCCCTCATGTTCTTCTATGGTCACTCCGATGACTTTGAGCTGCGCGTCTTACAGGTTTCTCCCGATCAAAAGCCGTGGGAGCAGGTGCGTGTTGGCCTGTATGTAACCGACGCGCGCAAGATGAGCGCCGCGGAGTAAATCTCAGCTTGCTCTATCATGCACAGGTAAGGGATTCGTCGGGTTCCGGCTCTGCCTGTGGGGTGGTGCCGGGGCCGCGGCTTTTGTATACGACGGCAGGGCAGGGGAGACGCACCATGATGTGGTTCACGGCAGATACGCACTTTGGGCACTCGAATATTATCGAGCTCACGCATCGTCCGTTTTCGTCGGTCCAAGAGATGGATCGGCGCCTCCTTGCGAATATCAACGACCGTGTGAGTGCGCGCGATTCCCTCTACATCCTGGGAGACTTTTCGTTTCGTACGACGGTCGAAGAGGCGTATGCCATCCGTAAAAAGATCGTTTGCCAGCATGTGCACCTCATCCGCGGTAACCACGACAAGCACTGGATTGATAGCCCCTTTCCGGATGCCTTTGAATCGGAGCAGGACTATCTGGAAATCAAGCCCGGGTTTGCCAAGGGCGTCCGCCTTGATCTGTTCCATTACCCCATGTTGAGCTGGAATGGCAAGTGGCGCGGGGCCATTCATCTTCATGGGCACATTCATGCCGAGGGGCCTGACTATAACGAGCGCAATCGCGAGCGCGGCATTTTGCGCTACGACGTGGGCGTCGATGCCAACGAGTATTGCCCTGTGAGCCGCGACGACATCTTGGCCTTCTTTGACGGTGTGGATCCAAAACCGGCGCAGCTGGCGTAGCGCGACAGCGGGGTTGGCGTGGCGCGGTAGCGGGGTTGGCGTGGCGTGGCTGGCGAGGTCGGGCGGAGTTGCTGGCGGTTCCTTCGGCAGTACCATTCTGTGGCGGCAATCGTGCATTTTGAAATGAGTGGCGGTTATTGAAACGTCTTGAGGGCGTTTTGGGGCCGGCGGCGTGCGATTGTCCGCCACTGGTTGATGCCGGGGTCGCAAACGCGTGATTATCCGCCACTGGTTGCGGTGACATGCAGCAGCGTCGCTGTCGCCATTTGTGTCATCAGGCACGCCCGTGTCTTCTTGGGGCGGTATGCTGTTTGCGAAAGCAAGTCAGCGAGGGGAGCCCCATGAACGAGATCAAGTGCCCACATTGCGGCCAGATGTTCAAGATCGACGAGTCGAGCTATGCCGATATCGTCAGCCAGGTGCGTACCGCGGAGTTCGCGCACGATGTCGCTGAGCGTGAGGCTGCAGCTAGGCGCGAGAGCGAAAGCGCCGTAGCGCTCGCGCGCGCCGAGGCGGACAAGCGGCTGCAGGAAGCCATGGCCGCGCATAACACCGAGATGGCAGACTTGCGCGGAAAGACGAATACTCTCATTCAGAAAGCGCAGGGCGAGGCCGAGGCTCGCGTGGCCGAGCTTGAGGCCAAGCTTGCCGCCGCCGCGGAATCTCAGAAGGCTGCTCGGAATGAGGCCGCCGCCGAGGCTCGAGCCGATGCACAAAAGACAGCTGCCGAGCTGCAGCGCGAAGTGGATCGCTTGCGTGCGGAGGCTGCTCGTCAGGCGGACGCGGTCAAGTTGGCGCAGGCCAACGCCGCAGCTGCCGCCAAGGACGAGCTTGCCGCGCGCGATGCCCAGATCGCTCAGCTCCAGGCTCGCCTCGATTCTGCCGATTCCGCACGCGAACTGGCCATTCAAAAAGCTCAGTCCGATGCCGAGCGTGAAGCTGATGCTCTGCGCTCGCAGATTCGCGAGCAGAAGAGCGAGGCCGCGGCAGAGCTTACGCGTGCTGTGGCCCAAGCGGAGCGCGAGCGCGATGAGGCCCGTGCCAAGCTCACCAGCGAGCTCGCAGTGCGCGATTCGCGCGAGCAGCAGGTTGCCGCAGCGCATCAGCTCGAGCTTGCCCAGGCCAAGAAGACAACCGAGGAACTCATTCGCTATAAAGACCAAGAGATCGAGCGCCTGCGTGACATGAAGGCGCGTCTTTCCACCAAGATGGTGGGCGAGAGCTTGGAACAGCATTGCGAAACGGAGTTCAACCGACTGCGCATGACGGCGTTTCCCAACGCGTACTTCGAGAAGGACAACGACGCCTCCGAGGGCACCAAGGGCGACTTTATTTTCCGTGAGTGCGACGAGATGGGTAACGAGATCGTCTCCATCATGTTCGAGATGAAAAACGAGAACGACACCACGGCGACCAAGCACAAGAACGAGGACTTCTTTAAGAAGCTTGATCACGACCGCAAGCAGAAGAACTGCGAGTACGCCGTGCTCTGCACGCTGCTCGAGCCCGATAGCGAGCTGTACAACACGGGCATCGTGGACGTGAGCTATCGCTACGAGAAGATGTACGTTATTCGTCCGCAGTTCTTCATTCCGCTTATCACGTTGCTGCGCAATGCTGCCTTGAACTCGCTTTCCTACAAGCAGGAACTCGCTGTGGTGCGCCAGCAGAACATCGACGTCACCAACTTCGAGGCCAAGATGGAGGAGTTCAAGACCGGCTTTGCGCGCAACTACGACCTTGCAAGCCGCAAGTTCCAGACGGCAATCGAGGAGATCGACAAGACCATCACGCATCTGCAAAAGACCAAGGATGCGCTGCTCTCATCCGAGAATAATCTGCGCCTGGCAAACAATAAGGCCGAGGGCCTGACCATCAAGCGCCTGACGCGCGGGAACCCCACGATGAAGGCTGCCTTTGAGGAAGCCGACGCCAAGCGCGAGGCCGCGGAGGAGTAAAGACGCTCGCTAGAGAATAGATCCAAGAAGGAAAACGCCGGCAACATGTCGGCGTTTTTTCTGGCGCACGTTCAAGGTGAACGGCTGTTTTATCCAGGCGAATGACAGAATGTGACAAATTAAACCTGTCGACTTTTTGTCACATTGACGTTAGGTAATTGTTTCCAGAATGTTTCGCGTGGCGGATGGAAGAGACGTCGAAAACGTCAAATAAAAGGCCATTGAGCTGGGAAAAGTCTGAGAGTGTGCTCGGAGCGGCCGCGGGCGACGGTGGGGGATTAAATAAATGCCCAATGTGCTATCGAGAAAAACATTTATCCCTACAAATGTTATGTGAAACATGGCAATAGATACCGTTTGCGGGCACATTTCGACCATTCGAACGCGCCAATTGGCCCAAAAGCGTCCACGAACGCCGTTCACAGAATGCAAACGGTCGGTTTCTTTCTTTCACGCCTGCGTCAATTTCTAGCATTTCAGTCATTGAACGCCATGGGAGTCGACACCTGTGTCCAACAAACGATCGATGATGGAAAGGACTGCTTGCATGGAAACAACCGCAACAGCTCCGGCAGATCGCGCGCTTGCGATCAAAAAGAAGAAGGCGCTTGATGCGAGCTTCTTCAAGAAGGGCATCGCCATCGCGGCGCTCTCCAGCATTATGTACGCGCTGTACACCGCTTTCGTTACCGGTGGTCAGCTCTTTGGCGTCTGGGGCAATTGGTTCGGTGCGCTCGCATCCACCAGCCTGGTCGTCGTCTTCATCCTGCCTACGATCGCCTCGGGCATCAACGATACCCTGAGCGCTATCTGGGCTACGCTCGTCACCCTTAAGCAGGGCAAGATTGCCGACCTGGGTCGCTGCATCGTCTCCAAGCCCGGCCGCATCGTGATCCTCGCCGCCTTCATCGGCGGCCCCATCGCCTCCGCTGCCTACGTTATCGCGCTTTCCCAGGCCGGCACCCTCGCCGTGCCCATCGCGGCCCTGAACCCCGCAATCGGCGCAATCCTCGCTCGCATCCTCTACAAGCAGCCGCTCGGCCCCCGCGTTATCACCGGTATCGTGATCTGCGTCATCGCAGGCGTCATGATCGGCAGCACCGGCCTCACCGGCGAGGCTGCACCGGGCATGGCGCTCGGCTTGGGTCTGGCTCTTCTCGCCGCCCTGTGCTGGGGTATCGAGGGCTGCGTGGGCGGTTACGCCACTTGCATGATCGACTCTCAGATTGCCATCAACATCCGTCAGCTCGTCTCCGGCATCGGCAACCTGGTTATCGTCCTGCCGATCCTCACCCTCGTATGCGGTGAGTCTCTTGGCCAGAGCTACGCCTACGTTGCCCAGGCATTCACCGACGGCTCCTCCGTCATCTTCTTTGCCGTCTCCGGTGCCGCCGCCTACCTCTCCTTCATGAGCTGGTATCGCGCCAACGCCATGTGCGGCACGGCCCTGGGCATGGCCATCAACGGCACCTACACTTTCACCGCTCCGCTGGCCACCTGGATCATCCTCGGCCTGATCATGGGCTTCGACGGTTACGCACTGGCCCCCATCGCTTGGATCGCTGCCATCGTCAACCTCATCGGCATCTTCCTGATCGCCGTGAACCCGATGGACCTCTTGAAGAAGGACGGTGAGTAGCGTGCTGCCTTTGAACTACGCCATGCTCAAGTACTTTACCTGCCACGACGAGGCTTGCGCCGATGACGTCATGGAGGCCCTCAAGGGCGAGTACTCCTCGTTTAGCGCTTTCACCAAGCCCAAGATGCAGGAGGCCCTGATGACGGCCGAGAAGAACGGCCTGATCAGCGAGTCCCGTTTCGACTTGGACGACGCGGGCGAGGTCCGCGTTTTCTACAGCGCTGACCAAGAGCAGCGCGACACCATCAATTCCTACATCAAATAGGAAAGGAGCTACCCCATGCGCTATACCGGCGAAGAGGCTATCGGCCTCATTGAGACCCTCGGCATGGTTCCGGCTCTGGAAGCCGCCGACAAGATGCTCAAGGCGGGCGAT
This sequence comes from uncultured Collinsella sp., assembly GCA_934621295.1. Classification (GTDB taxonomy): domain Bacteria; phylum Actinomycetota; class Coriobacteriia; order Coriobacteriales; family Coriobacteriaceae; genus Collinsella. Next base: position 495,687 of record CAKTVB010000001.1, read on the forward strand.
TGCGAGCTCGTGAGCTACGAGAACGTTGGTTCCACGCTCGTCACCGTCATCGTCAAGGGCGATGTCGCCGCATGCGAGGCCGCCGTTAAGGCAGGCGTCGAGGCCGCATCGGCCATCGGCAAGGTCACAGCGCAAAACGTCATGAAGCGCCCCGTTCCGCCCATCGGCGATGTCGTTTCCGTCCATGACGTGGATTTTTAGGAGGTCCTGATGTCTGAAAGCAAAGGCAACGCATTCGGTGCCATCGAGACCTTCGGCCTCGTGTGGGTACTTGAGGCCGGCGACGCCATGTGCAAGGCCGGCGATGTGAACCTGGTCGGTTACGAGAACACCGCGTCCGGTTACATCTCCATCCTCGTCGAGGGCGACGTCTCGGCTGTCGAAGCAGCCGTCCACGCGGGTGTCGAGGCCGTCGAGGCCCTGGGCGCCGAGGTCTACAGCTCGGTTGTCATCCCGCGTCCGCATCCCGACCTGAAGAAGATCACCGACCGCTACCGTCTCGAGAACCTGCTTCCCTACTAAGGAGGTGTGCCATGTCCCTTGTTGACACCGATCTTCGCTCCGTTCAGGAGGCGCGCATCCTGTTGGAGCACGCCGAGGAGTCGAGGGAAGTCCTCGAGGGTCTGCCCGGCACGCTTGTCGACGGTTTTTTGGAGGTCCTGCGCGAGCGCTTGCTGCCCAATGCTGCTTCGTATGCCCAGCTTGCAGTGGCCGAAAGCGACTACGGCAACGCTGAGGACGAGCAAGCGCTCATCGAGTGGGTGCTCACCGAGCTTCTGGACGATGTATACGCCCAGACGCCCATGCAGGAGCTCTACTCGCGCAGCACTACGCATTCCGTCGAGGTGGGCATCTCCAAGGGTACGGTCGTCTCGCTTCTGCCCGACTGGCTGTGCATCCCCACGATGCTCTCGCAGCTCGTGTGTGCCGTCGCGTCCAAGAGTCCGATCATCTTCTCGGCTCGCCAGCGCACGCACGCCACCTGCGAAGCCGTGATCGAGGGCGTGCGCAAGATCGCCGCCGAGTGCCACTATCCGCTCGACGCCCTCACGTACTTGGAGCTCTACGCCCCCGAGGGCGAGGAGTGGCTGGCGGCGCAGCCGGCCGTTCGCGTGCTTATCGACTCCCGCGAGTGCGAGCACATCCACGTGGCCGACACTACGGGCAAGGATGTGTACTGCGCCTCCATTGGCAACAATCCAGTCTTTGTGGAGCAAACCGCAGACCTGGCCCTGTGTGCCGAGGAGGTTGTGTACGGCAAGTCGTTTTGCTACGGCATGCTGCCCGGCGCCGAGCAGTCGGTTGTGGTCGAGCAGGCCGTGGACGAGGCCTTTAAGACCGAGCTCAAGCACCGTGGCTGTTACTTCCTCTCCGACGAGGAATGCCAGCGCCTCTACCACGTGTGCTTTCGTGAGGACGGCCGTACCTACCGCGAGCTCATCGGCAAATCGGCGTGCGACTTGGCTCGCCGCGCCGATATCGCGGTACCCGCTTCCACACGCGTGCTCGTAGCCGAGAAGCCCTATGTCTCCGAGCGCAGCTACTTCTCGCGCACCAAGTACGGCCCCGTGCTGTCCTACTACGTGGAGGAGAACTGGCGCGACGCCTGCGAGAAGTGTATCGAGCTGATTTTGAACAGCGGTTCGGGAAACGCGCTCTCGATCTTCTCGCGCGATGGCGAAGTCGTTCGCCAGTTTGTGCTCAAGAAGCCCGTGGGACGCATCCTCGTGAACGTGGGCACCGGCATGGGAGCCACCGGCTGCCATTCCACGCTGCCCAAGACCCTCACCGTTACCGGATGGGAAAGCGCGACCACCTCGAATCTGGGCGTGACCTATCGCGACTTTATCCGCCGGCGCCAGGTTGGCTGCAGCCTCGAGCCTTCTGACCTCTCTCTTCTCGAGGAAGCAGGTCTCAACCGGGCGCCGGATCGGAAGATCGCCGCACATATGACCGAACAGCAGCCCGCGACCGGCGTTGCCCCGCAGGACAACGAATGGTTCGCCAGCCTGCTTAAAAACATGACCGATTAGAAGAAAAGGAGTACCGATGGATATTCAAGAGTTTGCCAAGCAACTGTCCGATGCCACCAAGGACATGAGCGAAGAGCAGCGCGCAAACGTCCGCGCGATGTTCAGCAAGGTCGCCGACCAGCTCGATCGTCCGCTGGAGAGCGCCGTCGCCCATACCGAGTGCACCGAGGTGCCCGATGGCCCCACCGAGCGCCACGTTCGCCTGAAGCAGAACTTCCTCAAGCAGGTCCCCTCCATCACCACCTACCGCGCCCGTGCCGTGACCGAGTTCACCCGTAAGAACCCGGGTATGCCCAAGATCGAGCTGCGCGCCAAGTGCTTCCGCTATTGCTGCGAGACCGCTCCGCTGGTCATCCAGGACGACGAGCTTATTGTCGGTAACCCCACGGGTGCCCCGCGCGCCGGCGCCTTCTCGCCCGATATCGCCTGGCGTTGGCTGCGCGACGAGCTCGACACCATCGGCACGCGCGCCCAGGACCCCTTCTACATCTCCGAAGAGGACAAGAAGTACATGCGCGAGGAGCTCTTCCCGTTCTGGGAGGGCAAGTCGCTCGACGAGGTCTGCGAGGACCAGTACCGCGAGTGCGGTGGCTGGGAGCTCTCCGGTGAGTCCTTCGTTTCCGACTGCTCCTATCACCAGGTGAACGGCGGCGGCGACTCCAACCCCGGCTACGACGTCATTCTGATGAAGAAGGGCATGCAGGACATCCAGGACGAGGCTCGCGAGCACCTCAAGCACCTCGACTACGCAAACCCCGAGGACCTGGACAAGATCTACTTCTACAAGTCCGTCATCGACACTACCGAGGGCGTTATGATCTACGCCCGTCGCCTGTCCGACTTTGCCTGCCAGAAAGCCCAGGAATGCAGCGATCCCAAGCGTCGTGCCGAGCTTCTGCAGATCTGCGAGAACCTTAAGAACGTGCCCGCTCACAAGCCGCGCACCTTCTGGGAGGCCGTGCAGTCCGTGTGGGTTGTCGAGAGCCTGCTGCCGGTCGAGGAGAACCAGACCGGTATGTCCATCGGCCGCGTTGACCAGTACATGTATCCCTTCTACAAGGCCGACAAAGAGACTGGCCGCCTGACCGACTACCAGGCCTTCGATATCGCCGGCTGCATGCTCATCAAGATGAGCGAGATGATGTGGGCCACCTCCGAGGACGCTTCCAAGTTCTTCGCCGGCTACCAGCCGTTCGTCAACATGACGCTCGGCGGCGTGACCCGTTCCGGTGCCGACGCCACCAACGACCTCACCTACCTGCTGATGGACGCTGTGCGCCACGTCAAGATCTACCAGCCTTCCCTGGCCTGCCGTATCCACAACAAGAGCCCCGAGAAGTACCTGCGCAAGATCGTGGACGTCGTTCGCTCCGGCATGGGCTTCCCTGCCTGCCACTTTGACGACACACACATCAAGATGATGCTCGCCAAGGGCGTCTCCGTCGAGGACGCGCGCGACTACTGCATGATGGGCTGCGTCGAGCCGCAGAAGTCTGGCCGCCTGTATCAGTGGACCTCCACCTCCTACACCCAGTGGCCGATCGCCATCGAGCTCACGCTCAACCACGGCGTGCCCCTGTGGTACGGCAAGCAGGTTACCCCCGATTTGGGCGACCTCGACCAGTACCACACCTTTGAGGAGTTCGAGGCTGCGGTCAAGAGCACCATCTACTACATCACCAAGTGGACGAGCGTCATGACCGTGATCTCGCAGCGCGTGCACCGCGACATGGCTCCTAAGCCCCTGATGTCCATCATGTTCGAGGGCTGCATGGAGTCCGGCAAGGACGTTTCTGCCGGCGGCGCCATGTACAACTTCGGACCGGGCGTTGTGTGGAGCGGCCTTGCCACCTATGCCGACTCCATGGCTGCCATCAAGAAGCTCGTCTTCGACGACCGCAAGTACACGCTGTGCGAGCTCAACGAGGGCCTCAAGGCCGACTTCGTGGGCTACGAGAGGATGCGTCAGGACTGCCTGGACGCTCCCAAGTACGGCAATGACGACGACTATGCCGATCAGTTCGTGGCCGACATCGTCTACTTCACCGAGCACATCCACAGCCAGTTCAAGACCCTGTACTCGCGTCTGTCCCACGGCACGCTGTCCATCTCCAACAACACCCCGTTTGGCCAGATGACCGGCGCTTCCGCCAACGGCCGCAAAGCCTGGACGCCGCTGTCCGACGGCATCAGCCCCACCCAGGGCGCCGATCACAACGGCCCCACCGCCATCATCAAGTCGGTCTCCAAGATGAGCAACGACAGCATGAACATCGGCATGGTGCACAACTTCAAGCTCATGGCCGGCCTGCTGGATACCCCCGAGGGCGAAAACGGCCTGGTCACGCTCCTGCGCACGGCCTGCATGTACGGCAACGGCGAGATGCAGTTCAACTATCTGGACAACCAGACGCTGCTCGATGCCCAGGCTCACCCCGAGGAGCATCGCGACCTGGTGGTTCGCGTCGCCGGCTACAGCGCGTTCTTCGTCGAGCTGTGCAAGGACGTTCAGGACGAGATTATCAGCCGCACGATGCTGACCAAGCTCTAAGCACGTAACCACTCAAGCCCAAATGGGCGCAACCCGTACAGAAAGGAGGACGCATATGAGCGAGCAGCTGGAAGAGAGCCTCGAGCGCCGTGCGCGCATCTTCAATACGCAGAAGTACAACATGTACGACGGCCCGGGCATTCGCTCCATCGCGTTCTTCAAGGGATGCCCTCTGCGCTGCAAGTGGTGCTCCAATCCCGAGAGCCAGCGTCGTGGTTTTGAGGTCATGTTCAAGCAGACCGCTTGTGTGAACTGCGGGGCGTGCGTCGATGCGTGCCCCGCAGGGGTTCACCAATTCGTCAATGGCGAGCATGTGGTGGACCGCACCAAGCAGTGCCTGGGCTGCGGCGCCTGCGAGAAGGCTTGCCTGCAAAAGGCGCTCTCCATCATGGGCGAGGATTGCAAGATCTGCGACCTGGTCTCCTTTATGGACCAGGACGCGGATTTCTACCGCATGTCCGGCGGCGGCGTGACCCTGGGCGGCGGCGAGGTCTTGGCGCAGCCTGAGGCCGCCCGCGCCCTGCTCGCGGCCTGCAAGGACCGCGGCTACCACACGGCCATCGAGACGTGCGGCTACACCAAGACCGAGACGATTCTCGACATCGCGCGCTACGTTGACCTGTTCTTGTTCGACATCAAACAGATGGACCCGGTCAAGCACAAGCACTGGACCGGCGTGAACAACGAGCAGATCCTCGCCAACATCCGCGCTCTGCTGGAAAACGGCTTTAACGTGCGCGTACGCATGCCGCTGCTCCACGGGGTGAACGACGACAAGGCCGAGATCGACGCCATGATCGAGTTCTTCACGCCGTATCGCTATCAGAAGAACTTCGACGGCGTTGACTTGCTGCCCTACCACAAGCTGGGTGTGGGCAAGTACGCGCAACTCGGCCGTGACTACGAGATCGAAGGCGACCCGTCGCTTTCGGAGGACGACCTGAATCGCATCGAGGGATGGATCTCCGAGGCCGATTTCAAGGTCAACCTCGTTCGGCACTAGGGGTGGGGCATGGAGCATCTTCAACGCATCATCCAAGAGTCGGTCGATGGTAAGGAAGTCGTGTTGGCGCATGTCATCGCGTCTCCCGCACCGGATATCTACGACCGCATCGGCGTGCCGCACGGCCAGTCGATCGGCATCCTCACGCTGTCGCCGGAGGAGACCTCCATTATCGCTGCCGATATCGCCGCGAAGGCGGCCCCAGTGAGCATCGGATTTCTCGATCGCTTTACCGGCGCCGTGGTGATCTTGGGCGACGTGCAAAGCGTCGAGACGTCGATGCAGGAGGTCGTTCGCGTTCTTCATGATGGCCTGGGATTTCGTGCCCACGAGGTCACGAGGTCGTGATGGGGGACCGCCTGATGATCATCGGCTTGCCCGGCTCGGGCAAGTCGACGGTTTCCGATCTGGTGGAAGGGGAGGCCTCCGACCACCGGCATCGGGAGGATTGTTTCTATCGCACGCGCAGCTTCGAGGTTCCGGGGAGCTATATCGAGAACCACTGGATGCACAGCATCGTGATCATGTTGTCGCAAAACCAGGCTTTCGGGGTGCTCCTTTTGATTGACGGAGCGAGCGGCGAGACGCTCTATTCGAGCGGTTTTGCCCGTGCGTTCAACGAACCCTGCCTGGGCGTACTTACCAAGTGCGACCAGCTTAGCGAAGGGGAACGCGAGCGAGGGCTGGCCAAGCTCGTGGATGCCGGTGCCGATGCGGCCCTGTGCCTTTCGGCAACAACCGGCGAGGGCGTGAACGAATTGTTGGACTGGGTGCGAAACGTTGCACCCAATGAGTGACCGATAACTAGAAAGGAGGAGACACCTATGTTCTACGTAACCGAAAACGAGCTGCGCAGCGCGTACAACCGAGAGCATTTTTCGAGCTATGCGCTGCCCGAAGACGCCAAGCTCACCCCGAGCGCGCGTCAGTTCCTCATCGATTTCCACATCGATTTTAACGAGGGCTACGGAGCTGCTTCCGGCACCGCGAGTGCCGCTGCGGCCGACCCGGCTCTTGCGGCGGCGCGTGCCGAGGATGCCTTGGCTTCGTTTTACGACGACGTTGCCGTCCTGGGCGCTCGCCTGCGGATGCTTGGCCGCAACGCTCTGGGAATCGAGAACGATATCGCCCACGTGTGCGACACGCTGGGAACCCTGTGGCAAAACCACACCGACCTGGGCGGTCTCCTTTCCGAATGCGAGGCCGCAGGCGAGGCGCCGGCGGCGCCCGTGCTCCCGCCGCTCTCCGCGGCGGTGCACCCGCTCTACTACGAGATGGCGCTGCTCGATGCCGAGCTCGCACGCACGCAGCGCTTTTGGGCGCAGGGTGCAAGCGAGATGACGGCCGAGGGCCACGCCGGCGTGGACGCGTGGGCACAAAGCGTCGTTCGCTGCCGCGCGTGCCTGGCTACGTGTTTGGAAAAGGTTGCAGGGGAGGTGCGCCATGGTTGATTTCGAGGCCGCTAACGCTCGTCTGCAAGATCTGCTCGACCGCGTGGACAACCCTCGCCCGGTGAGTGCCGACGAGCCCCTCTACTGCGGGCTCGACGTGGGTACCGCGTTTATCGTGCTCGCCGTGGTTGACGCCGCGGGCGAGGCCGTGGCCTGCGCGTATCGCTTTGCCGGTGTGGTCAAGGACGGCATGGTCGTCGACTACATGGGCGCGGTCGATATCGCGCGCGAGCTCAAAGAGGAACTCGAGCAGCAGCTCGGGCGCGAGCTTGAGCCCTGCGCCGTGGCCCTTCCTCCGGGAACCGAGGGCCTCGACGGCGGCGTGGTCAAAAACGTCGCCGAAGGAGCGGGCCTCGACGTGGTCGCCGTCTTTGACGAACCCACGGCCGCGAATCTGCTCATCGGCGCGCGTGACGGCGCCGTGGTGGATATCGGTGGCGGTACTACCGGCATTTCCGTTATCCAGGACGGCCGCGTGGTGGAGTGCATCGACGAGTCTACGGGCGGCACTCACTTCTCGCTCGTACTGGCTGGCGCTCGCGGCATGAGCTTTGACGAGGCCGAGCTCTACAAGCGCGACCCCGCCCATCACCGCGAGATCTTCCCGGTCGTCAAGCCCACAATCGACAAGGTGGCAAGCATCATCGCGCGCGCCATCGACGGCTACGACGTGCCCGAGATCGTTTTGGTGGGCGGCACGGCCGAGCTTACGGGCATCGAGGCTCCGGTTGAGAAGGCGCTGGGCATCCCGGTGCACAAGCCCAACCATCCCATGTTCGTAACGCCCCTGGGCATCGCCTTGGGCTGCCAAGCTGCTGCCGCAGGTGACCTCGATGCTTGATATCAAGGTCATCAAGGCACCCGCCCCCGGCACGATGGCAATCTTGCGCCAGCGCTCGGGCCGTCGTTGGAGCGAGGAGTACCTGCCCGCGGCCGTGGGCCTTGTGCAGGGAAAGCTCATCGACATGGTCGTTGCGAGCGACATCGCCGAGAAGACGGCGGGCGTCGAGGTCACGGATATTCGCGGGAGCTGCCCGCAAAACATGATTCTTCTGGCCATCGCCGGAGACACGGCGGAGGTCATGGAGTGTTTGGAGCGCATCAAGGAAGGAGGGGGCGGCGCCAATGCTCATCTGTAAGCTCATCGATTCCATCTGGGCGACCCGTAAGTACGAGGAGCTCGACGGCATGAAGTTGATGCGCGTCGAGGTCATCGACGGCCCGGAATCCGGACGTCGCCTGGTGTGCGTCGACACCATCAGCGCAGGCACCGGCGACCGTGTGCTTGTGGCAACGGGCTCGGCCGCCTACCACTTCATGCGCGAGACCTTTGGTAAGAATGCGCCCGTAGATGCGGCCATCGTAGGAATTATCGACGAAGACGTGAGTCTGTAGGAAAGGAGGAAGAGATGAAGCGACTGATCAGTGCGGCAGACGTGAAGGCGGCGGCCAAGAACGGCGGCGTGCTTGCGATCGATGACAACACCATCGTGACCCCGCAGGCCAAAGACGAGGCTGCCGAGCTGGGCGTCGAGCTGGTCTTTGGCGCCGCGCCCGCAGCGACGGAGCGCAAGTCGGCAGCGCCTGCGCCCGAGCACCATGAGGAGCACGAGGCGGCCATGAGTGCCGAGGAGATTGAGCGCCTTATTCGTGGTGCCCTTGACTCCGGCATTTGGAGCGAGCAGCAGATTGAGGGCCTTCTTGGACATACGGCTCCGCTGACCGTGAGCGTTGGCGTGTCCGGTCGTCATGTCCATCTATCCCAGGAGGACCTGGAGGCTCTGTTTGGAGCCGGCTACGAGCTCACTCCCATCAAGGAGCTCTCCCAGCCCGGGCAGTTTGCCGCCAAGGAGACGGTGACGCTTGTGGGTCCCAAGGGCGTTATCGAGCGCGTTCGCGTGCTTGGTCCCGTGCGCCCGTCCACTCAGGTTGAGGTGCTGCGCGGCGATACGTTCAAGCTGGGCGTTCCCGCTTGCGTGCGCATGAGCGGCAAGCTCGAGGGTACGCCGGGCGTAACACTCGCCGGCCTCCATGGCACCGTTGTCCTGTCCCAGGGCGTCATCGTTGCCGCGCGCCACATTCATATGACGTGTGATGAGGCGGCCCAGCGCGGGCTTCATGACGGCCAGGTCGTGTCGATCGCCTTTGGCGGCGAGCGCGGCGGACGTCTTGACAACGTGGTCGTGCGCGCCAACAACACGAGCGCCCTCGATTGTCATATCGACACCGAAGAGGCAAATGCCTTCGGTATTAAAAACGGTTCTGTTGTAGAGATCATCAAGTAGATCCCTACGAAATAGGAGGTAACAAAAATGGCAAACACTACTCAGGCCCTCGGCATGATCGAGACCCGTGGACTGATCGGCTCCGTCGAGGCCGCCGACGCCATGGTCAAGGCCGCGAACGTCACCCTCGTCGGCAAGGAGCGCGTCGGCGGCGGCCTCGTGACCGTCTTCGTCCGCGGCGACGTGGGCGCCGTCAAGGCAGCCACCGACGCCGGCGCCGCCGCGGCCCAGCGCGTGGGCGAGCTCATCTCCGTGCACGTCATCCCGCGCCCCGACGGCTCCGTCGAGTCCATCCTGCCCGGCGCCAAGGCCTAAGTAAGCCATGGCAACGCGTGGATCCGGCACCGGTGGGAGCAAGAAGCTCCAGGAGAACGTCAAGAAGGCAGCTCCTGAGGTGACTGAAGCTCCCGCAAAGGCTCCCGCCGCAAAGAAGGAGCCCGCATCTGCGCCGGCGGCCGCTCCGAAGGAGGCGCCCGCAAAGCCTGCGGCAGCCCTCAAGAAGGAGGCCGCGGCCAAGCCCGCAGCGGCAAAAAAGGCGTCCGCAAAGAAGCCCGCCGCAAAGACGGCGTCCGCAAAGACCAAATCGGAGCCTGCGGCACCTGCACTCAACGAGAACGAGACCAAGGCGCAGCGCGAGGTCGAAGAGCATCCCGCGCCGCTCAAGGTCGAGGCTTCTACAAAGGAAGCTCCCGCTACCAAACCCGCAAGCGCACCTGCGCCCAAGGAGACCACTCAGGAGGTAACAAGAATGTCTAACGCAACTCAGGCCCTCGGCATGATCGAGACCCGTGGACTGATCGGCTCCGTCGAGGCCGCCGACGCCATGGTCAAGGCCGCGAACGTCACCCTCGTCGGCAAGGAGCGCGTCGGCGGCGGCCTCGTGACCGTCTTCGTCCGCGGCGACGTGGGCGCCGTCAAGGCAGCCACCGACGCCGGCGCCGCCGCGGCCCAGCGCGTGGGCGAGCTCATCTCCGTGCACGTCATCCCGCGCCCCGACGGCTCCGTCGAGTCCATCCTGCCCGGCGGCGCCGCGTAATCGCGCCCGCAAAAGGCTTAAGTCCTTGGCTGGGGTCGTCATCGCGTGTCGGCGGCCCCAACCGGATACCCGGCGCTTTCCCGCCGGCTCCCCTCGCCGCGAATGCCTGCGCGCCTGTCGCTATAAGCGTCTGGGCGGGCACGCCGGCTATTTACGGCTTCCCAAACCTACTCGCGGGCGAGCGCCCGCACCTTTAAGGAGGAACCATGTCTAACGCAACCCAGGCCCTCGGCATGATCGAGACCCGTGGACTGATCGGCTCCGTCGAGGCCGCCGACGCCATGGTCAAGGCCGCGAACGTCACCCTCGTCGGCAAGGAGCGCGTCGGCGGCGGCCTCGTGACCGTCTTCGTCCGCGGCGACGTGGGCGCCGTCAAGGCAGCCACCGACGCCGGCGCCGCCGCGGCCCAGCGCGTGGGCGAGCTCATCTCCGTGCACGTCATCCCGCGCCCCGACGGCTCCGTCGAGTCCATCCTGCCCGGCGGCGCCGCGTAATCGCGCCCGCACGAGCCGTTCTAACCGATTGATTCGAAAGGAGTCTCATGCAGGACTACGATTTCGATCTTCAGAGCATCCAGGCGGTTCGCGACCTCGCCCGCAAGGGTAAGATCGCCTCGAACCAGCTTGCTCATTACGATGAGGAGCAGATTGACCGCATCCTCCGCAACATGGTGAGGGTTGCCGAGGAAAATGCTCAGGTGCTCGCCAGCATGGCCGTCGAGGAGACGGGCTTTGGCAAGGTTTGTGACAAGGTGTACAAGAATCACATCGCCAGCGCCCTGCTCTACGAAGAGATCCGCGATAAAAAGACCATCGGCGTTATCGATGCCGACGAGAAGAACCAGGTCATCTCCATCGCCGAGCCGGTTGGCCTGCTGATGGGCATCGTCCCCTCCACCAACCCCACCTCCACGGTCATCTACAAGGCGATGATCGCCCTCAAGGCTCGCAACGCCATCGTTTTCTCACCGCACCCCGCTGCCGCCAAGTGCACGGGCATGGCCATCCAGCTCATGAACCAGGCTGCCGTCGAGGCGGGCGCCCCCGAGAACGTCATCCAGGGCATCACGCTTTCCTCCATGGCCGCTACCAACGAGCTCATGCATGCTCCCGAAGTCGCCATGATCATCGCTACCGGTGGCCCCGGCATGGTCAAGGCCGCTTATAGCTCCGGCAAGCCCGCGCTGGGCGTGGGCGCCGGCAACTCGCCCGCCTACATCGAGCGCAGCGCCAACGTGCACGACGCCGTCCGCCGCATCCTTGCCTCCAAGACGTTCGACTACGGCACCATCTGCGCTTCCGAGCAGAGCATCATCTGCGAGACCTGCAACCGCGACGCCGTGATCGCCGAGTTCCGTGCCCAGGGCGGCTACTTCATGACCGAGGAGGAGTGCAAGAAGGTTTGCGCCCTGCTCTTCCGCAACGGCCACTCCATGAGTCCGAAGTTCGTGGGTCACAGCCCGCAGGCAATCGCGCAGGCCGCCGGCATCACGATTCCCGAGGGCACTCGTGTGCTCATTGGCGAGCAGCACGGCGTGGGTGATGCCTGGCCGCTGTCCTACGAGAAGCTCACCACCGTTCTTGGCTTCTATACCGTTTCCAACTGGGAAGAGGCCTGCGAGCTCTCTATCGAGCTGCTGCAAAACGGCATCGGTCACACCATGAGCATCCACACCACCGATAAGGACATGGTGCGCAAGTTCTCCATTAAGCCGGCCTCCCGCATCCTGGTGAACACCGGCGGCTCCCAGGGCGGCACGGGCGTTATCACTGGCCTCGATGTCGCACTCACGCTGGGTTGCGGCACCTGGGGCGGCAGCTCTGTTTCCGAGAACGTGGGTCCGCAGCACCTCATCAACGTGAAGCGCGTGGTCAACGGCTTGATCGAGCCCGACGAGGTCGTGGCTCACGACGAGCTGTTTGCCAAGTGGCACCCCGATCTGGCTGCTCATCACACCGAGGCCGCGGCTCCTGCTGCCGGTTGCTGCGATGCCGTGTCCGCTACGGGCTGCTGCGACTCGAAGCCCAACCCGGTTTCCGGCATTAGCTACTCGGTGGGCTGCAACTGCACCGACGTGTCTCCCGACGCGCTTGCGGGCGCCAAGCCCAACGACGTCATCGACGCCGACGAGCTCCAGAAGATGATTCACGAGCTCACGAATGCCTTCAAGGGCATCTAATTTCTCTTGTAGCCAAGTGCGCGGAAGCAGGGTGAAGTTGTGACAGGTCTTGAGCTTTCTCGTTCGTATTGCGAGTTCTATGCTCCCTCCCTGTTCGAAGGGCTGCCGAGCGACGTCCGTTACCGCGCCGCGCTGGGCCTCGTTGGAGAGGGGTCGGAATGCCTGGGCTTCGACGACGAGATTTCGCGCGACCACGACTTCGGTCCCGGCTTCTGCGTGTGGCTTCCTTCCGATATGTACGAGGCGCAGGCGTCGGAGCTTCAGCGCCGCTACGACCTTTTGCCTGTGAGTTTCAAGGGCTTCACGCGCCAGCAGACGCAGATAGCGGGCAAGCGTGTGGGCATCTTTGAGACGCAGGCGTTCTATCGCCTCTACACCGGTCTTTCTCGTGCGCCACAGTGCGCAAAGGAGTGGCTCGCCATTCCCGAGCAGCTTCTCGCTCAGGTTACCTCCGGCGAGGTTTTTGCCGATCCGAGTGGCGAGTTCTCCGCTTTGCGCGTGGTGTACCAGGGATTTTATCCCGACGAGGTTATGCGTAAGAAGTTTGCTGCCCACTGTGCCTCCATGGCGCAGGCAGGGCAGTACAACTTGCCGCGCTGCCTTGTGCGTAAGGATGTCGTCGCCGCCCAGGCGGCACGCGACGAGTTCTTGGCGAGCACCATGGCAGCGTTTCATCTGCTGGCACGTACGTACATGCCGTACTACAAGTGGGCCTATCGTTCGCTTGCCGAGCGTGCGTGCGCTCCTGTGCCGGTGGTCGAGGCTGTGCACTCTATCGCCGCGGCGCCGGTGGAGCAGGTGGATCAAAACGATGTCGAGGCGCTTTGCCAGGCAGTCGCCGCGGCGGGCCGCTTGGTCGGTTGGACGTCGTGCGACAGCGACTTTTTGCTCGATGTGGCCTCAGACATCCAGGGTTCGTTGAGAGATCCGTATCTTGCCGCCTGCCCGCTTGCGGCCGGCGGATATCGATAGGGGGGTTGGCATTGGGAGACTGCAGGACGTCGTGCTCCGCGCTTCGGCAGGGCATGCCGGCGTTTTTCAATATGCCGGCGGTCGAGGAGCTGCTTGAGGGTAAGGGCCTTGCTCGGGCGGAAATTTCCGCATTGCGCGAGCTCGTACAGCTTGAATGGGTGCACTTCGATACCGTTCAGGGCATGAGCGGGCGCGCTGCCTGCCAAGATGATGCAGTGGGGTTCTTTATCCACCGCGTTGCCCAGTACCTGAGTTTTCCTCGCGAGTCCATCATTGCCGTGCGTGATGACGTGGTGGCTGCCGATGCGGCAGGCCGCAATGTGATTCGCGAGAAATACGCGCGCATGATGGAGGCGACCGATCCTGCGGCATTTGCGCGCGATTGGTCGGGGCGCCTGGAGGCTCCTTCGCCGGTCAAGCGCTGTGTGCTCGACGAGATTGAGGACACGTTGCGCCGCATGCTCGACATCGCCGAGAGCGAACTTCCCGCGACGGCGCAGCATGTGAGGGGATCGATAACGCGGCCAAAACTCATCTCTTCGATTGGTTATTATGTCTGTGAGATCCAGTGCTATTCGCTGTCTACGCTCAGGTGCCTGCGCGACGGGCTGCTGCGCCAGTTGGGCGATCATGTGAATCCTGTTTTGGATACCTATGTGAATGCCGTACTCATTCAACGTGTTCTGGAGGCGTAACGATGGCTCATGTGAACGACGACGAGCTGCACAACGGTCAGCTTTTGGGTATCGGCGAGGCAAGCCAGCTGTGCGGCATCACGTCTCGCACGCTGCGCCATTACGACAAGCTCAATCTGCTCCAGCCCGATCGCATAGGGGATAATAAATATCGTTATTATTCGCTCGAGACGATTCTGCGCATCCCCATCATCAACTATCTCAAGATGATGGGCTTTTCGCTCGACGAGGTTTCCGAGCTGTTCGAGACCAAGAGTTTCGACAAGATCAAGGAGATGTTCGGCGCCCATGCCGATGCGTGTACGCGCGAGATGACGCGCCTCGAGGAGTGCCGCCATACCATTCAGGATTGGATGGGGCTTATCGACGAGGCCAATTTCGTCCTTTCGGTCAAACCCAAGGACGTGAGCCTTAAGTACTTCTCTGCCCAGGAGTTCTTGGCCATGCCCTATCACTTCTGGGGTAACTACGCCGATGCGATCATCAACCTCGATTTCACCTCCTTTGTCGAGGAGCACGACAACGTGATCACCGGTCCGGTGATCTTGCATCACAGCAATTTCGATGCGTGCTGCGAGCCCGAGCATGCTCAAGAGCAGTCCGAGGTCACGGTCGTTCAGCATGCGCTGCGTCCCATCGCCGAGGAGAATCGTATGACGGTGGAGAGCGGCATGTATCTTTCCACGTACCATACGGGTCCGTTCGAGAATATCGGCGAGGCCCATCGTCGCGTGCGCGATTATGCGCGCGCAAACGGTTTCAAGCCGGCCGACGGCGTGTTCGAGCGCTTCGTGACCGACTACTGGACTACCTACAACCAAGATCTTTTTGTCGCCGAGGTGCTCTTGCCCGTTAAGCGCTAACGCCGCGACGACTTTCTCGTAACAATCGAAAGGGGCTCTCATGCAGGGCTTTAAGCTCACGACTGAATTGTTTTTCGGGTCGCAGGCCATCAATCATCTTGAGGGCCTAACCTATCGCAACGTGCTGATCATCACCGACGGCTTTTTGGAGTCCTCGGGCATGGTCGCTAAGATGGCTCAGCATCTGCCTGCGGGCGCGCGCTATCAGACCTATTCCGACGTCAAGCCCGACCCGAGCCAGGAGCTCGTCGACGCGGGCGTCGCTGTGGTCGAGCGCGTCAAGCCGGATATGGTCATCGCCTTTGGCGGCGGCTCGTGCATCGATGCTACCAAGGCTATTTTGTACTTCGCCCACGAGCATGGAATGGACAAGCCGTATTTCATGGCCATTCCCACTACGGCGGGCACAGGCTCGGAGGTCACCAACTTTGCCGTCATCACGCGCGGTGAGAACAAGGTCGTGCTGATTGATGACTTCCTGGCCCCCGACGGCGCCCTGCTCGAGGCCAACTTCACCAAGACCGTACCGGCAAAGATCACGGCCGATACCGGTCTTGACGTGTTGACACATGCTATCGAGGCCTATGTCTCCAACGCTGCCACGCCGTTCACCGATGCACTTGCCGTGAAGGCTGCCTCCATCGTCTTCGAGGACCTGCCGGTGGTTTTTCGCGACGGTCTGGCCATGCGCAGCCGTACGCGCATGATTGAGGCGTCCTGCTCTGCGGGTATCGCCTTCACCAACGCCGGTCTGGGCATCAACCATTCGCTGGCGCACGCCCTGGGCGGACGCTTCCACGTGGCCCATGGCCGCTTGAATGCCATCCTGCTGCCCTATGTGATGCGCTTCCATATGAGCGAGCCCAAGTATCGCGAGCCGTATGACCGTTTGGCTCATGATTTGGGCATGGCGGATGCCGATGCGCTGCTGGCTCGCGTGATTGAGCTGCGCGAGTGCCTGGGCGTCGAGAACGCTTTGTCCGACCTGCCGCAGTTTGAGCCCGCGGCATTCGAAGCCGAGCTTTCCGCCATCGCCGAGGCGGCCCAGCACGACCGTTGCACGCCGTCCAACCCGCGTCCCATGTCCAAGCAGGACCTGGTCAACATCGCCCGCGACGCCTACTGCGGCCGCCGCTAAACAAGAGGGGTGCCATCCTTTCTCGGATGGCACCCCTATGTGACAAAAAGTCGACAGGTTTATTTTGTCACATATTCACTATTCCTACACATGTATGGATGCCATATGAAAATGTGACAGATTAAACCTGTCGTTTTGCTGTTACATTGGGGCTAGTCAAGCAGGTCTTCGATAAAGCCCACGCGGTAGTTCTTGAAGACAGCCTCGCCTTCTTCTTGCGTGGCGTCGAGGTCGAGGTCGGCCATGATGCCGAAGTCGTGGTCGCCGTCCTCGTCGGCAAAGATCTGATGGACATGCCATACGTGTGCGGTCTGCTCGTCGGCCTCATCGATGGAGAGCATCGCGGAGGAGCGGGCATCGGCGTCGGTGAGGATCTCTTCGTGCTGCTCGTAATACGCGTCGAGTACGCGCTCCCAGCGCGTCGCCGTCATGCCGAAGTCGGCATCGAGTTCGCCCAGCTGGTCGTAGCGGTCGCGGGCAGCAAGCGTCACGCGGCGGATGAGGGCGTTACGCACCAACAGGGTGACGCCGCGGCGGTCGGCGACTACCTGGTTCGCCGCCGAAGGGGGCGCCATATCGAGGGCCGCGGGGTCGCCTGCGGCTTCCCACTCGTCCACCAGGCTGGAGTCGACGGAGCGCACCATAAAGCCCAGCCATGAGATGATGTCTTCCAGCTGCTCGTTGCGCTTTGCCACGGGCACCGTGCGGTCGAGCGAGCGGAACGCTTCGGCCAGGTAGCGCAACAAGATGCCTTCCGAGCGCGCGATGTTGAGCTTTTGGATATAGCCCTTGAAGTCGTTGGCGCCTTCAAGCATGTCGCGCAACACGCTCTTGGGGCTGAGCTCGTAGTCGTTTGCCCAGGGTACCTCGGCGCAATAGGTGGCAAAGGCGGTGTCGAGCAGGTCTTCAAGCGGCTTGGGATAGGTGACGTCCTGCAGACGCTCCTTGCGCTCCTCGAAATCGATGCCGTCTGCCTTCATCTCGGCCATCGCGCGCGAACGGGCGGCACGCTCCTGGGCGCGCAGCACCTGTTTGGGATCTTCGAGTGTCGCCTCGACCATCGAGATGAGGTCGAACGTGTAGGTTTCGCTTTCCGGGTCAAGCAGTTCGAGTGCTGCCAACAGGAACGGCGAGAGCGGCTGGTCGAGGGCGAAGTCCTCGGGCAGGTCGACCGTGAGTGCGTAATCCACTTCCGGCTCGGCGTCTGCGGGTGCGCCCTCTGCGGGCGGTATCTCGGTGCGCACGACGACGCCGGAGTCGATCAGCGTGGCAAAGATCTCGTCGGCGCGGATGTTGAGCTTAAGTTTCTCCTCGTCGGTCTGCAGACTCTTGGCGATGAGCTCGCTTACGCGGGCGCGCGCATCGCCGCCCTGCTCGACCATGGAGAGAACCATGGAGTGCGTGATGCGCAGGCGCGGCTTGAGCGTCTCAGGTTGGGTCTCGATGAGACGCTGGAAGGTCTGTTCGTTCCAGGTCACAAAGCCCTCAGGCGGCTTCTTCTTTTTGATTTTGCGCAGCTTTTTGGGGTCGTCGCCGGCCTTGAGGAGGAGCTTGGCGTTCTCGATCTCGTGCTCGGGGGCCTCGGCGATGACCATGCCCTCGGTATCGAAACCCGAGCGTCCGGCGCGGCCCGCAATCTGGTGGAACTCGCGGGCACGCAGACGGCGCATCTTGTAGCCGTCGAACTTGGTGAGCGCGGTGAGCACCACGGTGTGGATGGGTACGTTGATGCCCACGCCCAGCGTGTCGGTGCCGCAGATAACGGGCAGCAGGCCCTGCTGCGCGAGTTTTTCGACAAGCAGGCGGTAGCGCGGCAGCATGCCCGCGTGATGCACGCCCACACCGCAGCTCAGCAGACGCTTGAGGATCTTGCCAAAGGCGGTGGTGAAGCGCGTGCCGCGTGCCATCTCCTTGATCTGCTCGCGCTGCTCCTTGGTGGCGATGCCGAAGTTAGCGAGCGATTGCGCGGTGGAGAGCGCCGCGTCCTGGCTAAAGTGCACGATGTAGAGCGGCGCCTCGTTGTTGCGCATGGCGAGCTCGACGGTTCCCTCGAGTGGCGTCTTCACGTACTCGTAAGACAGCGGCACGGGGCGCGGCGCGTCGACCACGAGGTCGACGTCGCTGTCGGTATGCTCGCGCAGGGAGGCGGCGATGGCCGAGACATCACCTAACGTAGCGCTCATCAACATGAATTGGGCGTGGGGGAGCGTGAGCAGCGGCACTTGCCAAGCCCATCCGCGGTCGGGGTCGGCAAAGTAGTGGAACTCGTCCATGGCGACACAGCCAACATCGGCGTCCTCGCCTTCGCGCAGGGCGTCGTTGGCGAGAATCTCGGCCGTGCAGCAAATGACCGGCGCCGAGGTGTTGATGTGCGTATCGCCGGTGATCATGCCCACGTTTTCGCGGCCGAGCACCTGTACGAGGTCAAAGAACTTCTCGGAGACCAGCGCCTTGATGGGCGCGGTGTAGTACGAGCGTTTGCCCTGTGCCATGCCCATGAAAAGCATGCCGAGCGCGACGAGCGATTTGCCCGAGCCCGTGGGCGTGCCCAGGATGACATGGTTGCCCGTGGCGAGGTCCATGAGGGCCTCTTCCTGGTGTTCCCACAGCTCGATTCCGCGGCTGGCGGTCCACTCCAGGAAGCGCTCGAAGGCTTGGTCGGCCTTGAGCCAGGGCTCGGGTTCGGATCCGTCTTCCGGCTCCCACCAGCAGGGGGAGAGGGCTCCGAGCGAGCCGAAGGCGGCCTCGGTTCCCGTGCCGCCTGAGAACGAGCTGGCCGCGCCCGCGCCCGTGACGGTCACGGCGTCCTGGTTGTTGTTTGCTGCATTTTGAGCCATGCGCGCTGCTTTCTCTCGAATTTGTCCGCCAACTATTATGGCCGAGAGACGCGACGCTGGGCGCTAGCGTGGAAAAAGTCCTTATCGGCTGGCGTGGGAGGGCACAGGAAAGGTGCGCATCTGCGCATCTGGTGTCATTGCGCAAAAATACGGTTATAGGTAGGTTGCCGTGAACTTGCCGAGTAGCTGGGCTAAATCACGAATAAAAACCCAGGAAAAGAACGACTGTAATCCGATGCTACTCAGCCCTTCCTGTTCGACCTACCTATAACCGGTTTTTCTTTCGAGTCCGCTTGAGTTCCTGCGCCCCAAGCGTCTTCCAGTCGAGAAAAACCATCTGCCGGTGTTTGGTTTCCTGTGCTTTCTGACGTGGCGTCTTCTCTTTGTACGTCATGCCGAGTTTTTGGAAGATAAGCCTTCGAAGCGCGTCGAATTTGCTAGCCTCGGAAATTTGCTGATATGTGACCATGAGCACGTCGATGCCCATGCATTCGAGCGCTGTTGCCCTATCGGCATCGATGTCTTTGACGCCGCCTGTGCCATGAATGCTTCTGCCTTGGCATTCGATGGCGAGGTCCTTTGTGCCATCGTCGGAAAGCACATAGAGATCGATGAACGCCTTTTTGTTGTGGCAGAGTTTTCGCGCCTCGGCGGTGAGGGCAACCTCGTGATTGTTGAAGATCCTTGCCAGGCCCTCGCCACCTTTGCTGCGAGGGGTATTGAGCAGCATGGAGAGCTGAGCCTCAAAGGGAGACGATACGATTCCAGTCACCATCTGCGCCGCCTGTGCAAGACGCTTGTGGCCATACATCCCCTTAGTTTCCTCGAGGAACCGATCGAGTTCATCAAAGTCGATGAGTGGTGATCGCGTCCATAGATCGCTGGGCTTGCCGTCGGTGCTGTAGACGCGTCTCCAGCCCCCAGAGCCTTCGCGGAGTTCTTCCTTGTAGGGCTTTAGCATTTCTTCCAGCAGCTCGCTTGGTTCAAAGACGGTGAAATTGCCCGTCAGCTCGTAGATGATGAGCGCAAGGCTTTCGGTGGAAAGGAGCGGCGCCAACGTTAAAAGCGTGAAAAGCGGTGAGGTGACCATGATGTCAAGGACCGTATCCCAAACGGCGTTTTTTGGTTGCCTGGTACTCCACACGTGATGCTTGATGTTGACGGCGCCAGTTTCATGCTTGCTACTGGGGACGAGCAGATGAATAGGGGAGTTAATTACCTCGGTGACTGTGGGATTCGCGCGCAGGTAGCGCCGTGTCTTATCCGCTTCGCAGATGGTGATCGGCGGCAGCATCATCAGTACCAGAGGGGGAGTCCGGTAATAGCGCAGAGCGGATATGTTACAAAGCATATAATCCATATCTCGCTGATGCCCAACGCACGGCAGCCCTATCGCTCGTTGAATAATTGCCGCTTGGAATCGGCGAATGGCATGGGCGAACGCCGCAGCGGGCGCGAACGATGGCTCGATTTCCAAGGGCAACGAAGAAAAATACGGTTATAGGTAGGTTGAACGGGAAAGGCGGAGTAGCACCGGTTGATAGGCGTAGATTTCCTGCCTTTTGTTCTGGGCTTGAGGGGGTCTACTCCAAAAGAATCGGTAAACCTACCTATAACCGTATTTTTTGATGTGGGCCAAGCTCCGTTAGCCTTGCGGCAGACGCTTTTTGCCTTTGCGCATGCGGTTTTTGAAATTTTCGACGGCTTCTTCCATGCCGAGGGGCACGTAATTGAGGCTTTCGAGGTCTTGCGGCAGATAGCAGGCGAGGCTTTGCTCCTGCGCGCGGCCTGCTTCAAGCTGAGATTCGCTTGGGGCGGCACCGGGGGTTGCGCAGATACCGTAGACGCGCGCACCCATATCGCGCGTGCGCTGCTCGTATTCGGTCATGGGGTGCTCAGGGTGCTCGGCGCGTACGTCGTCACTGGTCCAAAGCGACTGGTAGCCTGCGGCTTCGAATTGGCCCAAGGCGTAGTCGCGCAGCGGTTTGCTGTCGGTGCGCAGCGTGACGGTTCCGCTTGCGGCAAGGAGTGGGCGAAAGCTTGCGAGCGTATCGACGTAGACGAGCCTTTGCTCGGCATGTCGAGCCTTGGGACATGGAGTTGGGAAGTTAAGCGTGATGGCATCGAGCCCCCCAGCGTCAAAGACGCGCGCGAGCGAGTCCGCTTTGCGCGGGACCAGGACCGCGTTTGCGATGCCCGCGTCGACAACACGCTGCGCGGCGTAGGCAATGCAGATGGGCTCTTGATCGGCGCCGATAAAGAGCGTGTCGGGTTCGATTTTGGCACGCTCTACCAGGTATGTTCCCTTTCCGCAGCCAAGATCGAGATGAAGGCGGGCAAAGGGTTTGCGGCCGGCGGGGGCGCAGGCTTCGCGCCAGTGACCGATATAGCCCTCGGGGCTCGTTTCGATCGCGTCGGCATAGCGTTCCAGACGCTCCTCTAACACAAAGTTCTTGGGGGTTCTGACGTGCAAGCTTCCCATGGGTCTCCAATAGATGCGTCCAAATCGTGTCCGCACGAGGGGATATCGTTTTTACCAGATTAGAGTACCGTCACGTTCCAGCGTTTGGTGGGGCTATGGGGAAGAAAACGAAGAAACAGAATCACCGCGCGCGGCCGTTGCCGCAAAATGTTGCCGCTATCGGTCCGCAGTCTCTCAGTCGCCCGGATCCATCTGTTGTTTGCCCGCATTGTTTGGAATTGTTCACGCTTTCGACGGCTGCGCTTTCTGGCTGGCGTACGGTTTGCCCGCGTTGCGGAAGGGTTATCGTTCCCAGCGATTATGACGAGCGCCGGGCGGAGATTTCAAAGGACGCCTCCGTGGCAAGCAAGGCGGCGAGCCCCATCCTGTCTCGCCGTAATCGGATTGCGGCGAGACATTTCAAGACGCGTTTTTCGCTCTTGAAGCGCTGGTATGCATGGAGGATCAGGCGCATCAACGAGAGCAATCGGGAAGTGTTGGAAGCCTGGGATAAGGCGAGGCATGAACTTGATGCGGCTGAACGTTTTGCGCACTCTCGTTATTACACGAGCTCTTGGTTCCAGCTGACGGGCAAGCCGCTTGAGCGCGGGGAGGTCGGTCCGCTCGCGCCCTATCGTTTGATTTCGCAGTATGCCAAGAAGGACCGATATCAGCTCAAGGCTTCAAAGAAGAATAATAGAGTGGGCCGTGGCCTGCAGGCCGAATGGTTCGTGTACAGCACCTTGGATGAACGGGCGCATGCCGAGGGACTGCTACAGGGAGCGCGCGTATGTCCGAACCTGTATATCGGAAACGGCAGCGCGGACGAGTTGCAGCAGGGGTCATCGGAGAGCTGGTCTGGATCGCGTTTTGGCTATCTAAGAACACGAGGAGCGCTAAAGCCGCTTTTCAGCCAGATCGATTGCGCAGTGATAACCGAGCATGCCGTCTATATCATCGAGGTCAAGTCTTGCTATGCCCACGTTGCGGTCGATGCAAACGGGAACGTGCTCTCCTACGCGGGGACAGAAGATTCTGTTGACAGAAACAAGAGCCCGTGGAATCGCAACGGGGACGTTCGGCAGTGCGCACGCCATGCTTCTGCGTTCGCAACGCGTTATCCACAGATTCCCTTCGAGCGCATCTTTGAGATAGTCGTGTACGTCGACCCATTCTCGATGGCAAATGAGCGACCGTGGATGGTCGATAATGCTTGTGTTGCTGCCCTTGGCTGCGAGGGGGAGTCTTTTATCGAGGTAATCGAGGATACGGAGCGGGGCCTGCAGGGGCTTTCACCCCTCTTCTCGAAAGGCGAGCTCGATCGATTTTCGGGCTGTCTAATTAGGGAGTCCGGAGACCCAAATGGACGAAAGGAATTTCTCCACCTCGAGCGCTTGCAGAAGCTGACGCCCATGCGCGAATGCTGCTAAGGGAATCAAACTCTCTGCAAGATCACATAGCGATTGAGCTCGCCGCTATGCCCGTCGGCATGAAAGCGCGCTAGCTCGCGTACGGGGAAGTCGCCGTTTTCGCTCCATGCGCGCACTCCTGTTACCAAATCGGTGATTTGCTGATCGTCAAAGTGGTGACAGTAACGATAGGCGCGGTGGTCGTTTTGCCAGCCGATGAGGTGGTCACCCGTCTCGAACTGCGAGGGGTCATACCCCTCGAACGGCGGCGTGAGCTCGGCGCGGGCTTCGGCGCGAGCAGCCTTGCGCACCATGCGCTCGTCGTTCATGAATTCCCAAAAGCTGATAGCGATGATGCCGCCCGGGCGCGTCTGGCGTGCCAGGGCGTCGAGCACGCGCACGCGGTATTCGCATGACGGCACGTGATGCATAAAGCCAAAACAGACCGAAATGTCGGCGAGCGGGGCATCGAAAACCACATCGGGCATATTGGCGGGGTTGAGCTTCATCAGCGTGCCGAGGACATCGACTTCCTGGAAGTGCAGATTGGGAATGCGTCGAGCGTATCCGCCCTCATCGGTGGCGAGGTCTTGGCATGAGTCGACGCCATAGAACTCGAGGGGACGTCCGGCGTGGACCGAAGAGCTCAGGCGGCCGAGGGCGAAGTTCTCGAATCGCATATTGCCGCAGGCAAGATCGAAAACGCGGAGCGGTTGCTCGTTGTCGGCCGCGTCAATCTGCTCTAGCGCGATGTCCATGGTGCGCAGCCAGCCAGGCCAGGGGGCTCGGCGCGTGTCGGAGAAGGAAGCAGCGTGCTCGCGATAGAACGTGTTGTTGAGCTGGATGAGCGATGAGGCAAAATCGCGGTTCACGGTGCGAGGCTCCTTCCGTTGGCGACGCGCGGAATAAACTGCACGACCATACTACCGTTAACGTTGCGGCAGGAACAACCGAGCGGACATCATTGCTTTGTTTAGACACATTTTCCCAGTTCACGTGCGCCCGCAACCAGCGGTTGTCAAAAATCTCACTAGAATAGGTGGCGTGTTTTTGGCGGTGGCGGATAGATTTTTAACTGTGCAAGGCGCCTTAAGAACAAAAACGGTCCGGCGGCACGGCTGGCAAAAGCATAGGAGGAACCATGAATGTTGAAACTGCGCAGCGGCTCGCCGACCTTCGCCGTAGCAAGGGCTTTAGCCAAGAAGGGCTGGCCCGAAAGCTCGGTCTTTCGCGTCAGGCGGTCAGCAAGTGGGAACGCGCGGAGAGCTCTCCCGACACGGAGAATCTGATCTCGCTTGCCAAACTCTATGGCGTGAGTCTAGACGAGCTGCTCAATCCGAGTGACGAGATTGAGGACGATATCGAGTTCGAGAACGAAGACCGCGCCCGTCAGCGTGAGGCCGAGGCGGCGGAGCGCGCCCGTACCCACGAGGCTGCGGCTCGTGCCACCGAGGCGGCGACGCAGGCAAGCGATGCCGCGGCCAAGGCTGCGCAGGCGGCAAGTTGGAGCGCGCAGGCCGCCAACGCCGCGACGGCGCAAGTGACAGGCGCCGGTGCGGCCAACCCGACCCCGGTGAAGGGCCCCTTTCAGTCGTTTCCGTATTGGGCCGTTTGCTGGCTGCTGTTCTTCTTGCTGATGTTCCTGTTAAATGTCGGTCCCTT
This sequence comes from uncultured Collinsella sp., assembly GCA_934621295.1. Taxonomy (GTDB): domain Bacteria; phylum Actinomycetota; class Coriobacteriia; order Coriobacteriales; family Coriobacteriaceae; genus Collinsella. The sequence goes on from CAKTVB010000001.1 coordinate 520,262, forward strand.
TGCTGCCGCGCTGGTCTTCTTTACGATTCCCATCTATCGCTGGGTGGCGCGTGCACTTGATGGCGATTGGGCGCGCGGGGATATTCAGATTGGTCCGGCACCGGTGTCGACTAAGGCTCAGGCGCAGGACGTTTCCGCTGCGACTGATACTGACGTGGCCACCGCGACCACCACTGAGCCGCTTTCCAAAGAAGGTGATGCGCGATGAAGCTCTCGCATGAATCGAAGGTACGCCTGGGCGTTGGCATCGGAGCGTTTGTGCTCATCATTGTGCTCATCCTCGGCCTTTCACAGCTGTTCCTTCATTCCTATAACGTGCAAACAACGAGCAGCATCCTGTCTGCCGATCTGTCTGACTTGGATGAGGTGTTTGACGAGGTTGATCTCTCGGATGACGCTAACTATTCCGCTCGGCCTCAGCAACTTTCGAGTGCGACCTTTAATGCCGATACGCTCCAGTCCCTTGACCTGGATGTGACGTCGGGCACGGTCGAGGTCAAAAACGTTTCCGGCGGGCAGGTGCGCGTCATCGAAAGCGGTCGCGTAGCAAAAGGAGCCTCCGCCACAGATGCGGCGACTCAGAATCTGGCCGAGGTCAAAGGCTCTACGCTCAAGATTAGCCAATTCGATTGCGATGACGAACGCGCAATCGACCGCACGGTCACCATTGAACTGCCGCGAGATGTTGCGGATAACCTGGTGGGCATTACGGCGAATGTGGGGTCGGGAGACCTGACGGTCACGGGCATTGCGTGCCACGACCTGAATCTAACGCTGGATTCGGGTGGCGTTGATTTTGTGGGCACCGTAACCGACGCCCTGAATGCCGAGGTCGGTTCGGGCGATGCGACGCTTGAGCTGTATCAGGCTCCCGCGAAGTCGATGGACGTGAGCGTGGGCTCGGGCGATGTTGAGATAACGGTTCCGAATTCTACGGGCTTTAAGGCGAGCCTTGCTCTGGGCAGCGGCGACTTTGAGAGCGATTTCCTTCCGCTTGGCTACGATGGCGAGACGGTTTTGAACCATGAATTCGATAACGGCGATAAGTCCGCCATGTATCGTTTTGAGGTCGGGTCGGGAGGCATGTCGTTTGATCCGGAGTGACGGGCGGTCTCTGGAGGTCAGTAAAGATAGCTGCGCTCTTTGATGGAGGCGTCGGGGCCGTGGTCGGCTCCGGCGCCTTTGCCTTTACAATGGGGGGCATGGAACAGATTATCTTGAACATACTCGAGGCTCTGCGTCGCGGTGAGACCGTGGATGACAAGGCGCTCGTCAAACTGATACATGCCGAGGCGCGTCGCGAGGGCGCCGACAAACGCATGCTTGCAAAACGCCGCCTGCTGCCCTTCTATCAACGCGTCAAACGTGAAGACAACGAGCGGTGGTCTACGTGGAACGTCACGCCCGAGCTTGAACAGCGTCTGATGCAGGTCCTGCGCATGAAGCCGCGCCGAACGGCGTCGGGCGTGGCGACCATCACCGTGATCACCAAGCCCTGGCCGTGCTCGGGCGATTGCCTGTTTTGCCCTAACGACCTTCGCATGCCTAAAAGCTACCTGCATACCGAGCCTGCGTGCGCCCGTGCAGAGCAAAACTGCTTTGATCCATATTTGCAGGTGAGCGCCCGCTTAACGGCGCTTTCGCAGATGGGGCATGCAACCGACAAGATCGAGCTCATCGTGCTTGGCGGCACGTGGAGCGATTATCCGCGCGAGTATCAAATCTGGTTCGTGACCGAGCTCTTCCGCGCTATCAACGACAACGCCGTGGCGGGCGTGGCGGCAAATCCCATGCTGGCTGACCCCGGCGTGTCTACGCGCGAGCGCGCGGCAGAGCTGTTGGAGCAGACTGACCCACGTGAGGTCCCGCAGACGGTTCTCGACCGCCGCGTGCGCTATCGCGAGCTCGGCATCTCGACGGATGTGGAGGCGCTCGAGCAAAAGGTTGCGCCGTATCAGCAGCGCATCGACGATATGGTCGATGCGGATGCTTCGTACAATCGCTGTGTGGCGAAGCTCTACGGCAAGAACACTCCCTGGGGGAAGGCCGCGAAGCTCCAGGCGGGCACGCTCGAGGAACTCGAGCGCCAACAGCATATCAACGAGACTGCCGCTCATCGCGTGGTGGGGCTTGTGATCGAGACGCGTCCCGATGCCGTGACGCCGCAGGCTCTGACGCTCATTCGCCGTCTGGGTGCTACTAAGATTCAGATGGGCGTGCAGAGTCTCAACCAACGCATCCTCGACCTTAACGAGCGCGGTATCGATGTCGAACGCATTGCCCGGTCATTCGACCTGCTGCGCATCTTTGGCTTTAAAATCCATGCACATGCGATGGCGAACCTTTTAGGTGCTACGCCCGAGCAGGACAAACTCGACTACGTGCGTCTCGTAAGCGAAGCTCCATTCCAGCCCGACGAGATCAAGCTCTATCCCTGCGCGCTCATCGAGGGTGCGCGCTTGTGTGCAAATTACGAGGACGGCTCGTGGCGGCCCTATACCGAAGACGAGCTGCTCGACGTTCTTGCCGACGACGTTTTGGCAACGCCGGCATTCACGCGCATTTCCCGCATGATCAGGGACTTTTCTTCGGGGGATATCAAAGTGGGCAACAAGAAGCCCAACCTTCGTCAGTTGGTCGAGTTGCGCCTGGCCCAAGACCAAACGGCTGCCCGCCGCGTTGAGGAAATCCGCTATCGCGAGATTGCGGGGCGCGAGGTAACGCTCGACGAACTGCATCTTGACGTCGTGCCCTATGAGACTACCGATACAAGCGAGCGTTTCTTGCAATGGATTGACGACGAGAACCACATTGCGGGATTCTTGCGACTCTCTTTGCCCAGCCAGGAGTATGTGCGTGAGCATTCCGCCGAGCTTCCTGTGCATTTGGGTGAAGCGATGATTCGCGAAGTGCATGTGTACGGCAAGGTGGCGCACCTGCACGCTGCGGGCAATGGCGCGCAGCATATGGGCCTGGGGCGTCACCTGATTGAGCGTGCGTGCGAGATGGCGTGCCAGGCGGGGTATAAGCGCATCAACGTGATTTCGGCCATTGGAACCCGGGAGTATTATCGGGCTCAGGGATTTGCCGATAACGGCCTCTATCAGACGCGGGAGCTGTAGCTATGGGAAGCTTGCAAAACAAAAGCGTGCCGACAGCCGTTGGCGTGGCGCTGGGCGCGGCTGCGCTCGGAGGTGCATTGGCCGCGGGCGCCCGTTGCATCCAGCTGGTGCGTACGCGCGCGGGGCGTGCGCGTGTCAAGGTGCTCAGGCTCGAAGACGGCTCCGAGGTGCGTGCGCTTGCCCAGGGCGGCGTCTTTCAATCTGCAACGTTTCTGGGCGAGCGCTGGTCGGAGCCAGTGTTTGAGTATATCCGTGCTTTCGATACGATGTTCGAGGCCCAGCTGCAGATGAGGACTCGATACGGCCACGGTATCGGCCGTGTTCTCATGCTCGGAGGTGGCGGATTCTCGTATCCCAAGGCGCTGTTGACCGCGCACGATGATATCTCGATGGATGTCGTGGAGGCTGATCCGGCTATCGTTCAGATGGCTCGTCGTTGGTTTTATCTCGACCGTCTGGAGCAGGAGGTGGGACCGCGCCTGGGTATCTGTATCGAGGATGCGCGCGTGTACCTCGAGCGCATTTCCATGGAAGGTGCAGACCCGCTGTTCTACGACGTTGTGGTCAGCGATGTTTTTGCCGGTGCAGACCCGGTGCGCAGCGTGGCGACGGTCCAGGCGCTCGCACGCGTGAAGGAACATCTCACGCCAGGGGGCCTCTACCTAGCCAATATCGTTTCGCGCGATCATGGCACCGACATCTCGTTTTTGCGCGATGCATTGGCAAGCGCACTGCGCATCTTTGCGCACGCCTGCGTGATCCAAACGTCCGACGAAGAGCTCGGCGAGGAAGACAATTACCTGCTCATTGCCTCGGACGAAGATTATTCCTTTGCAGGAGCCATCGCATATGGGAGCGACTTTCCTGGAGACGCACTGTTCGATTAGGCAACCTTCGCACGGCGAATGCGGCACGCACGGCCCGATTGCGTACGGCCATGTCCTGCTCTCGGGGCGAGCCTTCTGCGGCGCCGTTCGCGATTCACCCCATTCACTGCCCGCTCGTTGAAAAAGCGATGCCCATTTGATACGGTAAGCCCTGTTGTTTGCCGTTTGCGTATATGTGGGGGATCTTGTGGCGCAGGAGCAGGGCTGCTTCCGTCGACATGCCGTCGAATATCACCCAACGTGCGACATTTCTCGTCGCGCGTTCATGGTCGGCCTCCTGGGCGGTCTTGGTTGTGCAGGCGTCGCCTCGCTTTCGGGCTGTGCATTTCCCGCCCGCCTTGGCGCTGCACTCGACACGCCTGCTGCGGGAACCATCGAGCCGCAACTTGCGACGGTTTACGATAGCGAGCGCGCGGCCAAGCGTATCACCCTCATGATGGTGGGGGACATGCTCATTCACGCGAGCGTATGGAACACCGGTCGCCAGCCCGACGGTTCGTACAACTACGACCACTTTTTCGCGAATTTGACCGACGAGTTTGCGAAGAGCGATATCGCGATCGTCAACCAGGAGACCATTTTGGGAGGCACCGAGCTCGGCCTCGAGAATTTCCCCACCTTTAATAGCCCCCAGGAAATAGGGGATGCCGAGGCTAAGGCTGGCGTAGACGTTGCGCTATCTGCTACCAATCATGCCCTTGACCAAGGTTTTGATGGCATCAAGATAGATCTTGCCTATTGGCGTGAAAAGCACCCCGAGGTGGTGGTGACCGGTTTGGCCGATAGCCAGGAGGTCGCCGATGCCATCCTCATGATCGAGCGCGAGGGCATCAAGGTCGCACTGCTCAACTACACGCAGCATACCAACAGCATCCCGCTGCCGGATGATGCCCCCTGGTGCGTAAAGAAGCTGCATTCGAGCGACATTCCCGGCGACGTCAAGCGCGCGCGAGAGAATGGGGCCGATTTCGTGATCGCGTTTCCGCACTGGGGTACCGAATACGCCTATGCACCCGATGATGATCAGCTCAGGTACGCCCAGATGTTCCTGGATGCCGGTGTGGACGCCATTATCGGCACGCACCCCCATGTGCTCGAAGGCGTCGAGGTAAAAGACGGGGCGGATGGCAAGAAGGTTCCCGTATTCTGGTCTTTGGGAAATTTTGTTTCCGGCATGGTCGAAATACCATGCATTCTGGGCGGCATGGCTAAGCTCGCGTTAGAAAAGACCGAGGATTCCTGCAAGGTTATCGACTACTCACTTACGCCTTTAGTCACGCATCGTGCGCCCGATCCGTCCATGAGCGTCTACAAGCTCTCGGAGTATACCGAAGAGCTTGCCGCTCAAAATGCGATTCGCAACGCTGCCGGCGGTGAGGATTTTACCTTGCAGCATTGCTACGACCTCGTGGGGGAGATTCTGGGCGAAGACTTCGATATGGATGAAGGTCTTCTCAAGGGAACGCTTTAGCGCTTGAACGCTTGCGTAGCCGGACGGGACGCGGTCTGAACAGCTGTCCCGCCCGCCTTCGAGGCGCAATGCGGTCGCCTCGTCCTTTCGCCCGGCCTATCGTCACATTCCCCAAGAGGCAACACGGCGGCGCATGCCCTCGATATCCAACACGCCCTCGGCAAAGCCCTTGCGCACAAGCGGCTCGGGCAGGAACTGGTCGTACTTGTTGAAGTACGGGACCTCACCGGGGTAGACGAGCTCCAGGGGGTCGAAGTCGCTCGCGGCGGCTTCGGCGCATACTTCGTAAAACGTCTCCTCGTCGGCATCCATGCGGAATTGCAGGAAATAGGGGCGCGAAGGGTCGAGCCCCTTGAGACCCAGCTCTTTTGCGCACTTGATTTTGAGAAGGCGCTCGAGCGCCAGGAATGCATAGCTTCCCAGCCAGGGGAAGAGCGCCCAAGTGTCGCCGCCCAGATTGATGAGCGGACGCTTGGTGACGCCTCCGGCCCGCGCCACATGGCGCGCCTGCAAAAGCCGTGCACGAGCGTTGCCCATGAGGTAGGGGTATGAGTCGCTTTCGCACAGCACACGGCGCATGCGTTCGAGCACATGGGTGTTGATGTCTCCGGGGCAATCGCCAAAATAGGCGGGAACGCGGCCTTTAACCTGGGTGCAGTACACCAGGCGTCGCTTATGGTCCACCTCTTCGACAACCCAGCAATGGCCCGCGATGGCGATGCGCTCGCCTGCGGGGGGCGGGTTGACGATGGTTCCCAGCTCGGAAGACTCGCAGCGCACCGTGTACTCCTCGTTCTCTTGGAACACGGCGTAGAACTTGAATGAGTTGGTGGTGCGCTCGCCTGTAATGCCCACGATGAGGCCGCCGCGCTCCGTTTGCTCGATCTGGTCCGTTTCCAGCAGGTAATGGAGCAGGCAGCGCAGGTCGTCGGCGGTGACACGATGAAAGTACGAGAGCGCGAGCACGCGACCCGCGAGCTCTGCCGGGGTAAGTTCGCCGCAGGAGGCAAGCGTTGCCATAACCTGGTGATAGAGCAGGCTATAGGGAAGGCGGTCGAGCTGCGGGGGCTCAACCCAGCGTTCCTCGAGGTAGAGCTGTACGAGTGCGATGCCCTGCAGGAGCTTCCAGGGGATGGTCTCGGGCAGCATCGAGCGTGGCTCGGGTTGCTCCTCGCGCATCACGAAGTGCATCTCGGGCGGCAGGTCGCGGCGGCCGGTACGGCCCATGCGCTGCAAGAACGAACTTACGGTGAAAGGCGCGTCGATCTGGAAAGCGCGCTCCAGGCGGCCGATGTCGATACCCAGTTCGAGGGTGGCGGTGGTGACGGTGGTGAGCGCCAGCTCTTCGTCGCGCATGGCTTCCTCGGCAGACTGGCGATACGAGGCCGAAAGGTTGCCGTGGTGGATGAGGAAACGGTCAGGCTCGTGCATGGCCTCGCAGTATTGGCGAAGGAGTGTGCACACGCTTTCGGCCTCCTCGCGCGAGTTCACGAAGACGAGACACTTGCGCCCGCGCGTATGCTCGAAGATGTATCCGATGCCGGGGTCGGCGTCCTGGGGAGCGGTATCGCTCGGCGCCAGGAGTTCTTGCTGAGTGACGGGAGGGATGGAAACATCTGCGGCTTCGGTCTCCGCCGACGTTTGCGCTGCACGTTGTGTATGTGGGGCTTCCTTGCCGGCGTTTTCTGTGTAGGCAGTTTCGGTGGCGAGCGCACGCGGCTCTGCGTTCGGCTCATAGGCGCGCGCGAGTACGTCTTCTACCGAGGGCGCGCCTGCAGGCAGCGTCTCGACCGATATGACCTCGGCGGGCTGTGGGCTTGTCGAGACCGTTAGCCGTTCTGTGGCCTGTGGGCCCGTGATGTAGAAGTGATCCATGGAGAGACGCCAGGTGCGGCGCGGTTCGTCAAAACGGGGGATGATGGTGCCGCGCCCCGTGCCAGCGGCAAGGAAATCGCCCGTGCGCTCGGGGTCGCCCATCGTGGCGGAAAGGCCGATGCGGCGTGGATTGACGCCCGCCATGGCGGAGAGGCGCTCGATAAGGCAGAGCGTCTGGCCGCCTCGGTCGCCGCGCAGCAGCGAATGGACCTCGTCGATCACGATGAAGCGCAGGTCGCCAAAGAGCCGCGAGATGGCGGAATGCTTGTGCAGGAGCAGCGCTTCGAGCGATTCGGGCGTGATCTGCAGGATGCCAGAGGGGCTTTGCAGCAGCTTTCGCTTGTGCGAAGCGGCGACGTCGCCGTGCCAGTGCCAAACGGGGATATCGGCCTGCTCGCACAGATCGTTCAAACGATAGAACTGATCGTTGATGAGGGCCTTGAGGGGGCCGATGTATAAGGCGCCCACGCTTGCAGGCGGGTTTTCGGAGAACAGCGTCAAGATGGGGAAGAAGGCGGCTTCGGTCTTGCCGGAGGCGGTGCTCGCGGTGAGTAGCACGTTCTCGTCGGTGTTGAAGATGGCGTCGGCAGCCGCCACCTGGATCGAACGAAGGCTCTCCCATCCGTTTGCATAGATGAAATCCTGCACAAAGGGTGCAAAGCGATCGAATGCGTTCATGGTCGAGACCTCCTTTCCGATGGTGGGGCTTGCTTGCTACAGCGTGAATTCGGCAAAGGGCGCAGCCCCTGCGTCGCCGCTATCGCTGTTGGTCGCATTGCTTTGCGCCGCAGGCATGGCGGCTCCCGCGATCGCTCCTTCGTCGCGCAGCAGTGCCGCGATATCGACATCGGGATTTTGGTAGGCGATATCCAGCAGCTCGATGAAGTCGCGGATAACCTCACGTGGCGTGAGGTGCGTGTCGGCGCCCACGCGGCCAAACTCAATCTGCAGGAAAGCAGCAAGATCCTCGTCGGTAATCGTGTCCTCGTAGCCAAAATAGCCTGCATGGATCTGGCCGAGCTTTTCGATCAGCACCAGCAGCTCCTCGTAGGTAAGGGGGTGCAGGCGGATGATGGGCGCCAGCATGTCGCGCATGTCCTCGCGCGCAAAGCGCCCCTGCGTGAGGCGGCTGCGAAGGGCCTCGTAGCTAAAGACGCCGCGGCGGCGATCTTCGATGGAGGTAGGCGTGCCGCCCATGATGATGCCTAGGTGGTGCGCCTTGCCCTGCAGGGTGTCGTTGTACATGGTGAGGATCTTCTCGTAGTTATACTGGCGCGTGATGGCGTTAGGGATCTTGTAGAGATTCACAAGCTCGTCGATCATGACGATCAGGCCCTTGTAGCCTGCGCCTACGAGGAAGCGCGCGAGCAGCTTGACGTAGTCGTACCAGTCGTCGTCGGTGATGATGGTCGAGGTGCCCAGATCGGCCTTCGCCTCGGTCTTGGTGCGATACTCGCCGCGCATCCAACGGGTAACGCAGCTTTTCGCTTCGTCGTCACCTTCCAGGGTTGCCGTGCGGTAGCGCACGAGCATGCGCGCGAAGTCGAATCCGTGGACCATCTCTTCAAGTTCGTCAAGCTGGGCGCGCATGAGCGATTCGGCGTCGTCGACGTCGTCGGCTTCGCCTGCGCGAATGTCGAGCGTCGAGGCGACCCAACGGTCGAGGATGAGGTTGAGGGCGCCGCCTTCGGGGCGCGTCTTGGTCGAGAGGTTGCGAATGAGCTCGCGATAGGTGGCAAGCCCCTGGCCTTGACCTCCCTGCAAGCGTCGCTCGGGGGAAAGGTCGGCGTCCGCGACAACGAAGCCCTCTCCCATGGCGTGGGTGCGGATGGTCTGCAGCAAGAAGCTCTTGCCGGCGCCGTATCGCCCGACGAGGAAGCGAAAGCTCGCGCCGCCATCGGCAATGAGGGAAAGGTCGGTTAGAAGCGCGCGGATCTCGGTCTCGCGTCCCACGGTGATGTAGGGCAGGCCGATGCGCGGCACGACGCCGCCCTTGAGCGAGTTGAGAATCACGGCGGCCACGCGTTTTGGCACGCGCGGTGCGGTGTTGGACGAATCGGTCATGCGAGTATCTCCTCCACGTCTTCGCGGTAGTCTTCGATGATCTGCGGGCCGTCTGGCCCGTACTCGATTGCGGTATCTTCAAGCAGGTCGAACAGAGCTTCGTTGATGGCGTCGACCATCATATCTTCGCTTGTGGACACCGCGGACAGGGCTTGCGTACGAGCCGCCGCGTCCGATGCCAGAAGGGCCTTGAGATAGTGGGTCTGGTTGTCGTCGAGAGGACTTGAGGCGTCGTTATCCGAGGCGGGGACGGCGGCTGGGACGGCACGTTCGATGCTGGCGCCCGGCGCTGCGGCCTTTTGCGAGCACGCGGCGATATCCTGCGGTGCCTCGGGCCGGCCGACTTGTTGCGGAGCACTCGCCTCGGGGCCATCTTTGTGCAAAGGCTCGTCTGCTTTGTTCGCCGCGGTATCGCTCGCGCCGATGCCCTCGTCACGCTCCTCATCAATGAGCAGCGCCTCGCGTACCTCGGCGGCGGCGTTGCGAATGTGATGCAGACGCGACAGATCGATATTCACTTCGACGGGGCGGTGAGCCTGCGCCCAGGCATGACGCTCGGCCACCTCGCGTTCGATCATCTTCGCTATGTACTTGGGAACGTCGCTTTCTTTGAGGGGATGGGTATACTCCCAGGCTTCACGCATGGCGCCGTCGACCGCGCGCATGATCGAGCCGAGCTTGGGGTTTCGCGCTCGTCCGCCACGGTACTTATCGCAACTCCAATAGCCTTTTTGACAGCGATAGCGATGCACTTCGTCCAACTCGTAGTCGCAATCGGGATGCTTTTGCGGGTCAAAGAAAACCGCCGAGGCGAACATCGTGTAGGGAAGAGAGATGTTCTCGCCAAACAAGCTTTCGATAAGGGGGAGCTTGCGATGTTTGGCATAGTGCTCCGCTAGGCGCAGATAGACGGCGCACGCCACGTGGCGAAGGTCGTCGTGGTAGTCTTTAGCGAATTTCGAGCTGGCGATACGATAGGTCGAAAGGGTATCGATGGCGCGGAAGAGCGGCTCTTCGACGTCGGGGTTTGGTGGCATAAGGATCGGGGCGCTGCCGCGAGCGGGAGCATGTTGCCGGGAGGTCTGCTCTTCGGCTGCGGCCTGCGCGTGCTTGAGCGCGATGAGCGCATAGTCGAACTCGAGCGTACGGCTGTCTTCCAGGAGCGAGGCCGGCAGGTTGTGGTAGACAACGTAGTCGGCCAACCAGACACGGACGTAGCGGTCGAGCTCGGGGGCAAAGGCGCGATAGGTCTCCCAAAAAGACTTGATGGCGTGAAAGCCACTCTGCGCGTCGGCGCACCCGATTCCGCAGATCAACTCGTAGAGGTAGACAAAGGCGAAAGAGAGCGAAGTTTCCTCCACGTTGCCGGCGCGCACCTGCGTGCGCCAGGTGAAGTAACCGCGGAGCTGCCGGTCGCTCATGGCGTTATATGTGGGCGAGTATGCCTTGAATGTTCCCTGGTAGGGGCAATCGTCTTCAAAATCGGCCATAAGCAATGCCTGGCGATAGAAAAATTCGCTCTCGCTAAGCCAGCGGCCTCGATTGCCTCCTGTGCCCTCTTGCCAGCGGGAGATGGCGCGCATCTCGCGGTAACGGTCAGGCATGTACGAGGACATTTGGCGTCCGGTGAAGATGATGGGCTCATCGTCGTAGCGCGTTGAAGAGAAGTGCGAGCTCTTTTTGATTCGCTCGTCGTCTCGCAGCTTCGCAATGAGCGCATTGATGTTTTTGTCCATATCTCCGAGTGCCACAGGACGCCTCCTCTCTTCGTTTAGGCTAGCCAATCATCATAGCACAGAAGCAAACAGATGTTCGTTTCTATGAGAAGACGAGTATGGCCGAGAGGAGGTGCGGGAGGGGCCATCGGCTTTCTTGCTGCCGCGAATGTGTGGCGGTAAATCGTGCATCCAGGGCCCGTTTTCGGTCGAAAGACGTTTCAAAAACCGCCACTTGTTGTGCGCGCCACAAGATCGGCACGGCACAGGATGGACACGCTGCAGAATCGGCATGCCGCAAAGCCGTTTCCTTCAGTCCTGCGTTGGGCCTCAGTGCGCCTTGTGCCCTTGTGAGGACTTGCGAATCCAGTGGAGAATCGCTTCGACCACGGGGATCGTAAGGAAGATTGCCCAAGCGGGATGCGCTTGGTTGCAGAAAAAGGCCATATAGCAAAACCATGCAGTACAGGCGATGGGATAGATGCTGCTTAGAAACGTAAGGGGCTTGCGCTGATCGATAAGGCTGCCAACCATGTAATACACTGGAATCAAAAATACGAGCATGAGTCCGGGCAGCCAGGCGCTATAGACGATGCCTCCGATTAGATAGGCAACGAGCACTACTCCCGGAAAAGGAAACTTGCTCCAGGCATGGCCGAAGGGGCTGCGATGCCTGTTGCCTTGGAAGTCGCAATGATCGCGAGCATCTTTCCAACTAGCATAGGTCTCGCCGTCGATGGTCACCGTGCCGTCTTCGTTGGTGTGTATGCTATGCCCGTCATCGGAAGCATCGATGCGCATACCACCGGGGCCGATGTGCACATGCTCGCCGCGGCGTTCGTTTTCCACATGGATACCGCTCCATCCCACATGGACTTCTTCTCCTTTTTCGGGGTCGACAACGTGGATGCCCTCTTTTAGGGAGATATGAACGCGCTCACCGCGCTCGCTTGCTTCGAAGCCTGGTCTATCGTCGTCTGAAGGACCTGACTCCTCTGCCTGTTCGCAGGCATCATCGTTGCTTGCGTTCTCAGAGACGGGCGAGGGCCCCTCCTGTTCCGTGCTTGCTGTGCCTGCCTGTGCGGGCGAACCGTAAAGTAGCTCATCAAGTGAGACTCCGTAGAGGGCGGCAAGTGCAATGAGGTTGTCGGTGTCGGGGGAGGATTCGCTACGCTCCCATTTGCTAACGGCCTGACGGCTCACGCCGAGCTTGTCTGCGAGCGTCTCTTGTGAGAGACCGGCGGCTTTTCTTCTATCAACGAGGCGCTGTGCCATCGTGGGGTCCATGTCGTTTCCTTTCGTGGCAAGGTGCTTGCGGACGCGTCTGTCTTCAGTGTGCGCAAGGCGCCCCGGCACATCCACCGCCTTTGGTTGGAATTTTAGACCTACTTTCGCAACTATTTGTTGCAACCAGCCTTTTACCTGCGAAGACGTAACACGTATCATCGCAGTGGCCCGCGCATGAAAAAGGGGCGCGAGCCAACATGGCACGCGCCCCAATCAAGACGAGATGCTTAGCGGCAATCCGATGTGATCCGCACCTCAAACAAGGCAAAACGCACGGCGAGAGACGCTTGCGCGCACCCGTCCCTACGCCGCTTCTTCAAACTGCGAGTTATACAGCTCGGCATAGAAGCCGCCACGGGCGAGCAGCTCCTCGTGGGTGCCCTTCTCCACGATGTCACCGTCGCGCAGGACGAGAATCACATCGGCGTTGCGAATCGTGCTCAAGCGATGCGCGATCACGAAGCTCGTGCGGCCTTCCATGAGCGTGTCCATAGCGCGCTGGATGAGCTCTTCGGTACGCGTATCGACGTTCGAGGTGGCTTCGTCCAAAATCAGCGCGGGGCGGTCGGCAAGAACCGCGCGGGCGATGGTCACGAGCTGGCGCTGTCCCTGGGAAAGGTTGGTGCCCTCCTCGTTGATCATGAAGTCGTAGCCGCCGGCGAGCGTATGGATGAAGTGGTCGCAACGCGCTGCCTTGGCCGCGGCCTCGACTTCCTCGTCGGTAGCGTCGGGGCGACCATAGCGAATGTTCTCGCGAATGGTACCGTTGAACAGCCAGGTATCCTGCAGCACCATGGCAAACTGCTCGCGCAGGGCCGTGCGGTCCCAGTCGCGTACGTCGACGCCGTCGACGCGCAGGCTGCCGCCGTCAACGTCGTAGAAGCGCTGAAGCAGCTTGATGAGCGTGGTCTTGCCGGCTCCGGTGGGACCGACGATGGCTACGGTCTGCCCGGGCTCGGCATCGCAGGTGAAGTCGTGGATGATGGTCTTGTCGGGTGTATAGCCAAACTTGACGTGCTCGAACTCGACGTGCCCCTGACGCTCTTCGGGAATCTGGGGCGCTGCGGCTTGCTCTTCTTCGGGCGCTGCCAGGAACTCGAAGACGCGCTCGGTGGCGGCGGCCATGGACTGCATCGTGTTGCTCACGTTGGCGAGCTGTTGCACGGGCTGGGTGAAGTTGCGCACGTACTGGATGAAGCTCTGGATGTCGCCCGGGGTGGCGTTGCCGGTAAGCGCGAGTTGCGCGCCCACGACGACCACGGCTACGTAGCCCATGTTGCCCACCAGGCTCATGAGCGGCATCATCAGGCCGGAGAGGAACTGCGAGCGCCAGCCGGAGATAAACAGGCGGTCGTTCTTCTCGTCGAACTCGGCCACGGCGGTGTCGGCGCGGTCGAACACCTGAATGACGTTTTGACCGGCGAAGTCTTCTTCGATGATGCCGTTGACGGAACCGAGTACGCGCTGTTGCTCGCGGAAGTAGGGCTGCGAGAAGTGCATCATCACGCCCATGATCACGGCGGCGACGGGCAGTGTGACCACCACGACGCCGGTAAGCGGCAGGCTGATGGAAAGCATCATCACAAGCACACCGACGATCTGCGTGATGGAGGTGATGAGCTGCGTCACGGACTGGTTGAGGCTTTGACCAAGCGTATCGACATCGTTGGTGATGCGCGAGAGCACGTCACCCTTGCTGTGGCCGTTGAAGTAGCTCATGGGGATGACGGTGATCTTCTGGGCGATCTCCTTGCGCATGCGGTAGCAGATCTTCTGCGTGACGCCCGTCATGAGCCAGCCCTGGATAAGGTTGCATGCGGAGCTGGCGAGGTAGAGGCCCAGCAAGAACAGCAGCGTCTTGCCGATCCAGTCGAAATCGACCGCGCCGGTGCCCTGGACCTTAGCGACCAGGCCCTCGAAGAGCTTGGTGGTTACCTGGCCCAAGACCTTGGGGCCAACGATGTTGAAGATGACCGACGCCATGGCGAAGGCGGCGGCAAAGAACACGGCGACCTTGTGGCGACCAACGTAGCTCAAAAGCTTGAGCATAGTGCCCTTGAAGTCCTTGGGCTTCTCGACCACGCGGCCTGGTCCGCGCCTGCCCATGGGGCCTGCGGGCCTTCCCTGGCGCTTGGGCACTTCGGTCTTGCTCATATCGTCTGCCATTAACGGTCACCTCCTTCCAGGGTTTTGCCGTCCATGGCGGCGGCGATTTCGTCTTCGGTGAGGCCGAGCTCCTGTGCGGAGAGCTGCGACTGTGCAATCTCCAGGTAGGCCGGGCAGCGGCGCAGCAGTTCTTCATGCGTACCCTGGCCCACGACCGTACCCTCGTCGAGCACGATGATCTGGTCGGCGTGCATGATCGTGGCGATGCGCTGGGCCACTACGACGAGGGATGCATCCTTCTGGGTGCGAGCGAGCTCCTCGCGCAGCAGGGCATCGGTCTTGTAGTCGAGCGCACTGAAGGAGTCGTCGAAGACCACGACCTCGGGGCGCTTGGCCAGGGCGCGCGCGATGGAGAGGCGCTGGCGCTGGCCGCCGGAGACGTTTGAGCCGCCTTGGCTGATCTCGGAGGCAAAGCCGCCCTCGCGCTCTTCGATAAAGTCGCTTGCCTGCGCGACGCGCGCGGCCTCGCGCATGTCCTCGTCGGTTACGGACTCACCGGCAAATTTGAGGTTCGATTCAACGGTACCGGAGAAGAGCATGCCCTGCTGCGGAATATAGCCCACGCGACGGCGAAGCTCGGAGAGGGGCAGGTCGCGTACGTCTACGCCATCGAGCAGGATTCGTCCGCCGGTGACGTCGTACAGACGCGGGATGAGCTGCACGAGCGTCGATTTGCCCGAGCCCGTGGAGCCGATGATGCCGAGCATCTGGCCTGCGCGCACGGTGAAGCTCACGCCGCCGATGACATCCTGGCGGGCGTCGGGGTACTGGAAGCTCACGCCGCAAAATTCGAGCTGTCCGCGCGGGGCGTCGGCTGCGGGAAGCTTCGGAGCACGGGGTTCTTTGATGGAGCTCTCGGTGGCGAGCACTTCGTCCACGCGCTCGGCGGCCACCTCGGCGCGCGGAAGCATGACCGAGACCATCGTCAAGATCATGAAGGCCATGACGATCTGCATGGTGTAGGAGATGAAGGCCATCATGTCGCCCACCTGCATGACGCCATCGCTCACGCCGTGGCTACCCGCCCAGACGATAAGCACGGTCACACAGTTCATGACAAACATCATGAGAGGCATCATGAAGCTCATGGCACGGTTGGTGAACAGCTGTGTTGTCATGAGGTCGCACGAGGCGTCGTCAAAGCGCTCGAGCTCGTGCTTCTGGCGTCCAAAGGCGCGGATGGGCATGATGCCGTCGAGCATCTCGCGGGCAACGAGGTTCACGCGGTCCACGTACTTCTGCATCTTCTTGAACTTGGGCATGGTGAGGCCCATGAGCACGCCCACGACGGCGGAGACGGCGATGACGGCCACGCCGATGGTCCATTCCAGACCCGTATGGGTTGCAAACACGCGCATGAGCGCCACGATGCCCATGACCGGCGCCATCAGGACCATGCGGACAAAGAGCGTGGTTGCCATCTGGATCTGCTGGATGTCGTTGGTGCAACGCGTGATGAGCGACGCTTGGCTGAACTTTCCCACCTCGACAGGCGAGAAGTGCATGACCTTGTCGAACGTCTCGCGGCGCAGGTCGCGTGCGATGGTGCATGCGGTGTGCGAGGCGACGGCGCCCGTGAGGATGGTGGCAACAAGGCTTACGGCACACAGGGCGAACATCTTGATGGACATGCTTGCCAGATAGGAGTTTTGAACGTCGGTGAGGGAGATCCCCTGTGCTTCGTATTCCTGCTCCACATAGTTGATGGCGCGCTGCGTGACGATGGACCCGCCCATGGAGCCCATCTCGTCTGCCATCTTGTTGGCGCCGTCCACGAGCTTTGCGCGCTCGACCAAGCCGCCTTCGACGGCGATGCGCAGGCTCTCCATGGTGACCTTGCCGCCGTCGGCATCGATCTGCTCCTGCATCTTGGCGACTGCCTGGGCCTTTTCCTGCATGGCGGCGAGCTCGTCGGGGGTCATGCCGGCCATCTGCTCGGGGGTGGGGGCGGCCATGGCGCCGCTTTCGCCTGCGTCGCCGCCCGTCATATCCTCCATGGAGCTGGCGTCGATACCCTGTTCAAGTGAGAGGACGACGGTCTCGGGCAGGCTCATGATGCTCGTGAGCCTGCCTTCTTCCGCGCGGTCCTCCTCGGAGCCGATATAGGTGCGCACGCCGTCTTTGTCTGCCTTGCCATAGGCCGCCTCGACTTCGTTCGCGTCATCTTCGGTCATGAAGAGCTCGAGGTCGGACAGGGATTTGTCGCGGATGGTATCGGGCACCGGCGAGGCGATGCCGCCCTGCTGGATGCCTACGTCGACGATTTCGCTCATGTAGGTGGGCAGCGCCAGATCGGCGTTGCAGCTGATGACAATCAGGCCGATGGCGACGAGAAGCGCCAGGACGTGTTTTTTGAAGAGCTTGATGATGCGCATGCGCGGCCTCCTTTCTTAGTCGTTGGTCGTTGGTGTATCGGAAAAGCCGTCTTTTGGCTTGGGGTTTTCGCTGCAGAGGATGTCGCGCAGCCGCGTTCCCTGGTTCTTTTCGACGATCTCGTTCATGCGATGGACGAGGCGCACGAGCTCATGGGCATCGTCGGGACCAAGTTCGGCGAGAAACTCGCCGGTCTTGCGGTTGGAGAGCGCGCGTTTTTCCTCCAAGGTGGCAAGTCCATGCTTCGTGACCTTGACGATCACGCGGCGTCGGTCGGTTTTGTCCGGCTCGCGCGTTACCCAGTTCTTGGCCTCAAGGCTGCGCAGGATGTTTGCGACGCGGGGCGTGGAGACCCAAGCGCGGTCGGCAATTTGAGAGGGGGTGAGCTCCCCGTTTGCGAGCATGAGCGCGCGCATGACGGCCATCTCACCCGAGACGGCATTGCTTACGCGCGTCGACATGAACCGATGCATCGATTCGAATTCGCCGATAAGCTGGCGTGCAAGGTCTTCGTATTCGTCGGACACGCAAACTCCTTAACACTAGAAATAATTACGAGGGATAACAATACCCCTGCTGCCTTTCGGTATACGGTTCGGTGCAGAATCTTCAAATTTGAAAAGGGTGCATGTGGCGTTTGCCCTATGCGATGCCGATAGACGGGACAGCCGCATCGTGTTTTAGCGAGAAGAATAATCTGCAGGTCAGACGTGCGGCGGCTATCGGTGCCAGATTGCCTGGTGAATGCGGAGGGCAGGAAGGAGTCCCGGACGCGCGCAGACGAGGTTGGAAGGGTCTTCGTGCCCGATGGAGTGCATGGCCTGTGCGAGCGGTTCGCGCATGCGTGCGGCGCAGACGAGCAGGTCGATCGCATGCGAGACGGGGCGACGATAGGCGCCCATCCGTGGGAGACGGTACAGATGCTCAAGGGTATCTGCACTGCCAAGGAGCAGCGCGCCTCCCCATGAGGCATCGAGCTGCTCGACGTCGTCGTGCAGCATATCGAGCGCATGGCGCCCCACTTCGTCCGGGGCAACGGCGTAGGCAATCGCATATATAAGAGGGCTGCCGGGGCAAGAGGGACAGCCGAGAGCGTTCTCGATTGCCTCGCGGGACGCGCATACGTGGCTTCCGTCGGCCGAAAGGGGACAGACGAGCACGACCGAGGAGGGCTCTGTGCGCTGCTCCGTCTCCCACGGTGCCCCGAGTTCTTCTATTTCGACCTGCGGCGCCAGCGTTTCGGAAAGGCGCGAGTAAGCTCCGACGGCATCGGCG
This sequence comes from uncultured Collinsella sp., assembly GCA_934621295.1. Classification (GTDB taxonomy): domain Bacteria; phylum Actinomycetota; class Coriobacteriia; order Coriobacteriales; family Coriobacteriaceae; genus Collinsella. The sequence continues at coordinate 538,497 of CAKTVB010000001.1, forward strand.
AAGTCGCGGGCGATAGTGTGCGAGATACGCGCCTGTGCTAACGCGACGTCAGGGGCAGCTTCGGCGTCGCTGCCAGCTGCTATGATGATGCGTCGACGGCCCTCGTCTTTCACGCGCGCCTCCTCCTGTCGTGTAAACGGTTCTTTTGCAGGAAAATGACTACTCCACAAACCCATCGGGGTGGACTATCCTGTAACGGCTCAAATGATACTCGGATTGGATCGCCATGCCGCGCTCTCTGAACACATCGCTTGTGAGGCTCAAGTCCTCTGGTATTCGCCGCATCAACGCTCTTGCCGCCCAACACCCGGGCTGCATCGCGCTCGCGCTCGGCGAGCCGGAGTTCGATACGCCCCAAGAGATTCGCGACGAGGTGACTCGCGCCCTCCAGCGCGGCGAGACCCATTACCCGCCCAACAATGGAACCCCGTTCTTGCGCGGAGCCATCAGCGAGTACATGGCCGCCCAGGGTTTCGATTACGCTCCGGACGACGTCATCGTGACCGATGGCGCTACCGAGGCCCTGCACGCAAGTCTTCTGGCGATGCTTGAGCCCAACGATGAGGTCATCATCCCCACGCCTGCCTTTGGCCTGTACGAGTCCATCGTGCGCGTGAACCATGCCTTCCCGGTCTTTCTGGATACGGCGCGTACCGACTTCCAGATTGACGAGGAGGCCTTGCGCGATCGCGTGACGCCGGCGACCAAGGCCATCGTCATCTGCTCGCCCAATAACCCCACCGGCTGCATCTTCAATGCGGCATCGCTTGACGCCGTGGCGCGCGTCGCTGCCGAGGCAGGCATCTACGTGATCTGTGACGACGTGTACAACCGTCTGGTCTATACGGAGGGCTACGAGCGCTTTGCGCTGCGCCATCCCGAGCTGCGCGAGCAGATCGTGGTGGTCGATAGCTTCTCTAAGCCCTGGGCCATGACGGGCTGGCGCATCGGCTGGCTTGCCGCCGCGCCCTCGCTTGCCGTGCAGATCGCAAAGGCGCATCAATATATGGTTTCGTCTGCCGTCGCGTTCGAGATGCCTGCGGCAGCAGCTGCACTTTCGGTAGATCCCGCTCCCATGCTCGAGACGTATCGCGCCCGCCGCGCCCGCGTCCTTGCGGCGCTTGAGAAGATGGGCCTATCCGTCGTGGAGCCCGCCGGCGCCTTCTACGTCTTTCCTTCCATTAAGGGTACGGGCCTGACATCCGAGCAGTTCTGCACGCGTGCCATCGAGGAGGCCGGCGTGGGCTTGGTCCCCGGCTCGTGCTTTGGCAGTGAAGGCTACGTGCGCCTTTCCTACTGCGTTTCCGACGAGGATCTCGACGAGGGCCTGCGCCGCCTGGATCGTTTCGTAATGGGGCTGTAGGAAGGGGCTACGCCCTCGGCTTCCTCGCCGCCAGACGGCTCCGGTTTGGCTTCGGTCAGGTCCTGCGCAAGACGAAACGTCCACTGGACGTTTCTTTGCGTGCGGAATCTAGCCAAACCGGAGCCGTCTGCCAGCGAGGAAGGCAGCGCCGTTGCTGGGGAGTGCGCTTGCAAATCCTCTTCTCTTTGTGCACAACTCGTGTGCATGGTTGACTCTTTTGGGACACCTCGCCATACTAACGAAGGTTCACGCACGAATCCGCTGCCAGAGACAGCCGGTGCCGCGGCGCGCAAGCGTCAAGGCTTAATGGGAGATCCCGCCAGCCGAGGTGGTCGAGCAGATATGTCTTCTCGCCCCCGTCGCTCTATGCAGCGCGGGGGCTTTTCTTTTTCTGACATGCCCCCGTCACGTCTTATTTGGCGGGTCCGTGCCCGGGAAAAGAAACAAGGAGGTGTATTTCATGCCACAGCAGTACAAGATCGACAAGGTTGCCGAGATCGAGTCTTGCATCGAGCAGAACGCTGGTCTGTTTGTCGTTTCCTACAACGGCCTGACCGTTAAGCAGGCTCAGGAGCTCCGTCACACGCTTCGCGAGTGCGGCGCCCAGATGAAGGTCTACAAGAACAACCTTGCCAAGATCGCTCTCAAGAACCAGGAGCAGCCCGAGATCGACGAGCTTCTCGCCGGCCCCAACGCTTACGTGTTCTACGAGACCGAGCCCGTGGAGGCCGCTAAGGCCCTTAAGACGTTCTCTGAGCAGTCCAAGGGTGTCCTTGAGATCAAGGGCGGTATCTCCGACGGTAAGGCCGTCACTGCCGATGAGGTCAAGGCTATCGCCGAGCTTCCCACCAAGGATCAGCTCCTCGGTCAGCTCGCTGGTCTTATCAGCGGTTTCGCTCGCGACATCGCTGTCTGCGTCAACGGCGTTTCCTCTGGTCTCGCTCGTTCGATCCAGCAGGTTTCCGAGCAGAAGGCAGCCTAGTCTGGCTTGCCCTCGCCTGCGGCGGCAACGCCGCGCCCCTGATGCGCCTGCGCATCGCTACTTAACAGATCTCCGTGCATAGCGCACGGAAACCGAAAGGACTTAGAAATGGCTAAGCTTACCACCGATGAGATCATCGATGCTCTTAAGGAAATGACCCTTCTCGAGGCTTCCGAGCTCGTCAAGGCTATCGAGGACACCTTCGGCGTTTCCGCCGCTGCTCCTGCCGCTGTTGTCGCCGCTCCTGCTGCTGGCGCTGCTGAGGCCGAGGAGAAGACCGAGTTTGACGTCGTGCTCGAGGGCTTCGGCGACAACAAGATCCAGGTCATCAAGGCCGTCCGTGAGCTCACCAACCTTGGCCTGAAGGAGGCCAAGGAGGTCGTCGAGGGCGCTCCCAAGGCTGTTCTCGAGGGTGCCAAGAAGGAGGACGCCGAGGCTGCCAAGGAGAAGCTCGAGGCTGCTGGCGCTGCTGTCACCCTCAAGTAATCAGGCTTTCTCGCCAGATTTCTTTGCAGACGGGGTTCGCATTGCGAGCCCCGTCTTTTTGTTTTTCGGTTCCTCGACATCGGTTGCTCAAACTGTCATGTTCTGTGATTTGCGTCGCATCGGGTGCCCTGCCGTTGGGCAATAAAATTGCACCATTCGAGCAATAATTTGCGTTGACCTGCTGAAGAATTGTCTCTGCCTTGTAGCGACATATAGTTCCAGCGGTAAGATGCTTGGGTATCGCAATTTGGTCTGCGGCTGTGTGCCGCACGCATGGGGCGCTTTTGCGCCTGCGAAAGGATCTTTGAATAACATGAAGGCAATCATCCCCGCCGCCGGTCTTGGCACGCGTTTTCTGCCTGGCACCAAGTGCACGCCTAAAGAGATGCTGCCGGTGCTCGACAAGCCGGTCATCCAGTACGTCGTCGAGGAGGCACTCGACCCCGAGGAGGTCGACGACGCCATCATCGTTACCTCTCCTGGTAAGCCCGAGCTGCTGAGCTACTTCCAGCCCGATCGCTCGCTCGAGAACCTGCTGCGCGAGCGCGGCAAGAACGCCTATGCCGATGCCGTCGCCCACGCTGGCGGTATGCCGGTCGACTTCCGTTATCAGTACGAGCCCAAGGGCCTCGGCCATGCTATCCGCTCTGCCGCCGACGCCGTGGCAGGGGAGAACTTCCTGGTTCTTCTGGGCGACTACGTTGTGCCCAACCGTGACATCTGCGACAAGATGCTCGCCGTCTCCAAGGAGCACGGTGGCGCTTCGGTTATCGCCGTCGCCGCGTGCGCTCCCGAGGAAGTCAGCCGTTACGGCGTTATCGCCGGCGACCGCGTGGGCTCGCTCGAGGGCTTCGAGAATGTTGCCGATGCCGAGCCGGGCGCTGTCTGGCGTATCGGCGGTCTGGTTGAGAAGCCTGCCCCCGAGGCAGCTCCCTCCAACCTGTACATCGTCGGCCGTTATCTGCTGAGCCCGCTGGTCATGGACCTGCTCGCCGATCAGCAGGCTGGTAAGGGCGGCGAGATCCAGCTCACCGATGCTATGGCCCGTTCGCTCGACCGCGAGGCTATGTACGCCGTCGTCATCGACCCGCTTTCGGGCTACGACACTGGCACGCCCTCTGGTTGGATGGCCACCAACGCCCTCATGGCCGCAAGCGATCCTCGCTTCGCCGACGCCTTCTGGGACGCCATCGACGAGCGCGGCGGCTTGATGCGCAAGTAAGCCTTCGGGCATCGACATTTACGGGCGCGGACCTCGGTTCGCGCCCGTTTTTTATAAGAGCTGCGATTGCTGGCTCTCTGTTCACAGAAAATATATGAACAGATGTTCGATATACCTATATCTACCTGCGCGTTTTCTGTCGAAAAACTTTGCTACTCCAAAAACTCAATCGCGTCAAGGCTTTTCTTGCTCAACGGTCGGTACCTGATAAACTATTAGGTTGCGATAACTGGCGAAGCTATGCCTCGCCAACCCACCGAGCATTTCCGTGAAGGAGGAAAAACCTGGTGACCTACGCATACACTGCCACTGAGCGCAAGCGCGTCAGCTTCGGGAAAATCCCGGAGGCCATGGAGCTCCCCAACCTTATCTCTGTTCAAAGGGAATCCTTTGAGCGTTTTAAGGACGAGGGCCTTCGTGAGGCGTTCAAGGAATCCAGCCCCATCCAGAGCCAGAACCATGTTCTCGAGGTTACCTTCGGCGAGCATCAGTTCGGCGACCCCGCGCACACCGTCGAGGAGTGCCGCGAGAAGGATATGACCTATCAGGCTCCGCTTCTGACCGACGTCCGTCTCACCAACAAGGAGACCGGCGAGATCAAGGAGCAGCTCGTCTTCATGGGCGACTTCCCCATGATGACCGATCAGGGCACCTTCATCATCAACGGTACCGAGCGTATCGTCGTCTCGCAGCTCGTCCGTTCTCCGGGCGTGTACTACAGCTCCGAGATGGATTCGGGCAAGCAGATCTACAAGGCCCAGATCATCCCGTCCCGCGGTGCCTGGCTTGAGTTTGAGGTCGACAAGCGCGACCAGCTCATGGTCTCCATCGACCGTAAGCGCAAGCAGAGCGCCACGATGTTCCTGCGCGCCCTTGGCATCGCCGTCACCAACGACGACATCATCGAGCTGCTCGGCAACTCCGATGTGATCAAGCGCACCCTGGAGCGCGACACCGCCCTCACCCGCGAGGACGCCCTCATCGAGATCTACCGTCGTCTGCGCCCGGGCGAGCCTCCCACCGTGGACGCTTCCCGCAGCCTGCTCGAGGGTCTGCTCTTTAACCCGCAGCGCTACGATCTGGCCCGCGTCGGTCGTTACAAGGTCAACAAGAAGCTCAACCTCACCACCGAGGAAGAGGTCACGGTGCTCACCGACGAGGATATCGTCGCGACGCTGCGTTACCTGCTGTCCCTCGCTGCCGGCGAGCAGGGCTTCAAGGTCGACGACATCGACCACTTCGGCAACCGCCGCATCCGCACCGTCGGCGAGCTCGTCGCCAACCAGTTCCGTATCGGCATGAGCCGTATGGAGCGCGTCGTCCGTGAGCGCATGAGCTCCCAGGACATCGACGAGATCACCCCGCAGTCGCTCATCAACATCCGCCCGATCGTGGCCTCCATCAAGGAGTTCTTCGGTTCCTCGCAGCTCTCGCAGTTCATGGACCAGGCGAACCCCCTGACCGGTCTGACCCACAAGCGCCGTCTGTCCGCACTCGGCCCTGGCGGTCTTGCCGGCCACAAGTCCGGCTCCAGCCGCCGCACCAACGTGCCGACGGCCGTCCGCGACGTTCACAATTCGCACTACAGCCGCATGTGCCCGATCGAGACCCCCGAAGGCCCCAACATCGGCCTGATCGGCTCGCTCGCCCTCTACGCCCGCGTCAACGAGTACGGCTTCATCGAGGCCCCGTTCCGTCGCGTCGAGAACGGCGTTGCCACCGACCAGATCGACTGGATGACCGCTGACGAGGAAGAGAAGCACGTCATCGCGCCGGCCAACACGCCGCTCGATCCCAAGACCAACGAGTTCATCACGACCGATGCCGAGGGCAAGCTTGTCCGTCCGCACACCGTGATCGCCCGTACCCGCGACTTCGACGGCTCCTTCGGCGCTCCCGCCGACGTGCCCGTCGAGGACGTCGACTACATGGACGTCTCGCCGCGTCAGATGCTCTCCGTCGCAGCCACGCTGATCCCGTTCCTGGAGCACGACGACGCCAAGCGTACGCTCATGGGCGCAAACATGCAGCGTCAGGCCGTGCCGCTGGTTCACCCCGCCGCTCCCTATGTCGGTACCGGCATGGAGCGTCGCGCCGCTCTGGACTCCGGCGAGGTCACCCTGGCCAAGAACGCCGGCGAGGTCATCTTTGCCGACGCCGCCAAGATCATCGTCAAGCATGCCGGCGGCATGGACGAGTATCACCTGGCCAAGTACCAGCGCTCCAACCAGTCCACCTGCATCAACCACCGTCCGCTCGTGCGCGTCGGTGACACCGTTGAGCAGGGCGAGCCTCTGGCCGACGGTCCTTCGACCGATCACGGCGAGCTCGCGCTGGGCCAGAACCTCACCGTGGCCTACATGCCGTGGGAAGGCTTTAACTACGAGGACGGTATCGTCGTGTCCGAGCGCCTGGTGGCCGAGGACCTGCTGACGACCATCAACATCACCCGTCACGAGATCGACGCCCGCGACACCAAGCTCGGCCCCGAGGAGATCACCCGCGAGATCCCGAACCTCTCCGAGGACATGCTTGCCAACCTCGACGAGGACGGCATCATCCGCATCGGCGCCGAGGTCGGCCCTGGCGACATCCTGGTCGGCAAGGTCACGCCTAAGGGCGAGAGCGCTCTGACCGCCGAGGAGCGCCTGCTGCGCGCCATCTTCGGTGCCAAGGCCCACGACGTCCGCGACACCTCCCTTAAGATGCCTCACGGCGCTTACGGCCGCGTCATCGACGTCGTCCGCTTTAGCCGCGAGAACGGCGACGACCTGGCCCCCGGCGTCAACGAGCAGGTGCGCGTCTACGTCGCCCAGCGTCGTAAGATCCAGCAGGGCGATAAGATCGCCGGCCGCCACGGCAACAAGGGTGTTATCTGTAACGTTCTGCCGGTCGAGGACATGCCCTACATGGCTGACGGTACCCCGATCGACGTTATCCTCAACCCGCTGGGCGTTCCTTCGCGTATGAACGTCGGCCAGCTGCTCGAGTGCCACCTTGGCTGGGCTGCCGCCTGCGGTTGGGATACCGAGCAGGCCGACTCCGACAAGTACATCCCCGGTCCGTTCTTCACCGCGACGCCCGTCTTCGACGGCGCCAAGGAGGACGAGATCGCCGAGGTCATCCGTCGTGCCAACAAGAACATGGTCAACCTTGCCCGCGAGCGCTACGGCGAGCACATGCGCACCGAGTTCGTGACGCAGCTCGACGACCGCGGCAAGACCAAGCTCTACGACGGCCGCTCGGGCGAGGAATTCCGTGAGCCCATCACCGTGGGTACCTCTTACATGCTCAAGCTCGGCCACATGGTCGACGACAAGATCCACGCTCGCTCCACGGGCCCGTACAGCCTTGTCACCCAGCAGCCGCTCGGCGGTAAGGCCCAGTTCGGCGGCCAGCGCTTCGGCGAGATGGAAGTCTGGGCGCTCTACGCGTACGGCGCTTCCAACGTCCTGCAGGAGATCCTCACCGTCAAGTCCGACGATACCGTGGGCCGCGTCAAGACCTACGAGTCTATCGTCAAGGGCGAGAACGTCCCCATGGCAGGCATCCCCGAGTCCTTCAAGGTTCTCGTCAAGGAGATCCGCTCCCTGGCTCTCGACATCGAGCCCCTGCGCGACGAGGAGCCCAAGCCCGCGGCCGCTCCCGTTGCCGAGGACGATATCGACCTTGCAAACGACGACGCCGACACCTCTCTGGATGCGCTCGACGCTCAGATCGATGAGCTCGCTGCATCTGCGACCGATAAGGAGTAGTTGACTGTGGCAGATTTCGAAGCTACTGATTTTGATGCGGTAAAGATCTCGCTTGCCTCCGCCGACCAGATTCGTTCCTGGTCCCACGGTGAGGTCAAGAAGCCCGAGACCATCAACTACCGTACCCTCAAGCCCGAGAAGGACGGCTTGTTCTGCGAGAAGATCTTCGGTCCCGCCAAGGACTGGGAGTGCTCCTGCGGCAAGTACAAGGGCATCCGTTTCAAGGGCATCGTCTGCGAGCGCTGCGGCGTCGAGGTCACCTCGGCCAAGGTGCGCCGCGACCGCATGGGTCACATCGAGCTCGCCGCTCCCGTGTCCCACATCTGGTATTTCAAGAGCCCCACGAGCTTCCCGATGAGCCGTCTTCTGGACATCAAGTCCAAGGACCTGGAGAAGGTTCTGTACTTCGCCAGCTACATCGTGACCTCCGTGGACTATGAGGCCCGTGACGCCGACGCCGACGACCTGCGCGAGGAACTCGCAGCCGATCTGGAAGAGATCGATGCCGAGTGCGCCCGCCAGATCGAGTCGCTCAAGGAGCAGGGCAACCCCGAGAACTTCGACGAGTTCTCCGACGAGGAGCCCCTCTCCGCCGACGAGATCGCCGCTGGCATCGTTGACATCGAGGAGGAGTGCAAGGACGAGAAGCAGCTGCGCTCCGACGCCTTCCAGGCCTTCATGCAGCTCTCCGAGCGCGACCTCATCTCCGATGAGCCGCTGTTCCGCGAGATGAAGCGCTACTACTCCATGTACTTCAAGGGCGACATGGGCGCCGAGGCCATCCGTGACCTCCTCGCCGCCATCGACCTGCCTTCCGAGGCCGAGAAGCTGAAGGCCATCATCGCCGACACCGATGGTCAGAAGCAGAAGCGCGAGAAGGCCGTCAAGCGTCTCGAGGTCGTCGACGCCTTCCTCAAGGGCCACAACGACCCCGCCAACATGATCCTCGACGTCATCCCCGTCATTCCGCCCGATCTGCGCCCGATGGTCCAGCTCGACGGTGGCCGCTTTGCCGCCTCCGACCTCAACGACCTGTATCGTCGCGTGATCAACCGCAACAACCGTCTGAAGCGCCTGCTCGACCTCGATGCTCCCGCGATCATCGTCAACAACGAGAAGCGCATGCTGCAGGAGGCCGTCGACGCCCTGTTCGATAACGGTCGTCGTGGTCGCCCGGTCTCTGGCCGTGGCGGTCGTCCGCTCAAGTCGCTCGCCGAGGCCCTCAAGGGCAAGCAGGGCCGCTTCCGTCAGAACCTGCTGGGTAAGCGTGTCGACTACTCCGGCCGTTCGGTTATCGTTACCGACCCGAAGCTCCTGCTGCATCAGTGCGGCCTGCCCAAGACCATGGCGCTCGAGCTCTTCAAGCCGTTTGTCATGAAGCGTCTGGTGGAGCTTGGCAAGGTCGAGAACATCAAGGGTGCCAAGCGTGCCATCGAGCGCGGTGCCACCTTTGTGTGGGACATCCTCGAAGAGGTCATCGACGGCCGTCTGGTCCTGCTCAACCGTGCACCGACCCTGCACCGTCTGTCCATCCAGGCTTTCGAGCCCGTCCTCGTCGAGGGCAAGGCAATCCACCTGCATCCGCTGGTCTGCTCGCCCTTCAACGCCGACTTCGACGGCGACCAGATGTCCGTGCACGTGCCGCTGTCGCTTCAGGCTCAGGCCGAGGCCCGCGTGCTCATGCTCTCTGCCAACAACCTGCGCTCGCCGGCATCCGGCAAGCCGGTCAACATCCCGTCGCAGGACATGATCATCGGCGTGTACTATCTGACGCTCGCCCGTGACGGCATGCCCGGCGAGGGCCACATCTTCGCTAACTTCGAGGACGCTCTCGCGGCCTATGATGCTCGTACCGAGGTTGACCTTCAGGCCAAGATCCTGGTGCGCGTGTCTTCCAAGGACGCCAACGTCGTCACCGAGGACGGCCAGCGTATCTTCCGCGTCAAGAACGGCAAGAACGAGGTTGTGGATTACGACGTGACCGGTTCCAAGACGGCTCGCTTCGAGACGTCCATCGGCCGCATCATCTTCAACCGCCAGTGCCTGCCCTCTGACTACGAGTACATGAACTACAAGATGGTCAAGGGCGATGTCGCCAAGCTCGTCGCCAACTGCTGCGACCGCTATCCGCAGGCTCAGGTTGCCCCGATCCTCGACGCCATCAAGTTCGCCGGCTTCCACTTCGCTACCCGCGCAGGTCTTACCATCTCGCTGTGGGACGCCCTCATCCCTGAGGAGAAGCCGCAGATCCTGGCCGAGGCTCAGTCTCGCGTCGACCAGATCAACGAGTACTTCGAGGAAGGCTTCATCAACGAGCAGGAGCGTCACACCGAGGTCGTTAACGAGTGGACTGCCGCTACCGACGACGTCGCTGCCAAGATGCTCGGCCTCTTTGACGAAGAGAACCCGATTTACATGATGGCCGACTCCGGCGCTCGTGGTTCTAAGACCCAGCTGCGTCAGCTCGGCGGCATGCGTGGCCTGATGGCCGACATGTCCGGCGAGACCATCGACCTTCCCATTAAGGCGAACTTCCGCGAGGGCCTGCTTCCGCTCGAGTACTTCATTTCCACCTACGGCGCCCGTAAGGGCCTGGTCGATACCGCGTCGCACACCTCCGACTCCGGTTACCTCACCCGTCGTCTGGTCGACGTGGCGCAGGACGTCATCGTCCGCGAGGAGGACTGCGGTACTACCGAGGGCGTGAGCTACAACCTCATCATCCCCGGCACCGACGATATCAACGCCGACCTCGTTGGCCGTTGCTATGCCGACGACGTCGTGGCCTCCGATGGCACCGTTCTCTTTGAGAAGGACGCCTACATCGAGAGCGTCGCCGATCTTCAGAAGATGATCGACGCAGGCCTCAAGAAGGTTAAGCTGCGCGCGCTGCTCACTTGCCGTTCCAAGTACGGCGTGTGCCAGAAGTGCTACGGCTGGGATCTTTCCACCCGTCGTCCGGTCGCCATCGGCACCGCGGTGGGCATTATCGCCGCACAGTCCATCGGCGAGCCCGGTACGCAGCTGACGATGCGTACCATTCACTCCGGCGGCGTCGCCGGCGTCGACGACATTACGCAGGGTCTGCCGACCGTTGGCCGTATGTTCGACGTCGTTGGTAACGTCAACGAGAAGATTCTGGGCCGCGAGGCCGACCTCGCCCCGGTCTCCGGCTTCATGGCCATCAAGCCCGAGAAGTCCGAGTACGTGATCACCATCGCCGATAGCGACGACCACAGCCGCATCCTCGACGAGCGTCGCGTGCCCGCATCCGTGCGCTTCATGCCCGGTATCGAGGACGGTTGCACCGTCCGCGCCGGTGACCAGATCACCAAGGGCTTCGTGAACTTCCGCAACCTGCGCAAGCTCACCGATATCGAGACGACGATGCACACCTTCGTCGAGAACGTCAAGGACGTCTACACCTCCCAGGGCGTCGACCTGAACGACAAGCACATCGAGGTCATCGCACGTCAGATGCTGCGCCGCGTTCAGATCACCAACCCGGGTGACTCCAAGTACCTGCTTGGTCAGTACGTGGACCGCTACGAGTTCGCCGACGAGGTCGAGCGCGTCGCCCGCATCGGTGGCGCAGCGCCTACTGCCGAGCCCGCGATCCTCGGTACGCTGAAGGTCGCCTCGAGCATCGACTCCTGGCTCTCCAGCGCATCGTTCATCCGTACCGCCGGCGTCCTCACCGAGGCCGCTATCGAGGGCAAGGTCGACCACCTGCTCGATCTGAAGTCCAACGTTATCGTTGGTAAGAAGATCCCCGCAGGTACCGGCCTCAAGCCCTACGACAAGGCTGCGCTCACGTATCGCACTGCCGACGGCTATGTGAACATCGACGGTCCCGCGTCGCCGATGGCCAAGGTCCTGCCCGAGTGGGCTCCCAGCGAGCTCAAGAACCTGGACGAGCAGCTTCCGCAGCAGCTCGACTGGACCGGCTACGACGACTTCAACGGTGGTGACGGCTCGCTGACCCGCAACGGTCGTACCATCTCCGCCGAGGACGCTCGTCTGTATCTCTTTGACGACCTGGGCGTGTCCCAGCGCTGGACCAACAAGTTCAGCGAGGTCGGCATCGAGACCGTGGGCGACCTTATGGGCAAGTCCGAGGAGGACCTGCTTCGCATTGACGGCATCGGTGCGAAGGCGATCGAGGAGCTGCGCGACGGCCTTGAGGCCCATAACCTGCTCTACATCCTCGACAGCACCAACGACGACGTGGCCGACGAAGAGGACCTCTCGCAGCTGCTGCAGATGGTCTTTAGCCCCGACGGTCCCGACGACATCCTGCTGGGCACCAGCGCTCCGCGCCATCACTTCGACACCGACGAGGAGATGCTCGGCGCGCCTGTCGCCGAGAAGAAGGAGTCCGGCCCGGGCGTCATCAACGAGGACATGGCCTCGCTTGATGAACTGCTCAACCAGCTGGTCGACGGTGGCGACGAGGACGAGCCCGAGGACGACGAGTAATCGCTAGCCAAGGCAACCTTGCATGACAAAGGGCCGCTTCCCGAGAGGGGAGCGGCCCTTTTGCTGTTTAAGGCGTGCGATGCTTTCCCTGTAACGCCACAAACTTGTGGAGGCTTTGCGGAAAAGTGGGAATTTTAGGATACGCCCGGCGGCGTGGTGTGTTGACAGCGCAGGTTCAGGCTCGTATTCTCATGAACTGCGTGTTTCGTAGGGGGATGCTGACCCCTCGATTCAAGCCGTTGCACAAGTATAAAGCTGGAATCATTACGAGAAGGAGTACGCTTTGCCTACTATTAACCAGCTGGTTCGCCAGGGCCGTCGTTCCGTGCCCAAGAAGTCCAAGAACGCTGCTCTGCAGCACAACTCCCAGAAGCGCGGCGTGTGCACCCGCGTCTTCACCACGAGCCCCAAGAAGCCGAACTCGGCTCTTCGTAAGGTTGCCCGTGTTCGCCTCGTCAACGGCATCGAAGTTACTGCTTACATCCCGGGTGAGGGCCACAACCTGCAGGAGCACTCCATCGTGCTCGTCCGCGGCGGTCGTGTCCGTGACCTCCCTGGTGTCCGTTATCACGTCATCCGTGGCGCCTACGACGCTGCTCCGGTCCAGAACCGTATGCAGGCCCGTTCCAAGTACGGTGCTAAGCGCCCCAAGGCTAAATAAGCCAGATAACGTTTTGATACTTTCGCCGTGTGCCGCCTAAGCGCCGCACGGTAGACACTTAAGGAGATTTCACATGCCGCGTCGTGCAGCAGCTAATCGTCGTGAGGTTCAGCCTGACGCCGTTTACAACAACCGCCTGGTGACTCAGCTCATCAACAAGGTCCTTCTTGACGGCAAGAAGGCCACCGCTGAGCGCATCGTTTACACCGCTTTCGAGATCGTTGCCGAGAAGTCCGAGGGTGGCGACGCTCTCGCTACCTTCAAGAAGGCTATGGACAACGTCAAGCCCACGCTCGAGGTTAAGCCCAAGCGTGTCGGTGGCGCTACCTATCAGGTCCCGATGGAGGTCAACTCCCGTCGTTCCACCGCTCTGGGTATCCGCTGGATCGTCAACTTCTCCCGCGCTCGCAAGGAGAAGACCATGGCCGAGCGTCTCGCTAACGAGATCCTCGACGCTTCCAACGGCCTGGGCGCTTCCGTCAAGAAGCGTGAGGACGTCTTCAAGATGGCCGAGGCCAACCGCGCGTTCTCTCACTATCGTTGGTAAGTTAAGGTAAGGAACTAACATGGCTAAGCCTAAGTACAAGCTTTCCGATACCCGTAACATCGGCATCATGGCTCACATCGATGCCGGTAAGACCACCACGACCGAGCGTATTCTTTACTACACCGGTAAGACCCACAAGATCGGTGAGGTCCATGAGGGCGCTGCCACCATGGACTGGATGGTTCAGGAGCAGGAGCGCGGCGTAACCATTACCTCCGCTGCTACCACCTGCTTCTGGAACAAGGACGGTAAGGACTACCGCATCCAGATCATCGACACCCCGGGCCACGTTGACTTCACCGCCGAGGTCGAGCGCTGCCTGCGCGTCCTCGATGGCGCTGTCGCCGTCTTCGACGCCGTTGCCGGCGTTCAGCCCCAGTCTGAGACCGTTTGGCGTCAGGCTTCTACCTTCAACGTCCCCCGCATCGCCTTCATCAACAAGTATGACCGCGTGGGCGCTGACTTCTTCAACGCTATCGAGACCATGAAGGATCGTCTCGACGCTAACGCCGTGGCCGCTCAGGTCCCGATGGGCGCCGAGGACAACTTCTGGGGCGTCATCGACCTGGTCACCATGACCGCATGGGACTTCAAGGCCGACGAGAAGGGCATGACCTACCCCGAGCCGATGGACGAGATCCCGGCTGAGTTCGCCGACATCGCTGCCACCAAGCGCGAGGAGCTCCTCGACGCTGCTGCCAGCTTTGACGACGAGCTCATGGAGAAGATCCTCATGGAGGAGGACTTCACCGTCGAGGAGCTCAAGGCTGCTCTGCGCAAGGGCGTTCTGGCCAACGAGCTCAACCTCGTCTTCGTGGGTTCCGCCTACAAGAACAAGGGCGTCCAGGAGCTGCTCGACGCTGTCGTCGACTACCTGCCCAGCCCGCTCGACGTCGAGGCCGTCACTGGTACCGATCCGGACACCGGCGAGGAGATCCAGCGTCATCCTTCCTTCGACGAGCCCTTCTCCGGCCTGGTCTTCAAGATCATGACCGACCCGTTCGTCGGTAAGCTCACCTACGTCCGCGTTTACTCCGGCCGCGCCGAGTCCGGCTCCTACGTTGTCAACGCTTCCAACGGTCAGCGCGAGCGCCTCGGCCGCATCCTCGAGATGAACGCCGCCGAGCGTATCGACCGTGACGACGCTGCCGCCGGCGACATCGTCGCTTGCGTCGGCTTCAAGAACTCCACCACCGGTGACACCCTGTGCGCCGAGGGCAAGGAGATCGTCCTCGAGAAGATCGAGTTCGCTAAGCCCGTTATCGACGTTGCCATCGAGCCCAAGACCAAGGCCGAGCAGGACAAGATGTCCCTGGCTCTGACCAAGCTCGCCGAGGAGGACCCGACCTTCCAGGTGTCCACCAACCACGAGACCGGCCAGACCATCATCGCCGGCATGGGCGAGCTGCACCTCGAGATCATCGTCGACCGTCTGCTCCGCGAGTTCAAGGTTGACGCTAACGTTGGTAAGCCCCAGGTTGCCTACCGCGAGACCGCTGGTCACGACGTCGAGAAGGCTGAGGGCAAGTTCGTCCGTCAGTCCGGTGGTCGCGGTCAGTACGGCCACGCCGTCATCAAGCTCGAGAAGATGGAGGAGGGCTTCGGCTACGAGTTCGTCAACGCTATCGTCGGCGGCGTCGTGCCCAAGGAGTACATCCCGTCCATCGACAAGGGCATCCAGGAGGCCCTGAACACCGGTGTTATCGCCGGCTTCCCGGTCCTCGACGTTAAGGTCACCCTGTTCGACGGTTCTTACCACGAGGTCGACTCCTCCGAGGCCGCCTTCAAGATCGCCGGTTCCATGGCTATCAAGGACGCTCTCAAGAAGTCCGATCCTGTCCTCCTCGAGCCGGTCATGGCCGTTGAGGTTGAGACCCCCGAGCAGTACATGGGCGACGTCATGGGCAACATCTCCAGCCGTCGTGGCAACATCGAGGGCATGGAGGACCGCAAGAACACCAAGCTCATCCGCGCTAAGGTGCCCCTGGGCGAGATGTTCGGCTATGCTACCGACCTTCGCTCCCAGACCCAGGGTCGCGCATCCTACACGATGCAGTTCGACTCTTACGAGCCCGCTCCCAAGTCCATTGTGGAAGAGGTCGTCAGCAAGAACGGTGGCCAGGCCTAAGCCTTCGCCGCACGTAGGTTATTAAGCGAGAGATTCTCGCATCCATTTGGAGGTATACGTTGTCTAGCCAGAAGATCAGGATCCGCCTCAAGGGCTATGATCACGAGGTCGTGGACCAGTCCGCGAAGCTCATCGTCGACACCGCTCAGAAGACCGGTGCCCGCGTTTCCGGCCCCATCCCCCTGCCCACCGAGCGCAACCTCTACACGGTTATCCGCTCGCCGCACGTGGATAAGGACTCCCGTGAGCAGTTCGAGATGCGCACCCACAAGCGCCTCATCGACATCCTCGACCCCACCAGCGGCACCGTCGATTCGCTCATGCGCCTCGACCTTCCCGCCGGCGTCGACATCGAGATCAAGCTCTAAGCTCCATCTCGTATAAGCGATGTTGCAAAGCCCCGTTGCCTTCAGGCAGCGGGGCTTTTTGCGTTATCGTAGCGATATGCGCTTAAGATGGGCAGAAAGGACCGTAGCGGCATGAAGACGTTGTATCTGATGAGGCATGGACAGACTGAGTTTAATGTCCAGAAGATCGTGCAGGGGCAGTGCGACTCGCCGCTGACGGCGGCAGGGGAGGCCCAGGCACATGAGGCAGCAAGTAAGCTTGTCCAGCATGGTGTACGCCCGGATCGTGTTGCGGCTTCTCCGTTGGGGCGTGCGTATCGAACTTGCTGCATCGTTCGTGATGATTTGTGCGGGGGACTTGGCGTCTCGTTGCCGGATGTCGAGACGTGCCGGGACCTTGAGGAGCGCAACTACGGTCAGTTCGAGCGAGGCCCCATGGCGGATGTTCCGGCCGATGTCTGGAATCCCGAGGAGGATCTTGTCCCGTATGGCGGGGAGGGGAGCGTCGAGCTTCGCGCCCGTATGATTCGCGGTATCCGGGGCCTGTTGGATTCTGAAAGTGTTGAGACGCTTCTGGCGGTTTCTCATGGATCGGCTGTGCTGCAGTTCTATCTTGCTGCAAAACGCCCGGGCGAGGTGGAACCTCGCCGTACGCTCCCCAACTGCTGTGTGCTCAAGTTCTCCTACGATGAGGCTTCCGGGATATTCACATTGCTCGAAGTCATGTAACGGCCGTGGAAATATGCCTGAATCGGCCTATGGATACGCCCGGGAGCGGGGTCTTATGGACGCAGTTGTGCCTAAATAACGCGATTCTTTGCTTGAGCAGGGAAAACATTGTGATGAAAGCTTGAAGACGCGCATACCTGTGTATACTAAACAACTGTGCGCATCGAGGGAGGATTCTGCCAATCGCATGTTTGGGCACCAAGGGTTGCTGCCTGAGCTCGGGTTTTGGTGAATTCAAAGTCGACAACCACACGTATCAGTTGTGGTCCTCTAGGGGTGAACGCAAGGGGCGTTCACATTGTCCCAAGACCACCGAGAGTTGGAGATCGTACATGATCAACATGATTCTCGGCCGCAAGATCGGCATGACCCAGGTTTGGGACGAGGACGATAATATCGTTCCCGTCACGGTCATCCAGGCTGGCCCCTGCACCGTCTCGCAGGTTAAATCTGAGGCGACCGACGGCTACAACGCCGTCCAGATCGGTTTCGGCGACATCAAGGCCAAGAACGTGAACAAGCCCATGGCTGGTCACTTCGCCAAGGCCGGCGTCGAGCCTGTCCGCTACCTCCGTGAGGTTCGCGTTGCTTCCGCTGAGGAGCACAAGGTCGGCGACGTCGTCACCGTCGCAGACTTCGCTGATGTCGCTAAGGTCGACGTCATCGGTACCTCCAAGGGTAAGGGCTTCCAGGGTCGCATCAAGCGCTGGGGTCAGCGTCGCGGTCCTATGACCCACGGTTCGCACTTCCAGCGTCATCCGGGCTCCATCGGCCAGTGCGCCTATCCCGCCCGCGTCCTCAAGGGCGTCAAGATGGCTGGTCACATGGGTAACGAGCGCGTTACCGTGAAGAACCTCACCGTTGTCCGCATCGATGCCGAGCAGAACCTCATCCTTGTCAAGGGCGCCGTGCCCGGTGGCAAGAATGGCCTGGTCGCCATCCGTATGGCCTAAGGGCCCCGTGCCAGTTGGTCCAGCGTCATACCAAGGAGAACACTTACATGTCTAAGTTTGAAGTTATGAACAGCGAGGGCAAGAAGGCCACTGAGGCCGAGCTCGCGCCCGAGGTGTACGGCATCGAGCCGAACATCCACGTCATGCACCACATCGTCAAGTGCCAGCAGGCTTGCTGGCGTCAGGGCACCCAGTCCGCCAAGGGCCGTTCCGAGGTCTCCGGCGGCGGCAAGAAGCCTTGGCGTCAGAAGGGCACCGGCCGTGCCCGCCAGGGTTCCATCCGTGCTGCCCAGTGGCGTCACGGTGGCGTCGTCTTTGCTCCGAAGCCCCGTTCCTATGCTAAGCACATGAACGCCAAAGAGGTCAAGCTCGCTATGCGTTCCGCCCTCTCCGCTAAGGTTCGCGACAACGAGCTCGTTCTCGTTGACGACTACGCCTTCGAGAAGCCGTCCACCAAGGCTGCTGTCGCCATGCTCAAGGCTCTCGGCCTTGAGGGCAAGCGCCTGACTATCATCGTTCGCGATGAGGACATCAACGCTTACCTGTCCTTCCGCAACGTCCCCAAGACGTTCATCATCACGCCCGACGAGGCCAACACCTATGACCTCCTCAACAACGGCGCCCTGCTGATGACCGCCGACATTGCTGCACACTTCGGGGAGGTGCTTGCATAAATGACCGCACACGAGATCATCATCCGCCCCATCGTTTCCGAGCAGTCCTATGACATGATGGAGCAGAACAAGTACACGTTCGAGGTTGCCAAGTCTGCCACCAAGCTGCAGGTTCGCGATGCCATCGAGGAGATCTTCGGCGTCCACGTCACCCGCGTGAACACGCTCAACGTCAAGCCTAAGACGAAGCGCGTCCGTTACATCGCCGGTAAGACCCGCACCTGGAAGAAGGCCATCGTGACCGTCGCCGAGGGCGAGACCATCGAGATCTTCGGCACCCAGGCGTAAACACGCTCTCTTCGCGCCTCTTGTCTCCCCTTGGGGACAGAGGTGTCCCGGGCCTTCAATATGGAGTCGCCCGGTACCGTGGTAAATCCGGTGTCATCGCATCCGCGATCCCCGCTTGCGATGGCTAGCGGATTGATTCGAAAGGGATAGGTAATGGCTGTAAAGCACCTTAAACCGACCAGCGCCGGTAGGCGTTGGCAGACGATCTCGGACTTCGCCGAGATCACCACTTCCAAGCCCGAGAAGTCTCTTCTCGAGCCGCTGAACAAGAAGGCTGGCCGCAACAACAGCGGTCACATCTCCGTTCGCCATCAGGGCGGCGGCGTGAAGCGTCAGTATCGTCGTATCGACTTCAAGCGCAACAAGGACGGCGTGCCCGCCAAGGTTGCCACGATCGAGTACGATCCTAACCGCTCCGCTCGCATCGCTCTGCTTCACTACGTCGACGGCGAGAAGCGCTACATCATCGCGCCGAAGGGCCTCGAGGTCGGTCAGACCGTCATGTCCGGCGCTGGCGCCGACATCAAGCCCGGCAACGCCCTGCCGCTGTCCGAGATTCCCGTGGGTACCCTTATCCACGCCGTGGAGTTCATGCCTGGCAAGGGCGCCGCTATCGCTCGTTCCGCCGGTAACTCCTGCCAGCTGATGGGTAAGGAGGGCAAGTACGCCATCGTGCGTATGCCGTCTTCCGAGATGCGCCGCATCCTCATCACCTGCCGTGCAACCGTTGGTGAGGTCGGCAACGCCGAGCACTCCAACATCGTCATCGGCAAGGCTGGCCGTAAGCGCAAGATGAACGTCCGTCCGACTGTCCGTGGTACGGTCATGAACCCGGTCGACCACCCGCACGGCGGCGGCGAGGGCAAGAACCACACCTCTGGTCGTCCTTCTGTTTCTCCGTGGGGCAAGCCGTCTAAGGGCTACCGTACGCGCAAGAAGAAGAAGGTCTCGAACGCCCTCATCATCCGTCGTCGCAAGAAGTAGTCGATACCGAGTTTTTAGGAGTTAGCACTTATGAGCAGAAGTCTCAAAAAGGGCCCGTTTGTGGAGACTCGCCTCCTCTCGCGTATCACCGCGATGAACGAGGCCGGCAAGAAGGACGTCGTGAAGACCTGGTCGCGCGCGTCCACCATCTTCCCCGAGATGGTCGGTCACACGATCGCCGTCCACGACGGTCGCAAGCACGTGCCCGTGTATGTTACCGAGTCCATGGTTGGTCACAAGCTCGGCGAGTTCGCACCGACCCGTACGTTCCGTGGCCACAAGGCCAAATAGGGGGGTTCATCGTAAATGGCATCTAATAACGAGGTCCGCGCTACCGCTAAGTGGGTGCGCGTGTCCCCCAGCAAGGCTCGCCTTGTGGTCGATTTGATTCGCAACAAGTCCGTTGCCCAGGCTTTCGAGATCCTGCAGTTCTGCGATCGTCACGTTGCCGTGGACGTCGAGAAGGTTCTCCGTTCCGCCGTGGCCAACGCCGAGAACAACAACGGCATGCGCGCTGACGACCTGGTCGTCGCCGCTACCTATGTTGACGAGGGCCCGACGCTCAAGCGTATCCGTCCTCGCGCTAAGGGCTCCGCTTCCCGTATCCTGAAGCGCACGAGCCACATCACCGTCATCGTCGCTCCTCGAAAGGAGGCATAAAGCGCTATGGGTCAGAAAGTTTATCCCACTGGTTTCCGTCTCGGTATCACCGAGGACTGGCGTTCCCGCTGGTTCGCCGGTAAGGACTACGCTGCCACCCTCGGCAACGACCTTGCTATCCGCAAGTTCCTCGAGAAGCGTCTTTCCCGCGCCGCCGTCTCCCGCGTGGAGATCGAGCGCGCTGGCGACAAGGTGAAGGTCATCATCCTCACCGCTCGCCCGGGCGTTGTCATCGGCAAGAAGGGTGCAGAGATCGACGGTCTCCGCACCGACCTCGAGAAGGTCGCCGGTGTCGAGAAGGGTCAGCTCTCCGTTGACGTCATCGAGGTCAAGCGCCCCGAGCTCGACGCCAGCCTCGTTGCTCAGTCCATCGCCGAGCAGCTTGAGGGCCGTGTCGCCTTCCGTCGCGCTATGCGCAAGGCCGTTCAGTCCGCTCGCAAGGCTGGCGCTAAGGGTATTCGTATCCAATGCTCCGGTCGTCTGGGTGGCGCTGAGATGAGCCGCCGTGAGTGGTACCGCGAGGGTCGCGTGCCTCTGCACACCCTGCGCGCCAAGATCGACTACGGCACCGCCGTTGCTCGCACCACCATGGGCTCCTGTGGCGTGAAGGTTTGGATCTACCAGGGCGAGAAGCTCCCCGGTCAGCCTGTTCCCAACATGGCTCTCGAGGGTACCTCGCGTCCTCGTCGTCGTAACAACGAGAGGAGGGGTCAGTAGTGCTTGCCCCTAAGCGTGTTCTTCACCGTAAGGTGCAGCGTGGCTCCATGAAGGGCCAGGCTAAGGGTAATACCCAGCTGCATTTTGGCGAGTATGGTCTGAAGGCTCTTGAGGCCCACTGGATCACCAACCGTCAGATCGAGGCCGCTCGTATCGCCATGACCCGTTACATGAAGCGTGGCGGTCGTGTGTACATCACCATCTTCCCGGATAAGCCCATCACGAAGAAGCCTGCGGAGACCCGCATGGGTTCTGGTAAGGGTAACCCCGAGGAGTGGGTGGCCGTTGTCAAGCCCGGTCGCGTCATGTTTGAGATCGCCGGCGTGCCCGAGGATGTTGCGCGTGAGGCTCTTCGCCTTGCCCAGCACAAGCTGCCCATCAAGACCAAGATTCTTGTTGCCGAGGACGCCGAGGAGCGCGCCGAGGCCGAGATGGAGGCTGAGGAGGCCCTCGAGGCCAAGTGGGCTGCTGAGGACGCTGCTGCCAAGGAGGAGAACTAATGAAGCCCGCAGAGATTCGTGAGCTTTCGGACGACCAGCTTGTCGAGAAGCTGAAAGAGGGTCGTGCCGAGCTTTTCAACCTTCGTTTTCAGATGGCTACCAGCCAGCTGGACAACACCGCTCGCGTTAACACCGTGAAGAAGGATATCGCTCGTATCCTCACGGAGCAGCGCGCCCGTCAGATCGCAGCGGAGAAGTCCGCTGCCGCAGAGTAAGGCAGGAGTAGAGCATGACTGAGACTGTCGCGCGTAACTCGCGTAAGGTCCGTACGGGTGTCGTCGTCTCCATCTCGGGCAACAAGACCATTGTTGTCCAGACCACGGAGCGCAAGCGTCACCCCAAGTACGGCAAGATGATGACCAGCACCAAGAAGCTTCACGCTCATGACGAGGAGTGCACGGCTGGCGTGGGCGATACCGTTCGCGTCATGGAGTGCCGCCCCATGTCCAAGATGAAGCGTTGGCGCCTTGTCGAGATCATCGAGCGCGCTAAGTAAAGTCGTAACGACGTGTAACGCTTCCTCGTTGATGTGCATCCACCCGGGCGGCACCCGCCGCCCGCACATGGGTGCGTGCACCTCTCAATGAGCTCTCTTTCGGAGGAACTACCATGATTCAAATGCAAACCATGCTCACGGTTGCTGACAACTCCGGTGCGCGTAAGGTTCGCTGCATCAAGGTGCTCGGTGGCTCTAAGCGCCGTTATGCCGGCGTGGGCGATGTCATCGTCGCTGCCGTGCAGGAGGCCACCCCGGGCGCTAATGTCAAGAAGAAGGACGTCGTTCGCTGCGTCGTCGTTCGCACCGTGAAGGAGATCCGTCGTAAGGACGGTTCCTACATCCGCTTTGACGACAACGCTGCTGTCGTCATCAACAACGATGGTTCGCCCGTCGGTACCCGCATCTTCGGGCCCGTCGCTCGCGAGCTTCGTGACAAGAAGTACATGAAGATCGTCTCGCTCGCACCCGAGACCCTGTAGTTAGGGGAGACCAGTATGTCTATGTCCATTAAGAAGGGCGATAACGTCAAGGTGCTCTCCGGTAAGGATCGCGGCAAGACGGGTACCGTCCTGCGTGCGCTTCCCTCTGAGGGCAAGGTTGTCGTCGAGGGCGTGGCCATCGTCAAGAAGGCCGTCAAGCCCAACCCGCAGAATCAGCAGGGCGGCATCGTCAGCCAGGAGGCTGCCATCGATGCTTCCAACGTCCAGCTCATCTGCCCCAAGTGCGGCCAGTCCACTCGCGTTGGCCACAAGAAGGATGGCAAGAACAAGCTTCGCGTTTGCAAGAAGTGCGGCGCTGAGTTCTAATTTGCCCTTCGCACCTATGCGATAAGCACAGAAAAAGGACCTCGGGTTTCCCGGGGTCCTTTTCTTTTAGCGAAGGAGTTATCGTGCGCACGGCGCAAACTTTGGTCCAAGGCTTGTTGTGCCGACGGGACGAGAAGCTAGTGCGATGCGCTATTGGCCTGCGGGAACAAAGCGAGTATCCGACGCGGGGTCGGCGCTTCGATTCTTAGGGGCTCATGGGTCATAGGATGAATGAACGACATGCTATGCGCATGAAGCATGAGCGGATAGCGTTTATTGCCCGAGCGTCGCACGGGGCGTCCATAGAGCTCGTCTCCCAGCAGGGGAAGGCCAAGCGATGCGAGATGTACGCGAATTTGATGCTTGCGGCCTGTCAGAAGCTTGATATCGAGTAGGGAGAGCTCTGGGGCTGTGCTGCTTCGTGGACGCGTTGAAAGGACGTTAACGCGCGTCTGAGCGGATTTACCGCCCTTTGAGACGCGCATTCTACGTGCGTCATGGCGATCGCGCCCGAGCGGGGCGTCAATCAGCTTGGTTTTCCAGGTGGGAATGCCGCAGCAGATGGCTAGATAGCGCTTTGTGGTGTCGTGCGCGGAGATGAGCGCATCAAACGCGGGCTGCGTTTCTTTGTTGAGTGAAAACAGCACGATGCCCGTTGTGTCGCGATCAAGGCGATTAAGGGCCTGGAGGTCATGGGCAGCATCCTGCGCTGCTTCATCGACAAGAAGGGTGCGCACCTGGTCGGTGAGCGTTTTTGTACCGCATCCGTCGTCATGGACGATAACTCCGGCAGGTTTATCGACCGCAAGAAGGTAGTCATCTTTATAAAGAATCACGATGTTGGCGTTACGGCTTGATTCCATGGCTACGAGACCCCTACAAAAAGGCAGCCGGATGTAGTGCCTGGCAGACGGTGGGCGGGCTTGCGTCCGTCAAGCGAGGCAGTAAGCGCTCGCTTTGTATGGGCAACATAGCGGGAGAGCTCGTCGACATCAAGCAGTGTGCCGTCGATTGCAAATCGGGTGACGCCGCAGGCGATGAGCGCGGGGATTTGCGGGGTTAAGTCGAGCGGATAGGCATCGTACAGGCGAGAGCGGCCATGGATATCGGTGCGTACGGGAAAGACTTTGCCATCGATGTTTTTGAGCGAGTAGCTTTGGCGGCGCAACTGGCAGCGTGAGCAGTCGTGAACGCAACGGCCCATAACCTGCAGGATGCAATGCTCGCTTGTCATAACACGTGGCTTTCCCATGACGGTGATGCCGCAGTCGGCTTTCGCGTGCGGGGCGATGCGTTCGATTTCGGCCAACGTGAGTTCGGGAGAGAACCAAATCGCGCTCGCTCCATGTTCCTCCATAGCGCGAATGCAGGCGAGGTTATGAACCGGCAGGCAGCTGCGAATCTCTGCAGCGGCTCCAACAAGATGAGCGAGCGAAAGCTCAGAGATATTGCCAACGGCCACGGTGCTGCCGGATTGTGCCCACAGGTCAAGGCGCTCATGATCGGTTTTGCGACATACCTCATCGAGAATGGGGATGATGCCGAGGTTCTGGACATCTTGCGGCGAGATTCCCTCGGCAATAAGGCTGTCGACCGTCATGTAGATGAGGTCTGCGCCGGCCTCTCGTGCAGCGTCAGCAGCTGACAGGCTGGTGACGGTGGCGCAGATTTGCGCGGCAGGCACGGGCGCCGGAGCTGCATTCGAGGATGTGGCGGTGAGGACAGTCTTCTTAAACGAGGGAAGGGCTTCGAGTTCTTTGGCGCGCTTGGCATATCCTGCGAGCATCTTCTCTTCAAGAAGACGGCAGGCCTCAGCTCGAACCTTGTGTACGGCAGAGAAGCTCATGCCGCAGTCGTCATCGAGCTCGACATCAAACGAGGCAGCCTCGAACGGCGAAGAGCCCATGCGACCAACGTGCTCGATCAGGTCGGCCTTGGCAACAGCTCGCGTGCGTGCGGACTCGACGGTAAAGCCGGACGCCGTGGTCTCGAAGGACGGATCGTCTATGCAGGTAAGCGTGACGGAAAACGGTTTGCCAAGAAGCGCGGTAATACGAACGTCAACCATGCGCTTGCGAGGTACATCTCGCTTGATGGCAGCGTCTGCGGCATCAAGGGCCGCTTGGCTGCGAATGAGGCGAACGATGCAGCCTGCGGGCATAACGCGGGCGGTGCGCACTTCGATTTGTTCGCCGGCAGGGGTGTCCGCTTCTGCGATCGCGGTGAGAAACTTTTCGGGCTCGTTGTCATGGCGTAGCTCGAGAAGATCGCCCTTGCCCACGGGTTCGGTGAGGGCGATGCGCGTGATGCCCGCGCGGGCGCGGCGGTCGTCGGGGGCCAGACCGTGCGTGACGACGCGCTTGCTCGAAACAACGCTGCCGACAATCTGGCCGCGATTGTTTGAGCGCTCGTAGCTCATCATGCTGTCATCCGAGATGCCGTGCTGGTAGGCGCTTGTGAAGTCGCGGTTAAAGCAGCGTTTGAGCCGACGAGCACGCAGGGTACGCTCATGCTCGCTAGGTGTTTTGCCGGCGAGGACATCGTCGAGCTGGGCTCGATAGGCACTGCAGATGGAATGGACGTAATCGGCAGCCTTCATGCGGCCTTCGAGCTTGAGGGCACTGGCTCCCGCGCGAAGAAGCTGGGGCAACAGGTCGAGGGTGCAGTTGTCGCGGGGACAGAGGGCTCGCTCGCGACCAGGGGTCGGCACAAGGGCGCCGTTCTCGTCAAGCACCTCGTAGGGGAGGCGGCACGGCTGGGCGCACATGCCTCGATTGGCAGATCGTCCGGCGCAGGCAAAGCTCGAAAGCTCGCAGAGCCCGGAGTAGCAAAAGCAGATAGCGCCGTGGCTAAAGATTTCAAGATCGATATCGACGCTCGAGATCTCATCGATTTCCTCAAACGAAAGCTCGCGCGAAAGCGTTACGCGGTCGGCACCGACTTCGCGGCACCAGGCGGCACCGCGCTTGTCGTGAATATTGGCCTGTGTGGAAATATGGGTTTCTAGCTGCGGCATCAGGCGCTTGACTTCAAAGAAGAGGCCCCAGTCCTGAATGATGAAGGCGTCGGCACCCAGGCATGCGCAGCGACGAATGAGCTCGAGGACGTCCGTCATCTCCTCGTCTTTGATAGCGATATTGACCGTGACGTACACGCGCGTGCCGGCGAGATGCGCCATGCGGCAGGCTGATTCGAAGGCCTCGTCAGTAAAATTATCTGCCTTGCGGCGGGCGTTGAATTCACCCATGCCGCAATAGATGGCGTCGGCGCCCGCGGCGACGGCTGCCGCAAAGGGCTCCGGTCCGCCTGCGGGGGCAAGCAGCTCGGGGTAGGTGGGGGCGGTAAGGTGTGTATCGCGCGCGACGGAATTCATAGTTGCCATGCAGCTCTTTCTCACTTGAATTTGTACAGTGAAGTATACCGTTTTGCGCTACTTGGGCGTATCATCCCAAGGTATCGTCATGAGCAAAAGACAGGAGCAATCATGTCCAAAGAAGCAGTCATTCCCAACAACGCCCCCGCACCTCTGGGACCCTATTCTCCGGCAGTTAAGAGCGGCAACATGCTGTTCCTTTCTGGTCAGCTGGGCATCAATCCCGCAGACGGCAAGCTTCCCGAGACCGCGACCGAGCAGGCCGAGCAGTCGCTGACAAACATCGAGAATCTGCTGGCTGCTGCCGGCGCGACGACCGATAACGTCGTCAAGACCACGGTCCTTTTGGCCGACATCGCCGATTTCGCTGCGGTGAACGAGGTCTATGCCAAGCATTTTGAGGCTCCCTTCCCGGCCCGTAGCGCTTTTCAGGTTGCAGCACTGCCCGCTGGCGCTCTGGTCGAGATCGAGGCCATCGCTTCTCTGTAGGAAATGGGATAAAGCATGAAAAGGGGCCCGTTGCCAATCTTGCATTTGGCAACGGGCCCCTTTGTTGTTACGCGTGCTGCTCGTCCTTTAGTTGTTTGCGCTTCCGGCAAGAGCTTCGGTAAGGGTCATTCCGCCTTTCCAATTGGGGAATACGTGGCGGTAGTAATCCGTTTGGACTATGTACTTAGCCATGCTGTAGCGGTTTCGGACGAGCTCGTTCATGGACGAAACGTAGGAATCTTGGTCGTCAAGGGTCACGTCCTTGGCCGGGGTGAAGGTGCCCAGGGAGGCCTCGTAGGTGCCTGCGCGCGTGATCCAGCTGTAGCCGCCACCGTAGTCGGCAAAGATCGCGACGTGCATGTCGGTGCTCACGTTGCCCGGATCGGCATCGGGGGCTAAGACGTCGCGGCCCGAGAGCAGGCGCGAATCATAGTCAAAACCAAAGAGGTTGAGCAACGTGGGGACGATATCCACGGCAGTGCACGGGTCGTCGATCTTTACGGGCTCCTTCATAGAGCCGCACCACAGGATGAGCGTGTTTTTGTAGCGCGTGGTTAGGGACTCGTTATCGTTGATGCCGGTCATCTCGGCATAGTAGTCCACATCGCTGTTTTCGGTCATAGCGTACGGGTAGTGGTCGGCAGTGAGCACGATCACGGTATCATCGGCGATACCCGCCTCGTCCAGCTGATCGAGCAGGTATTCCAACGCGTATTCGAGTTCCTGCTGGGAAGCCTTGTAGGCGAGGACGGTCTCGGACCCCTCTTCGCCATCCATAACATCTTTGTTCCTGCGCGACATGTCGTTCACGCTCCAGCCGTAGTTGCAGTGGCCCGAAACAGACATGTAGTAGGTGTGGAACGGCGTGCCGTTCTTCTTGTATGCGTCAATCTGCTGATCGATGGTTGCCTGCATCATTTCGAGGTCCGAGCGGGGCCAGGCGTTGGAAGGGAGCTCCAGGCCGTTGCCGATGCCAATAAAGTCATAGCCCAGATTGGGATGGGTGACGTTTCGGCCGTAATAGGTGTAAGTGTTGTTGTGGTAGGCCATGGTGGTATAGCCACGCGTTTGGAACTGCCAGCCCAGGCCAAAGGGCATGGCGTTGTCGCCGCTTTCGGCAAAAGCGGTGTTTCCGTTAACCCAGGTGGGGATGATACCGCACATGGCTGCGAATTCGCCGCCGGTGGTCGACTGGGTCCAATTGGGTTGGTAGTAGTTGTTAAAGACAAATCCGTTGTGCGAGAGCTTGTAGAGCGTGGGCGTGCGCTCTTTGTCGATGGTGGCGTAGGAGAAGCCTTCGGCGGTAATGAAGACGAGGTTTTTGTCTTTGAAGTACCCGGTGTACTGATTTTGCTGCGTGGGTACCTGAGAAGCAAAGTACTGATCCATGGTGCGCAGGGTATCGTCGGTGTCGTTGGCGATGAGCGTGTCGAAGTCGATATCGAGTTCATTGGGCTTGTAGTCTGCCTGCTTCGTCGCACCGGGGACGGAGGCCGCCGGGGAATCAAACGAAGGCGTCGGCATGCCAAAGATCGAGTATTTAGCCTCAAGGCGCAGCGAGTTTGCAAGGCCAAAGCGCGGGATGGCGCTATTGGCCGTGTACTCGGTGGTGTAATACTGGTTGTCGTTGCCAAGGTGGCACACAACGACGTTGGCGGACTGCGCAAGCACGAAGACGATCAGGGAGATAAAGATGGCGACGACGGGTGCACCTGTTTGCGTGTTTTTGTTATCGGGCACAACGCGGCGGCGGAAGACAACCACCAGCACTCCGGGTGCCAGCGCAAGCGGGAAGAACCAGAGATTCTTGAGGATGGCGCCCACTGCTTCACCCATGAAGTCGCCGGCCACTTGGCCTCCCATGCCAAGCATGTAGGCAATCTGGTAGTAGATGCCAAAGAAGTTTTGCACGCAGCATTCGGCAATGACGATGATGCTAAAGATGAAGAGCGCTGCAGCTACGATGACGCGAGAGATCGCCTTGCGGGGAATGATAATCGAGATAAACCAGAGAAGCGCGCCTGCTGCCAGACTAGATGCGAAGATGCGCAAGAGGCCAAGGCTAAAAAAGGGGCTGCTGGTGTTTGCGACGCGCAAGAGGCATTCGAGGAAAAGGAAGGCGGCGCTCAGGTATAGAAATGGGAGGAATTCGCGCGAGCTAAAAAGCGGGGTTGGCGCGCTCGACGCGGTGGGCATTCCGGTTTGCCTCCTTGCCGGTTTTCTAACCGGTTTTTTGGGTGCGGCGTGCTTCGGCGCTGATGCCTTTGCGTGCTGGCTCATAGCTATCTCTCCGTAGGGTTAACGATTTGCTTCCGATGGGGGTCGGAACCTTAACCATAGCAGAGCATTGGGGATAAATGAGCCTGTATACGCTGGGTTAACGTGGATGTGCCTTAAACGTTCGAACGATTTTGGAACAGGCGTATTGGACTTGGATGCCGGGGCGCGTGCCCGCGCCTCGCGCGCTGCTGTCGGGACGTCTTTGCGCCTCGCGCTGCCGTCTGGGCGCCCCTTTCCAAATGAAGCAGAAAATCCCATTTAGATCGCATATCGACTGCGCTAAATGGGATTTTCTGCTTCATTTAGATTATAAGGATGACGAGAGGGTTCGATCCCCTGGGCGGGTAACAAAAAAGGTCCCAACGGAGTTGAGACCTTAGACGTTACAAGTGGTGGAGACGAGGGGGATCGAACCCCTGACCTCTTGACTGCCAGTCAAGCGCTCTCCCAGCTGAGCTACGCCCCCAAGCAACGAAAAAGTACTATACGGGAATAATTTTGAACGTGCAAGTACTTTTTGCCGATTTGTTTATTTTTCTGCCGCGTGGCTAAGCATCTCTTCGATTTTCAGGGAAATGAGGTCGAAGACTGCGTCGCTTGGGTCGCCGTTGGTGACGATGTCGGCTAGCGTCTTGGTTGGCTCGACGTAGCGATTGTGCATGGGCTTTACCGTTGCCAGATATTGATCGATGATCCCCTCGAGGTGACGTCCTCGTTCCAGCACGTCACGGCGAATCCGACGCAGAATGCGTTCGTCAGCGTCTACTTCGATAAAGATTGTAAGGTCGCAGAGGTTTCGCAAGCGCTTGTCGGCAAGAAGGAGGATACC
The DNA here is from genome assembly GCA_934621295.1 of uncultured Collinsella sp. Taxonomy (GTDB): domain Bacteria; phylum Actinomycetota; class Coriobacteriia; order Coriobacteriales; family Coriobacteriaceae; genus Collinsella. The sequence continues at coordinate 568,248 of CAKTVB010000001.1, forward strand.
CTCGACGAGAATCGTCGGCCGCGGCTGAACCTCGATGGTCTTGTCAAGGCGATTGTGTTGGGAGAAGTCGTACACAGGGCTCTGGATTGCGTGTCCGCGCTTGAGATCTTCGAGATGCTTTACGAGCAGGTCGGTCTCAAGCGAATCGGGGTGATCGTAGTTCATCGCCGCACGCTGTTCAAAGGCAATGCCAACCTGCTCGCGATAGTAGTTGTCGTAACGAAGAATCGCGATTTGCTCGCCAAAGCGCTCTTCAATCCTATCGATGAAGGTTGATTTACCCGAACCCGAGCCTCCGGCGATGCCGATGATATAGGGCTGCATGACGATTCCTTTCGGATCCGTGTCACCTGTGCATTTAAGTATAGAGGCTCGGCCGTGCTCATCGTTGTGCACAAAGCGGGGTGCAGCCTTGCGGCGATTTTGTCTAGCCTTAAGGCCTACGGCATGCCATGCGTTGTTTTGGGCTCCGATGCGCGCTAGAGTTGCGCATGGAATTCGTGCAATCTGCGTCGAGAGGGAATCTATGGCAATCAAACTCGTGTTGAGCGATATCGATGGAACGCTGCTTCCTCGAGGGAATGCGGCGGTCAACCGTTGTGTCACAGAGGCCTTTCACGCCCTGCTCGATGCTGATCTTGCTGTAGGTCCTGCAAGTGGCCGTGCTCTTCCGGCAATTCTGCCCGCCTTTGCCGGCGACGAAGCATGCGTGGCAACGGCTCTTGCCACCAACGGCATGCAAGTGTATGCGGCGGGCGGACTCATTCACGAGGAATACCTGGATCACGAGGGCTTACTGCAACTGGCTGCCGCCGTTCGAGAGGTGCCGCGTGCCGGTATGATCTGCTTTAAGGGTGCCGAGGTCTTTTTGGTGGAGGGGGAGCGCGATGTCCTCGCTCCTATTTTCCCCTCGTATGCAGCTCATGTAACGTCCGTGGATGCTGTGCCCGATTTCCCCGTGGTCAAGGCAAACGTTTTCGTCGATGCGGGCGTTCAAGGTACACAGGCGCTTATGGAGCGCCTGGAAGCATCGGTGCCGCGCCTGGGCCTCAACACTCCCATGGCCGGGTTCATGAATGTGGTGCCGGTGGGGTACAGCAAGGCGACGGGCATCGACATCATCTGCCGCGAACTGGGCATCTCGCTTGACGAGGTTGTCGTGTTCGGAGATGCCGACAACGACCTGGAGATGCTCGAACACGTGCCCAATTCGGTTGCCGTGGCAAATGCCACGCCGCGTGCCGCCGCCGCCGCACACTGGCATATCGGTTCGGTGGACGAATGCGCGGTCCCGCAGGCCATGATGGCCATCGCGGCGGGGGAGTGGCCATTTACCGCATAGCGCGGATTCTGCGCTGCCTCGGGCGCGAGTCGGGGCGTTGCATGATCTGTCATGGCATTGCGGGATGCGAGGTGCCCGGGCCGTTTGGCACCGGGTGCTTTTTTGTCGCATCGGCTTCGCCTTGCGACAACTTTTGAGAAACCTTGAAGCGTGTGGCGATGTGCGTGGTTGGGACAACAAAGAGGCAGCTCAGTATATAATCCAACCCATTGCATTGCTCCCTCGTGAAAGGTCTCGCTTTATGGCAGGTGCCTCCGCCCCTCAAGAAGACGCGTTGTTTACGCCGCGCGGCCACGTGTCGCTCGTCACTGCTATTCCGCTGGCTCTCCAGCACGTGCTTGCCGCCTTTGCGGCAATCGTCACGCCCGCCATCATCGTGGCGTCGGTATGCGGCTTTTCTCCTGCCGAAGAAGCTCGCATTATCCAAGCAGCGCTTGTGCTCTCTGCGGTCGATACCCTTTTGCAACAGTTCCCGCTGTTTGGCCGTATCGGATCGGGCCTGCCTATCGTTATGGGCGCAAGCTTTACGTTTGTCCCGGCGTTTCAGGCCATTGGCGTCGAGATGGGCTTCGAGGCCGTCCTTGGGGCGCAGCTTGTCGGTGGCTTGCTCGTAGTCGTGTTCGGCCTGGCCTTCCGTCGTCTGCGTTTCTTGTTCCCGCCCGTCGTGATGGGAACCGTTATCTTTGTCATTGGCTTGTCGCTGTGTCCTGTGGCCGTGAAGTCCATGGCCGGCGGGCAGGGGAGTGCCGACTTTGGCAGCCTTTCCAATTGGATCGTTGCTATCGCCACGTTTGTCGTTACGTTTGCCGTGGGCAACTACGCGCGCGGCACGCTCAAGCTCGGAAGTATTCTTTTGGGCATCCTTTCGGGCTTTGTCATTGCTGCCCTTATGGGTATGGTCGACCTTTCCGGAGTGGGCACGGCCGCATGGTTTGCGCTGCCCACCATCCTGCCTTATAAGATCGTTTTCGACCCCGCTGCCTGTGCCATGATCGGTGTTGTTTCCATCGTCAATGTTGTACAGGTTATGGGCGAGCTTTCCGCTGTGTCTTCCGCAGGCCTGGACCGCGAGGCGACCGATGCCGAGCTTTCCGGCGGCATGGTTGCAACGGGTGCCGTGGGCGCCCTTGCCGCGCTATTCGGTACCATCCCTACGGTCACGTACGGCCAGAATGTGGGCATCATCGCCGAGAACAAAGTTGTGAATCGCGTTGTGTTTACCATTGCTGCCCTCGTTTTGCTTGCCGGCGGCTTGCTTCCTAAGTTTGCCGCATTGCTTACGTCTATTCCGCAGCCCGTTATCGGCGGCGCCACCATCGGCGTATTCGCAACCATTGGCATGAACGGTGTGGTCATGTTCGCGCGTGAGGGCCTTTCTGGTCGCGACTGCACGCTCATGGGCCTGGCAGTTGCCTTTGGCGTTGGCATCGAGCAGTCTGTCGGCGCGCTTGCCGGTGCCGGATTCCCTGCATGGGTCAATACGGTGTTCGGAACGTCTTCCATCGCCGTGGCGACTGTCGTCGCAGTCATTTTGAACCTCGTACTTCCCCGTGAGGAGAAGACGGCCGAGTAGCGCTTGGGCCGGGTGGGCTTCGATATTGTCGCCCGCTGAATGTGCGGCGGAAAATCGTACATCTTTAGATGAGTGGCGGGAAACAGTGCATTGTGCGGCTATTTCCCGCCTTTTCTTGTTTTAAAAACCGCCACACGTTGCTGGATGTTTCAAAAACCGCCAGTCGTTCGCGCTCCTGTCGGTCTTCGTGGCTGCTCTTATGGCGAACGCCTTGGAATGCCAGCAAGCTCCATCTTTCTATAGAGTCGTTCGGGCGTGTTTACGTCTGCCATGGTGAATCTCATGACGGTAAATCCCGCGAGTGAGAGGCGTGACTCGCGTTGCCGCTCGCGCACCATGACATCAAGAGCGTGTTTCGCGTCACCGGCTTGTTCTCGTCCGGCGTATTTTTCAACGCCGTCGAGCTCCCCGACGACGGGTCGTGGAAGGTCGAGCCAGGCAAAGTCGACACGAAAGGGGCTACCTGGACGCATGGGGTCGTCGATTTCTACTTGAAGGTCCGGCACATCCCATCCGCCCTCGATCATGGCTGCCCGCGCTTTTGATTCGCCTCCGTTTTCTGCCCCGCCATTTGCATATCGAGCGACTCTAAGTGCGCACGCCTTTCCGGGTCGATTCTTTCCGATGTCTAAAAATTGCTCGTGCATCTGCACATTGTCCATCTTTCCATTACGAAGGAACGAATCGGCAACGACAAGGCCTTCAGAAAAACCGCCGAGTGCGGCGCAGGTGAAAAGCGTCTCCATGAGCGGGGTCGTTTTGACGCCGCCTTCGATAACATACGAGGGTCGGCTTGGCCGATGGCGGACGATTCCTGCCGGCGCTTCTCCGCAATGCTCGCGCGGCGAGTTGATGTGGACCGCTTTGAGCTGTTTTTTCGAAACGGCGAGGCCATGGATGACTGCGGCGCTAAACGAGCTAAAAATCCAGTCTGGATGCTTCTCGGCCATGCTTCGTATTGCATAGAGATAGCGCTGCCTATCGCCGAGTGCGCCCCAAAAGTCTGCCGGGGCGAATAGCCTGGGAAAGGGTTCCAAGACCGTGCCGCTCTCTTTGCGTCGCCTGAGCAGTTGGTAATCGCGCTGTGAATTTGGGGCAACGCACGTGCCGCGAGCAGCCGCGACCGCGAATTGGGATGCAAGACGTTGATCGGCTTTATTGGCGGTCATGTTTACCTCCCGGGCGTAAGATTTTCAGGAGAGCATAAGGCCTAGCTTCTAACGGTATTTCCTCGTGGTCTCACAAATGTCCAACCGATATGGCTACATGTTCTTTCAGCAATCTAACAGTGCAGCTCAGGGGCATGGTCTGAGGTGGCTTGCAGGATTGGGCGAGAGCGCAACCGCCGAAGGGAGGGCGAATGGTGCACCGTATTTCCATGAGGTTCGTTTGAGCGATACGCGCATTCGGCTTGTTCCGCACGGTCTGGAATCAATGTTTTAGACGGGATGAGGCCCGAGACGTCTGGGCTGGATGCGGATCCGGCGCAACATGAACCCGGGGTGAATTGACGCTGGCGCAATCGCTGAGCCCGGCGTGGCGTGGGGCCGGGGAGATCTGGCCCGGCGCGACTTGGACTCGGACGACGTAATCCTGGTGTCACAATGGGCTTCTGTCACAGTGTTACATCGACTTTGGGAATTGCTGTCATAACAAGTTTGACGACCGGTGCCGCTCGCGAGCTAGCAATCAGTGGCGGAAAAACGTGCACTTTTGAACGAGTGGCGGATAATCGTGCATCATCTTGCTGGATTCGCCCTCGGGGCGTTTCAAAAACCGCCACACGTTGGTAAATGTTGGAAAAACCGCCACACGTTCGCTCCCTCACCTTGGCGAGCGACCCGTTTTCCTGCCATCTCTCATGGGGGCCGACTGGCACGTTGCGGATATGTGGATTTCACCTGCTTGTAAAGCTTTTTGTGGCGCAGGCAGCAAAACACGCGTATAGTAACGACTGTTTTGTCGGCTCCTGTCGAGGTTTCGTCATGCCTGCTTTTAGCCATAAGGGCATGTCGTACGACAGGAGGCATGAGGACAACCCGCAGCTCACAGATGGTGAGTTGCGTGGCCAAGCCCCATGCTTAAAACCCCATGAAGGAGTGAACAATGGCTGAAGAGAAGTACGTCCCGCGTCTCAAGACCAAGTACCAGAACGAAGTCAAGCAGGCTCTGCATGACAAGTTCCAGTACGAGAATGTCATGATGATCCCGAAGTTCGAGAAGATCGTCGTGAACATGGGTGTCGGCGAGGCCGCTACCGATTCCAAGGCAATCGAGGGCGCTGTCCGCGACCTGCGCGCCATCACCGGCCAGCAGCCGATGGTGACCCGTGCCCGTAAGTCCATCGCTACGTTCCACCTGCGTGCCGGTATGCCCATCGGCGCTAAGGTCACCCTGCGCGGCGACCGCATGTGGGAGTTCTTCGATCGTCTGACCTCTGTGGCGATCCCCCGTATCCGTGACTTCCGCGGCATCTCCGCTAAGAGCTTCGACGGCCGTGGCAACTTCTCCATGGGCGTTACCGAGCAGCTCATCTTCCCCGAGATCGACTTCGATTCCGTCGATCACCAGCGTGGTATGGATATCACCATCGTGACGACCGCGAAGACCGACGAAGAGGCCAAGGCCCTTCTCGACGCCTTCGGGTTCCCGTTCAAGAAATAGGTTCATCTGCTCCGATAACGGCGGGCACGGGCAAGACGCGCGTGCCCGCCGCGGAGCGAACAATACTCAATGTGAGGAGGAAATAAGTGGCTAAGACATCGATGATCGTCAAGTGCAGCCGTGAGCCGAAGTTCTCGACGCGCAAGTACACCCGTTGCCAGCGTTGTGGCCGTCCGCATTCGGTTTACCGCAAGTTCGGCCTGTGCCGTGTCTGCTTCCGCGAGCTTGCACTGAAGGGCGAGCTTCCCGGCATCAAGAAGGCCAGCTGGTAAGTCACTACCAGTGCATGCGGTGTGCAGCCGCAATGCAAGGAAGAACGTGCGAGGTAGGCTCAATCGCTATGGGCGAGGGAGAACCACTGCACGTGTTCATCAAGAACGAAGGAGAATCTGCATGAACGTCACAGACCCGATCGCAGACATGCTTACGCGTATCCGTAACGCGAACTCTGCGAACAAGGCCACGGTCTCCATGCCGAGCAGCAAGAAGCTCGTGGAGATCGCTCGTGTCATCTACGAGGAGGGCTTCATCGAGGGCTACACGGTGGAGGACACCATGCCCCAGAAGACCCTGCACATCACCCTTAAGTACGGTCCCAAGAAGGCTAAGGTCATCAACGGTATTCGCCGTATCTCCAAGCCCGGTCTGCGCAAGTATGCCGGCGTGAAGGACCTCCCCCGCGTCCGCGGTGGCCTTGGTACCGCAATCGTTTCTACCAGCAAGGGCGTTATGACCGACCGCGACTGCCGCGCTAACGGCGTCGGCGGCGAGATCATCGCTTTCGTTTGGTAATTGATTCGGCGAGTAGAAGGAAAAGGAGATCACCGTGTCTCGTATCGGTAATAAGCCTGTCCAGATTCCCGCTGGAGTCGAAGTGGCAGTTAACGGCACCCACGTGTCCGTCAAGGGTCCCAAGGGCACCCTTGAGAACGATTTCTATGAGAAGCTGACCATCGAGGTCGAGGGCGACACCCTGCATGTCTCCCGTCCCGATGATGAGCGTGAGACCCGCGCTATGCACGGCCTCACCCGCGCCCTCATCCACAACATGGTCGTGGGCGTTTCCGAGGGCTACGTCAAGGGTCTCGAGCTCGCTGGCGTCGGCTACCGTGTCCAGCTCAAGGGCAAGGACCTGGAGCTCTCCCTCGGTTATTCTCATCCCGTCAACTATGCAGCTCCCGAAGGCATCACCTTCGAGGTGCCCGACAATACGCACATCAACGTTAAGGGCATCAACAAGCAGCAGGTCGGCCAGGTTGCCGCGGAGATCCGCAGCAAGCGTGCCCCCGAGCCTTACAAGGGCAAGGGTATCCACTACGTTGGCGAGCACATCCGTCGTAAGCTCGGCAAGGCCGCTAAGTAGTAGGTTCCACCTAATGCGCAAGTCCGATACCCCGTTAGGTGTCGGCACTGACTTCTAAGGAGTATTCAGCATGAATAAGCATAAGGCGAAGTTGGCGGGTCTCAAGCGTCGTCAGCGTCGTGTTCGCGGTAAGATCTCGGGTACTGCCGAGCGTCCGCGTCTGCGCGTTACCCGCACCAACGCCAACATCTACGCCCAGATCATCGACGATACCGAGGGCTCCCGTACCCTGGTTTCCGCTTCGACGCTCGAGGCTGAGTTCGAGGGCATGACCACCTCGAACAAGACGGCTGCCGAGAAGGTTGGCGAGCTCGTCGCCAAGCGCGCTCTCGAGGCCGGTATCACCGCCGTCGCTTTCGACCGCGGTGGCCGCATCTATCACGGCCGCGTCAAGGCCCTCGCCGACGGCGCCCGCGCCGCTGGTCTCAAGTTCTAGGAGGTTTGTAGCACATGGCTCGTAATCAAAAGCAGCGCGAGGCCTCCGAGTTCGAGGAGCGCGTCGTTTTCATCAACCGTGTTTCCAAGACCGTCAAGGGCGGTCGCCGCATGTCCCTCGTCGCTCTCGTCGTCGTGGGCGATGGCAAGGGTAACATCGGTCTTGGCATGGGTAAGTCCGCTGAGGTGCCCCTGGCTATCTCCAAGGCTTCCCTGGACGCCAAGAAGAACATGTTCCACGTGCCCGTGACCGAGGATGGCACCATTCCTCACGAGGTCGAGGGTCACTTCGGTGCCGGTCGTATCGTCATCAAGCCCGCTGTCGAGGGTACCGGCGTTATCGCCGGTGGCGCTGTGCGTCCCCTCTTCGAGCTTGCCGGCATCAAGAACGTCCTGTCCAAGTCTCTCGGTACCGATAACGGCCTGAACATCATCAAGGCCGCTTGCGAGGGCCTCAAGGAGCTCTCCGCTCCCGAGGATGTCGCCGCTCGTCGTGGCATCACCGTTTCCGAGATGTTTACCGGGAAGGTGAAGTAGGAATGGCTAACACCATCAAGATTCGTCAGATCCGCAGCACCAACGGCTGCAAGAGCGATCAGGTCAAGACCGTTCGCGCCCTCGGCCTGCACAGGATCCGTGAGGAGCGCGAGATCGCTGATAACGAGAGCGTTCGCGGTATGCTCTTCAAGGTCAAGCACCTTGTCGAGATTGTAGAGGAGTAGCAATGCAGCTTCACGATCTTACTCCCGCACCGGGCTCTACGCACAAGCGTAAGCGTGTCGGTCGCGGTAATTCTTCCGGTCACGGCACCACTGCCGGCCGCGGTCAGAACGGCCAGGGTTCCCGTTCCGGTGGCACCAAGGGTGCCGGCTTCGAGGGTGGCCAGACCCCGCTCGCGATGCGTCTGCCCAAGCTCCCCGGCTTCCGCAACCCCCGTCGCATCGAGTACAGCCCGATCAACATCTCCGCTCTCGATGCCCGTTTCGAGGACGGCGCTGTGGTCGACGGTGCTGCTCTGAAGGCCGCTGGCCTTATCAAGAGCGAGTTCGAGCCCGTCAAGGTGCTCGGCAACGGCGAGATCAGCAAGAAACTCACGGTCAAGGTCGACAAGGCTTCGGCTTCTGCCAAGGCTAAGATCGAGGCCGCCGGAGGGTCGGTCGAGCTGCCGTGCTAACTGGTCTTAAAAACGCATTCTCTATCAAAGAGCTGCGCGGCAAGATCATTTTCACCATCGCCATGCTTGTGCTGTACCGTCTCGGTGCGCACATCCCCGTGCCCGGTATCCCCTTCCAGGGGATAACGGGCCTTTTCTCGAATACCGATACCTCGGTGGCTTCGGGTGCTATGGCCCTGCTGAACTTGTTCTCCGGTGGCGCTTTGGCGTACGTGTCGGTGTTCTCCCTGGGCATCATGCCCTACATCACGAGCTCGATCATCCTTCAGATGCTTCAGGCTGTGGTGCCGTCTCTCCACGAACTTGCTCGTGAGGGCGAGGTCGGTCAGACCAAGATCACCCAGTATTCGCGTTATCTCACGCTCGCTCTCGCGATTCTGAACTCGATCGGTTATCTGTTCCTGTTCAAGAGCTTTGGCATCAGCTTTAACGGTGCCGCTGCTCCCGAGATCATTTTCGACATCGTGATCGTGGGTACGCTTGTCGCCGGCGCTATGCTCATCATGTGGATGGGCGAGCTCATTACTCAGCGTGGTATCGGCAATGGCATGAGCCTTATTATCTTCGCCAACATCATGGCGGGCCTGCCTCAGTCGATCTACTCGAGTGTTGAGAACGGAAGCAGCGGCATCGTGATGACGATTATCGTTTGCGTTGTCATCCTGATTGTCATTCCGTTGATCGTCTACATCGAGCGCGGCCAGCGTCGTATTCCGGTGCAGTATGCCAAGCGCGTTGTCGGTCGTCGCATGATGGGCGGCCAGTCCACGTACCTTCCTATCAAGGTAAACACCGCGGGCGTCATCCCCATCATCTTCGCGAGCGCACTTCTGTACTTCCCGGCGCAGATCGCTGTGTTCTTCCCTGGTATCGGTTGGATCCAGGCAGTTGCCGGCGCTCTGTCTTCCGGTTGGCTCAACTGGGTGCTCAACGTCGTCCTCATCGTGTTCTTCGCGTACTTCTACACCTCCATGGTGTTCAACCCCGAGGATACCGCCGATAACCTGCAGAAGCAGGGTGGCTTTATCCCTGGCGTGCGCCCGGGCCGCGCTACCGCTGCCTACATCAAGAACGCGCTGTCCAAGATCACCCTGCCTTCTGCCATCTTCCTGGCAATCATCGCTATTGTGCCTTCGATCGTGTTCAGCTTTACCGGCAACACGCTCATCCGTGCTTTCGGCGGTACTTCCATCCTTATTATGGTGGGCGTCGTTCTCGACACCATCGCCAAGGTGGAGAGCCAGATGAAGATGTACGATTACGACGGGTTCTTTAAATAACTCGAAGAAGGAGCATCTCATGAATCTCGTACTTTTGGGAGCACCCGGTGCCGGTAAGGGCACGCAGGCTCAGCGTCTTGTTGCCGAGTTCGGCGTTGCACATATCTCCACGGGTGACCTGCTTCGTGCTGCTGTCAAGGGTGGTACCGAGCTGGGAGTTCAGGCCAAGAAGTACATGGATGCTGGCGAGCTTGTGCCCGACCAGTTGGTGATTGACCTGGTCAAGGAGCGCCTTGCTGCCGACGATGCCCAGAAGGGTTTCATCCTCGATGGCTTCCCGCGCAACACCGCTCAGGCCGTGACGCTCGATTCCGAGCTCGCTGATATGGGCCGCTCTCTTGACTGCGCCCTGCTGGTCGACGTTCCTGCCGATGTCATCATTGGCCGTTTGTCTTCGCGTCGCACCTGCCGCGACTGTGGCTACACCGGCACCGCTTCCGATACCGTGTGTCCCACGTGCGGTGGCGAGATGTATCAGCGCGACGACGATAAGCCCGAGACCATCAAGAATCGTCTCGATGTCTACGAGAAGAACACCAGTCCGCTGGTCGAGTACTATCGTGGACAGAACATCTTGAAGGTCGTTGACGGCGATCGCGATGCCGATGTCGTCTACGGCGAGGTCAAGGACGTTCTCGGTCTATGATCAAGATCAAGACCGCAGCACAAATCGAAGAGATGAAAAAGGCTGGAGCGCTATCTAAGATGGCGCTCCGCCATGTTGGGGCCATGGTGCGCCCCGGTGTTTCTACCTTCGAGCTTGATCAGCTGGCGGAGCAGATCATCCGTATGCATGGAGGCAAGCCTGCTTTCAAGGGATACGGTGGGTTTCCTGGAACCATCTGCGCTTCCGTTAATGATCAAGTGGTCCACGGTATTCCCAATCCCGATGTCATCCTGCGCGATGGCGACATCTTGTCGGTTGACACCGGAGCCGTTGTTGACGGTTGGGTAGGGGATAACGCCTGGACGTTCTATTGCGGAACGCCTTCGGCCGAAGCCCAGACCCTGTGCCAGGTCACGCGCGACTGCTTGATCGCAGGTATCAAGCAAGCGGTGCCCGGTAACTCCATTGGAGATATCGGTTATGCGATTCAGTCGCTCGCCGAGTCTCATGGATTTGGCGTCCTGCGCGATTACGTCGGTCATGGTGTTGGCCGTGACATGCACGAAGAGCCCAACGTTCCCAACTATGGTAAGAAGGGGAGGGGCGTGCGTCTTCGTGCGGGCATGGTCATTGCTATCGAGCCCATGATCACCTTGGGCTCCAACCACGTTTCCACGGGAGCGGACGGTTGGGTGGTCTCTACTCGCGACCACCTAAGTGCCGCCCACTTCGAGAACACCATCGCCATCACCGAAGATGGCCCTGTGGTTCTCACCGCCGACGAGCACGGCGCGTGGTGCAGCCTCCAGGGTGGCTGCATGTAACATCAATAACGCATTAGTTGTGGAGCGATTACGAATCTTTCGCCGCTTCGTCTATTGTGTTATAGAATTCTCAATTGCTGTCGTTTTATAGAGAAAGATGATTGCTTGTGAAGAAGGAAGATGCTATCGAACTCGAGGGTACGGTAACTGAGCCGCTCCCCAACGCCATGTTTCGCGTCGAGCTCGAGAACGGTGCAACGGTTCTGTGCTCTATTTCGGGCAAGATCCGCATGAATTACATCCGTATTCTTCCCGGCGACAAGGTTGTCGTGGAGATTTCCCCGTATGACCTGACGCGCGGGCGCATCACCTATCGCTATAAGTAGCGATAAGCACAGAGTGCATTTCGTCGATCGCAGGAGTGCTCAACCCGCGATCGCGTTTGTATGTGTATCCAGCCTATCGTTTTTAACGCCTGCGGCTGGGCGAGTAGATATAGTACGTTGTAGTTTGAGCACTACCGAGAGGAAGAACGATGAAGGTACGTCCTTCGGTCAAGAAGATGTGCGATAAGTGCAAGATCATCCGACGCCACGGCAAGATTCTCGTCATCTGCGAGAATCCTCGCCACAAGCAGCGTCAGGGCTAAGAGAGGAGACCAACGTTGGCCCGTATTAATGGTGTCGACCTTCCGCGCGAGAAGCGTGTTGAGATCGGTCTGACCTACATCTACGGCATCGGCCGCACTACCGCCACCAAGATCTGCAACGAGTGCAACATCAATGTTGACACCCGTGTTAAGGATCTTACGGAAGACGAAATCGATGCGATCCGTAAGTACATCGACAACGCCCAGCTCATGGTTGAGGGCGATTTGCGCCGCGAGCGCAACATGAACGTCAAGCGTCTGATGGACATCGGCTGCAACCGTGGCCTCCGTCACCGCAAGGGCCTCCCTGTCCGTGGACAGCGCACCCACACTAACGCTCGTACCCGCAAGGGTCCGAAGCGTCAGATCGGTGCCAAGAAGAAGAAATAAGGGAGACTGACGCATCATGGCTACTGCTAAGAAGAACGTTCGCAGCGCCCGCATCAAGCGCTCTGATCGTAAGAACATCTCTGTTGGACAGGCGCACATCCGCTCCACGTTCAACAACACGATCGTTTCCATCACCGATGCCCAGGGTAATGTCATTGCCTGGAAGTCTGCCGGAACGGTTGGTTTCAAGGGCTCCCGTAAGTCCACCCCGTTCGCTGCTCAGATGGCTGCCGAGGCTTGCGCCAAGATCGCCATGGAGCACGGCATGCACAAGGTTGCCGTCTTCGTTAAGGGCCCTGGTTCTGGCCGCGAGACCGCAATCCGCTCCCTCCAGGCCGCTGGCCTCGAGGTCTCGAGCATCCAGGACAAGACTCCCATCCCGCACAACGGCTGCCGCCCCAAGAAGCGTCGTCGCGTGTAACTGAAAGGATCGATAAACTATGGCAATCGACAGGACTCCGGTTCTCAAGCGCTGCCGTCAGCTCGGGATCGATCCCGCTGAGCTCGGTTACAGCAGCAAGAAGGAATCTATCCGCCAGCCTAAGCGCCGTCGCAAGGAATCCGAGTACGGCATGCAGCTTCGCGAGAAGCAGAAGGTTAAGTTCATCTACGGCGTGCTCGAGAAGCAGTTCCACAGCTACTTCGTCCGCGCTCGCAAGATGAAGGGCGTTACCGGCGAGAACCTGATGATCATTCTCGAGACCCGTCTCGACAATGTCGTCTTCCGTCTGGGCTTCGCCCGCACCCGCAAGGAGGCACGTCAGTCCGTGCGTCACGGTCACTTCACCGTGAACGGCCGTCGTGTTGACATCCCGTCCTATCTCGTCAAGCCCGGCGACGTTGTTGCCGTCGGCGAGAAGTATCGCGATCTCCTTCCCATCAAGGAGGCTCTGATCTCCTCCGAGCGTTTCGAGGTCCCCGGCTGGCTCGAGGTCGATATCGAGAAGCTGTCTGGTAACGTGCTCGCTCTGCCGACGCGTGAGCAGATCAGCGGTGATATCCACGAGCAGCTCATCGTCGAGCTCTACTCTAAGTAGTCCATTCGGGCTGCTGAGGCTGGAGGTAATACATGTCAGAATTCATTAGGCCCCAGGTTCAGGTCGAGGAAATCAACGAAACGTCTGCGCGCGTCTCCGTTGAGCCTCTCGAGCGTGGCTATGGCGATACGCTTGGTAACTCCCTGCGTCGCGTCCTGCTTTCCTCGCTCGAAGGCGCTGCGGTTGAGGCCATCCAGATCGATGGTGCGCAGCACGAGTTCATGACGATCCCCAACATGGTTGAGGATGTCACCGATATCGTTCTGAACGTCAAGGGTCTGGTGTTCCGTTCGCTCGGTACCACCGACGAGGCTACTGCGACCATCTCGGTCGACGGTCCTTGTGAGGTTACCGGTGCAGACTTCTTCATTCCTTCGGAGTTCGAGCTCGTCAACCCCGAGCAGCACATCGCTACCCTCAACGAGGGCGGCCACCTCACGATGAGCATGCGTATCGGCTATGGTCGCGGTTATGTCTCCTATGAGTCGAACAAGCGCGACAGCGACCCTATCGGCATCATTCATGTCGACTCGCTGTACTCGCCTGTCCACCGTTGCGCCAAGCTCGTTGAGGCTTGCCGCGTGGGTCAGCACACCGACTACGATCGCCTCGTTCTCGAGGTCGAGACCAACGGTGCGCTTTCTCCTCGTGACGCCGTCGTGCAGGCTGCCAATATCATCAACCAGCATATGGCTGCCTTCATGAATTTGGCTGAGGCCCCCGAGGAGGAGGAAGAGATTTCGATCTTTGCTCCCGAGCAGACCAGCGACAACGCTGAGCTCGACAAGCAGATCGAGGATCTTGACCTCTCGGTTCGCTCCTACAACTGCCTGAAGCGCGCGAGCATTCACTCCGTGCGTCAGCTGGTGGAGTTCTCCGAGAACGATCTGCTTAACATCCGTAACTTCGGTGTTAAGTCGATCGAGGAAGTCAAGGACAAGCTTGAGTCTATGGGCCTGAGCCTCAAGGCATAGCGCCCTGTTTTTAGAGGAGAAACCAGACAATGCGTCACAACGTCAAGAAAGGCCTGAAGCTCGGCACCGACGCCAGCCACACCAAGGCCATGAAGAAGAGCCTCGCTAAGGCTCTCTTCGAGAACGATCGCATCAAGACCACCGAGACCCGCGCCAAGGCCCTGCGCTCCTACGCTGAGCCTATCATCACGTGGGCCAAGAAGGGCGACCTGCACTCTCGTCGTCTGGCTATCGCCAAGCTCGGCGATAAGCAGCTCGTGGCTGAGCTCTTTGATAAGGCTGCTCAGGGTATGTGGGCCGACCGCAACGGCGGTTACACCCGTATCATGAAGCTTGGCCGTCGTAAGGGCGACAATGCCGAGATGGTCATCATCGAGATTGTTTCCGAGCCCGTTACCAAGAAGGCTCCGAAGAAGGCTGCTAAGAAGGCTGCTGCCCCCAAGAAGGTTGAGGCAGAGGTCGAGGAGACCGTCGAGGCTCCCGCAGCTGAGGTCGAGGAGACCACCGACGCCGAGTAGCGTCAAAGATCATTTGATCGAATTTGAAAGGGGTGCGCGCATGCGTGCCCCTTTTTTCGTATGATGAGCCGATGTGCTCGTAATGCTCCAGGGTACCGATATCGATAACTGAGGGGGTGAATATGCTCAAGGTAAGAAACGCCGTTATTTCGCTGGGCGACGCCGAAGCGCGTGGTTTCGCCTTGCGAGACATCTCCTTGAGCGTTGCCCCTGGTCAGATCGTCTCCTTGGTTGGTTCCAATGGAAGCGGCAAGTCGACTCTTGCGGCATTGATGTGCGCCGTGCTGCTTGGGCGTGAGGGCATGGTTGTTGTTGACGGGATCGACGCCGCCTCGGATGAGCGTTCTCGCCTCGAGGTCCGTCGTCTCGTGGGGCTCGTAAGGCAAAACCCCCTCGACCAAATCGTTTCGACGCTCGTATTTGATGAGGTCGCTTTTGGCCCGCGCAACCTGGGTTTATCTGACCTGGGGGTTCGCCAGCGCGTCGCCGAGGCCCTTGAGCAATGCGGCCTCGCTGGCTTTGAGGGGCGCGATACAACGGCGCTTTCGGGTGGTGAGCAACAGCGTTTGGCTCTTGCGGGCGTACTCGCCATGCATCCGCGCTACTTGGTGCTCGATGAGGCAACCTCGATGCTCGATTCTGCACTTCGATCCTCGTTTCGCAATCTTGTCTTTCAGTTGGCGAGAACGCAGGGGATTGGCGTGGTTCAAATTACCCATGAGCCGCAGGAGGTGCTTTCGAGCGATCGCGTTGTGCTGCTGCACAATGGCGAGCTTTGCTGGGAGGGTACTCCACAAGAACTTTTGCGCCTTGACGCAGATCTTCCGGGTGACCCCCTTTGTGACAGCGGCTTTGTGAGGGCACTGAGAGCCGCTATGCGCCTAGGATTTGAACCGGGGGCGACAGTAGCACCCAATGAGATTAAAGAGTGGCTTATATCGGCTCTGAAGTCTCATACAATTTGCGAGACGGACGTTTTGTCAGTGATTGAGGCATGCCATGCGCGTGCTCGTTTTCAAGAACAAGGGCGTTCTTTCGTACAGCCCGGAATCGTTGCAGAGCGTATCACCCATTCCTATGAGCCTGGCAACCCCATTCTAAACAATGTTGACATTGATGCCCCCGCAGGGACGGTGACGCTTCTTGCTGGCGCTTCGGGCGGCGGTAAATCGACGCTTTCGACAATCCTCGCGGGGTTGGTGGAGCCTGATTCCGGTACCGTGAGCATTTGCGGTGAACGCCTGTCTCCGGGATTGTGCGGCATGTCGTTCCAACGTCCCGAGAATCAGCTGTTTCTTAACTCTGCGTACGACGAGATTGCTCTTGCGCCACGCTGCGCGCGCTTAAGCGCGGCGGATGTGGACGAGGCAGTGCGTCGTGCGTCCCGGCTCGTCGGCCTTACCGACGAGCAGCTCGAGTTCTACCCTTACGCGCTTTCGGGCGGGCAACGCCGTCGAGTCGCCATCGCATCGGTTTTATCCATCGGCGCGAAAGCCTACATTTTCGACGAGCCGACGGCGGGCTTTGATGTCCAGGGCCGTCGCGACATGCATCGTCTGGTGCGAGGGCTTGCCGATGAGGGAACGCCGGTTGTTGTGGTGAGCCACGACTTGGAGGAGTGGCTGCCTGTCGTTGACCGCGTGGCGTTGCTTTCGCGCGGCAACATGCTGTGGCAAGGCGGTGCTGCAGGGGTGGGCCAACGCTTTGAGCTGTTCGAACATGCAGGCATCAAAGCGCCGGAAAATGCCGTTTTGGCGCAGATGCTTTCCGATGCTTTGCAAGATGAGGCATGCGGACCGGCTCTGGGGGCTTTTGGTGCAGGAGGGGAGGGCAATGCGCGTTAATCCTCTGGGCTCTTTTGTTGCCGCCGATACGCCTCTTTCTCGTATTGATGCGCGCGTCAAGCTGCTCTTGCTTCTCATTTTTACCGGGGGCATTTTTGCTTGTCAGACTGTGTGTTCGATCATCGCGTGGTTTGTGCTGTTGGTCCTGACGATGCGCGCCGCGCGTGTTAACGGGGCGTCGCTTGCACGCGCTGTGCGGCCGGTGCTGGTCATTTTACTGTTTACGCTTCTGGCTAACGCCCTGGTGCTGGACGGGCACGGCGATATTGCGATTGCAGGTCCTCTCGGCATCAGTACTGCCGGCGCGATTCGAGGTGTCTGTGCCGTCTTGCGCATCGTGCTCCTTGCCGGGTTTGCCTGCGCGGTTTCGGCATCGACAACGCCGCCCGAAATATCCGATGCGTGTGTGCGCCTTCTGCGCCCCCTAGGAACTATAGGTGTGCCGGTTGCCGATATCGGCCTCGTGCTTTCGCTGGCGCTGCGCTTCATTCCCATCGTTGCCGAGGAATATGGTCGCATTCAGATGGCCCAGCGCTCGCGAGGGGTTAGCTTTGACGAAGGAGGACTCATTGAGCGCGTTCGCATTTGGGCGTCGGTTCTTACGCCGTTGGTTGTGGGGCTTTTTCGTCGGGCGGACAGCCTGGCAGAATCTATGGCATCGCGCTGCTATGCGGACGGTTCGTCTATAGAGATTCCCACGCGCAGTTTTTGCCAACGTGATTGGGTTCTTTTGATTGCTGGTATCGTTGTGACGTGCGCTATGGTGTTCGCGAGCGCCATGGGCTGGTAGACGACGTTTGGAAAGGAATACCGTGATGGGTCGGGAAACGCAGGAATTCGATGCCCCCGAGGTGCTTGATGGGACCATCGTCTTGCAGCTGGGTTACGACGGCTCGGGCTACAGCGGATTTGCCGAGCAGCCGGGTCAGACGACCGTTGCGGGTGAGATTCGTCGTGCGGTGGAGACCTTTTTGCGTCGCCCCATCGAGCTGACCTGTGCTGGCAGGACCGACGCCGGCGTGCATGCCATTAGCCAGTACGTGAGTTTTCCCGCTACGGCGACGGAGCTCGAAATCACCCGTTCGCGCTGGATGCGTGCGCTGGTGGCGCTGCTGCCGCGCGATATCGCTGTACGCGAGGTGTGGCATGCGGCGCCGGGCTTCTCGGCGCGCTTTGACGCGCGTTCGCGAACCTACACCTATCGCATCGCTACGGGAGATGCGCCGCCGCTGCTCACGCGCAGCGTGACCTGGTGGCACAGGCAGGCGCTCGACGTGGAGGCGATGGATGCGGCAGCTCAGCGCATGTTGGGGGAGCGCGATTTCAAGAGCTTTTGCAAAGCGTCCTCTGCCGAAGGCAAGCCCACGCATCGCTGTGTGATCTCGGCGGGGTTTGGTCGTGAAAGCAGCTTGGGAGAAGAGTGCATCACCTTCACCATTTGCGGAAACGCCTTTTTGCACTCGATGGTCCGAACGATCGTGGGGACCCTTGTCGAGGTGGGTATGCATCGACGCGAGCCCGAATGGGTTGATGAAGTGCTTGCTGCCTGCTCTCGACAGGCAGCTGGCCCCACGGCTCCCGCGCAGGGTCTTTGCTTCATGGCGGTGGAATACGACGAGGGTATGTTGACGCGAGCCGAATAGCCGAGCGGCTGCAAGCCGTTCCGGTGCGCTGTCCTACCGTTTAATGGTGTTGTTATTTTGCACGCATGCAGCACAGCGGAGGGAAGGGGCAGTGGTGTGGGTAGAGATGCTACCATCAGATGCGGTTGCGATATGTATCGGAAGGTCCGCTCTTGGCTCATCGCAAAATAAAACGTCCGCTTGTATCCGTCGTGATGTCGCTGCATAACGATGCCGATACTGCTGTGCGCGCGATTGAGAGCGTGCTCAATCAGTCGTTTGAAGACCTTGAGCTGGTCATTGCAGATTGCGCCTCAACCGATCGGACGCCTCTGATTTGTGAGCGTTTTCATGATCGCGATATTCGCGTCGAGTACATCCATCTCGATACCGATAACATGGCGGTTGGAGCCCATACCGCGCTTTGCGCGGTGCGCGGTTCCTATGTTTTGATGATGCGTCCTTGCGACTGGCTAGGCAGCGACCTTTTGCATGAGCTTATGGCTTTCATTCGAGCCAATGATTTGCAGCTTGCCATTCCCGCGCAGTCGTTCGATACCTATACGGGACGCAATCATGAGCGCTCTTCGAGCGTAACCACCTTCAATACGATGACCTGGAAGAGTGCGGCCGATTTTCACCAGGCTGTAGGCGAGCTGCTGATGCTCGGAGTTCTTGACGACCCCTTTGGCATGGCTATCGATTCCGAGATCGTGCGTGCTTCCGTTCTTGCACACATGTCCGAGAAACCGCTCGACGGCGTTATCGCCTGCCTTGAGCGCGTGGAGCGCGCGGGGGTTCTCGCAGGACACCCGTACCATGTGACAAAGAGTTCTCCTGCTGCTCCGTCGTTCGATCCGGATCGTTACCCTTCGTGCGAGCGTGAGCATACAGAACTTCTGGATCTGTTTCGTAGCTGGGGCTTTGATCTGGATGCCGAGGAGATGGAACCCGTTTATCGACGTTACCTGCTCGATATCATTGGCTGCATTGACAACGCCTGCATCGGCCACAGCCCCGTATCGTCTGTGGAGCGAACCCAGCGCGTGCAGGACATGCTTGATGACGAGGCCACTCAACGTGCGGTGCAGATGATGAGCCATGCGGCTCGTGAGTTTGGCTGTATGTACAAGCCGATGGCCAAGAAAAATGCCGCAGCCTGTTGCATGGGTTCGAGGCTGCGCGAGGTGGCGCGCATCTCTCATATACCTTTGGGGCCCATCGTGCGCTAGCACCCGCTCATGCGTAAATCTGGCGTTACTGGGTGGAAATATTCGTTTTCTTGCACATTTCGATAAAACTATGCAGCTATAATCGTGGCGTTGAAGATGCACCCCTGCGGTGCATTTCTCTTTTCAAAAACAGGGAGGACGTGTACGGGCATGGCAAAAAAACGCAATGGGCGCCAGGATGCGATTCGCGACATCGTGCGCAATCGCGATGTCCGCACGCAGCGCATGCTCGTGGATGAGCTCAAGGCCGAGGGCTTCGACTGCACACAGGCGACAGTCTCGCGTGATATTGCCGAGATGGGGCTGCGAAAGCTTCCCGAGGGTGTATATGTGCTGGCAGAGGACCTTCACCTGCAGCGCATGGTTTCCGAGCTTGTGGTAGATGTTCATCGCGCGGATAACATGCTGATCGTCAAGGCGCAGCCAGGCACCGCGAACGGCATCGCTGCTGCAATCGACGCCGCCGAGCTGCCCGACGTATTGGGTTCGCTTGCCGGGAACGACACCATCTTCGTGGTTTCGCAGACGGGGGAGGACTCCCAGCGTTTGGAGGCATTGCTCAAGAAGCTGAAGTGCGCGAAGAGCTAGCATGCAGCGCGATACATAGAGGATGAATGGGGCGCCGGCGGTGAAGCCGACGCCCCATTTTCTTGAACGCGGACATTGTCGCTTTGGAGTTTTGCCGGCGAGTCCCAGGGTGGGCGGGGTGAAAAAATCCCCCGGCTGAGGCCAGGGGATTCAACGTTACCCTTGCGAAGTGTCTCCGCCCGTGCCGGGATCCGGCGTGGGCGTCGGGTCGGGGGTAGGGGTTGGCGTCGGGGTCTCGCCACCGGAGCTGCCGCCCGTGCTTCCTCCGGTGCTGCCGCCCGTGCTGCTACCACTGGTGTTGCCAGTGTTATCGCCCGTGCTGCCACCGGTAGTGCCGCCGGTGAGATCACCCTCGGTCTCGGCAGGATCTTGTTCCTGCTCCTCCTCGTCCTCTTCTTCCTCGTCCTCTTCGTCTTCCTCCTTGGCGCTGCCACCAACGAAGGTCCAGGCGGAGTTGTCCTTATAAGAAGGCGTTTGGCCCGTGGGGAAGTCCTCGCGTGCCACGCCAGCAAGAACCGTATTCATGAACTTGCGGAAGATGGGCAGGGTGATCTGCGTGTTGTGCCAGCGGGTGATGGCTGCATTGGAGTTGGAGCGTCCGGCCCAGATGGCGACAGAGTACTGCGGAGTGTAGCCGCAGAACCAGATATCGCTGGTGGTGCCTGCGTCACCGGCGGTACCGGTCTTGCCGGCGACGGGCTGGTTGACGGAGAGAGCACCGGAGCTGCCCGTACCGCCCGACTGCATGACGGTCTTGAGCACGTTGGTCACGGCTTGGGCCTCACCGGCGGTGAGCACCTGGTCGTACTTGTCCTCGTGCTTGTAGAGCGTGGCGCCTGTACGCGAGGTGATCTCGGTTACGGCGACGGCATTGCGATGCTGGCCGCCCGAGGCGAAGGTCGCGTATGCCTCTGCCATCTCGAGCGGGGTGATGCCTTGTGCCATGGCGCCCAGGGTAAGCGAGAGGACGGCGGGGTCCATACCTGCGGCTTCGGTGTCGATGCCAAGGTCCTCGCACATGGAGATGATCTTGTCGTTGCCAATGGCAAGAGCCACCTGGGCGTAACCCGTGTTCGAAGAGACCGCCGTCGCCTGTGCAAGGGTCTTGGTGCCGTAATTGGTACCACCATAGTTTTGCACGGTGTAGCCGTCGGAGATTTTCATGGGCGAGGTGCAGTTGAGTGTGATGCTGGGGTTCATGCCGTCATGGATGGCGGCAGCCAGGGTGAAGCCCTTGAAGGTCGAGCCTACCGCGCGGCGCGAAGTGGCGTGGTTGATATGGCTGTCGTTGGCATAGTAGTCGCGGCCACCCACCATAGCGCGGATGTAGCCAGTCTGGGGCTCGATGACGACCATGCCTACGTCAAGTTCATCGGCGCCAGCGTCGACGAGCTGCTGGATGGCGGTTTCCTCCGCTGCCTTCTGGATCGTGGGGTCAATGGTGGTCTTGATGGTCAGGCCGCCCTTGAAAAGCACGTCGGTGGAGAACTGCTCCTGGAGCAGGCTGCGCACATAGTCGACAAAGTAGGGGTAGGCGATGGTGCCGGACTCGCTGATGCCCGAGACGTTGAGGTTGAGCGGCTCGGCCTTGGCGGCATCGGCCTCCTCCTGCGTGATGGTTCCCAGACGCAGCATGTTGTCGAGAACCTTGTCGCGACGGGCAAGGGCGCCCTCGGGGTTCACCGTGGGGTCAAGGTAGGAGGGCGAGTTGGGCAGGCCCACGAGCAGTGCCGCTTCGGCGAGCGAGAGCTCGTTGGCGTGCTTGGAGAAGTACATCTCGCTTGCGGCCTCGATGCCGTAGGCGCTATGCCCGTAATAAATCGTGTTGAGGTACATGGTGAGGATCTCGTCTTTAGAGAAGATCTTCTCCATCTGCAGGGCAATCCATGCCTCGCGGACCTTACGCTCGATGGTGTTGTCGAACTGCTCTTCAGACAGGATGGTGTTGCGCACCAGCTGCTGGGTGATGGTCGACGCGCCTTCGGAACGGCCGGAGAGCTGGCTCATCACGGCACGGCCGATGCCGATGAGGTCGACGCCGTTGTGCTCGTAGAAGCGTTCGTCCTCAACGTCGACTGTGCCCTTAAGCACGTACTCGCTAATCTGATCTTTGGTGACGCTGTCGCGGTTTTGCACATAGAGCATCGCGATCTGGTTGCCGTTGGCATCCAAGATCGTGGTGGGCTCAGAGGCAAGGTAGGCGTTGGCGTCGGTGTAATCCGGAAGATCGGACAGCCAGCGCGAGATGTTGCCCGCCATGCCCACGGCAAAGGCGATGCCGCAGATCAATATGAACCCGAAGAACGAGCCCAAAATGATGGGGATGGTATGTGTCTTGGCGCGGGTGCGTGCGTGTCGCTCGCGAGGACCCATGGAGTACCTCCTGTGGATGTGACGGGGCGCGATGGCGCTCCGAGAGCATACGGTCATGCATACTCAGACACATTAGCGCAAAGCGCGCCCATCATCCTCGTGTATCCTTATTAGTGCTAAATTCCAGACCGACTGCATACCCGAACGCGCTGGCGTCGGCGTGCCTTGCAAACGATAACCAGGTGAACATGAATCGACCCTTACCAGAGCTTTTAGCCCCTGCGGGCTCTATTGATGCGCTTCTTGCGGCCGTTGCCGCGGGTGCCGATGCCGTCTACTGTGGGCTTGGTGCTTTCAATGCCCGCGCGAGCGCAAAAGACATCGAGCCCGTCGAGTTTGCGCGTGCGGTGCGCCTGGCGCATGCACACGGTGTGCGCGTGTACGTGACGTGCAACGTCTACCTGCGCGAACACGAACTTGCTCCCGCGCTGGACCTTGCGCGTGAGGCCGACGCCGCGGGCGCCGACGCCTTTATCGTGGCCGATGTTGCGCAGGTGCAGGCAATTCGACGTGCTATTCCTCACGCCGAGATCCATCTTTCCACTCAAACGGGAATCATGTCGCCCGCGGGCATCGAATATGTGCGCGATCATTTGGGCGTCGAGCGCATCACGGTTTCGCGCGAGCTTTCCCTGCCCGAGATCGCGGGCGTATGTTCTTCCGGCGTGCCTATCGAGGTCTTTTGTCACGGCGCCATCTGCATCTGCTATTCGGGCGCGTGCGCGGCGTCTGCCTTGCGAAGAGGGCGCTCTGCCAATCGCGGAGATTGCACGCAGCCGTGTCGTTTTGCCTTCGATTTGCAGGACGGTGAGGGAAGTTCCGTCAACGCGCAAGAGGGCGAGCGCCTGCTGTGTCCGCGCGACTACTGCTCGATCGATCATATCCAGGAGCTTGTGGAGGCAGGTGTTTCGGCTCTTAAGATCGAGGGCCGTATGAAGAATCCCGACTACGTCTTCAACGTTGTCGGAGCCTATCGTCTCGCGCTCGATGCCGTGGGTGCAGGCTCATGGAGCAGCGAGGCTGCCGATGTATGCAAGCGTAGGCTGGGCATGTCGTTTAATCGCGGTTTTACCGACGCGTACCTGCGGGGAACCTCGGGTGCGGAGCTCATGAGTTTCGAGCGCGCATGCAATCAGGGCTTGCGCGTGGGAGAGCTGGTCGAACGACGCTACGAAGAGGTTTCCGTTCGTCTGTGCGACGCCGTGCGCGCGGGCGACATGCTTGAGATTCGCTCGACGCCCGGCCCCGACGCCCCGGCCGATGTTCCCAAACGCTGGCCGCAGGTGCCCTGTCCCGTCGATGCAGCAGCTGGCGAGGTGATCGATGTCCATTGCAAGCGTAAGGTCGAAGTGGGGAGCGTCGTCAACCGCATCAGCTCGGTCGAGGTGCTGGAGCGCACCGATGCCGCGCTTGCGCGCATGCGTGCCGAACTGGAGTCCTATCCGTCCGATTTCGCACCGGCTCCTGCCGGCCGACGTGCTTGTGGTCCCTCGGGTCTGCCAGCTGAGCCTCAGGCCTCTGCTGTTGCAGCCGCCTGTCTTTCCGTTGTGGTCGACGCCCCTGCGCGAGCAGCGGCTTTGCTGCTGGACCCTCGGGTGGATGAGGTGGTTGTGCGCCAGATGGCGCTTGACGAGGACGCAGAAGGGTGGCAAGACCTCTTGCCGCGCCTCACCGTTATGCTCGACGAGCCGGCACGCGTATCGGACGAGGAGCGCATGCGCCACCTTTGCCACCGTGCGCGCAAGGTCATCTGCCGCAATTATGCGCATATGCAGATGGCATCGGCGGTGGGCGCTCCCTTTGATGTGGCTGCTCCGCTTTCGGCGACCAATGGGGAGAGCGCCGCGTGGTTTGGGCGGCGGGGCGCGAGCTGCGTTTGGCTGCCCGACGAGCTCTCGCTGGACGAGATGGGTGAGGCGGCGAGCCGTGCCGCCCGCGAGGGGGTGCGCGTCGGCGCGCTTGTCCTCGGGTATCCGCAGCTGATGGTGACCGAGCATTGCCTTCTTACTGCCGAGGGGCCTTGCTCGCATTCTTGCGGCACATGCGAGCGTCGCCGGCGGGAACGCTATCTGGTGGAGGCTTCGGGTGCACGCCTGCCGGTTCGTGTGGATGCCCGTGGCCGCACGCGCGCCTTTGACGCTTGCATGCTCGATCGCACCGAGGATGTCGATGCGCTGCTGCGCTTTGGCGCGAGCGGCTTTGCCATCGACGCCATGTTGCTTGACAAGGGCGAGCTCGAATGCGCCATCGACGCTCTCGCTACGGCGCGTGCTGCCACAGGCGAGGCGTGAAGCTTGCCCACGTCGGGCAAATGACCTCGCGCGAAACCTCAGTCTTCGCTACAATCAACGAGTTACCAACCATAATCAGCACCGCTCTATCGGGGCGAGGGCGCTATAACCGTTTAAAGGAGAAGCGATGCTTCCAGTCGACGAACAGATGAAGATCATTACCTCGGGCGCCGCCCAGATCGTCCCCGAGGCAGACCTGCGCAAGAAGCTCGAGAAGGGCACGCCCCTCAACATCAAGCTCGGCGTTGACCCTACCTCCCCCGACCTGCACCTGGGCCATGCCGTTCCGCTGCGCAAGATGCGCCAGTTCCAGGATTTGGGCCACAACGTTACCCTCATCATCGGCAACGGTACCGCGCTGATCGGTGATCCTTCGGGTAAGAACTCCACGCGTCCGCAGCTGTCGCAAGAGCAGATCGAGGCCAACGCCGAGACCTACGTCTCTCAGGCTATGAAGATTCTCGATCCCGAGAAGACCACCATCGTGCACAACGGCGACTGGATTTTGTCGATGGACCTGGCCGGCCTGCTGCAGGTGTGCTCCAAGTTCACCGTCGCCCGTATTCTCGAGCGCGATGACTTCACCAAGCGTTATCAGTCCCAGACCCCCATTGCCCTGCACGAGTTCCTCTATCCCGTGATGCAGGCTTACGACTCGGTCATGATCAAGGCTGACGTCGAGATGGGCGGCACCGACCAGCTGTTCAATCTGCTTGCCGGCCGCGAGCTCATGGAGAAGATGGACATGGAGCCGCAGATCGCGCTCACCATGCCGCTGCTTGAGGGCACCGACGGCGTGCGCAAGATGTCCAAGTCCTACGGCAACTACATTGGCCTGACCGATGAGCCCAAGGACATGTTTGGCAAGACCATGTCCATCCCCGACGAGATGATCGGCAAGTACTATCGTCTGGCCAGCTCCCTGTCTCCCGACGAGGTCGACAAGATCGACGCCGCTCTTGCCGACGGCTCTGCCGACCCGTACGAGCTCAAGCGCGCCCTGGGCCGCGACCTGTGCGACACCTACCACGGTGCCGGTGCAGGCGACGAGGCTCAGGCCGAGTTTGATCGCGTGTTCAAGGAGGGTCAGCTCGCCGATTTCCCCGAGAAGCATGTTGAGCTCGCTGTTAACGACGAGGGCAAAATCTACCTTGCAGGCCTGCTCAAGGACCTGGGCCTTTCCGCCAGTGCAGGTGCGGCTCGCCGCGATATCGACGGCGGTGGCGTGAAGATCAACGGCAAGGCCGTGGCGCCTAAGAGCTACAATATCGACCCGTCTGAGCTCAAGGTGGGCGATACCCTCTCCGTGGGCAAGCGCAAGGGCTTCAAGCTAATCTAGGGACAGGCTATCCTTCTGCTACTTAAGCTAAAACAGCGAAGCGGCGTCACATCGGTGGCGCCGCTTCTTTTTGCATTGCTTCTAGATGCTAGGTGCCGCTGCGGTGCTACAGGACATCAACTCCCGCGGCGGCGCAGCGCTCGAGGAAATCGGCAGGCATGTTGCCGTCGGTGACGATGACGTCGAATTGGTCGATGTCGCAGATGGCGAAGGTCGAGATTTTGCCAAGCTTGGTCGAGTCGAGCAGCAAGACCTTCTGCTCTGCCTGTTCGAGGCATGCACGCTTGAGCTCGGCCTCCTCGTCGGATCCGCAGGAGAGGCCTGCCGTCTTGCTGTATGAGGCGGCGCCGATGAAAACCTGGTCGAAGCGCAGCTTGCGAATCTCGCGGATAGCACGGCTGCCGTGCAGGCACATGTTGTAGCGGTTGAGGGTGCCACCCGGCACGATCACGTCGACGGTATTAAAATGGCCGAGCTCCATGACGTTGTAGATGCCGCAGGTAAAGACCATGAGGTGCTCATCGGGCAGTGCGGCGGCGAATTTTGCGAGCGTGCTGCCCGAATCTAAATAGATGGTGGTGTTGGGGCGCACGAGCTTTGCTGCCTTTGCTGCGATGCTCGCCTTGGCATCGACATTTTGATTGCGGCGTACGTCAAAAAGGCCGTCGGCGCCCACGGCGAACTCGAGCGAGCGCACACCGCCGTAGACGCGTACGAGTTTATGTTCACGGTCGAGCGCTTTGATGTCGTTTCGGATGGTCATCTCGGAGACCTCGGGAAAGGCCTCTTTAAGCTGCGCAATAGACACGCTACTCATCTTGTTGACGAGTTCTACGATGGCGCGACGGCGTTCTTCCATGAGGGTCTCCTGGTTTAGAAACTATAACGGCTGACGTTCTTTATTATAGTTTTTGCAAAACAAAAGGCTGTTTTAATCGAATTCTAAAACAATATTTTGAGAAATTAACCGTTTAGCGCGTGAATTCGACCGTTTGTGGAGCCTAGTTTTACAGTTTCTAAAATCAAAACTATAAATTTCTATAGTCACAGGTGAGCAGAGAGGTGCTCGCGCGGTTGCATCGCAAGAGGGGGGATGCAGCCGTTCGAAACGAGGCGAAGGAGACTGATCCGTATGCTCGAGCCCATGAAGGACTTGCTGGTGGAGGCAAAGCGCGGCGGCTATGCCGTGCCCGCTCCCAACGTGTTTGACAAAGAGAGCGTCGAGGCGGCGTTTAACGCAGCCGAGGAGCTCGATTCTCCGGTGATCCTTGATGTGGGCTATGCCATGGGCATTGAAGAGACAGGCATGATCGCCAAATACTACGGCACCGAGCATCCGCGCATCCCCTGGGCGCTCAACCTCGATCACGGTGGTCCGTTCGAGCATGTCATCTTGGCTATTCGCTCCGGCTACAGCTCCGTGATGGTCGACCGCTCAACGCTTTCGTTCGAGGACAACGTGGCTCAGGTTGCCGATGTGGTTCGCATTGCCCATGCCGTGGGCGTCTCCGTCGAGGCGGAGCTGGGCCATGTGGGCCAGGGCGTCGAGTACGAGGCTACGCGCGACGCAGGTCTCACGCATCCCGAAGAAGCTGCCGAGTTCGTGGAACGCACGGGCGTCGATTGTCTGGCTGTGGCCGTGGGCACCTCGCATGGCGTCTACAAGGGCACACCGCATCTTGAGTTCGACTTGCTGGCAACGTTGGTCAACGACCTTGAGATTCCACTCGTGCTCCACGGCGGCTCCGGCACCGGTGACGAGAATCTCCAGCGCGCCGTCAAGACGGGCATCCAGAAGGTCAACCTTTATACCGACTTGGGCGAGGCTTGGCTGCAGGCACTCAAGCGCGAGATCGCTATCCACGAGGGAACCGCCGAAGAAGTCACCGAGGACGAGTTCAAAAACGCCAAGAAGAAGATCACCCAGCTTATGGAGGATAGCTGTAAGAACGGCTACCAGAAGAAGCTCATGCACTACATGGAGCTCTTTGGTTCTGCCGGTCGCATTTAACCACATTCTCGGAAACCTACCATCTGCCCCACACCTGCGTGCGGCGCCGACGACACCACCTTCGATAGAAAAGGGGAAACCATGAAGCCCATCGTTACCGAAACCCGTACCGCCATCATCAATGCTGCTCACGACGCGCAGATCGTCGTCCGCCCCATTCACGATTTGGGCGAGCACGATGTACTCATCAAGATCTTGTCCTGCAACCTGTGCACGTCTGAGTACGGCCTGTGGAGCGGCGCTCGCACTAACAAGCCGCTGCCCATGACCTTTGGTCATGAATGGGCGGGCGAGGTCATCCAGGTGGGCGAGAAGGTTTCCGGTCTTGCCGTGGGCGACTTCGTGGGTGGTTCCTACACCTTCGATCCGTACTCCACCGAGGCGCTCGAGGGCCGCACCTCCGAGGCGCCCGGCGTGAAGCCCTATGACACCCAATGGCCCGACGGCTACTATGGCCGCTACGACGGTTGCGCCGAGTACCTGGTGCAATCGCAGGAATCCATCTATAAGTTCGAGAACAAGATTCGTCCCTCTGAGGCAGGCTTCCTGGAGCCGCTCGCCACGGTGATCAACGGCATCAAGAAGCTCGATATCAAAAAGGGCGAGACCGTGGTGGTTATCGGCGGTGGCACCATGGGCGTGCTCAACGCGCTCGTTGCCAAGCAAAAGGGCGCTCGCGTGATCGTCTCCGAGCTCATGGAGAAAAAGATTCGCGTGGCAGAGCAGCTTGGCCTCGAAGTTATCGACGGATCCAAGGTCGATCCTGTCGAGGAGGTGCGTGCGCGCACCGATGGCCGCGGCGCCGATACCGTGATCTTGGCAGTTGCCGCGACCGCCGCCAACAAGCAGGGCTTCGCCATGCTCAAGAAACTGCATGGCAAGGTCTTGATGTTCGCCGCCGGCTATCCCGCGCCGGAACTGGGCGTGGACGCCAACAAGATTCACTACGGTAAGATGCAGATTTTCGGCACCTTCCTGGGCGAGTTCGCGGACTTCAAGGAGTCTTGTCATCTGTTGGGTTCGGGCGAGATCGACGTGTCGCCGCTCGTCGATAAGGAGTATCCGTTCGACCAGATTCAGCAGGCGTTTGAAAACGCGATCATCCCGGGCGGTTATCGCACGACCGTTGTTATGCAGTAAGGAAGGCATCCGATGGCACGTTTGTTTTTAACTCCTGCGCGCATCGTTTCCGGTGAAGGTGCGCTTGACGATTCGCTCGACATCCTGCGCGGTTTGGGAACCAAGGCTTTTGTGGTGACCGATCCCATGATGGTCAAGCTCGGCAACTGCAAGACGGTAACCGACGCTCTTGAGCGCGCAGGGCTTGGTTTTGAGGTGTTCGACCAGATCACGGGCGAGCCGAGTGACGTTATGATCGAGGCGGGAATCGCTGCATTTAAGGCGTCGGGCTGCGATATGTACGTGGGCCTTGGCGGCGGCAGTCCTATCGACGCCATGAAGGCCATCGCCATGATGGCTGCTTGCGATGGAGATATCGACGAGCAGATGGGCGTCGCCCTCGACTTTGATCGCCCGCCGCTTGTGGCCATCCCTACCACGGCGGGTACGGGTTCGGAAGCCACGCAGTTCACGATCATCAACAACACGCGCCAGGGCATCAAGATGCTTCTTGCGGGGGCTAAGGTTTTGCCCGACGTTGCCATTGTGGACCCGCAGTTCACATGCACGGCGCCGGCGAGCGTCACCGCCAACACGGGCGTCGACGCCTTGTGCCATGCGCTTGAGTCGGCCACGTCCAAGAAGATGCAACCTATGAGCTATACCTTCTCGGTAAGCGCCATCAAGCGTATCCTCGCAAATCTTTACACGTGCTATACCGAGCCCGATAACGTCGAGGCGCGCACCCAGATGGCCATTGCCGCTACCGAGGCAGGCGTTGCCTTCAACAATGCGAGCGTGACCATCATTCATGGCATGAGTCGACCTATCGGTGCGCTCTTCCATGTGCCGCACGGCCTTTCCAACGCCATGATTATGCTGGAGTGTCTGCACTATGTGGTGGACGGTGCCTACCCGCAGTTTGCCGCCGTGGCGCGTGAGGTGGGAGCATCTGTTGCAACGGATGACGAGGCGGCAGCAAATGAATTGCTCGATGTCATCGCTGAGCTGCTGCGAAAGCTCAACATCCCCACGCTTGCCGGCTATGGCATCGATACCGATGAGTTTCGCGCGCAGATCCCTAAGATGGCAAAAGACGCTATCGATTCGGGCAGTCCGGCAAATACGATTAAGCCTTTGACGGCTGCCGATCTTGAGGCGATTTACGAGCGTTTGATTTCTGCCTAGCGCAAGGCCTGACGCCACGCTAACGTTGTCCCCTTTTTCGCGTGCGCCCGCTTGTGACGATTGTCGCAAGCGGGCGCATTGTTGCTATGGCGTTAATGCGGAATGGGTATGCTGGGCGTGAGAGAAGGCTATCTGCATATGCTTTTAAGGAGGCATTTGAGAATGATTAAGCTAATCGCTTCTGACATGGATGGCACGCTGCTCAACGAGCACGGGGAGGTTCCGCCCGAGACGTTTGAGCTCATCGAGGCTTTGCGCGAGAAGGGCGTCCACTTTGCCGCCTCTTCGGGTCGTCGCTATGATCGCCTGTGCACGTTCTTCGAGCCGGTACGCGATCACATGGATTTCGTGGCGTCAAACGGTGCGCAGGTCTACGCGGATGGTCAGCTAATCGATCGCGAGGTGTACTCGCATCTCGCTATTCGCGAGCTTGCCCGTGTGATCGAGATGTTCGACAACCTGCACCTGGTGCTGTTCGACCGCACGAAGTCGTTTTTGCTCGACGACGAGAGCAAGTTCGTGCGCGAGGTGGACAAGGACCTTCCCAATGCCGAGCGCATTTGGGACTTGCCCGATCCCGAGGTGAATATTCTTAAGGCCGCGATTTTTTGCGATGACGGCAATGTGATGGATAACGCGTACGTGCTTCAGCGCGAGCTGGGCGACAAGTTTGTGTTTGCACCTTCCGGCAACGCATGGATCGATGCTTTACAGCTTGGCGTGACCAAGGCTTCAGGCATCGTTCAGATCATGGATTACTATGGCATCAATGCAGAGGAAGTCATGGCTTTTGGCGACTCCATGAACGACTACGAGATTGTGCGCATGGTGGGTTGCGGCTGTGCTATGGCAAACGGCCGTCCTGCTCTCAAGGCCGTGGCCGACCGTGTGGTGGGCTACAACTATGAGCAAGCCGTTCAGGCCGAGATGCGCCGCATTTTGGTGGAGCAGAAGTAAGATTGTCCTGCTTGGGTGTGCGAGACCCTGATACGCATCCCTCCATGCTCAAACATACTCGAAAGGCCTTGGCTCAGCTTTGCTGAACCAAGGCCTTTCTGCGTAACTGCGCGTGGAGGGATGCGTATCAGGGTCTCGCACGGCAGCATTTGGCAACTTGTTTATTTCTCACTGCAGTTCCGTACGCCGAAATCTCTCGACCGCTACCGAGGATTTTGGGCATGGTGCACAAGAGGCGCTCCGCCTTCCTCATAAAATCACATAGCAACTGTGGCAAATGCTTAAGGACAGGTGCGACTATGGGTTACACAGACGAGCCGGACTATACGGAGCTCAATCAGATCACCGAGCGGCTTCAGGCTCATATGATGCGCGGCGAGTATGCCTTTGCGTATCCCGTTGCCTGTGAAGAACTTGCGTGCGCACGTTCTATCTGTGCTCCGGATGATGTGCACTTGGCTATTGCCCTGAATGATGCCGCTTCGGTCGAGCGCTATCTCGGCCGCTACGATGATGCCCGCGAGCACTTTATCGAAGCGGGGGAGATTCTGCGCAAGGCTTGGGGCGAGACGAATTCCGAGTACGGCACGACGGTCAACAACCTGGCCGGCCTTTACCGCCTCTGCAGGGATTTCGATAAGGCCGAGGAAACGTTCAAGCACGCTCTTAAGATCTATCAGGCAAGTTTGCCCGAAGACGACTGGCGCACCATCAGCTGCCACAACAACATCGGCCTGCTCTGCCAAGATCAAGGACGCTATGACGAGGCGCGTGCGTGCCACGAGCGTGCCCGGGCACTGCTCGAGGGGTCGGCTGCCGGCACTCAGCATCCTAATTCGATTGCGACGACGCTCATGAACCTTGGCGTATGCGTATGGCATGCGGGCGATATCTCGCGCGCAAAAGACCTTTTTGAGCGCGGCCGCGCCATGACGCTTGAACTTAATGGTCGCGTGAGCGCAAGTTACGCGAGTGCCCTCAACAACGTTGCGGGATTCCTTGCAGATCAAGGCGAGCCCGAGCATGCGCTCGAGCTTTTCGAAGAGTCTCGCGAGATTGCGGGTGAGCTGTTTGGCACCGAATCGCGCGCCTACGCCGTAGTCTGCCAAAACATCGAACGCGTGCGGGGGGACCTGGATGCAAGGTCTTGATCTGACGCGTGAATATGCCGCCAAGGTGGCCTTGCCCGAGCTGCGCCGCGGCCTGGGCGACGACGCTTTCTCTCGTATTGCCGTAGGTAGCGTGGGCGATGGCTCGGATCGCTTTGGCTTTGACGACGACGTTTCCCGTGATCACGACTGGGGCGTCTCTCTGTGCGTTTGGGCCTGCGAGGGAGAGCAAGCGCTCGCCGCTTCTGCCGACCAGATTATGCGTGCGCTTCCTTCGAACTACTGCGGCTATCCCATCTTGGGATTTCACGCGCCGGTTCCTCAAGGGAGGGCCGGTGCCTGGACTGTGGCAACCCATTATGCGTACTTTACGGGATGTGCCGAGGGGCCGCGTACGCTTGCTGAGTGGGCACGTACGCCCGAGCATGCCCTCGCGGCGGCCACGAACGGCGACGTGTTCTACGACGGGCCGGGTGATTTCTCGCGTATTCGCAAGCGGCTGCTCTCGGGGTATCCCGAACCCGTTCGTTTGCAGCGCATTGCACAACGATGCATGGATTTCGCGCAGGCGGGCCAGTACAACCTGGTGCGCGCTGCGCTTCGCGGCGACGAGGTGGGCTGCTGCTTGGCTTACGCTCGTGCTGTCGAGGCCGCTTGCCTGCTCGTGCACGAACTTTCTCATCGTTATTGCCCGTATTACAAATGGGCTCTCACTTCGTGCGAGCACCGTTGCGGGGAGCTGGGTCGTGCCGTTGCGGCGCATCTGCGCGCTGCCGGTTCGTTTACGGGTGCTCTCGGGACATGCAATGCGCGTGTTCTTCAAAATGAACTCGACGACGCAGCGACGCTGATCGTGGCAGAGCTTGAGCGTCAGGAACTTACGGATGATACATCGGTCTTCTTGCTGGACCATGTGGATGCTATCAGGACATTGGGCACCGCGGCGGGGATGGCGCCGTGCGCGATGCCGCGCGACTAAAGACGGGAGTGACTATTATGTCCAGAGCAGAACTTATCGACACAATCGTACGCATTGAGTGGGAGGACTTCCTGCGCGTGAACAACGAAGGCGGTGTTGCGTCTTGTCAGCGACGCCCCGATACCTTCAAGATCATGCGCACCTCGCTTTTGCAGACCTATTCGGACGAGCTTCTCGAGTCGTATCTCGATGATGTTTCAACCGCCTCGGCAACCGGTCGTTCTCTGATGACCGAGAAATACGCTTGGATGATGGAGAACACCGACGACACGGCGTTCAAGCAGATTGAATCTCGACTTCCGCTGCTGCCGTACGAGGTATGCGAGCGCATCGAGCATATCGTCAAGTTCTTCTTGGTGTGGCAGGCGCAGGCGAACGTCTTGTTCCCGCGCATGGCCGAAGGCGGCCGTCCGCTTCTTTCCGAGGACGACAAGCCCGATTCGACTTCGTTCGAGAGCTATCTGCGCGGCGAGCTCAAGAGCTATTCTGCCCGCACGATTGCAATCTACGAGCGCTATGCGATTTCCTGCTGGCATAATGGCGTGAACCTCGCCATTGCGAACATGGATAACATTGCACGTCAGTACGGTTACGCCAACGCCACCGACGCCGAGCACAACAGCGGCAGGGGAAAGTAGGGTTTTCGAACATTTTTAGATGAGTGGCGGTTTTTGAAACGTTTTGAGCTCGAATGCGGCTATGGGATGCACGATTATCCGCCACTCGCTTGAAAACGTTTGATTTTCCGCCACACATTTGTACGTCGGGGAAGACGCTTGCTGTCGTCGGAGCCTTGAAGGACGTGCCGAGTTTCGAATTCCGCACATCGTTTCGAGCTTCACAATTAGCTCTAACCCGTTTGCGGGCGATTCTCACAAATCCGCCCCTTTATTTTGCGGGTAGCTGCGTGCATGATGGCGACGTCGGTGGTGCCTGAACCCGGCGCATCGCTTTTGCGCGCAGTTATGCAGAAAGCCCCGGCTCGATTTGAACTGCGTCCCAAAACTTGGACGGCTTAAATAAGAACTACGCCGCAAGGGGCCGGCTCCGGAACTCCTCCGGGGT
>CAKTVB010000002.1 GCA_934621295.1 uncultured Collinsella sp.
ACCCCGGAGGAGTTCCGGAGCCGGCCCCTTGCGGCGTAGTTCTTATTTAAGCCGTCCAAGTTTTGGGACGCAGTTCAGTTCCGCCGGGGGTCGTTTTGTTGCCGGCCCTCCAACACGGCAAAGCTCGCTTCTGTGCAGAGGTTGCCCTGCATGCTATGATGGGCAGCGTTTGGATTCGATTGATAGGCGGGTTGAGTGATGGGCCAAGAATCGGCTCCCTTTGCTAATCACGGTACGGTACTCCTGGACTTTGATGGAACGATTGCCGATACCGGCTCTTATATCTTGCGTTGTGCGCACGGAGCGTTGCTCGAGTGCGGCTATCCAGAGGAGGCGGAAGGTGACCTTCGCTGCTTGATTGGCCCGCCTCTCTTCAACGGCTTTTCCGACCTCTGTCATAAACCCCTCGAGGAGGGAAAGCGCATCACCGCCGTTTTCCGTCGGCTGTTTGATGAGGACATGTCGCCTGATTATTACCCTGTCTTTCCCGGTATGCGCGAGCTGATTGCTGCCCTCCATGGGCAGGGGAGGCAAGTTGCCGTCGCGACGTCGCGCCTCGAGACGACGGCATGCCAAATGATCGATTCTCTCGATCTTCCTCCTTTTGATGCCATTGTGGGTAGGCTGGAGCCTGGTCGTGATACCAAGGCGGAGTCTATTCGCGATGCCATGGCGCAGCTTGGTGCATCCGTCGATGATGCCGTGATGGTGGGTGATCGTTTTCATGATGTCCATGGTGCACATGAACAGGGGATTCCCTGTATTGGCATCTATACGGGTGCCGCCGACGAGGGGGAGCATGAGCGAGCCGGGGCAGATTTCGTGGCACATGATGCTATAGAGCTTGCCTGGGCTTTGGGCGTTGAACTTTAACGTGTTTCGTCTATTTTGATACGTATGGTTGTACACGGCTTGGATTGGAGCTGCATGATGGATAAAGAACTCGAGAAGCGTGTTGACGAGTACGTCGACGAGGTGTGGGACAACGTCCTCGATGATATTGCCACCCTAGTGGCAGTGCCCTCTGTGGCAATCGAGGGCGCGAACGAGCCGGGCGCTCCGTTTGGTAAGGACTCGCGCGCTGCACTCGATTGCGCGCTGGGCATCGCCGCGAAGCTCGGTTATCAGACCTCCGATGATGAGGGCTATATGGGCATGGCGGATATCCCCGGCGAGTCGGAGCGCCAGATTGCCACAATCGCCCATGTTGACGTGGTTCCCGCCGGCCCTGGCTGGAACACCGATCCGTTTACCATGGTGCGCCGTGACGGTTGGCTGCTCGGCCGCGGCGTCATCGACGACAAGGGTCCTGCCGTTCTTGGCTTGTATGCTGGCGCATTTCTCCTTCGTGAGGGCGTGACCCCCAGGTATACGTTCCGCGCACTCCTGGGTTGCGATGAGGAGACGGGCATGAAGGACGTGCCCCATTACCTGTCGACTCATGAGGATCCGGCCTTCCTGTTTACTCCCGATGCCGAGTTCCCGGTCTGTAATGCGGAGAAGGGCCAGTTTGGCGCCACCTTTACCAGCGGCGCTATCGCCGATGGCAAGATCTTGTCCTGGAGCGGCGCAGAGGCAACTAACGCCATTCCGTCTCAGTCCATCTGCGAGGTTTCCGTTGACGCTTCCGAGCTCCCTGCTCCCGTGGCCAATGCCGATCGTTTGACGATTGAGTCTGCGGGCGAGGGTCGTGCGCGTATCACAGGCCAGGGCATCGGTGGACACGCTTCCATGCCCGAAGGCACGCTCAATGCCATTTCGCTCGTGCTTGGCTACCTCAAGGAGGCAGGCATCTGCGAGGGCGATGAGGCACAGGCGCTCGAACTGCTTTCGATCATCCACGCCGATACCGCAGGTGCTGCTTTGGGTATTGCCGCCTCGAACGATGCTTTTGGGCCCCTTACGCTCAACGGCGGCACCATCGAGGTCAAGGAGGGTCGTATCCTCCAGACCATCGACGTTCGCCTGCCCAACTGTGTGAACCTGACCGAGCTTGAGGATACGTGCCGTGCCGTGGCGGAGCGCTTTGGCGCGACGCTGAGCGTTGACCATGCAGTCGAGGCCTTCTATATCCCTGCGGATAACCCAGCGGTCAAGACGCTTATCGATACGTATAACGATGTGACGGGTGAGAACGCCACTCCGTTTTCCATGGGCGGCGGCACGTATGCGCGCAAGTTCAAGAGCGCCGTCTCCTTTGGTGCCGAGACCCATGGGCTGGTTTTGCCTGAGTGGGCCGGCCTCATGCACGGCCCCAACGAGGCTGCGAGCGAGGCACAGCTCAAGCAGGCGCTGAAGATCTACATCCTGGCGATCTTCCGCTTGATGGAGCTGGACCTGTAAACCGAGTGTGCGTTTAGCTTTCAGATGCCCCGGTGGCTTTGCCGCTGGGGCATTTTTCTTACCGTTTTCTCCAACGGCTGCCATCCGCGCTCTCTTCGCACGGAATTAACCAAACGGTCCTTTTGTAAAGAGCGCGTAAATGACGTACGAGAGCTGGGTAATGTTTGGTCACGTGTGCGTAATGAGGTGACGTTGAGCGAAAAAACGCATCTGTGAGCGCCTAAAGTCCTCATCAAGGAAGAAAGCAGGTGGGGTTGCACCGGACGGTTTCTCGCAGGGGACTCGGGCATCTGCTCCTATGCGGGGAGCCGCGCGGTGCAACCAGATCCAATCGTCGGGCAAAGGGTGCGACGAGGATTCAGACGCCATCTGCGTTGGTATGCGAACGGATGCGTTCGCGAAAGGAGAACCATGTTCGACTATTCTTGCTCTCGCCGTCAGTTTCTGGGTCTTGCTGGTGGCATTGCCGCTATGGCCGGTCTTGGCCTTGCGGGTTGCGGCAACTCCGCGGCCCCTGCTTCTACGGGTTCTGCTGCCGGCTCTGCTGCTGCCAAGGATATCGCTGGCGAGGTGACCTACGACGGCGCTTCCTCGTTCCAGGCACTCGTCGAGGCCGCTGCCGAGAAGTTCATGGACAAGTATCCCGATGTCATCATCTCCGGCTCCGGTAACGGTTCGGGCAAGGGCCTGACCGCTGTTGCCGCCGGTACCGTGACCATCGGCAACTCCGATGTCTTCGCCGAGACCAAGCTCGAGGAGGACGATGCCAAGAACCTCGTCGATCACGAGGTCGCCGTTGTGGGCATGGGTCCTGTCGTCTCCAAGAACGTGAAGGTTGACGACCTTTCCCTCGAGCAGCTGAAGGGCATCTTCTCTGGCACCATCACCAATTGGAAAGAGGTTGGCGGCGACGACGCTACCATCGTTGTGCTCAACCGTAAGGCCGGCTCCGGCACCCGTGCCACGTTCGAGGCCGCTGTCTTTGGTTCTGAGGCTAACGAGTTCAAGGGCGATGCTGAGCTCGACAAGTCCGGCGATGTCCAGACCCAGCTTTCCAGCACCGATAACGCCATCTCTTACCTCGACTTCTCTCACTACGACGACTCCAAGTTCAACGCCGTCAAGGTCGAGGGCGTCGAGCCCAAGAGCGAGAACGTCTACGACAACAAGTTCCCCATCTGGGCAACCGAGCATATGTATTGCGCCAAGGATGCCGACGAGGCCACCACTGCTTTCCTGGACTTCATGCTTTCTGATGCTGTCCAGAAGGAGCTCGTCGAGGAGCAGGGCTTCATCCCCGTCTCCGAGATGAAGGTTGTCAAGGACGCTGCCGGCAAGGTGACCGAGAAATAACGACGGCGCCTTCGCGTTCTATTTCCTGCTGACTGTTGCTACAACGAAAGGTGCGTAATGGCAAAGCAGATGCCAAAACGCAACCTTGAAAAAGTAGGTTTGGGTGTCACGGGCGCGTGCGTCGTGCTCGTGACACTTGTTGTGTTGGCCCTGATCATCATGGTTGCTCAAAAGGGTCTTTCCGCCTTTTTCAAGGATGGCGTCAATGTTGCCGGGTTCTTTGGGGGAACCAAATGGGACCTCTCGAACACGGATCAAAACGGTATGCCCTATACCGGTGCTCTTCCCCTGATCGTCACGTCGTTTTCTGTGACGATCCTCTCCACGATCATCGCGTTGCCCATTTCGCTGGGCTCGGCTATTTTCGCTGTCGAGATTCGTCCGCGTTTTGGCTCCAAAGTCTTCCAGCCTTTGATTGAGCTTTTGACGGGCATCCCCTCGGTTGTGTTTGGTCTTATTGGCTTCCATGTTGTCGTGGGTGCATGCAAGGCGATTTTTGGGGTTTCGACTGGCCTGGGCATCCTTCCTGGCTCCATCGTTTTGGCAGTCATGATTCTGCCGACGGTAACCACGCTCTCCATTGATGCGTTGCGCGCCGTGCCGGACGGTTATCGCCAGGGCTCTTTGGCACTTGGCTACACGCGTTGGCAGACTATTTGGCACGTTGTCCTCAAAAGCGCTCTTCCCTCGCTTATGACCGCTGTGATTTTGGGCATGACGCGCGCCTTTGGCGAGACGCTTGCCGTACGCATGGTGATCGGTGGTATCGAGAAGATGCCCGCCGGTCTGCTCGATGCCGCATCTACCATCACCACCACGCTTACCACCAGCATGGCGGTCTATGCAGAAGGTTCCGCACAGGACGATATCCTGTGGGCGCTCGGTCTGTTGCTCATGGGCATGTCGCTCATCTTCATCTTGATCATCCATCTTATCGGTCGTAAGGGGGCGAAGGCTCGTGGCTAAGTCGGAAACTCAGGCGCAAGACGCCTATCTTGAGCGTTCGCAGCGCAACGACAAGATCGCGACCGGATTGCTAACGCTCATCGTGGGCCTCGTGATGGTCATCGTCGTGTCGATGGTGCTCTTCATTTTGAGCCAGGGAATCGGAACGCTTTTCAAACCCGGTTTCCTCACCGAGGCCTCGCGTGCCAATGGTACTCAGGGCGGTGTGGCATATCAGCTGTTTGACTCGTTTTACCTGTTGATTTTGACGCTTGTCATCTCGCTTCCCATCAGCTTGGGCGGTGCGGTGTTTTTGGTTGAGTACGCACCCGACGGTCCCATTACGAGTATTGCATCGACGGCCATCGAGACCCTCTCATCGCTGCCGTCAATCGTCGTGGGCATGTTTGGCTTTCTGGTCTTTAGCGTGAACTTCGGCTGGAAATACTCGATTCTTTCGGGTGCCGTCGCGCTCACCATGTTCAACATCCCTATCCTCGTGCGCGTGATCCAACAGGCGCTGGAAGACGTTCCCGCCTCTCAGCGCGATGCCTGCCTTGCCATGGGCCTCACGCGTTGGGAGACCACGGTGCACGTCTTGATTCCCGTGGCTATGCCGGCCATCGTTACGGGCGTGGTGCTTTCTGCCGGTCGTGTGTTCGGCGAGGCGGCGGCCCTGCTGTTCACTTCCGGCATGAGCTCGCCGGTGCGCCTGAATTTCTTCACGCTCAACTTCGCAAGCCCTACTTGTGCCTGGAATGTGTTTAGGCCGGCCGAGTCGCTCGCCGTGCACATCTACAAGATTTACGGCGAGGGAAGCCCTGAGGCCCAAACCATCGTTTGGGGCACTGCTGCTTTGCTGATGATCTGCGTGCTTTTGTTCAACGTTGCCGCACGTATCGTCGGCAAGGCCCTTGCAAGGAGGATGACGGCCGAATGAGTGTAGAGACTCCAACGGTGGAGGCTGCCTCCACGAGCGCCGATTTCATGGCGAGCGTGAGCTCAAGCGAAAAACAAAACCGCATGTCGGGCTTTGCTATCTCCGATGAGGTGGTGCTCGAGACCAAGGACGTGAACGTTTACTACGGCAACCATCATGCTCTGCACGACACCTCGCTGGCCTTTCACAAGGACGAGATTACGGCTCTCATCGGACCTTCCGGTTGCGGTAAATCGACGTTTCTGCGCAGCCTTAACCTTATGAATCGCGAGATTCGAGGCTGCCGTGTCGAGGGCGAAATCGAGTACCGTGGACACAACATCAACACGCCGAGCGAGAACCTCTATGAGCTGCGTAAATCCATTGGCATGGTGTTTCAGCAGCCCAATCCGTTCCATATGTCCATTTACGACAACATCACGTTTGCGCCCCGCCGCCATGGCGTGCGCGGCAAGGATGTTCTCGACCAGATGGTCGAAGAGAGCCTGCGTGGAGCGGTCCTGTGGGATGAGGTCAAAGATAAGCTCGACGAGAGCGCCTTTGCCTTATCCGGTGGCCAGCAGCAGCGTCTGTGCATCGCGCGCACCCTCGCTATGCATCCCGATGTGATTTTGTTCGATGAGCCGTGTTCGGCGCTCGACCCCATCTCCACCTTGGCCATCGAGGACCTTATGCGCAATGTGGTTAAAGACCGCGCCATCGTTATCGTCACCCACAACATGGAACAAGCGAGCCGCGTGTCGAATCGCACCGCTTTCTTCTATATGGGCGATATGGTTGAGTACGGCGAAACCGAGCAGATCTTCCAGCGTCCAAACGACGCTCGCCTTAACGATTACCTCACGGGCATGTTCTCCTAGTCGGAATATGTTCCGCTGGCCCGCCGGAGACGGTGCACGTTTCCACCGTGTGCGCCACCGGTGCGGCGCTTTGCACAGGGGCACTGCGACCGCCCTTTCGGTTGCAGTGCCCTTTTCTTATGCGCGGACGGAGTCGCGTGCTAGCATGGGTACTTGACTGAACAAGTACGTTAGGCGGTATTTCTATGGCGGCTCTTCTTGGCTGTGACGCGGTTTCACTCGAATATCCCACCAAGGTCATCCTCAAGGACGTGACGCTGGGCGTGGCGGAGGGCGATCGCATTGGCATCGTTGGCAAGAACGGCGATGGCAAATCGACACTGCTTTCGGTGCTTGCCGGAATTGCCGAACCCGATGAGGGGAGGGTCACGCATCGACGCGACCTCCATGTGGGCGTGCTCGGCCAACGCGATGCGCTTTGCGACACCGATACCGTGCATCACGCCGTGGTGGGCGATGTGCCCGAGTATGAATGGGCGGCTTCTCCTGCGGTGCGTAGTATTTTGGATGGCCTGATTGCCGATGTCCCCTGGGAGGGAACCGTGGGGGAGCTTTCGGGCGGCCAGAGGCGTCGTGTGGACCTTGCGCGCCTGCTGATCGGTGACTACGACGTGCTGATGCTTGACGAGCCCACCAACCATCTGGATATGCGAACCATCAACTGGTTGGCCACACATCTCAAAAGCCGCTGGCAGGCAGGTGTCGGCGCCCTTTTGGTCGTTACGCATGACCGCTGGTTCCTGGACGAGGTCTGCACCTCGATGTGGGAGGTCCATGACGGCTGCGTCGACCCCTTCGAGGGCGGCTATTCCGCCTATATCCTGCAGCGCGTCGAGCGCGATCGCATGGCGCGCGTGACCGAGGAGCGTCGCCGCAACATGGCACGCAAGGAGCTCGCATGGCTTTCGCGCGGGGCACAGGCACGTAGCACCAAGCCTAAATTTCGCGTCGATGCAGCCCGCGAGCTCATCGCCGATGTCCCTCCCGTGCGCGATGAACTGGAGCTTAAGCGCTTGGCGGTTTCACGCTTGGGTAAGCAAGTCATTGATGTCCTCGATGTCACGGCAGGCTATGATGCGGTCGATTCGGAAGGGCCTGCCGGCGCTTCGCGTCCTGTTCTCAATGATGTGACATGGCTTATCGGCGCTGGCGACCGCTTTGGCCTTTTGGGCGAGAACGGTGCGGGAAAATCGACGCTTCTCAATGTGATTCAGGGCAAGATCGCTCCGCTTTCGGGGCGTGTGAAAATCGGTCAGACCGTGCGCTTCGGTGTGCTTTCCCAGCAGCTCGAGGAACTCGACCCGCATATGGACGAGACGATTCGTGACGTCCTTTCCACCTACAAACGCGTCTATATCGTTGACGGCAAGGAAACGAGCCCCGAGAAGCTCTGTGAGCGCCTGGGGTTCACAACCAAGCAGCTCTGGAGTCGCATCAAGGATCTTTCGGGTGGTCAGCGTCGCCGTCTTTCGCTGCTGCTCACGATTCTCGACGAGCCCAACGTTCTCATTTTGGACGAGCCGGGCAACGACCTCGATACCGATATGCTTGCGATCGTGGAGGATCTGCTGGACGGTTGGCCCGGCACGCTTATCCTTGTGACGCACGATCGATTCCTGATGGAGCGCGTGACCGATTCCCAATATGCGCTGATCGATGGACATCTGCGTCATGTTCCCGGCGGCGTCGACCAGTATCTCAAGCTCGTGAACGATGCCGGAGCGGCATCGGTGGCGACGCCTACGCCCCGAGCGCAGAAGCCCGCGACTTCTTCGGTGCAGGATTCCTCGGGGCTTTCCAATGCGGAGCGTCAGCGCTTGCGTCGCGAGGTGTCATCGCTTGAGCGCAAGATGGAGGCGCGCCGTGCCGAGCTCGAGAAGCTGCAGGCCGGTATGTCCGATGTCGACCCTACGGATTATGCGGCGCTCGAGGCTCAGCAAAAAAAGATCGATGAGAAGCAAAATGAGCTCGACGACCTTGAGATGTCCTGGCTTGAGGTTTCAGAGCAGCTCGAGGGCTAGTCTTTCTGTCCCAGGCGCCATCGTTTCAAGAGGGTTTCGCGCCGATTAATGCTTGTGTGCGCTTGCGTTAACCCTCTTCAATCGTGTTCGTGAGCACCCTTCTTCCCTGCATACTCAGCATGTAATGATTGCTGGTGGCTGCGGCGAAGAAGGGTTTATGCTCATGGATCGTTTCAGTTATTGCCTACCCACGCATTTCGAGTTTGGCGAAGATGCTGAGCTTGAGGTCGGCCGTTTGGTAAGTCGGTTCTCGGGCACCAAGGCGCTTATTGTCCTGGGCGGGGGCTCTGCGCGACGCTCGGGGCTTTTTGCGCGTGTCCGAGGTTCTCTTGATCGGGCTTTATTAGATTATGTTGTCCTTTCGGGCGTGCGGCCCGCATCGCAACTCGAGCTAGTGCACGAGGGCATCGATCTTGCGCGCGATGAGAAGGTCGATTTTATTTTGGCGATCGGCGGCGGCAGCGTGATTGATGTCGCCAAGGCGATTGCCGCCGGCGTGCGCTATCGCGGAGACGTACTTGATTTTTTTCGCGGTGAGGCTGTGCTCGACGATGCTCTTCCCATCGGTTGCGTGCTTACGACGGCGGCTTCGGGGTCAGAGGCGTCTGCTACGGCC
The DNA here is from genome assembly GCA_934621295.1 of uncultured Collinsella sp. Lineage (GTDB taxonomy): Bacteria > Actinomycetota > Coriobacteriia > Coriobacteriales > Coriobacteriaceae > Collinsella. Next base: position 9,079 of record CAKTVB010000002.1, read on the forward strand.
ATGCTGCAGCTTGAAGAGGGTAGAGGAGTGGCGGAGGCGGCCTCCAACGTTTTGATTCCTTCGTTTTCGGTGCTCAACCCTGCTCTGACCGAGACCCTTCCTGCCTATCAGGTCTCCTGCGGCATCTGTGAGACGCTGGCCTATCTCTTCGGTTTGTATCTTGAGGATTCCCAGACAACGGGCGTATGTGATCGCTTAATTGAGGGGCTGATGGGCGCAATTGTCGAAGAGACGCCGCTTGTCTTGTCGGATTCTACCGACGTGCATGCGCGCGCCGATCTGATGTGGGCTTCTTGCATGGCGCATAACAACATGTGCATGCCGGGCCGCGTGCCGCACCCCGTGAGTCGAGAGATTGCACTGACGCTTTCCGCTCGCCTAGATAAGCCGCTGGGATCGTGCCTTTCTGTTGTGCTGCCGCCAGTTTTGACGCTGGTTTTGGAACGTGATGCCGCGCGGCTTGCCCGATTAGGGCGGCGTGTATGGGGCCTCTCGTCGTGTGGGGATGAGCTTGAAGATGCGCGTGCGGCTATCGAGTGCCTGGGTAATTATCTCGGTGCGCTGCAGTTGCCTCGCTCGCTTGCAGAACTTGGGGCCACGGGAGAAGATCTGGAGGATGCCGTTGAGGGTACCGGCTTGGTAAAAGAGGCTCTTGAGACGGGAAACTCGCAGGTAATCGAGCATCTTACTAGGGAAGAGGCGCATAGTCTTCTCGTCGTGCTTGCGGGTCATTCGAAGGCTGCGGGCGCTGCGGCATAGCGTCGTTAAAGTCTCTAGTACGCGTTGCCGCACTCGGGTCTGCATTGCATTAAAATAATAGGCATCATCTCATTGGATGCGAGCGCTGCGGCGTCGGTTTCGCGGCAAGGGCGCAGCCCAGCTCGCAAAAGGAGGATCATATGCCTGTTGTTTCTGCTCCTGTCGATGCAACGCAGACCCCTGAGTGGGCGGCGCTTGTCGAGCATCAAAAAGAGATCGCTGCAAAATTCACTCTCAAGAACGCATTTGCCGATGACCCCAATCGTGTCTCCAAGTTCTCGCACGACATGGGCGAGCTGCACTTCGACTTCTCCAAAAATCTCATCACCGAGAAGACGCTTGAGCTTCTGCTCGATTTGGCTCGCGCCGTGCATGTCGAGGAGCGTCGCGACGCGATGCTCGCTGGAGAGCATGTGAACACGACCGAGGATCGAGCGGTGCTCCATTCCGCCCTGCGCGCTCCTGAGTCCGACCGCGGCTCGCTGAAGGTCGATGGCCAAGATGTCGTGGGCGACGTGCGTGACGTTCTCAATCGCATGTATGCCTTTGCCGACAAAGTTCGCAGCGGTGCTTGGACCGGCGTGACGGGCAAGAAGATCGAGCACGTGGTTTCCATCGGCATCGGTGGTTCCGACCTTGGCCCGGTTATGGTCTACGAGGGCCTCAAGCCCTTTGCAAATGCCGGTATTGACTGCACGTATGTGTCGAATATCGACCCCAACGACATTGCCGAGAAGCTGCGTCCCCTCGATCCCGAGACCACGCTCATGATCGTTGTCTCCAAGACCTTCACGACGCTCGAGACGCTGACCAACGCTCGCGAGGCAAAGGCTTGGATGCTTGAGGGCCTCGAGCGCAACGGCGCCATCGACGGTTCCGACGCGAGTCGCGCCGACGCCATCAAGAAGCATTTCGTCGCCGTCTCCACTGCGCTTGACCGCGTTGAGGAGTTTGGCATCGATCCCGAGAACGCGTTTGGCTTCTGGAACTGGGTCGGCGGCCGCTATTCCGTCGACTCTGCCGTGGGCCTGTCGCTTATCGTGGCCTTTGGTCGCGAGGTGTTCGAGGAGTTCCTCCGTGGATTCCACGATGTGGACGTCTACTTCAAGGAGACTCCGCTCGAGAACAACGTTCCCGTCCTCATGGGCATGATCAACGTCTGGTACTCCAATTTCTGGCACACCGAGACGCATGCCGTGCTGCCCTATAATCAGTACATGCACCGTTTCCCGGCCTATCTCCAACAGCTCACCATGGAGTCCAACGGCAAGAGCGTACGCTGGGATGGAAGCCCCGTTTCCTGCGATACCGGCGAGATTTTCTGGGGTGAGCCGGGTACGAACGGCCAGCACTCCTTCTATCAGCTGATTCACCAAGGCACGCGCATGATTCCTGCCGATTTCATCGCCTTCGTGAACACGACGAATCCCTTGAAGGACGGCGACCAAGATACCCACGAGCTGCTGCTGGGTAACTTCCTCGCTCAGACCAAAGCCCTGGCTTTTGGCAAGACGGCCGACGAGGTGCGTGCCGAGGGCACGCCCGAGCCGATTGTTCCCGCACGCTGCTTTGCCGGCAACAAGCCTTCCACGTCCATTCTGGGCACGGCTCTGACGCCGCATTCACTTGGTGCCCTTGTGGCGCTCTATGAGTACATCGTGTTCGTTGAGGGTACGGTGTGGGGCGTTGACTCCTTTGATCAGTGGGGTGTCGAGCTTGGCAAGCAGCTTGCCCGCGAGATCGCCGTCGCTTTCCATGATGACGAGGCTCTTGCCGAGCAGGATGCGAGTACGCAGGCGCTTATCGCGTTCTATCACGAGCATCGCGCCTAGACGCATATTGCGATTTGGGGCTCAGGGCGCGTTTCCTGAGCCCCATTTTTATGGAAGGAATAAGGCATGACGTTTAACGTGCCCTTTCGTGCTGTTATTTTCGACATGGATGGCGTGCTGTTTGACTCCGAGTGGTATTACTATCATGAACTCGCCGTCTTTAGCGACACATTTGACCTGGGTGTAACGGAGGAAGAGCGCCGCCATATGGTGGGCAATTCGGCGCAGAACTTCTTCACGACCATTCAGAGGTGGTGGCAGCGCGCGGGGCATGGCCAGATTGATGCCGAACGCGTTCGAAAAGTCTATTACGATTGGGCCGCAACGCGCAGTATGGATTATCGGGAACTTTTAAATCCTGGTGTGCCGCAGGCCCTTGATGCTCTTGCGGCCCATGGGGTTCGCTGCGCACTCGCGTCATCTTCTCCGTTGGAGAGCATCAATCAGGCGCTTGATGAGTGCGGTCTGCGTCGTTCATTCGAGACGATTGTCTCGGGCGAGCAGTTTCGTGAGAGCAAGCCAAATCCCGAGATTTACCTGCATACACTTGGGGCCTTAGAGCTGGATGCGCGGGAGTGCTGTTGCGTGGAAGATTCACTCTATGGTATCGAGGCGGGTTGCCGAGCTGGGCTGACGGTGGTCGCCAAGCGCGAGGACCGTTTTGGTTTTAGTCAAGCCGAGGCCGATGTCATTATCGACAAGATTCCCGATGTCCTGAACATAGGCGAGCGTCTGGCGCGTTAGCGCGCTTGTCTGTCTGCTAGGCAGTTGCGCCAGCAAGGAGGCTCTTGCTGGTTTGGGCGATGTGCTCGCCGAGTGCCTCTGCATCAGCTTTGCGTAGTTGTGCAAGCTTTTTGAGGGTCGCGTTGAGCGAGGCACATACCTCTTTTGCCGAGCAGGCACTTTCTGATCTGAGAGGGAAATCTGTTTCGAGAAGGAGACGTCCTTCTTCTATCTGCGCGGCATAGGCGCGTCCACGACGGCTTTGAAGCATGCGTTCATTGATTGAGAAATAGCAACCGAGCTTGCGTGCTCGGGTGAGGTCCTCGCTTGTGCCGGAAAACCAATGGAAGATGACATTGGCCTGCTGGCAAGTACCGTTGGCTTCCAGAATGTCGAGCACGTTTGATGCCGACTGTACGGCATGGATCGAAATGAGACGACCCCTGATTGCGTTGATGGAGCAGGTCATCACAAGGCGTTCGAATGCCTGGACTTGCCGTGTGGCGCCCTGTATATGGGCATTCGAGAAGTCGAGGCCCACCTCGCCAATCAGAGGATAGCTACGGGCGCATTCAATAAGCTGCTCGATTTCGCCGTCCTTCAATGTATCGGTGACCCGCCAAGGATGAAGCCCGCAAGCGACATGCACGGAGTCGCTGGACGCATGACGGCGTTGCTCCGCCTCAAATTCAGATGGGAGCACTCCCGTATCTAGAAGCGTGAGCTCGCAGGATTTTGCCTGCTGGGCCACCTCTTCGCCATTTGTCATCAATCCAAGATGGCAGTGCATATCGAACAGGCGCATCGTCGCTATCCTATGACGGCGCCGTCCGGGCGCACCTTTTCGCACCCCACGCCCGAGATGCGGCGAATAACCTCGCCGGCGATCATCTGACCCATGATGGGGGGCATAAAGCTCGCCGTACCGAGCTCAGAGCGCTCGTGAATATCTGCCGTGTCGCGCGGGCGCGTGCGTACCGATTCCTCGCTGCTCGAGAGCACCCAGAGCGATTTGATGCCGCGCTTTTTGCACTCTTTGCGCATGATGCGGCTCATGGGGTCGCGAACTGTCTTGAAGATATCGGAGAAGTGCAGGCATTCGGGATGAAGTTTGTTTGCTCCTCCCATGGAACTTACCAGGCGCAAGCCGTGTTCCTGGGCGTAGAGGGCGATTGAAAGCTTGGCCGAGATGGTATCGATGGCATCGACCACGAAGTCGATCTTGCCGCCTGCCTGCTCAAGCACGCTGCTAAAAAACTCATCGGTATTTTCGGAAAGAATGTATTCAGTGCGTTTGATAACTGTGGCCGCAGGATTGATGTCATGGATCATCGCTTCCGTGACATCGACCTTGCGTTGCCCTATGGTGCTGTGAAAGGCGATTGCCTGACGATTGATGTTGCTAGGGGCAACGACGTCTTTATCGAGGATGATAAAGCGTCCCACGCCACCGCGGGCGAGCGCTTCGATGCAATTGGAGCCTACGCCGCCACAGCCGAGCACGAGCACGGTGGCTGCAGCGAGCTTGTCGAGCGCAGGGCGCCCCATGATGATCTCGAGCTTGGTATCGCGCGTTTCTGTGGCTGTAGTGCTGTCCGGCATGCGTAGCCTCCTGGATAGGGAGTCGTTTCGAATTGACTACCGATATTATAGGGAAGAAGAGTGCGGTGTGCTTTCGCGCTATTGGGTTTCGACATAGCGCCAGGTTGTCGGATGCGCATCATATCGAGCATTTCCTTCGCGAGATGTTGCGAACGAATTCACTGCTGTCGTTTGTGATATCCCTTGGTGCGCTGAATGCATGTTGGCGCTCAGCTTTTGGTGAAAAAATCAAAATATGTACTATTGGAGCTTCTCTATTTGGTTTGCATAACGTCCAAGACGACGAGTAATTCCCCGGAGCCCTATGAGTAGCGTTCGTAAGGCTCCGGGGAATTACTTGAAAGGGCTGAGGGCGTGGAGAAGACGACTGTACCGTACATATTTTGATTTTTCCACCATTTTGGAGCATGGGCGCTGCAATTTGGGGCTTCTGAATTTGTGGGTGTCATTTTTTATGCAAATAAGCCTGCATCGTATGCATTCTTATGCAGCAGCCCTTGGAGCATCTGCTCCAAGGGCTGCTGATGGTTCTTTCTGCTCGGAATTTGGGCGACGAGCCGTATCGGCCGCCGCAGTCTGTGCTCTGTGCTAGATAAGCAGCCTGATGACCGCGAAGACCGAGAGCACATAGATGAGCTTGGTAAAGACTTCCTGGCTCACATGGCTTGCGATGGCACGGCCAATCATCACGGTGACGATAATCAAGGGGATGGTCCAGGCCATGGAAAGGAATCCGGCCCAGGTGATCATGCCCAGGTGAATGGAAATGGGCAGCTTGATGAGGTTGACGATGAGGTAAAACCAAGCGGTGGTACCCAAGAAGCGAATGACGGTCAGATTTTCGGACAAAAAGAAGATGGCGGTAACGGGGCCCGCGGCGTTGGCAACCATGGTGGTAAAGCCCGCCAGGACGCCGCAAACGATGCGCTTGAGCCATGAGAACGTCGCGGCTTTGCCTCCACGCTCTGCATCGGAGACGCCGTCGGTCTCCTCGGGCGACTTCTCCGTCGGTGCTTCTGTATTTCCGCTCAGGCGCTTTCGGATGAGATTCAAGAAGTACATGCCCACAAATATGGCGAGGATGACGCCGATTGTGCGGCGCATGGCGGTGTTGTCGGCAACATACAAAAACGCGATGCCGCCACAGATGCCCACGATTACAAAAGGAATCAGACGTACGAGCGACTTGACCGACACATTGCCGCGATATGCCCAGATGGCGCTCCAGTCGGCGCAAATGGCCATCAGCAGCGTAAGGCCCGATGCCTGGTGGGCGGGCATCACTGCGGTGAGGGTTGCTACCGAGAGCAGGCCGGCACCCGAAGCGAGCGACTTGTCGATGCCGAACATCACGGCGGCGAAGCCGATAGCGAGATAGGTCATTGGTGTCATGAGCGTTCCTTATGCTGCTCAAAGAGATGCCCCGACCGCACGAAGGCGACCGGGGCATCCCACGTCTTCTCTGGTTAATACGAGCGTTATTGTAACGCTCGCGTGGCGGACGCGCGGGGTGTGGGCCTACTGTTTATCAAGCATGCCGTCAAGTGTGCGCCAGGCGAGCTCCGCGCATTTCACGCGCGCGGGCATATGGGAGATATCCTTGAGTTGAGCGGCCTCGTCAAGGTCTTCATAGTCTTCTTCGGTGAGCTCGTCGCCGCGGATCATGGAGAGGAACAAGCCGGCCAGGCGCTTTGCCTCCTCGACCGTCTCGCCGGTGATGAGGTCGGCCATGATGTCGGCCGAGGCTTGGCTGATGGCACAGCCGTGACCCACGAAGGATGCCTCTTCGATCACGTCGTTCTCCACGCGCAGCTGCAGCGTGAGCTCGTCGCCACAGCTGGGGTTGATGCCGTCGTGCGTATGGGTGGGGGAGTCCATCTCGTACTTATAGTCGGGGTGCGAGTTGTGCTCCATAAAGGTGGTCGAAGTATAGAGGTTGCCCATAGGGTGCATGCTCCTTGAGTCGTGTATGTCGCGTCGGTCCGTTTGGGGCTTAACCGTTGAACGTGGCCCAAACTTGCTTAACGCCGGCGATAAAAGCGTCGATATCCGCAGCGTCATTATAGAATGCGATGCTTGCGCGGCAGCAGGCGAGGTTCTCGACGCCAAGCCACGTGAGGAGCGGCTGGGCGCAGTGGTGGCCCGCGCGGATGCACACGCCGGACATATCCATGATGCTCGCCACGTCATGCGGGTGGATGCCGCGGACATTGAAGCTCACAACGCCATGGTGAAGTGCGGGGTCGTCCGGGCCGATGATGTCAACATAATCGAGCTCGGCAAGCTGCTGCATGATATAGGCGACAAGCGCCTGCTCGCGGTCCTGTACCGTTTTATAGCCAACGGTATTTGCAAGGTAGTCGAGTGCCACGCCAGTTGCATAGATGCTTGCGGCGTCTTGCGTGCCGGCTTCGAACTTTTCGGGAACAGGGGCCCAGACGGCATCCTGCTCGGTGACGGAATCGATCATCTCGCCGCCGGTGAGCATGGGCGGCATCTGATCGAGCAATTCGTGCTTGCCCCAAAGGACACCGATGCCCATGGGGCCGAGCGCCTTATGGGCGCTAAAGGCAAAGAAATCGGCGCCGAGCTCGTGCACGTCGACTGCCATGTGCGGCGTCGATTGCGCACCGTCTACTACCACGTAGGCACCGTTGGCATGTGCTGCAGCGGCAATCTTCTCTACCGGGTTGCGCACGCCGAGAACGTTCGAGACCTCGCCGATGGCGACAATCTTGGTAGCGGGGCCGATCTTTGCGGCAATCTCGTCGTCCGTGATGATTCCCTGGTCATCGGGGCGCAGGTAAACCAGCGTGGCACCGGCTTTGCGGCAAGCTTGCTGCCAGGGGATGAGGTTGGAGTGATGTTCCATGATGCTAATGACTACCTCGTCGCCAGCTTTGAGCACCGTGGGCGCAAAGCTCTTGGCAACAAGGTTGAGCGACTCACTCGTATTGCGTGTGAACACGACGTCGTTCGCGAGGGGCTTGCCCGCGTTGTCGACGGCACCGATCAGGGCGGCTATTTGCGCGCGCACCTTCGCGATTGCTTCGGTTGCCTCGACAGAGAGCGAATAGAGGCCACGCAGCGGGTTGGCGTTCATCGTCTCGTAGAAATGGCGGGATGCGTCAAGCACGCAGGCGGGGCGCTGCGCGGTGGCGGCGCTGTCCAAGAACGCGATCTCGGGATGGTTTGCCAAAAGCGGAAAATCCTGCTTATACGGGTTGGCGTGGATATCGATGGCCATACTAGGCGATCTCCTCTTCAAAGTTGCTAACGAGCTTGTTGCCCAGGCGTACGACGCCGGCGCGAATGCGCTCGTCCGGAGCGGTGATGGCGGCGTTCTCGAGCTTAGCGGTGATGAAGAGCTGCTCTGCTTCTTCTGTCGAGATGCCGCGGCAAGCCATGTAGAACAGCTGCTCGTCGCGTACGTGTCCGATGGTGGCGCCGTGGTTGCCGGCGACATCGTCCTCATCGCACAGGATGACGGGAACGGTCTTGTTGTCGACGCCCTTGTTGGCCAAAAGAACGCTTTCGCGCTCGGTACCTTCTGATCCGCGGCAGCCGTGGACAAGGTCGATCGTTCCGCGCAGGACCTTCTTGGAAGTGCCGGTGAGGACACCGTTGGCGTCCATGTTCGATTCGGTCTTGCGGCCCAGCTGACGAATCGAGTAGTTGAAGTCGCGCGACTGCTCGCGCGCGGCCAGGTAATCGGTGTCGACAGAGATTTTTGAGGTGTCTCCCCACAGCTCACCGGCAAGTCCGGTGAAGCTCTTGCCGGCTCCGAGCACCGTGTGCTGCACGTGCACGCGGGCGCCCTCGTCGAGGAAGAAGCCCGATGCGTCAAGCGCAGCCCACGAATCATCGAGCGTCTGTACACAGGTAACGTTCACGTGTGCCTGCTCGGCGGCGACGACGGAGAGCAGCGAGCCCACAATGCCGGCTCCGGCGACGGGGGAGTCGAGTGCGACGGTGAGGTCGAGCTCTGCCTGCTCCGCGGCGATAACCTGGATATCTGCAGCAGCGATAGCGCCGTCAACGCCGTTGATGCGAACGGTGACGTGCTCCTTTTGGTAAGCCGCGAGCTTGAGCACCACAGGTGCCTGCGCGGCGGACCTCAGGTAGCTTGCCGTCTCGCTGCCGGTGCCGTGCGAGAACGACTCGGCGGGGCCGCATTTCTCCTCGAGGTGCACGGCTTGTGTCTGATATGCAGAAAGCGCCGGAACGTCAAGCTGGTCAAGGTCGCCTGCGTCGACGCGCTCACGGTCGGTGGCATCGCCCGGCGCCGCTGTGCGGCGAGCGGGGAAATGGCTATCGGCAAGCTTTAGGGCGGCTTCAAAGTCGCCGGCGGTGCCCATGCAGGCATCTGCCCCCTCGACTTCGACAGCATCGATGCCTGCCGGGGCAAGTTTGGGGTCGATCTCCAGGGAGGTTGAGTTCATCTTGAGCCAGCTCCAGGTCGGAGCGGGCATTGCGTTGAGATTCTCGATCTTCATCTATCCGATCGCTCCTTCCATCTCGAGCTTGATCAGGTTGTTCATCTCTACCGCGTACTCGAGCGGCAGCTCTTTGCTCACGGGGTTGGCAAAGCCGTTGACGATCATCGTGCGCGCTTCTTCCTCGGAGATGCCACGGCTCATGAGGTAGAAGATCTTGTCGTCACCGATACGTCCGATGGTCGCTTCATGGCCCACGTCGACGTTCTTGGCGCGAATGTCCATTGCGGGAATGGTGTCCGAACGGCTCTCGGAGTCAAGCATGAGCGACTGGCAGCTCACGGTTGCCTTGGCGCCCTCGGCGCGCGGCGTTGCCACGATGGAGCTGCGGAAGGTCTGTACGCCGCCCGACTTGGAGATGCCCTTGGTCTCGACGGAGGCGGTGGTGTCGGGCGCGTTGAGCACCACCTTGCAGCCGGTGTCGAGGTTTTGTCCTGCGCCGGCAAAGGTGATGCCGGTGAAGCTCGAGCGCGCACGGGCGCCGTTGAGCACGCTCATGGGGTACAGGTAACCCACATGGCTGCCAAACGAGCCCGAGATCCACTCGATCTCGCCGTCCTCATCCACGCGTGCGCGCTTGGTATTGAGGTTGTACATATTCTTCGACCAGTTTTCGATAGTCGAGTAGCGCAGGTGAGCACGCTTGCCCACGATAAGCTCGACGGCGCCGGCGTGGAGGTTTGCCACGTTGTATTTAGGCGCCGAGCAGCCCTCGATAAAGTGAAGGTCTGCGTCGTCCTCGACGATGATGAGCGTATGCTCGAACTGGCCGGCTCCCTTGGCGTTCAGACGGAAGTAACTCTGCAGTGGGAAGTCCAGCTTGGTGCCAGCAGGTACGTAGACAAACGAGCCGCCCGACCAGACAGCGCCGTGCAGGGCTGCGAACTTGTGATCGGTGGGCGGGATGACTGTCATAAAGTTCTCGCGAATGATGGGCTCCCACTGGGGGTCATGCAGAGCCTCTTCGATGCCGGAATACACGATGCCCATCTTGCTCGCGGTGTCCTGCATGTTGTGGTACACGAGCTCGGAGTCGTATTGTGCGCCGACGCCTGCCAGGTAGCTGCGCTCGGCCTCGGGGATGCCCAGACGCTCGAAGGTGTTCTTGATATCGTCGGGCACGGAATCCCAGTCGTGCTTTTGATCGGTGTTGGGCTTCACATAGGTAACGATATTGTCCATATCGAGACCGTCGATGCCCGGTCCCCAGGTGGGGTTGGGAAAGCGATTGAAGATGTCGAGGGACTTGAGGCGCAGCTCGAGCATCCACTCGGGCTCGTCTTTTTTGGACGAGATCTCGCGCACGATATCGGGGGTGATGCCGGCCGCAAGGCGCTCGAAGCCCTCTTCGCCGTAGGTAAAGTCATAGAGGCTGCGGTCGATGTCCGCTACCTCGGTGCGGTTCTTTGCCATGCTTGATGCTCCTTACTGGGCGTTTGCTGCCTCGCGCTCAAAGGACTCGAAGCCGTGTTCGTCGATCCAGGGGATGAGCGAAGCGTCGTCGGTGCGCACGACATGGCCCTTGACCATCACGTGGACCTTGTCGACGGAGAGGTGCTCGAGGATGCGCGTGTTGTGCGTGATGATGAGCATGGAGCCGTCACAGGACTTGCGATAGACGTCCATGCCACGGGAGACCACGGAGAGTGCGTCGACGTCCAAGCCGGAGTCGGTCTCGTCGAGGATGGCGAGCTTGGGCTGCAAAAGCAGCAGCTGCAGCATCTCGACCTTCTTCTTCTCGCCGCCCGAGAAGCCTACGCCCAACTCGCGGTTGAGGTAGGCGGTGTCCATGTCGAGCTCTCCCGCGAGTTCCTTCACGCGACGGCGGAACTCCTTGCCCTTCATTTCCAGGCCGGGGCGGCCGGCGATGCTGGCGCGCAGGAAGCTGGAAAGGGGCACGCCGGGAATCTCGACCGGGGCCTGGAAGGAGAGGAACAGGCCGGCGCGCGAACGCTTGTCGGTAGTGAGGTCGGTGATGTCCTCGCCATCAAAGAAGATGCGGCCATCGTTGACGGTATAGACGGGGTCGCCCATGACGAGGTGGCCAAGAGTGGATTTGCCGGCACCGTTGGGGCCCATGAGCACGTGCGTCTCACCTGCCGGGACATCAAGGTTCACCTGATGAAGAATGGTTTTTTCCTCAACGGAGGCGGTAAGGTTCTCCACATGAAGAAGTGCGGTATCGGGCATTGTGCGCATCCTCTCAATCGCGACAGGGCTTAAACCCTAGGAATTCTCTCGGAATAACGATAAGATGATACCGTTTTTAGTCAAGCGTTAATCCGAGTACTTTGCTCGAATTTAGCTCTATGTGCAAAAGTCACAGCTACGAGCCGCTTTGTGGGGTCTGTGCCCTTGTGTGTCTTGTTTGCCGATGGGAGGACGAATGCTTATATCCTCTAAGGGGCGCTATGCCCTGAGACTTATGATCTACATTGCCGCGTTTGGTGATGAAGAAGGCAAAATCGCCCTGCGAGAGGTTGCCGAGCGTGAGAGCATCTCGTTGAAATATCTCGAGCAGCTGGTTCGTCCCTTGATGGGGGCGGGTCTGCTCAAGAGTGTTCGCGGCAAGGGCGGTGGCTACATGCTTGCCAAGCCTGCGGAGGAGATTCGAGCCGGCGACATCCTGCGCGTGGCGGAGGGCTCTACGGGGGCGGTGGCGTGCGAGGGCCTCGACGGTTCGTGCGGGCGAGCGGAGCTTTGCTCGACAGTCAAATTCTGGACCGGCCTCGAGGCTGCGATCGATGCCTACGTGGACGGTGTGACGCTGGCGGAGCTCTCCGCGGTGCCCGAGGTCCATCTGGAAGTTGATCTGAGCTCGCTCGAAGGGTGCAAGGGCAAGTAGCGAGCCGCCTGTCCCATTGACCCCGGGTTTGAGGATAACGAAACATCCGTGCCTTTTGCTGTGGGATAATAGCCCCATCAGTAGTCTTTGTAGGGCGGGTTCATCCGTCTTGAATTGGGGGTTTCTATGTCTTCGTTCATGCTTTCCTGCGAGTCGACCGCAGATCGCACTGCGGCGTTTTTCGCCGAGCGCGATATCGCGTACGTCTGCTTTCATTATGAAGTGGACGGCAAGACCTACTCGGACGATCTGTATCAATCCACGACGTCCGAGCGGTTTTTTGCGAGCATCGCGGCGGGCGCCGAGCCCAAAACCTCTCAGGTGGGAACGGGAGAGTACATCGACTTTTGGGAGCCTGCCCTCAAAGAGGGGAAAGACGTGCTGCACGTCTCGCTTTCCTCGGGCATTTCCGGAACATATAACTCTGCCTGTTTGGCTGCCGAGCAACTGCATGAGCGCTACCCCGAGCGTCGCATTCGCGTAATCGACTCGCTTGCGGCGTCTGCGGGATACGGCTTGCTCATGGAGTATCTTGCCGACATGCGTGACGCCGGCTCGACGTTTGATGAGATAGCGGACTGGGCTGAGGCTCATAAGCTTAACGTCCACCATTGGTTCTTCTCGAGTGATTTGACGAGTTTCATTCGCGGTGGCCGCATTTCAAAGGCGAGCGGCGTCTTGGGCACCGCCCTTAAAATCTGTCCGCTCATGAACGTGGATAACACGGGCCACTTGATCCCACGCGAGAAGATTCGCACCAAGAAGCGTGCCATTGCCCAGATGGTCAAAACCTGTATGGAGCATATCGACGACGGCGCGGCTTACACCGGCAAGGTGTGCATGTCGCAGTCGGCGTGCCGCGCCGACGCCGAAGCCGTGGCAGATGCTTTGGTCGAGCATATGCCTCAGCTTGCCGGCAAGATCGATATCAATGATATCGGCACCGTGATCGGTTCCCACACTGGTCCTGGCACCGTCGCCCTGTTCTTTATGGGAGACACGCGCGTCGACTAGATACGATGTCCTTTGCGTCTCCCGAACGTTCGTAAGAAAGAAGCGCACCGATACCGGCTTCGGTATCGGTGCGCTTCTGTTTGCATTGCGCGGCCAAGCAGATCATTTCCGACGCGAGAAGAATGCGTTTCTGCGCTCACGGCGGCGCTGGGATGCCTGCGCCAGGTGAGCGATTACGTCGTCGGTGAACGGGATATCGGAGCCCACGCCCTCGATGGGGTTGATATCGCCTGCAGAAATGGGGTCGATTGAGGGCTCCTCGTGCAGGCCCGCGTTCTCCTGTTCGCGGTAGCGAGCCATCATGTCCTGCTGCATCATCTGCGCCGAAGGCGGGGTCCAGATGATAGCGTTAGCTCCGGCCTCGATGGTTGCCTGGATGGATTCGGGCGTTTTGCCGCCCGGTGCGATGAGCGGAAGGTTGGGGTAAGACCGACGCAGCTCACGCAGCACCTCGGGGGTGTTCTTGCCAGCAGCGATGTTTAGGATCTTAGCGCCCGCGCGCACCTTGGCGTGTGCGTCGTCGGCGCGCACCACGGTCGCTACGACGGGAATGTCCACCACGTGCACGATGTGTTCGACCATCTCGGGCGAGGCGGGGGAGTTCACGATCACGCCTGCGACACCTTGCATTTCGGAAACGGCTGCGAGCTGTACCGAACGCTTGCCTGTCGTTGTGCCGCCGCCCACGCCCACGAACACCGGGCATTCGGCTGCGGTGAGCAGGGCCTGCGTGATAGCGGGCTGTGCCGTAAAGGGATAGACCGCAAAGACGGCGTCGGCGTTGCTATTGCGAATGACGGCGACGTCGGTCGAGTACATGAGCGACTTGATACGGCGACCAAAGAGGGTAAAACCGCTTGCATCTTCGATAGCATCGGGCACGGAGATGGTCGCCTTGCGTAAAGTCCCCTCGATAGGCGCAGGGTCCATGGGCAAGATTCCCGCCGGGGTCACGGCGTGGGGAGGAGCGGAGAGATCGGGATCGATATCGACCTCGGTGAAATCGACCGTGGCGTCGATGCTCTGCTCGACCTTGGCCTCGAGCTCTTCTGTATCCAACGAGGTTGCTGAAACGTTTTCGCACGGTAGCATATCGGGATTGGCGTGCAGATTGTTCTCAGTCAGGTTATCCATGGAGTTGCTCCTTCCTGGCCGTGATGGATGTTCGTTTTCATACGGCATGCATGTGTTGCATTTGCGCCCACACCGTGGTGGACTCCTGTTCTTTTGAGCGTGCTTGCATGCCGAAGATAAGCTATCGCTCCGTTAGGAGTAATTTAATGGGGTAGTTATACCCACGCATCGTCTATGCAAACTAAACGGAGAAGCAGATGCAGATGAATCTCATGGACATTATCGGTCCCGTAGCGCTATTCGTTGGCGTGATCTGCATCGCCGCCGCCCTCTATTTTGTGATTACTCTCATCAAGGGGGCATCTGCTCGTCGTCGCGAGCAGCGCGATGTCGCCTCGAGGGGCGCCCATCGCCGCTCGGATTCTCGAGCCGGCTTTCGCGGCGACGGCATGGATCGCCATTAACGCTTCTTGGTCATAAGCGCGAGGAAGAAGCCCTCGTATTCACGCGAGGGAGCAACGGTGACGGTGCCCTCGATTTCGTTGTGCAGAACCGGGATGACATGTTGGGCCAATAGCTTGGCAAACGGTGCGGCGACCGTGAAGTTGCCGTCGGCGTCCTCTGCCTTATCAAGAGCCACGAGCTCGCAATCGCGATGCTTTTTGAGCGCGTGGGTAACAGCGTCCTCGTTTTCTTGAGGAAGTATCGAGCATGTCGAATACAGCAGGTAGCCACCGGGCTTAAGCACGGTGAGGCCGCGGTCCAGCAATGCGCGTTGGGAGCGGGCGCATTTTTGCAGAAGTTGTTCGCTAAAGCCTTTGAGGGTTCGTTCGCAATCAGCGATGAGCGTACCCGAGCCCGTGCAGGGGGCATCGAGCAGAATGCGATCAAACGAGAAAAATTCATCAAGCTCGCGCGCATCGACGCGCATAACCTGCACGTTCTTGGCGCCTTGCTTTTCAAGGTTGTGCTCGAGCTTGTCTGCTCGGGGAGCGTGCATCTCCGCGGCTGTCACATGGGCCTGCGGCTCGAGGGCCGCGAGCTGCGTGGTTTTGCCGCCGGGTGCCGCGCACATGTCCAAGATGTCCTGACCGGCCTGCGCGGCCAATGCCAGTGGGGGCAGCATGGACGAGAGGCTCTGCAGGTAGATTTTTCCATCGTGGATAAGATCGAGATCCCAAACGGCTCGCTCAAACGAAGCGGGGACGACAAAGGCTTCGGCGTACCACGGCACGCGCTCGAACTCGATGCCTGCGGTGCGCAGTGCATCGGCAATTTCCTCAGCATTTGACTTCAGCGTGTTTGCGCGGAAGGTCACGGGTCGGTCTTTGGCCTGCGTGATTCCCTCTAGGATAGAAAAGGCGGCAGGGCCGTAGGCACCGGCGATGGAGTCGATGAAAAACGAGGGAAGCGCCATGTCCCCAAACGTCGCGCTGAGCTTTTCCGCTTCATCGGTGTGCTCGAACGTGCGCAGATCGAGCGCTTCCTTAACCTGCTTCTTTTGCTTCTTGCGGCGTGCCATATGCTCTCCTTATCATGTATCTTCCTGTTGCATGGTAACAAGGGGAGCGCGTCTGCGCGACGGGGGAACAAAAACTAAAGAAGCAACCCCGCTGCGATGAGGGCGATGCAGACGATGAAAACCGCGATATCGCAAGCAGCAAAGGGGTAACGCTTATAGCTGCTCTCACGCGTGCGTAGGTAAAAGCCGCGCTGCTCAGCGGCGAGCGCTGTTGCATCGGTCTTGCCTACGCTCGAGATAAGCAGCGGGGCGCACAACGGCAGCATGAGCTTGAGTTTCTTGATGGGGTTCTTGGTGTCGTACTCCACTCCACGCGCCGTCTGCGCTTCGATAATCGCATTCATCTCTTGACTGAACACGGGGACAAAACGCAGCGCCGTGGTGAAGGTGAAGGCGTAGCGATAGGGGATGTGCAGCTTCTCGACACAGGCGTTTGCAAGGTCGTTGAGCTTGGTGACCATGAGCATCAAGACGAGCGGCAGCGCCACACCCAAAAGGCGCAGGCATGCTTTGGAGCCCGTGATAAGGCCGGTATCGGTTACAAAGGCGAAAAGCGTTTTGCCTTCTCGCATGAAGGCGGTTTGGAGCACAAGCATGATCAAGGCGATGGGAATGAGGAGGCGCAGTAGCTTGAGCAGTCGATCGGCTACGCCTGCGTAGGCGCCCAGGGCGAGCGTGAGTGCGAGCAGGCCGATGAGCATCGCGTAACTTTGAGCCAAGAAGGTGGAGAGGATGATCGCTGCGGCGAGTGCGAGCTTTGCTACGGGGTTGAGCTTGTGCAGCAGCGTGGTGCCGGGCACGTAATCGATAACATTAACCACGATGGACCATCTCCTCGGTGATGCGAACGATATCCGAAACCTCGCTGACGCCTTCGAAGGCGGGCGAGACGGATTGCGAAAGGCGACGTGCGAGCTCGATGACCTGAGGCGGTTCGATCGATGCCGCGCGCATAAGCTCGAGCTGGGCAAACAGGTCGTGCGAGGGGCCCGAGGCGAGGATGCGCCCATCTGCCATGACGGCGATGCACTCGGCGAAGTCGGACACCACCTCCATATCGTGGCAGACCATGATTACGGCACAGCCCGACTCAGCCATTTGCTTTACTGTTTCCATCACGGTCATGCACTCGCGGTAGTCGAGTCCGCTTGTGGGCTCGTCGAGCACGATCACCCGCGGATCTACTACAAGAACGCTTGCGAGTGCAACCATTTGCCGCTGTCCGCGCGAGAGGGAAAACGGCGCCTCGTCGAGTGGGAGGCCAAATCGCTGCGCCGCTTCGCGTGCCCTTTCGTGTGCGTGGGCCGATTCCATTCCATGGAGCTCGAGGCCAAAGGCGATTTCATCCTCCACGGTCTCCTTGCAGATTTGACGGTCGGGGTTTTGGAAGAGCGTCGCGCACGAACGGGCGATGACGCTTGTGGGAGTGGTTTTGGTGTCGGCACCCGCAATGCGTACGCTGCCCGCATCGGGTTTGAGCAGACCCGTGAGGAGCTTGGTGAACGTGGTCTTTCCTGCGCCGTTTTGGCCTACCAGCCCTATGAGTTCGCCCGGACGCACTTCAAGGGTGAGGTCGTGTACCGCAGCCCCACCCAGAGGATAGACAAAATCAACATGCTCGAATGCGACCACGGGTTTTTGCGCTGTTGCGGCGCGGGGCGCATGGGGCGAGGGGGCAGCGATGCGGTTCGTATTGTGTGAGGTGTTTCCCGCCACGCGCTCGATGAGCGTTTCGGCTTCGTCGACGGTGAGGCAAGGTGACGCTTGGGAGCAGATATTCTTTCGCGCAAGGCTGTTTGAGATGCGTGCCACACGAGGGCTGTCGACGCCGATTCGCTGGAGCTCTTCGGCATGCGAAAAGACTTCATGTGGCGTTCCCTCGAGGGCGATTTTTCCATTATCGAGCACGACGACACGGTTGCAGAACGTGGAAAGCAGCGCCACCTTCTGCTCAATCACCACAACAGTCACGTTTTGTTCGCGGTTGATTTTTGCAAGCGTATCGAAAACAAGCAGCGAGCTTGCCGGGTCAAGAGCGGCAGTGGGCTCGTCGAGTACGAGCACACGGGGCTGCAGCGCCATGATCGCGGCGATGGCGACCTTTTGCTTTTGGCCACCCGAGAGCGTGGCGATCTCGCGGTCGCGCAGGTCGGCAATGCCAACGGTCTGCAGGGCGTCCGAGAGGCGCTGCTCGATTGTATCGTGCGGCACGCCGAAGTTCTCCATGCCAAAGAGCAGCTCGTCTTCCACGACGGAGGCGACCATCTGGGTATCGATATCTTGCAGCACGCTTCCAACGATGCGCGAGATGTCGGTGAGCGTGACTTCGCAGGTATCCTTGCCGGCAACATGTACGGCTCCGTAGAGCGTTCCTCCAAAGTGGTGGGGGATCGCTCCGGAGAGGCATGCGGCCAGAGTGGACTTGCCTGCACCTGAAGGGCCGATGATGCCGAGGAAATCGCCTTCGCCTATCGCGAGCGAAATATGATTTAGTGCGGGCTCGCGCGTCTCGCGATACGAGAACGAGACGTCCTCAATGTCGATAATCGGATTCATGACGGCCTTTCAATTCAAAAGAGAGCAAACACGGGCGATGTTTTCGTCCAAAGGGCGTATTGCCTAAAGAGCGCGTTGCCCGAAGAGCGCGAGGTACCCATGGGGTATCCTCGCGCTAGGCAATGTGTCCCAGGTTATTTTTTGACCACCTTGGCAAGCGGGAAGAACAGCGCTTGGACCACGACGGCGTTGAAGACGGCGGTGCCCAGCACCAGCGGAACCTTGGGCAAAGCCGCCTCCAGGCCAAAGCCCGCCATGAGCGTTCCTGCGATGGCGAACAGGGCGCCGGAGACAAGGGTGGTGACAAACGTTGCGATAAGTGGGTTTACCTTGCCGCCGCCGATGCTGCTTTTGACGAGGGCTGCCATCGTCAAAGCGCCGGCAGCTTCGGTCAAGAAGTTAAGGCCGGGAATGGAGGTAGTGAACTGGATCACGGCGGCGGAGACCAGGCCGTAGACGATTGCCTGAGCGAGGTTGGCGCGGGTGAGCGCAATGGCGAGGGCGTATGCCGCGATGATGAACTGGGGCTTGATGCCGGTCATAGCTAGCGCGTTGCCAGCGGTCATGTTGAGGATGAAGCCTGCGGCAAGAAGAATGGCGAGCAGGACGAGGGAAGAGATGTCGATGAGACCATGGGAAGAGGTCTCGGCAGAGACGGTGCGCGCGGCGGAGTTGGACATAAATCGGTGTCCTTTCGAGAATAAGAGAGATGGGACGCCGAGCTATTGGGCTGCTCGTTTGGTGGGCGTGAAGGCTAGGAAAGCTTGAGGGCCTTCTTGATGGGCAGGTAGAGAGCTGCAACAAGGATGCCGTTGAAGACGGCGGTGGCGGCGACGACGGGAAGCATGGCGGCGGCGAGCTCTGCCACGAGGCCGATCATTGCCATCTTGATGACCATGAAGATGCAGCCGGAGACAAGGGTGGTCACAAACGTGGCGACGGCGGCTGCTGCGGGGGAGATGGTGCCGCGGCGCGATGCGGCGGCGACGATTGCGGCCATGAGCATTGCGGCGATACCCTCGGCGGCGAAATCGATAAACGGCGAGCTGGTGGTGATTTGGATCACGGCGGCGGAAATGAGGCCGATGACGAGCGCCTGGCCAAGATTGGGGCGAACGACAAGGATGGTGAGGCAGAAGGCAGAGATGATGAACTCGGGGCAGATAACGCCGCCCGAGATGCTCGAGATTGCCTTGCCGACGGTGAAGTTGAGGATAAAGCCGGCAGCCAAAAGGACCGCCAGAAGAACGAGGGCGCGAACGTCGAGGGTACCGTGGTCGGTGGTGGAAACGGTGCGGGGCTGGGTTGCTGCGTTGGACATGGTGATCAACCTTTCTTGAGGTGTTTTGGAGGTTTGTCGTCGTTGGTGGGCAGATGCGATGGAGGCGCGTAATGCGTGCGGCGGGAGCCGAGGTAAAGAAAAAGGCCTCCGGTCGAAACCGGAGGCCTCATCATTTGCCTGGAGCTATTTTAGGCGTGAGGGACTCACAGTCGACCGACCGTATGCGCATCACGCCACCACCAGTTCATGACAGAGTTGTTGGAGAAGTTGGTCATTCTGGTGGCTCCTTTCGGGAAAGCGAAGTTGTTTAGGTTGCGCTGCACTATAGCACAGCAAGAGGGTAGCGCAACAAGTATTTCGAAACTGTTTCTGCGGACGGCAGTACGGCGCGAGTCCGCGGCCGAGTTTCGCTAGTTGTTGTCGGGATTGAGCTTGGAGAAGTTGTCGACGATGATATCCAGGCATTTTGGCAATGCGCGTGCGCCAAAGACGCCCGAGGGATTGGGAATGAGCTCACCGTCGTACTCCATGCCCAGCGAAGGCGAGCAGGTGATTTTTGCCTCTTTTGCCTGAAGCATCTTGAACTGCGGGCGCCCGAGCCCCTTGCCTGCGGGGTCAAAAACGCCTGCGAGTAGGGTGGGGAGCAGCTGCACCGTCGCCACCGGTTCGATGACGGCGATATCGATGAGGCCGTCGTTCATGCGGCAATCGGGGAACAGATTGATGTCGTTTTGAATCACTGCCGTGTTGCCCACCATGCACCCGATGCCATCGAACTCATCGACTTCACCGTCGTGTTCGATCGTGAAGTGCGCTACCTGAGGGTTAGGGGTGGCGAGTGCGGAGAGCGCGTAGGCGATTTCGCCGATCTCGTTTTTGTTGGGAGCAGCCTTTTCCATAATGGCGGCATCAAAGCCAGACCCAGCGATGATGATAAAGCCGTGGCGCTGTTCGTTTCCTTCAGCATCATTCCAAAAGAGCTCGCCCATGTCGACGGGAACGGTGCGTCCACGGCGACAGGCCTTGGCGAGAGCGGCAGCCTCTGGGGCATTGCCGATGTTGTTGAAGAACAGGCATGCTGTGCCCGAGGGGAAGATGAGGGTGGGGACATGCGTGTCTCGCAAGCAATCGAGCACGTTGGAGACGGTGCCGTCGCCGCCCGAGACCACCACGCGGTCAAACGCGGTGACATCGCGTGTGGCATCTTGCGGCTCCATGCCCTTACCGATGAAGCGCATGGTGATTTCGTCCCCTGCTTGAGCGAGGGCGTGGGCAAAAGCATAGATCTCGTCGGAGCGGGTGCCCGAGGCGGGATTGTGGATGATAAGGCAACGCATACGTTTAGGTCCCGTTCGTCGTAAAGCCCTGTATAGTTTACGTAGCGATATCCTACCCTGCGCACGAGTGCGCCAACCATGATTCTGGAGGAGCATGTACATCTCCACATATGAGGAGCTCCTGGCATTTTGCAAGCGCGCTGCGGCCTTTGATGCCGTGGCCATCGATACCGAGTTCTTGCGCGAGCGCACATACCATGCGCGCCTGTGTTTGGTACAGGCCGCGACGCCCGAGGAGTGCGTGGTCATCGACCCCATCGTTATTAAAGACCTCTCTCCTTTGGCCGAACTGATGGGCGATGAGGGGGTCATCAAAGTATTCCATGCCTGCTCGCAGGATATGGAGGTTCTCTATCACACGCTAGGCGTTCTCCCCACTCCCATCTTTGATACACAGGTTGCAGCTGCCTTTTTGGGCGAGCGCATGCAGATGTCTTACAACGGCCTTGTGCATGCTTTTTGTGATGTTGATTTGCCTAAATCCGAATCGCTGACCGATTGGTCTCGTCGTCCTTTGAGCGATTTGCAACTCGAGTATGCCGTGGATGACGTGCGCTATCTCATTGTGGCGTACGGGGTCATTATGGATAGGCTCGGAGAGCTGGGCCGCGTGTCGTGGGTGACCGATGAGATGCGTCCGCTTACGAACGTTGAGCACTACGTTGTCGACCAGCGTCTTGCGTTCAAACGCGTCAAGCGCATCAACTCCTGTACACGCCGGCAGCTTGCCATTGCCCGCGAGCTTGCGGCATGGAGAGAGCGTCGTGCAGAGCGTCGCAACGTTCCGCGCAAGTGGATCATGTCGGACGAGGTGCTTGTTGCCCTTGTTAAACGTGCACCCAAGACCGTTGACGATTTCCGTCGTACACGTGGAACCGAGCAGCTTTCCGAGGCAGATGTGGATGCCGCGCTCGTTGCCATCGAACGCGGGCGCAACTGTCCTTCCGATAAGCTGCCCTTCATCAGCCGTCCGCACCATGCGCCTACACCTGAGGTCGAGAGTGTTTGCGACCTCATGTACGCTCTCATGCGCCTGGTGTCCGAGCGTTCCGGCGTGGCGACCGCCATCATTGCGAGCCGCGATGAGCTGTTTTCCTATATGGAACATCCCGAGCGCAGCCCGCTGCGCGATGGCTGGCGTTTCGAGCTTGTGGGCACGCTGCTCGACGACCTTTTGGCTGGCAACATGGGCCTGACCGTGAAAGATGGCTCTGTCGAGATTCTTTAGGTGATTTGCCTAAGAAGGGCGCGCTCCGATGGAGTGCGTCCTTCTATTTTCAGGTGAAATTAGATAGTTAGACAAACGTCTAACTATTGGGTATGATGCTGTCGAAAGACGATCGGAAGGAGGCTCCGTGGCAGGAGAGGGATTCAAAGCGCTCGCTGATCCTACGCGACGGCGCATCTTGGAGCTGCTGCGCGAGGGGGACCTAACGGCGGGGGAGCTGGCTGAACATTTTGATATCAGCAAGCCTTCTCTCAGCCATCATTTGGCAACGCTCAAGAGTACTGGTCTCGTAACGGACGAACGCCATGGGCAAAATATCGTATACAGCCTGAACACCACCGTTATGCAGGATTTGATCGGGTGGTTTATGGGATTTACGGATGCTTCGAACACGGTATCAAAGGAGTAGCAATGACCGATTGGAAGATAGAGGATATCCAGCGCAGGACCGGTGTTTCTCCCCATGTCTGGATTGCGCTGCTAGTGCTTGCAATGTTGAATATCGTGGCTCATCTGGTTGTGATGCCGAGCCTTCCCGAGCAGATTCCCGTTCATTGGGGTGCCGATGGCACCGTCAACGGTTGGGGGCCGCGTTGGGCGGCGCCGCTTATGGGCATCTTGCCGCTGGTGCTGTTGGCTTTATTCTATGCTGTGCCGCACATGGATCCCAAAGGTGAGGCATATGTGAAATCAGGGAAGTTCTTCCAAGGTTTTGTCATCGCGCTCACGTTGTTCATGGGTGCGATGAGCTGGCTGTGCGAGCTCACGGTATGGGGTATTGTCCCGGCTCGCGGCGTGGTTAACATTGTGATCCCTGCGGCTATGGGTGTGCTTTTTATCGGCATGGGCAACTACCTGCCACGCGTCAAGCAAAACTACACGATGGGCATCAAGACGCCTTGGGCGCTTGCCGATCCCGACAACTGGCGTCGTACTCAGCGTTTCGGCGGCAGGTGCCTTGTCCTCATGGGACTCGGTATGGTTTTGATGGGGCTGGCGGCTCCGTTGTTTTCGGATTCCGCGGTCGTTATCGGCATCATTGTGCTTGTCATGGGTGGAGTTGCGGCTATGTATGTCTACTCGTATCTCGCGTGGCGCAATGCGGGAAGACGGTTTCTGTAAGAGTCCTCTTCCCGATAACAGTAGTTACGCTCCGCATACCAACGCCCAAACGACTGCCACGACGACGGCGGGCAGGAGGTTCGCGGTCTTGAATGTCCTGCCCCAGATGAGGTTCACGCCCACGCAGAAGATGAGCATGGAGCCAACGAGCGAGAGGTTGTTCAGGGCGCCTGTGGTCATAATGGGCTGGATAAAGCGCGCAAGCAAGGTGATGGTTCCCTGAAAAACACCTACGGGTAGCGCTGAGAAGATGGCGCCGCGTCCCATCGAGGCGGTCATGGCGCACACGATGATGCAGTCGAGCGCGCCTTTGAGGGCAAGCGTGGACCAGTCGCCAAGAATTCCATCCTGGATGGAACCCACGATGGCCATGGCGCCGATGCATACGGTAAGGGATGCCATGACAAAGGCGTCGACAAAGCCTCCTTCGGCTCCATTTGCAAAACGGTCGCGCAGCCATTCGCCAAGCCGCTCCATCCGTAGCTCCAGATTGAGCGCCTCTCCTATGAGCGCTCCTACGGCAAACGAGACGATGACCATGGTCGAGCCGGTGCTCGTGAGCTTTCCGTGGTCGAGGACGAGCATCTTTTCCAACGCACCGGAAAGACCGATGAATAAAACGCAGAGGGCGGATGCCTTGAGTAGAGCGTCTTGAACACGGGCGGTAATAAATTTACCGCCGATGAGGCCTGCGGTGCCTCCTGCGATAATGAGGGCGACGTTGATGAGGGTTCCCAGTCCGGGTACGAATAGCTTCCCTTCGTGTGGCTTTGCAATTGCGACAAGCCATCAGGATACTCTCGATATGACAAGATGTGCACCACATGCCGATGGTTAACAAACCTGTCGGCACGGTTTGCCTTCAGGCTTCGGAGGGAATACTATCGCCGATTTTACACAGCGACACGCGAAGGAGTTTTTATATGACGTTCGCAGGCCTTGCATCCAAGCGTTATTCCTGCAAGAAGTACGGAGAAAAGCAGCTTTCGCCCGAGCAGCTCAAGGCGATTCTCGAGGCCGGGCGCGTGGCGCCCACGGCCAAAAATCTGCAGCCTCAGCATGTTTACGTGATTCAATCGCCGGAGGGGATCGCCAAGGTCGATGCGCTCACCCCGTGCCGCTATGGCGCCCCCACGGTGCTTATGGTGGCCTTTAACACCAAGAATGTGTTCACGTATCCCGGTGGCAAACGCGATTCGGGCATTGAGGACGCGAGCATCGTAGCCACGCACCTCGTTCTCGCGGCGGCAGACGCCGGCGTCGATAGCTGCTGGGTTAACTTCTTTGATCCCGAAAAGGCTCACGATGCGTTTGAGTTGCCCGACGACGAGGATGTCCTGATGTTCCTCGACCTTGGTTTTGCGGCAGAAGATGCGGGGCCGCTGGCTAATCATGACTCCCGTAAAGAGCTTTCCGATACGGTGACGTATCTGTAGACGCATCTGCGAAATTCGGGAGCTATAAATCCACCTTGTTGCCTTGTGCCAACCCGTGGTCTTTCGGTTGACGCGCCGGGCGCGCGTATGGAGGCTTGCGCACACATGCGACAATACCCGGCGTATGAACATAAAACCCAAGCTAACGGAGTGTGAAAGTGGCCGAGTTTATCTACCAGATGTATCAGGCGCGCAAGGCACATGGCGACAAGGTTATCCTCGACGACGTGACCCTGAGCTTCTTCCCAGGCGCGAAGATCGGCGTTGTGGGCCCCAACGGCATGGGTAAGTCGACCCTGCTCAAGATCATGGCGGGCATCGAGGAGGTCTCCAACGGCGATGCCAAGCTCACCCCTGGCTATACCGTGGGCATCCTTCAGCAGGAGCCGCCGCTCGACGAGGATAAGACCGTCATCGAGAACGTGCGCATGGCATTTGGCGATCTGATCGCCAAGGTCGATCGCTTCAATAAGATCGGCGAGGAGATGTGCGATCCCGAGTGCGACATGGACGCGCTCATGGCCGAGATGGCCACCCTGCAAGACGAGATCGATACTGCCGACGGCTGGGATATCGATTCTAAGCTCGGCCAGGCCATGGATGCCCTCCAGCTGCCCGATTCCGACATGCCCGTGAACGTGCTCTCCGGCGGCGAGCGTCGTCGCGTGGCCCTGTGCAAGCTGCTGCTTGAGGCCCCCGATCTGCTGCTGCTCGACGAGCCCACGAACCACTTGGATGCCGAGTCCATCCTGTGGCTCGAGCACTTCCTGCACAACTATCCCGGCGCCGTGCTCGCCGTCACCCATGACCGCTACTTCCTGGACAACGTTGCCGAATGGATCTGCGAGGTCGACCGCGGCCACCTGTATCCCTACAAGGGCAACTACTCCACCTATCTGGAGACCAAGGCTGCGCGTATCGAGGCACAGGGCAACCGCGACGCAAAGCTCGCCAAGCGCATGAACGCCGAGCTCGAGTGGGTCCGTTCCTCCCCGAAGGCGCGCCAGGCCAAGAACAAGGCCCGTCTTGCCCGCTACGAGGAGATGGAGGCCGAGGCCCGCGCAAGCCAGAAGCTCGACTGGACCGATATTCGCATTCCTGTGGGTCCGCGTTTGGGCTCCAAGGTTCTTGAGGCACATCACCTGCACAAAGAGTTTGATGGCCGCGTGCTCATCGACGACCTCTCCTTCAGCCTGCCGCGCAACGGCATCGTCGGCGTGATCGGTCCCAACGGCGTAGGCAAGACAACGCTGTTCAAGACTATCGTGGGCCTTGAGCCCCTCACTTCCGGCGAGCTGGAGATTGGCGAGACGGTCAAGATTTCCTACGTTGACCAGAACCGTGAGGGCATCGACCCCAATAAGAGCCTGTGGGAGGTTGTCTCGGACGGCCTCGATCGCATGATGGTGGGCGAGACTGAGGTTCCCAGCCGCGCCTATGTGGCGAGCTTTGGCTTTAAGGGTCAAGATCAGCAGAAGCGCGCCGGCGTGCTCTCTGGCGGCGAGCGCAATCGTCTGAACCTCGCCCTTACCCTCAAGCAGGGCGGAAACCTGCTGCTGCTCGACGAGCCCACGAACGACCTGGACGTCGAGACGCTTTCCTCGCTTGAGGCGGCGCTTCTCGAGTTCCCGGGCTGCTCGGTGGTCATCAGCCACGACCGTATGTTCCTTGACCGTGTGGCTACGCACATTCTGGCTTGGGAGGGTACGGACGAGAATCCCGGCAATTGGTATTGGTTCGAGGGCAACTTCGAGTCCTACCAGGAGAATCGCGTGGCGCGTCTTGGCGAGGATGCTGCTCAGCCGCACCGCATTCATCGCAAGCTGACGCGCGACTAGCCGTCTGGTGACAGCAAATCACCGTAACTGTAAGCGCTCCGTCTGGTATCGTGCCGGGCGGAGCACTTTTCGCGCAGATGCGGGGAATGGGAGTGCCCGGGGTCGGCGGCAGTGCCGACCCCGGGCCGGTTCCAGAGCTGTCTAAAGTGCGCCAAAGGCCGTCTGCTGCCAAGCCAGCGTCTCCGAGTCTTCTGGCGTGGGCAATGCCCATATGCGGCGCAGCTCCAGCATAGCGTCCTCGTGCTTTCTATTGCTCTTTTGCCAAGAACGGTACGAGCGAATGCGCGAGATCATGGTCTCTTGCGGTAGTGATACCAAGAGCGCGCAGAACACATGCCAGTGCATATCCGTTTGCAAAAGGTCGATACCGTATGCCTGCAAGAAGGACGCGTATATGTACGAGCCATCGAGTATCGGTTCGAGTGTGGGCGTCTGCAGGCCATCGGCCGTGGCTTCCTCCATATGCGGCGTGGCATTTTTTGCCTGTAAAAACTCGAGCGCGGAGGGTATCCAGTCTGTACCGGCGGGCACGGCGTCGGCAAAGACGCAATACGATGCCATATGGTCCTCTCGCAGCGAGCGGTCGAATTCCAGCCATACTCGATAGTCGGTTTGTATAGCGAGCCATCCCTCTCCCTCGCCGCACCATAGCTCGCAAGGTAGGTCCTTTCGCCTCAGGTCAATCATGCAAAGCAGTCCCTTCACCGCGCACGCGCGGCGTAACACGACTTCATTCCGTGAAATGAAAAGCGATTCTATTAACTTGTTTGGAGGGAGTTGCCTCGCGCTAGCGCACGCGCGGCGTAACACGACTTCATTCCGTGAAATGAAAAGCGATTCTATTAACTTGTTTGGAGGGAGTTGCCTCGCGCTAGCGTACGCGCGAGAAGTGCTGACGGTTCGCGGTATTGGCGGATGCCGTCGCGTTGATGGTGCCGAGTACCTCGGCTACGGGCTTGATGTTGCCCATCTGCTCGTTGATGGCCGTCATGCGCTCGGCGATAACGGGGCGCAGATATGCGTTGAGAATGCGCGTATAGGTGACTTCGAGGGAGATGAGGTTCGCGGTTGCGACGGTAGTGCCGCCCACTTCCTCTTCTAGCAAGTCTGCGGGGATAACGGTAGAGATAAAGTCAAACAGGGCTCTAAAGTGCTCCGATCCCTGGCTTGCTGCGATTCGCTCGGTCATCTCGTTGAGCGCCATGGTCATGGGCGGAAGCTCAACGGTAGCGCCCGATGCAAGCATGCACTCCATTATGCTGCCGCCTCGGCGAACTTGATGGTTTCGGTACCCAGACCGGTCACGGTCCCCTGCTTATGGGTGCCGTTGAAGTTGAGCGTAAAGGTCAGCTTGCCGTCGACGGTGTTGATGGTGCCCGGGCAGATGACAGCGTGCTCCCACAGGTCTGCATCGGTGGCCTCACCGGTGGTCTTATCCGGATACACGACCATGACGGGAACCTCTGCGGCAGAGCCGGTGGGCATGCCGCGCATGAAGTCGAGCATAAAGTCGTAGATGGGGTTGCCGCGCGAGATTTTGATCTCCTGCTCCATGGCCGGCTGATAGCTCTTGATCTCGGTGCTGTCGGTGTCGTTGCAGATGTAACCATAGGTTTCGGTCTGCGGGTTATAGGCCAGCTCAAAGACGGTGGAGAGGTCGATCGGCTTCCAGGTGTGGGCGCCTGCCTCGGCGCCGCGGGTGATGTCGATCAGGGGTACGAACTTGCTACGTGCGATGGTGGCGTTTGCCATGGTTATTCTCCTTTTTACTGAATGTAGTCGATGCTTGCCGCAAGAATGCAGACGGTTTCCTGCTCGTTGGATTCCGTCACGTTGACCTGTGGCGCGTTCCATATGGGTCGGATGTCGTCGATGGCCGCGTTGACCCAGGCAGGGTACGTGCAGGTCTCGGTTTGGGTTAGAATCCAATCCGCCCAGATTTCCAGTTGCTGCTGCGGGTCTGTGCTGCGACATGCGAGCTGGAACGAGTACGAGCGCAGCTCATGGCCGTTTATGTAGTCGGATATGAGAGTGTCGGACACGATGGGGTATATCGTGACGGCCCCTGCCGTATCGACAACGCGCTCAACGAGGTTTTCTCCCACGCCGGGGCATGCTTTGGCCCAAGCTGCCACTGCCTGCTGTTTGCCTTGATAAGACATCTGCTCACCTCCTTTCGATTATCTCTGCGATGGTTTGCAAGAGCTCTCTTTGGCTTGTTCGCTCTTGCTGATTGCTACGATAGGTGGGGGATGCAAGAAGGGGTTAAGTCGGTATTACCAAATCGAATACCGGGTTATTAATAAATGGCTCTCTTAAGACCGAGGTCCAGCCGTTTGAGCTGAACGGCGCGAAGACTGCGGCCCAGCAGATGGGCCATTTTGTGATCGGAATCACCGCGCTCGAACATGATGCGCAGCGCCTGCAGCTCCTCGTTTGTCCAATGGGTCTTTTCGTTTTCGGGACCGTCGACGGTGCTTCCCTCAAGCGCTTCGAGACGGATGGTGTAGCGCATCCCGGAGATGTTTGCGCACGGGCGCTTGAGATGGTCGGCTACCGTCCGAATGGGCAAATCCATGGTTTCTGCGACATAATTGCGCTCACGAGCGCTCCACGGGCCCATCTTTGTGTGATGCGCCAAGGAGCGGTCCTCTTCCTTGCGATTGCGGTCGTAGGAGCGGCGTGCTTCTTTGCACAGGTCACAGCGACAATGGAATTGTTGATAGCCGGTAAGGGTTCTGTGCTTGATTGCGGAAGATTTGGTACCAGACATAGCTGAATCCTTTCTTTTGGGGATTCAAGCGTAGCGTTTGGGGAGGTATTCTATTCAAGTGTGTATGAGCAAATAAATGGTACGAGTTTAGTTGCCGGATTCAAACGCTATTGATTGGGATTATTAATTTCAAACAAAGGAGCAGCATGAGGCCACAAAAATTGCCGCATTCGATTTACCAATTACAGCTTTTGGGAGGGATTAACGGTGTCAAGATAGATACCTGGTGGCAGCTTTCGGCTGCCGACGAGGGATTGCATATAATTTCGAATTCCTTATTGTCTAAAGACAGGTTCCTTGTTCCATACGATCACGTAATTTACGTTCTGCGCCGACCAGATATTTTTTTTCAGGGGATTAGCAACGCTACCGCGCGCGGTATTGTGGGAAGTGTCCTAAATGGTGAGCAGGGCCGCGTTGCCGCAGTGATGTCTGGCAGGAAGCGTTTGTCTGATGGACTTGGTTTATTGTTTTACAGCGATGGTATCGAGCAATATCTTGAGGATGAAAAGAATAAATGTATTGATGCGAAGAAGACGACCCGTGCCGAGTTTAGATGGGACGACTGGCGACCGCAGGCTCGTGGTGATGAGTCTTTTTTTAAGGTTTTAGTTAATAAATGCCCTATGATGGAGTACAAAGGTATTGAAGAGTTTCTCGATTTTAAGCCATTGTAATTAGGATTGGGCATTTGAGTTTGCAGCTCCGTCGCACGCTTGCAACGGAGCTGTTTTTATTTCTGTTTCCATATAACTCGCCTGCGCCTGCCTCAGTGGGCTACGAGATCTGGTTTTGCTAGATTATAAAAGACTTAGAGTGCTGCTCGAGCGCAGCATATTTTTGCAATGAGTGGTTGTATTGGTGGCCAGGATAGCATCGTGCTCATACGTTTGACTCTGTAACGGCTTTCAACGTCGAGCGAACAGACCGGGCTCAGATACTGGGAGCATACGGCTATACGGACAATTAGCGCTATTCAGTTCGCGGCAAGCGGAGAGTTGAAGTTTTGCTGCGCAAATGTATATAAACAGTTTACGTATTAGACACTTCAGACGTCATTGCGGTCAAATTAGGCTCCGTGCGATGACCATTTGTGAGAGATTCGTCAATCGTTTCGTTCATATTCGTTGTGTATGTAGAAAGCATAATTCGTTGATTTAGCCACGTCTGTTTTGTTTCCTAAAACTTTTTTAATTATTTGGTGATAGCCATATCCCACCTCCTTCGTACTTTTCTCGATGCTTGAGGCGTCGCATATACGCGGCTTCTGAATATCGAGAGAAAAGGAGGAACAATGGAAGAACCTGTATTTGATATTAGCTCGGTCGATAAAACCTCAGATGAGCTGTCCAGAGCGACGAGCGCCGCGAATTCTCTGGGGCAAGCGCTTCGGAAGATCAACGTGGCGGAAGTCTTTCGAAACGCGTTGACGGGCTCCGAACAACTCATCCAACGGGCGGGGGAGTACCGGGCGGCCATGGACACGCTTGCGGCCGCCGCTCAAAGGAACGGCGCCTCGGCAGGGGAGATGGACGCGGCATACCGCTCCGCCGTGGGCGTGCTGGGCAGCGCCTCGGCGAGCGCGGACGTGGTCTCCGCTGCGTTTGGGCTGGCGGGCGGCAACGCGGGACAGGCTGCGGGCATCGTCCAGGCCCTGACGGGCGTGTACGCGGTCCTCGGCGACAGTCTGCCGGTCGGTGAGCTGGCACGCGCTGCCGAGCAGACGGCCCTGACGGGAGCCGTCACGGGGTCCTTCGCGGACCTGCTCGACGGCGCGAATGTGAGCGCGGAGTCCTGGTCCGCGGCTCTCTCGGGCAATGGCGCTGCACAACAAGCCTTCAACGCCGCAGTGGCCGCAGGCGCGGGCACCAGTGAGGCCTTCGGCGCGGCCCTGGCCGCGTGCAGCTCCGAGCAGGAGCGCGCGCAACTCGTCACGGACGCGCTCAACGGCGCGTTCGGTGAGGCGGGCGCCCAGTTTCGCGAGAATAACGCGGATCTTGTGGCGTACAACGAGGCACAGGACCAGCTGAGTGCAGCGCTTGCCCAGATTGGGGAGACCATGACGCCGGTTGTTGCGCAGATCGTTGCATTTGCGGCAGCGCTTTTGGAGCAGGCTCAGCCTGCTACCCAGTTCTTGGCAGATAATTTGCCGGTCATCCTGCCCATCATCACTGCCATCGGTGCCGCGTTTGTAACATGGCAGGTGGCCTCGACCGTCAATGAGCTCACAAGCTCTGTCGGCTCTTTGGCTGCGGCTTTGGGCTTGAGCCCCTTTGGCATGGTTGCCATGGCGGTGGCCGCGCTCGTTGCCGGCATCCTGACACTTTGGACCACCAACGAGGGCTTTCGCGACTTTATTACGGAGTGCTGGAACGGAATCACCTCTGTTCTGGGCCCGCTGCTTGAGGGTCTGGTCACGTTCTTTACCACGACCATCCCCGGCGCGCTCGACCAAATGGGCCAGAATTTCTTGACCATCTGCACCATGATCGGCGTGCTGTTTCAGGCGGCGTATGACGCGCTTGCGGCGATCGTGGCGGGCATCTTGATGCTGTTTATCTCCATCAACAACGGCATATCCGCGATGCTTTCCTTCTTTGCCCAGATTCCTGGCGCTGTGGGCGGCTTTCTTTCTTCTGCATTCTCCGCCGTGGCGAGCTTTGCCGGGAACATGGCCTCAAAGGCACTGCAGGCTGGTCAGAGCTTTGTAAGCAATATCACGAGTACGCTGTCTGGTCTTCCTGGCAAGATGGTCGCAATCGGTTCGAACATCGTTAGGGGCATCTGGAACGGCATCTCCGGCGCGGCGGATTGGCTCTTGAACAAGATCGCAAGCTTTGCGGGCGGTTTGCTGGGTGCAGCCGCTAAGGCGCTTGGCATCGCGTCGCCATCTAAGAAAGCGCGCGATTACATTGGCAGGAACTTTGCCAAGGGCATTCCTATCGGGTTTGAGATGGAAGATCCCATGGGCAAGATTCGAGGCAGTCTGCAGGCCTCCATCGCCGCCCTCAAGGGCATGGATTATGGCGTGCCCGGCCTGGCGCTTGCCGGGCAGGGTGCTGCTCCTGCCTACAACATCTATATCAACGGAACGAGTATCGAGACGAATGCGGGCGCTACCGAGGCGTTCGTCGCGTTCTTCGATGCGCTCGATATGCAGAATCGTTTGAGGAGGTAACCATGGCATCTGCTACGGGTAATACCGTTCAGCATTGGCGTGCCAAGGTCAATGCATACATCTCCGCAACTGCGGATACCCAGGTCACAATCGTGTGCGAGGCCTATTGGTGCTCCATCGGTTGGGGCTATGACGTGGCGGCTCGCGGCGAGGCGATCGCTAACGGCAGCTCCTCTGGCATGCAGGTCTTCAACGCCTCGTCATCTACGGGTCAAACGCGTGAGATCAAGGTCGCGACCAAGACTATCACCGTGACCAGGGGAGACGTGGACAGAAACATCACCTGTACCGCTAACGTTCAGGTGACCGGCGGCTATCATAACGGAACATCGGCGGCAAACGTCAACCTGACGATTCCTGCCATCGCCTATCAGACGCCAAGCGCGCCTTCTAATGTTTCCGCTTCTCGAAATAGCGACACGCAGGCGTCTGTGAGCTGGAACAATAACCCTTCTGGCACCCTAAAAAAGTATGCGGGCGTTTTTGTGGAGCGTCAGGTAGACAACGGTTCGTTTGCTCAGGTCGCGGCTCTTGATGGCGCGGCGTCTAACTACGTCGATAACGGTATCGAGGCGCATCATCGCTATGCGTACCGCGTGCGAGCCAAGAACAATGCCGGGTATTCTGCATATGCAGCGAGTGAGTACATCTACACCACGCCGGCCGAGCCCGTCTCCGTTGCCGTGGTAAAACGCGGTGCGAACGTGGTCGAGGTCAAATGGGAGGCCGGTTCTGCCTATGCGGAGGCGCATGAGGTGGAGCGTTCCCGTGATGGCGTGTCATGGGATGACGTTACAACCGAGGGCTCCGGCTTGGATGGTTCGTATGTTGATGACGGGACTCCGGCTGGTGGCGTGGTATATCGCGTTCGCGCTCGCCGCGACGGGCTGTATTCCGGGTGGGTTAAAACCGGTTGGGTGACTACTGTAGTTGCCCCGGATGCCCCGACCGTCGTTTCGCGTCCCGCTTCCGTTCTGGAGACGGGGAGTGTGGCGCATCTTGTCTGGAGTGCGAACCATCCGGACGGCAGCGAGGTTTCCTCATCCCAGCTGGAAATCGCGGTCGATGGCGGGGCGGCACAGACCGTCATCATCGAGGGCGCTGCTACGGAATACGACTATTCTCAAACCGCGAGCCCTGCAACGGTTTCCATCCGCATCAGGACACATGGCTTGTACGACGGCTGGGGCGCTTGGTCCGGTGCTGTGGTGTTTACGTTGGCAGACGTTCCGCAGATTCTCATCTCGCTGCCTGCTTCCGATGACGCCGTTATCGATGCCCTGCCCTGCCAAGTTGCGTGGGATATCGTTGACGCAACGGGTGTGGCTTCGCAGTCTATCGAGCTGCTCGACCGTGCTGGAGCTGTTGTATACCGGTCTGCGCTTGCGCCCGATTCGCGCGAGTTCGCATTTGCCCCCAGCGTGTACATGTTGCAGAACAACGCCGAATACACGGTTCGCCTGACCGCAATCGGCGGTTCTTCGCTTTCCGGCAAAAGCGAACGCTCGTTTAGGACTGAATACGAGCAGCCTGTCGTTCCGGCTGCCTCCATCTCCTATAAAGAGGAGGACGCGTCTGCCTCCGTGCAGGTATTCTTTGGCTCTGAGGAGGGCAAGCCGCAGGCGGAATATGCTTCCGTTGCCCGTATTCTGCCCAACGGGGATCGCTGGCTCGTTGCCGACCGGCTTGGGAACGGCGAGTTCGCTCGCGATCCGCTGCCGCCGCTTAACCAAGGGTTCACGTATCTCGTCACCGTGTACGCGCTCTCTGGAGCGGCTACGGCCATTGGCCTTGATGCCATGCTGGTGTTGCCCGGAGCGTTTGCGGTGAACGCCGGTGCCGATGCATCGCGTTGCGCCCTTACGCGCCGCGCAACATCGCTTTCGCGCTCTTCCAAGCTCGAGGGAACGCTTTTTACCTTTGCCGATGGCGGAGAAAACGATGGTCTGCCGGAGTTCTATCCCTCGGGAAACAAGACGGCCTCCGTTGCTGCAACGGTTGTATGTGACCAGTTGCAGCACGATGCCCTCATGTCTGTGGTGCGATCCCAACCCGTCTGCTGGATACGCGACCCGCTCGGTAATCGAGAACGCGTTCACCTGAGCATTTCCGACGATGTGTCCGCTGGTTACCCACCGGTTTACTCCGTGGGGCTTGAAGGCGATGTGCTGGTCTTTAGGGAGGCGAACAATGGCTGATTGGACGCTTCCGTTTACGGCGCGCTACCGGTATATGCGCGTGAGCAGAACAACCGGGCTGGAATGCGAGCGCCTCACCAACATCGTGCGCGGTGGGAGCATCACGCGCAAACTGGGTACCGATGTGTTCGAAGGTGCATCGCTTGAGTATCGCGGGTCATTCGACATCGGCACCGATCTTATTCGCGTGTATCTGGACGCAACGTTTGAAGATGGGTCGAATGAGTCGTGTGCGCTGGGAACGTTTATCGTCAACAGTCCTCAGCGCAAAGTCGGTGGCGGCGAAGACGGCGGGTCCCTTGTGCTCGACGGGCGCTTGCAGGAGCTCGCGGACACGGATTTTCTCGAGGGATTCTCGCTTCCCGCGGGCACCAACGCCGTCGAGGCGGCTTGCGATATTGTTGCCGATTGCGGTCTGCGGGTTCAATATGACCCGTGCGATTACCTGTTGGGCAGCACGTTGACATTTGGCCTGGGCGATTCTGGCGGCGATGCCAAGAACAAGCTCGAGGCCGTCAACGCGTTGCTTGCCCTCGCGGGCTATAGGAGCTGCCAGACGGATGGCATGGGTACTGTGCTCATGGTTCGCGACCGGTCTGCCGAGCGGCGCTGTGCCAAGGCCTCCTTTATCGAAGGGAAGAACGCACGATTCGAGCGCGAGGTGCGTGAGGAGCTCGATCGCTCAAGCGTATGCAACGTGGTCAAGGTCTCGTATTCCTCACAAGGGGATACCGTTACGGGCTATGCCTACGATGATGACCCCGCATCCCCGTATTCGATTCCGTCGCTGGGGCGCGAGCGCGTGGCCAAGTATTCGTTTAACGAGTCTGGCACGCAGGAGGTTGCGGACTCCAAGGCCGCGGAGTTGCTGGCGACGCAGCGAAGCGTGCTCAGGCAGGTGGCGGTCTCTCATGTTTACCAGCCAGTTTCTTGTGGAGACGTGGTCTGCATGCGATATGCGTCGGGCGCCATCTTTGGCAATTTCGAGGTGGCGGAACAAAAGATCTCGCTGGCAGACGGCTGTCGTGCCACAAGCGTGCTACAGGCGTACGAGCGTTAAAGGAGGAGATATGCAGCGCGATTTGGAAAGCGTGATTGGCAATGGGGCCCGAAAGCTGGCCCAGGACCTTTTGGGTCAAAAGAACTCGGGCGTCTCTGTTGCTTACGGCTACGTCTCGTGCGTCAACGATGATGGCACGATCGATGTTGAGGTCGAGGACGACGAATTCGCATCCCTTCCCGCAACCACGGCCTGCATGGGGGCCAAACCGGGCGACAGGTGCCTTGTCCAGACATACGCCCATCAGTCGACGGTGACGGGGATCCTCTCGTTGGGAGATTTTCCTGCACGTTCCCTGGACATTGATCTTATCTACCCCGTAGGCGCGATCGTGCAGTTTTGGGATGCACGAGATCCCAATGAGCTGTGGCCGGGCACAACCTGGACCGAGGTGACGGGCGTGTTCCTGTATGCGCGGTCGACCGGGCGCACGGTGGGAAACACGGGCGGCGAGGAGACCCATGTGCTCTCGACCTCCGAGATGCCCGCGCATACGCATGGTGCGAGCTCCGGCTCCGCCGGCGGCCATAGCCATATGGTGGGATTCGACCTGGACGGCCAGATGGGCACCACGCGCTGCTCGCCCCATCTTGCGGGCGTATCTGGTGCCGGCAGAACCGTTACGAGCAGCAGCGCCGGCGTGCATACGCACGGAATCTCGGTGAACAGCACCGGCGATGGGCAGGCGCACAACAACCTGCCGCCGTACCGCGTCGTTTCCATGTGGAGGCGAGTTGCTTGATGACGGATTTTAAATCATGGATTCGGGCGGCGTTCGTCAAGGCTATCAAGGCTACGGCGCAGACCATGATTGCGGCCATTCCCGTGGGGGCCGCGTTTGGAGAGGTGTCGTGGGGCTATTGTCTGAGCGTCGCGGGCGTGGCAGCGATTCTCTCGTTGCTTACCAGTCTGGCCACGCTGCCCGTGCTGGACGAGGACGCATCTGCTGCGACGAAAGGGGATGATGGGCATGTCGAATAGCTCACTTGTGTCCTATACGAAGATCAGCCCCAACAGTAGTGCGAGAACGGGCAAAATTTCCAAGATCACCCCGCATCACATGGCCGGCAACTTGAGTGTGGAGACCTGCGGGGAGATCTTCTCGCGCTCCTCTCGCCAGGCATCCGCAAACTACGGGATCGGGAGTGACGGCCGCATCGCCCTCTATGTTGATGAGTCGCGGCGCTCCTGGGCAAGTTCTAACGCGGCTAACGATCAGCGGGCGGTGACGATTGAGGTCGCTAACAGCTCGCGCGGCGGCGATTGGCCCGTATCCGCTGCGGCTTGGAACTCCTTGGTGGCTCTTTGCGTGGACATATGCCGGCGCAACGGCATTGCACGCCTGGATTGGACGGGCGATGCCTCTGGTTCGCTGACGACCCATGATATGTTTGCCGCGACCGCGTGTCCCGGCCCGTATCTCAAGGCGCGCATGCCGCTTTTAGCAAAAGCCGTCAATGAACGCCTAGGCGCAGGGGTTGCAGCGGCGGGCGGGGGCGCTGGTTCTTCTGCTGCCTTGGCGGACTTAGGCAATCTGGATTACTGGGGACCGCGCTTTTCCTCTGAGCTCCAGAGGCAGCTTGGCTGCGTGGTCGACGGGATTATCAGCCGTCAACCGCAGCGGAACCGCAAGTGCCTTCCCAATGCAGATACGGCGTCCTGGGAGTTTTTGCCCTCATGCTCGTCCGGCTCGCCTGTCATCCGCGCTCTTCAAGGCAAGGTGGGCACATCGGTTGATGGCTGGTGCGGGCCCAACACGGTCAAGAGTCTCCAGTCGTGGTTATCTTGTCAAATCGTCAAGGTGGATATCGATGGGGTGCTTGGAAAACAAACTTGTCGTGCAATGGGAAAAGCGCTGCTAAGAGGTGCATTTAGGGGATAGTTTTAATTGATGGGCGGCTCTGCATCGATGGTGATACCATGAGTATCACTTAGCTGGTAAATCTGTTTTACAGCATGCATCGAAACTGGTTTACTTTTGCGAAGTGAAGCGTTGAAACCTACGGAGCATTGCGAGGCGCTCGGGACATCTTGCTATTGTCGCGGGCGCCTTCGATATTCCCGGTTTTTCGATAAGACGGCATAGCTTGGAGAGAACCATGAGCAAAACCGGCAAGCTTTCGCTTGGAAACCATATCTATCTGTATCGACTGCTGCGCGATGCGCTCGGGTGCGGCAAGCAGGCGTTTATGCCCAAGGTGGAGGAGGCGCTCGAGGCCGAGGGCATGAGTGCTGCCGACCTGGGCTTTGACGCTACGCGCGACCTGCTCGAGGAGCTGGGTGACTTTGTCGAGCTCACCGTGTTCAAGGGCGGACGCGTGTACGCGACCGTTGTGGCGCAGCCTGCATGGGACGAGGCCCTGGCTGCTCCCGAGAAGAAGGGCGGCGCCGGCGGCAAGTCCTGGAAGAAAAAGAAGGGCGACAAGACCCTCAAGGCCGTGAAGCCCCGGCGCGTCAAGCGCGAGGAGCCCGTTGTGGAGGTCGAGGCCGAGACTACAGCCGAGGAGCCGCCTGTCGAAGCTGCGGCCGCGTCTGAGCCCGCAACTACCGACATTGCCGAGGCCGCGGAGGCCGTTGAGGCTGTGGCCGAGGATGCTGCCGAGGCGGCCGTGGAGGCCGCTGAAGACTCCGATGCCGCCGCTCGGGAAGGGGCGTCGCGGTCTGCGGTCGAGCCCTCCGAGGAAGACGAGGGCCGTCCCGGCATCTCCCTCACGGTGGTCTACGACCCGGATAATGCCAACGCGGGCATCACCACGCTCGAGCTTGACCCGGAGCGCGAGCCGCAGATCGCTCCCGAGCCGCCTGCCCTGGAGGATGACGGCTCTAGCGAGGAAGGCCCCGTGCCCGCGTCTGATCCCGTGGCCGACCCTGATCCGGCTGCGGAGTTTGACGCGCCCGAGCGTCCCTCGGCACAGGCTCTGGCCGACTATCCGCATGACTTCGCTGCCGAGGTTCACTGCCCAGGCCCACAGCTGAGCCTGCTTGCTCGCATGCTGCCCTTTGGATGCGACATCATGCAACTTCTCACTGAGGACTTCCGCATCGCCCGCGGCATGGGCTCCGTCGTCGGCAAGCGCGCTTGGGCCGCGTTCCCCCTGCGTTATGTGCACGCCGAGGACAATTCTCCCGTGCTCGTGGGCATCCGCAAGAGCTCCGGCTCCGGCATGGCATGGGCGATCGAGGACGTCGACGGCATCGATTTGGACTCCGGTGAACCCGCCATTTCCGAGCTCTCCCTCATCGACGGCGGCCCATGGTACGCCATCGATCCCGAGCGGGACACCGAGGACGCCTATCTGCTCAATCCGCGCTCGACGTTCGCCACGCTCGTTCAGTTCGAGGACCCGGATGCGGCGCTCGAAGAGATGGCCGACTTCGCCGCTCCCGAGCCCTGGACCTACCCCGAGGGCGTCTCCCTGGCTCAGAGGCTGCTGGTCTTTGACATGCTCTACGACTACTTGGCCATTCGCTTCTGCCGTGCACTTGACGAGGGGCTGCTGGCCGCTGCGGGAGACGAAGAGCCGGTGTTCATGGCCACGGGCCTGTGCACGCCCAAGATGGAGCCCATCGCAGCCGTCTTCATGCCCCAGGATTCCGATATTCCGATGAGGTACATCGGCTGCATTGTTCAAGATCCGCTCGAGTCCTACGAGCCGCTTGCCAAGATCGAACCTGCAGACGCTTCGGTTTTCGCCTCTGGCCGCACCGTCGTTGACGATGCCGGCCTCGACGAGGAGGAGCGCGCGCTGGCGCAGAGGGCGCTGCTCTTTGCCGCGCGCAACCACCGCGTGGCGACCTCCGTCTACTATCCGCCTCTGGACCGTACCTTGCTCGCCATCCCGGGCTCTCTCGAGGATGGGGACGCGCCTACGTTCATCGTGGATGCTGAGGCCGGCGACGACGCCCTGCATATCCGTGCTCTCATCACGGCATCGTGTGCTTACGTGCTCGGGCGCGTTGTCTCGGATGAGCTACCGCATTGGCTGGTCGAGAGCTTCTTTGCGGCGTAGCGCTTCACGCATGGCTTGTTTTAAATGAAAGCCGGGGTGGTTCGAACGTGAACCGTCCCGGCTTTTTGCGTTTGGCCCGCCCTGTCTGGCCCAAGTTCACAATCAGGATCTAGGGGCCTCAAGTAGACAACGGTTTGCGGCCATTAAAGCCGCAGGTCAAAGGCTTTCGTTTTTTGTCTACTTGAGGCATTGCGATTCTGTTCAACATTCGCATCGATGCGCTGTAAAAAGCGCCGAGCAGCTTATTTTGATCTGCTCGGCGCCTCGTCTCTTACGCTGCGGTTGCTGATTGCGTGGCAGAATTGTTCGAATCGTTCTGTGTGCCGCCCGTGCCATCGGTTTTGCCTTGGCTGCTCGAGGTGTCTTGTGCGCCCATGCCCCCGGAAGTGGAGTTATCGCTCGATGTTCCGCCCTGGGCGGCATCGCCCGAGGTCCCGCCGCTGTTGGCGCTTGTGTCGTCGGTCTTGCCGCTGGTGTCGGTGCTCGACGGGGCGGAATCGGACGCATCAGCGTCCTTGTTGTTATCGCTGGCCGATGCCTGCGCGCTGTTTCGCGTCGTCGTATCCTCTGGCTGCTCATTCGCGGCGGGCCAGAGGGTATCGATGCGCTGGCCCAGGCCCTGACCAGCGGTGAATAGCCAGATGGCTCCCGCGCATACGACGACGGCGAGCGCGCCGGCGAGTACGGAGAAGCCGATCACCTTGCGTTGGGTTGCCGCTCGTTCGGCCGCGGCGCGCGCCTGGAGCTTGGTGGGGGCGATGCGTGCGCCGTAGCGCGCGGGCTGACGATCATAATAGCCCTGCGCGGCGCGCTCGCTGTAGCCATAACCCGACACGTAGGCATTTGAAGGGCCGGGGCGTTGCGGCTCATGTTTGAGCTTTGCCGCTCCCGCTGAAAGGAAGTGGCGATAGATCTGCGAGCTCAGCACGGTCACGATGGAGCTTACTGCTGCGCCGATCACCGAGCCCGCGATGCCAATATGCGAGGCGAGCGCGACAGAGGTCGCAGCTGCTGCGGCGCCGGCGATAACCTGAGGGATGGAAAGTCCCTCGAGCAACTTCTCCTTAGGAGCAATCGCTTGGGTTTGTCCGATAAACTGTTCTTGTTCGCGCTGGTAGACACGGGTGCGACGGGTGTCGGTGTAGCGTTCTTGTGCATTATTGAGGGCCATGGCGGAATTCTCCTCCCGCGGCATAGGTGGTTCGTTTAGGACTGCGTTTCGCGGTATGCGCGTGGCGCGCACTCGATTGTTGTACCCCGGGCCGCGTTTGTGAACGCGTTTGCTTGAGTCAACAGAAAGTGCCAACACACGTTAAGAGGCTGTGTTGGTTTTGCATCGCTTCTGTGAGGGTCCGACTCTTGCGAGCATAGACTCGAGGTGCTCGCTTTGCGATAAAAAAGCGCCCGGTTGTCGGGCGCTTGATCGCGTGGCTGCTATTCGACCGGAGGCATGGGTTCCCAGGAGGGGTCGGAGAGAATTTTCGCTCCATCTTTCCAGCCACGACGCAGCGCGGGCACGCCGGTCTTGAACGTCTTATCCACAACGGCAAGACGGATGAGCTCCTTACAGAAGGTGGCAACGTTGCCTAGGCGGAAGAGCAGCGGGTTGTAATCGCCGTAGAGCTTGAGATAGCGCGCGAGGAATCCGCGGTTGCGCATGATGTAGTAGCGGTTGGTGTCGCTGGTGGAGTTGAGCTGGCGCTTGCCGGCGATGTCCCAATTCGAGACCACGCGGGCGCGCTGCAGGATAAGGTCGGATACCACGGCAGCGGGGAAGTGCTTGCTGGCGAGATAGCCATAGCAGGCGTCGTCTCCGTAGATGAAAAAGCGCGCGTCGGGATAGCCGATCTTTTGCACCACGCGACGGCTAAAGAGGCCGCCTTCAAAGCAGAGCTGATTCATAGGCTTGCATCCGGCCTCTCCCAGGTTGGCGGGTGCTACCGGGTTGGGAATGCCCAAGGGTACGATGAGCTGATATTGCCAAAAGAACGCACCGCCGTCGAAGTCGAGGCGCGATCCTTGGATGACGTCGTAGCTATCGGTCCATTTTGCCAGGCGCGCGATGGCCTGCGGAAGGACGAGCACGTCGTCGTCCATGACCCAGAACCATTGTGCCCCCAGCTCGTAGGCGCGCTTAACGCCGGCCGAAAAGCCGCCGGCGCCGCCCGTGTTCTCAAACTGCGGGGCATAGACCACGCGGTCGAAGCTTCCCTCGGTATCCGCTTCGCTATCGCGGCCCCAAAGGGCGGAACAACGCTCGTTGAATTCCGTCACCATCTTTTCGGTGGCGGGGGAGTTCTCGTTGTCAACGATTACGATGCGCCAGGGAGCATCGTCAAGTGCGGCGATGGAATCGAAAAGGTTTGCGAGCATTTCTTGGCGCTTATAGGTGACCACGACGAGCGCGAGGCGCTCGATGGGCGATGCGTTGGTGCCAGCTGTTTGGATTTTGCTCACGTTTGAAGACCTTTACGACGTTATTTCAGATGGATTCATTATAGAGTCCCTGCGGCATCTTGAGAAAAATCGCGCATTCCGGTGATGTCTGAGAGGCGAGGCCTCGCGCCGGCGTACGTCTGGGCGCAGCGGGGTATTATGGAACCAATCATTTTTGGCTCGAAAGGTGGCTTTGTGGACCAACACGCTCAACCGGTGCTATCGCTTCTGGTTCCCATCTGTAACGTGGAGCGCTATCTTCGGCAGTGCCTCGACTCCGCTGCGGCACAGACGCTCGAGAACATCGAGATCATTTGCATCAATGACGGTTCTACCGATTCGAGTCCTGCAATTATCCGCGAGTACATGAAGCGTGATGCGCGCTTCGTCATGATCGACAAGGCAAATTCCGGATATGGCGACTCTATGAACCGAGGCCTCGACCAGGCCCGTG
This sequence comes from uncultured Collinsella sp., assembly GCA_934621295.1. Classification (GTDB taxonomy): domain Bacteria; phylum Actinomycetota; class Coriobacteriia; order Coriobacteriales; family Coriobacteriaceae; genus Collinsella. Next base: position 51,854 of record CAKTVB010000002.1, read on the forward strand.
GTGAGTTCGTCGGCATCTTGGAGTCGGACGATTTCATGGCTCCCGATGCGCTCGAGAAGCTGGTAGGCGCTGCACGTGCCCACGATGCCCAGATCGCCAAGGGAAACTTCGACCTCTATTGGTCTACGCCCGAGGAGCGCCGCGAGCTTTTTGAGATGTTCTCTCCTGGCCGCTGCGGCAGGGTCGTGCGTCCTGCGGCGGATGCCTTTGCGTTCCATCAGAAGCCTTCTATCTGGTCGGCTATCTATCGACGTGATTTTCTGGAAGACGGAGACATTCGCTTCCTGCCCACGCCGGGCGCCGCGTTCCAAGATGCTTCCTTTACGTTCAAAGCGTTTGCTTTGGCGGACCGAGCGGTGTGGATTCACGATTCGATCCTTTCGTATCGCCAGGACAACGAAGGCTCTTCGGTCAATGCTTCGAACAAGGTTTTTTGCGTCAACGACGAATATGCCGAGATTGAGCGTTGGCTCTCATGTGAGTATGCCGAGCGTTGCGGTGAAGAAGAGGCGGCGCGTCTGGCGCGTATTTGCCAAGCGGTGAAGTACGATTCGTATATGTGGAGCTACGTGCGTCTGGCCCCACAGTTTCGCGTGATGTTCTTGGAGCGCATGGCGTCCGAGTTCAAGGCGGCGCTAGATGACCATACGTTCGAGCTTACCGACCTTAAGCCCTGGAAGCGTGTGAATCTGGAGAGCATCCTGAAGGATCCCGCTGCGTGGGCGCAGGCAAATGAGCGCTATGCGACTGCGGGCAGGCTTGGGCGCGCGATGCATTACCTCAAGCTTGGGGGCCCAGGGCTCCTTCTTGCTTACGCAAAGAGTAGGTCGGACCATGAGTAGCTCAACGTTGACGCCTGCCGTTTCCCTTATCGTTCCGGTCTATAAGTCTGAAGCCGCGCTCGGCACGTGCCTCGATTCTCTTCTTGCGCAGACCGAGGCTGATATCGAGATCATCTGCGTTAACGATGGCTCGCCCGATGCCTGCGCGAGCATCCTGGAGTCGTATGCGTCTCGCGATGCGCGGATTCGCGTGCTGGCCCAGGAAAACCAGGGACTTTCCGCTGCGCGCAATGCGGGCATGGATGTCGCGCGCGGTCGTATCGTCGACTTTGTCGATTCCGACGATACCGTGTCGCCCGATCTTTGCCGGCGTCTGGTGGAGGTGTTTGATACCACCGGCGCCGACGTAGTGACGTTTGGCGCGGTGTGCGAGCCTGAGGATCGTGCCTCAAAGCGTATCCAGCAGCTTCTCAGTCCTTCCGCAGCAACGTTCGATACCTTTGATGCCGCGTTGCTCTTCTCTGCGAATGCTCAGCCTTATGCCTGGCGCACCGCTATGAGCCGTACGTTTATGGAGCGTGAGGGAATTCGCTTCTCGACGCGCCTGCGCTTTGCGGAGGATGTTCCGTATCAGTTCATCGTCTACCCCTTGAGCAAGAAGACGGTGCTCATCCCCGATAAGCTCTACCACTATCGCATGACGGATGGGTCGCTCACCCATGTGTATAACACCGAGGCGTCGCGCGCCCAGAAGGTCGAGCAGCATCTCTTGATGTTCGAAGTGATTTTTGACGAATGGCGCGAGCGCGGCCTGCTTGACCTGTGCCCGGGCGAGATGGTTGCTTGGTGCTTGGACTTGACGCTGTTCGATCTGGTACGCCTGCCATCCGCGGAGGCAGATACGTGCGCGCTGCATCTGTCTCGCTTGCTGCGCGACGTCTACGGAGAGAAGTGGTGCACGCTTCCTCCCAAGGGAGCGCAGCGGCGCGCGGCGCTTGCCGTGGCGCAGAGCGCAGGATCGGGGTTCGAGATGAGGAAGCGTGACCTGATCGCCTTTTTCGCTGCCACGCGCGGTGTGAAAACCTGCGTGGAGCGCTTTATCTGACGCATCCGCTACACGTTCAATACGAGGGAGATTGACATGAAAGACGGGTTTGTTCGAGTTGCCGCGATGACGCCGGCGCTGCGTGTGGCCGATGTCGACTACAACGTCGATGCGTGCGCCGAGGCCGTGCGTGCGGCGAAGGCCCAGGTCGTGGTGCTTCCAGAGCTTGCTATTACCTCATATACCTGTGAGGATCTGTTTTTGCAGGAGGTGTTACTCGAGGCTGCCGAGGAGGGCGTGGCCCGCTTGGCCGAAGAGACGGAAGACGTCGATTCCCTCGTGCTTGTGGGTGTGCCTGTGCGTGTGGCAGCGAAGCTTTACAACTGCGCCGCAGTGTTGTGCCATGGCGAGCTTTTGGGTCTCGTGCCCAAGCGGAATATCCCTATGTACGGCGAGTTCTACGAAGGCCGCCGCTTCTGTTCCGGTCCCACTTCGGTGAGCATGGTCCGTTTTGCCGGCTGCGACGAGGTTCCCTTTGGTGCCGAGCAGCTTTTTGAATGCGACACCATGCCAGGTCTTGTCGTTGCCGCCGAGATCTGCGAGGACCTTTGGGTCCCCGATCCTCCGAGCACCGCTGCCGTTCGTGCGGGTGCTACGCTCGTCTGCAACCTCTCGGCCTCTAATGAACTGGTGGGCAAGGCGGATTATCGTCGCAATTTGGTTGCTTCCACCAGCGCTCGCCTTATGTGCGCCTACGCTTACGCCAGTGCCGGCTGGGGCGAATCGACGCAGGACGTGGTCTATGGTGGCCACTGCTTGGTTGCCGAGAACGGTCGCATGCTGCGCGAGGCCGATCCGCTCGACGACATCGAGCTCATCCGTGCGGGGGAGGGGCACGCCGCCGTGGGTGCTGCTGCTGTGGTTGACTTTGGTCTTTTGGCGGCGGAGCGTCGCCGCATGTCCACCTTCTCCGTCGAGGCGGATGCCTCTGGCTATGTTATCTCCTCGTTTGACCTGGATGAATGCGAGGTTTCACTTGACGATCGTTTTGTCGACCCGCACCCCTTTGTGCCGGCTGACCCCAGTCGTCGCGCGGAGCGCTGTGAGTCGATCTTTGCTATTCAAGCGCACGGTCTTGCCAGGCGTCTAGCGCATACGCATTCCCGTTGCGCGGTGATCGGCGTTTCTGGCGGTCTGGATTCCACGCTGGCGCTGCTGGTATGCGCTCGGGCCTTTGACCTGCTGGGCCTCGATCGTAGCGGGATCCTCGCCATCACGATGCCCGGATTTGGAACGACCGATCGCACGCACGGCAATGCGATGGCTATGAGCCAGGCGCTTGGCTGCGAACTGCGCGAGGTCAATATCTCCGCTGCGGTGCGGCAGCATTTCTCGGACATCGGACATAGTGAATCCGACCACTCCGTTACCTACGAGAACGCGCAGGCCCGCGAGCGCACGCAAATCCTTATGGACGTGGCGAACCGCGAGGGCGGTTTGGTGGTGGGCACCGGCGACCTTTCCGAGCTGGCTTTGGGCTGGGCCACCTACAATGCCGATCATATGAGCATGTACGGGGTCAATGCCGGTGTGCCCAAAACCCTCGTGCGTCATCTGGTGCGCTATGTTGCCGACGAGGCACAGGCTAAGGGCGATGAAGGCCTGGCTGCCGTTCTTCTCGATGTCCTCGATACACCGGTTTCTCCGGAGCTCCTTCCCGCTACGGAAGGCGGAAAGATCTCGCAGAAGACAGAAGACCTCGTTGGTCCCTATGAGCTGCACGATTTCTTCCTCTACCAGGTGCTGCGCTGCGGATTTGCGCCGGTAAAAGTGTATCGATTGGCGCTTGTCGCTTTCGATGGGCGCTATGCCGGCGGCGCCGATGCCGACGACACCCGCGTGTGCACCTATGACGCCGAGACCATCATGAAATGGCTTAAGAAGTTCTATTGGCGCTTCTTCTCGCAGCAGTTCAAGCGCAGCTGCCTGCCCGATGGCCCCAAGGTGGGCTCTGTTGCCGTGAGCCCGCGCGGGGATCTGCGCATGCCGAGCGACGCTGCGGTTGCGCTGTGGCAAGCGCAGCTTAAAGCCCTGTAGGCGCTGTCGGGTATCGGCACTCCAGGCTGCTTTGTAAACGCTGGCGTGCATCCGCCTTTTTGAGCATCGCGGGTGCGCGTCAGCGCTACACTGGAGAATATTGTTTTTATTTCGCTTAATCGAAAGGTTCGACCTATGAAGTTTTCCAGCCGGCTCGATCGCTTTGGTGACGAGGTCTTCGCCGCCCTCAACAACCGCCGTGTCGCTCTGGAGGCCGAGGGTCGAACCATTTATAACCTTTCTGTGGGAACGCCTGATTTCGAGCCATACCCGCATGTGGTCGATGCCGTGGCCCAGGCTATTCAAGATCCTCAGATGTGGAAGTACTCCCTGCGTGACCTGCCTGAGCTCAAGCAGGCTGTCTGCGACTATTACGTGCGTCGCTTTGACGTGGAGGGCATTACGCCCGATATGGTGTGCTCCGTTAACGGAACGCAGGAGGGCGTGGGCGTCTTTGGCCTTGCCATGCTCAACGAGGGCGATACGGTGCTTGTGCCCGACCCCTGCTATCCCGTGTTCGAGGCGGGCGTGAAGATCGCCGGTGGCGAGCTTGCATACTATCCGCTCAACGCCGAGCACGATTTCTTGCCGTATGTAGAAGGCATCGATCCTGCGGTAGCCGATCGCGCCAAGTACATGATCGTTTCGCTTCCCGCCAACCCAGTTGGGTCGGTGGGTACGCCCGAGCTGTATGCGCAGATCATCGATTTTGCGCGTGAGCATGACCTGCTTATCGTTCATGACAACGCGTATTCGGACATCACTTTTGATGGCCCGCGCGGCGGGAGCTTCCTGCAGTATCCTGGCGCGCTCGAAGTGGGCGTGGAGTTCTTCTCGCTCTCCAAGTCGTTTAACGTCACCGGTGCGCGCATCGGCTTTTTGGTGGGTCGCTCCGACGTCGTGGCCGCTTTCTCTAAACTTCGCAGCCAGATTGACTTTGGCATGTACCTGCCGCTGCAAAAGGCGGCCATTGCCGCGCTTACCGGTCCGCTCGATGAGGTTGAGCATCAGCGCTTGATGTACCAGGAACGTCGCGACGCCCTGTGCGATGGTCTTGAGGCGCTTGGATGGGAGCGCCCCAACGCACACGGCTCGATGTTCGTCTGGGCTAAGCTGCCCGGCGGCCGAACCGATTCCATGGCGTTTTGCGAGGAGCTTATGGAACAGGCCGGCGTGATCGTGACACCGGGCGCGAGCTTTGGCCCTCATGGCGAGGGATATGTGCGCATGGCGCTTGTCCTTCCGCCTGATGGTTTGCGCGCAGCTGTCGCCGCCATTGAGGCTGCGGGGATTATCGGCTAATGGCAATCCGCACAATTGCATGTCTTTTTCGGCAAACGGTAGATGAATAGTCGCCGAGTGGTTCATAATGGGTTTGTTAATAACCTCGGTTGGACCTGGAGAGACAGCTGGGCCCAAGAGAGATGGGAGTGCCATGGTTAACGATAGGAAAGTCGCCATCGTCGGTTGCGGTTTCGTGGGATCTTCTTCTGCGTTCGCATTGATGCAGAGCGGACTGTTTTCCGAGATGGTCCTGATCGATGTCGACAGGGACCGTGCTGAGGGCGAGGCTCTCGATATCAGCCACGGTACGCCGTTTGGCAATCCCATGAAGATTTATGCGGGCGATTACGAGGATGCTGCCGATGCCGCCATCATCGTCGTTACCGCCGGTGCTGCTCAGAAGCCGGGCGAGACCCGTCTTGACCTTGTGAACAAGAACGTCTCCATCTTTAAGTCCATCATTCCGCGCATTCGCGAGGTGGGCTTCGATGGCATCCTGCTCATCGTTTCCAATCCCGTCGACGTTTTGACCTATGCCGCCATGAAGATGTCCGGCCTGCCCGAGAGTCGCGTTCTCGGTTCTGGCACGGTGCTGGACTCTGCCCGCCTCAAGGAGGCCTTGGGTGCTCATCTGGATGTCGACCCGCGCAACGTCCACGCCTACATCATCGGCGAGCATGGCGACTCCGAGCTTGCCGTTTGGTCTTCTGCCAACGTTTCCGGTGTGCCTCTGAGCGATTTCTGCGAGATGCGCGGCCACTATGATCACCTGGCATCCGAGAAGAGGATTGCCGACGACGTTAAGAACGCCGCCTACAACATCATCTCCAAGAAACACGCCACCTACTATGGCATCGCTATGTCCGTGCGACGCCTGTGCACGGCAATCATGCGCGACGAGAAGCATATCCTTCCCGTTTCCAGCCTCATGGTGGGCGAGTACGGCCTCGATGATATCTGCATCTCCATGCCTACCATCGTGGGCCGTAACGGCGTGGAGTGCCGCGTGCCGGTTTCTCTTTCCAACGAGGAGTACGCCGAGCTGCACCGCTCTGCCGACGCCCTCAAGGATGTCATGTCCAACGTCGACTTCGAGGCGTAAAAAACCTCCCTGTGTGACAAAAAGTCGACAGGTTTAATTTGTCACATTATATGAAGATGCAGGTCAGGACCTTGTTGGTTCTGGCCTGCATCTTTATTTTGACGAGCAATGTGACAGAAAGTCCTCTGGTTTAATTTGTCACATCTCGATCCTGCCTGCCGATTGGGTAGGATGAAGGGCGCGGAGATGCCAAGGGAAGAGGGCTTCATGGACAATCGCAAAGAGGGCGTGTGCGCTTCGGGGAATTTTCTGACCTATGTCCAAACAACTTTGGATACATGGGATGAGCGACCGTTTTCTTCGGTCGATAGCCTCGTCTTGTCGTGGCTTGCCTACTATCGGCTGCCTGCTGATTGCTATGCCGCTGCTACTTGGGAAGGCGCCGGCGTTCGCGATCTTCTACGCCTGGAGTGTCGCGAGTCCATGACGGGCGAGCTATGGGATCCGCAAGCCAGCTGGGATTTGCTGGTTGCCGTATGTGCGAACCCCCGCTATCGGGGCTTGCGCGTATGCGGCTATCGCACGGCGTTCGATGCGGCGGCGGAGGAGCAGTTTGCCGCTATGACCTTTCGATTACCCGGTGGGGGCGCTTTTGTTGCCTTTCGAGGGACCGATTCGACTATGGTGGGCTGGAAGGAAGATTTCAACATGTCCTTCCGCTGCCCTGTCCCCGCGCAAGCAACAGCGACTTCATATCTTGAATCGGCAGCTGCTGCACTGGATGGTCCGCTTATGTGCGGCGGTCATTCGAAGGGTGGAAACCTTGCCGTCTATGCGGCGAGCATGTGCGATCCCATCGTGCGTGAGCGTCTCGTGCGCGTGTATTCGCATGACGGGCCCGGCTTTAATGAAGCCTTTTTGGGCGGTGCGGAGTATCGGGCGCTGGCTGCTGCCGGCAAGATCGACAAAACGCTTCCGCGTTCTTCGGTCATCGGTATGATCTTTGAGCATCAGGAGGATTATGCCGTAGTCGAAAGCAGCGATTTTGGTCTTTTGCAGCACAATCCCTTCTCGTGGGTGGTGCCTCAGGGGGAGGCCGATTTTGCCTATTGCGAGGGCCTCTCGGCGGGCGCACGCTATATGGACGATGCTTTGGCCGCATGGGTTGCCGGCGTGACGCCTGCGGAGCGTGGCCGTTTTATCGACGAGCTGTTTGGGCTGCTGAACGCCACCGGAGCGGAGCATTTTTCGGATATCACTGCCGATTGGCAGCAAAACGTGCCAAAGATCCTTTCCGCGCTTTCCGAGGTCGACCCCGATACGCGGAGGTTTCTCATCGATACCCTGGCGGCTTTTGCTCGCTGTGCATTAACCCCCAAGCTGCCCGAGCTTTCCAATTTGATCGAGACGCTTCGCACCTCACTGCCGCTGGAACGCATCGACGGAGTCCCCGCTTGGCGAGACAAAGTTGCCGCCGCCCTGCGTGAGCGCGGATCTGACTCGAACAAGGCGCTGTAGTTTTGGTTTGCATGTCGCTTGTGCTGGTATCATGGCAGGGTTCAATTTGCATCCGAGGAGCATTTCGATGAAGATCAATCACGCCATCTTGCATATTCTGGACTTTGAGTCTGCGGTTAACGTCATCAGCCAGCGCGAACTTGACCTCGAAGACAGCCGTGCGTGTCGTCAGTTTGTCACCACTCATCTGCGTCGCGCGCGAGAGAGCGGGGACAACAGGCGAGCGACTTTCTCCGAGGATTCCGCATTCGGCGGTGAGCTCAAAAGCTATTTCTTTGGTGAGCGCGACTTCATCGATCTCTCTCAACAGATAGCGGATTTCATCGGCGGTGAGCTTTCGCGTGCCGATAAAGCCCAATCAACCGACATCCTTGTTGCCGATTTTGATGATGACGACGATGTGCGCTGGTTTGCCGTGATGCTTCTTTCGAGCAAGCAGGCGTTTATGCACGAGGTGGGCACCGATGCTGGCCAGACCGTAAACGGTATCGCTCGCCATTATGCGATTTTGCCCAACCCCTCGCAGAAGCTGCAGAGCTACTGTGTGGTGCGCGCAAGCACCATGGAGATCGGCTACGTGGACAAGAAGCGCAAGATCGCCGGTGAGGATCGCATGCTGATCCCGGAGGGATTGCTGCAGTGCGAGACGGGCGTTTCGGGCAAGGAGGCTATCGACACCGTTACGCGCGTGGTCGAAGAGGTTGCCGAGGAGCACGGTGCCAACACTGCCGTGGCGCTCGCTAAGGTCAAGGCTGCTGTGGCCGAGCGCGTCGAGGATGACGAGGAACTGCCGCCGTGGGATATCGTCGACGAGGTGTTCGAGGATAGCCCTCAGATCAAGGAGAGCGTTAAGTCCGCTTTGCGTGAGGAAAAGCTGCCCGAGCGCGTGCCCGTGGAGCGCAAGCAGGTCGAGCGTGCAGCCGTGCGCAACCATAAGATTCGTACCGACACCGGTATCGAGATCAGCTTCCCAGCAGAGATGGGTTCCAACTCCGATTACATCGAGTTCGTCAACGAGCCCAACGGTCTTATCTCCATCGAGCTCAAGAAGATCAGCAGCATCGAGAACCGCTAGGGCGGCAGGCTGTGTAACCAGAGCGGTGCGCCAGGGGGCCTTGAAGAGCTGGTGCTCCTCAAGGCCCCCTGGCCCCCTTGCTTAAAAATGACTACTTATCGGACATTGCCCGCCACTACAGTTGGCGCAGGCCCTCTTCGAGACCGGTCTTGCTGTCGGTCTTCTCGTCGCGCTGCTTAATGACGTGTGCAGGAACACCAGCTACGACGGCACCTGCGGGAACGTCCTCAACGCATACAGCGCCAGCTGCTACGACGGCATTTTCGCCCACATGTACGCCCTCGAGTACAACGGCATTGGCGCCGATGAGCACGCCGTCCTCAACGATGACGGGCGTAGCGCTTGCGGGCTCGACGACGCCGGCCAAAACGGTACCGGCTCCGATGTGGCAGTTCTTGCCCACGGTAGCACGGCCGCCCAGGATGGCGCCCATATCAATCATGGAACCCTCGCCGATCACGGCGCCGATGTTGATGACGGCACCCATCATGATCACGGCGTTGTCTCCGATGGACACGCGGTCGCGGATGGTTGCACCCGGCTCGATGCGTGCGTTGATGCCCTTCATATCCAACAGAGGCACGGCGGAATTGCGACAGTCGTTCTCGATGTCGAAGTACTCGATATCGTCTGCATGGGCATCGAGAATGCCCTCGAGCTCAGACCAGTCGCCAAAGACAACCTGTCCCGCGCTGTCGCCGTAGGTGTGAGCGGAGCCGAAGTCGACCTGTTTGCCTTCCTTAACGCGCACATAAACCTTCACGGGCGTCTTTTTCTCGGCATTTGCGATGAAGTTAATGATCTCCTGTGCATCCATGTTGGTATCGCTTGACATGGGCCTTCCTTTCAAAACGAGGCGCAGCGTTGCTGCGTGATTCTAGCTAATGCTTTATTACTCGAACATAACCTGGTCAAAGGTATAGAAACCAGGTTCGCGCTTCACAATGTTCTGCGCGGCGGCAAGTGCGCCGTTGACAAAGATTTGGCGGCTGGTGGCGCGGTGGGTGAGAGAGACCTCCTCGTCGGCACCAAAGAAGCTCACCGTGTGCACGCCCGCGACGGTGCCGCCGCGCAACGAATGCATGCCGACCTCTTTGGGGTTGCGCTTGCCGCACATACCCTCGCGTCCATATTGGGCGTAATAGTCGCTCTCGGGCTCGGCGGCAAGGACCTCGTCCAGAAGCATCTTTGCCGTGCCGGAAGGGGCATCGACCTTTTGGTTGTGGTGCGTCTCGCAGATCTCGACATCAAAGCCGGGGAGCTCACGGGTTGCCTGGGCTGCCAGGTGGCGCAGTGCAGCCACGCCGATGGAGTAGTTACCGCTCCACATAACACGGGCGTGCTTTCCCAACTGCTTTACCTGCTCGAACTGATCTTCGGTGTAGCCCGTGGTGCCGCTGACGAGCGCCGCGCCCGTGCGCTCAACATAGGCTGCGACGGCGGGCAGGGTACAGGTGTTGGAAAAATCGATAATCACGTCGGCGACGGGGGCAGTGGCCAGTTTGTCCGTATCAAAGCCCACCTGGGCCTTGATATCGAAGAGGGGCTCGCCGGTTGCGTCCGTCATGGACTCGGCGGTTGTTTTGATGAGCGAGCCCATGCGGCCCGTTCCCATGATGATGGCACTAAGCAATGATATCTGCCTCCTTGAGGGTTGCCGTAAGGGCGGCGCGGGTGTTGTCTGCCATGGGCATGAGCGGCATGCGGTAGTTGAGGTCAAGCAGGCCCATCTGGCTTAAGGCTTCCTTGACGGGAATGGGGTTGACCTCGCTAAAGAGTGCCTGGATAAGCGGTTGGCCGGCGATTTGGATTTCTCGCGCGCGCTCGACGTTGCCGTCCAGGTAGGCGCGACACATCTCGTGGACGAGCGCGGGCTGGACATCTGCCCAGACGCTGATGGTGCCCGAGGCGCCCAGGCTCATGAGGGGCACGGTGAGGGCGTCTTCGCCCGAGTACATGCGAAAGTCGTCAGAGAGCAGATGCGCGATGCTCGCCGCGAACGCAACGTTGCCGCTTGCCTCTTTGATGCCCATGACGTTGGGGTGCGCGGCCAAGCGCTCGACATTGCGCTTACTGATGCTGCAGCCGCAGCGACCGGGAATGTTGTAGAGGATGCACGGAATGTCGACGGCGTCGGCCACGGTCTTAAAGTGCTGGTAGATGCCCTCTTCGTTGGATTTATTGTAGTACGGCGTGATGGTAAGCAGGCCGTCTGCGCCCAGGCGCTGGTAGGAGAGCGACTTGTCGAGCATCGTGGTGGTCGAGTTTGAACCGGAGCCCGCGATGACGGGGATGCGTCCGGCAACCTGCTTGACCACGGCGGCAACGACGCTGTTGTCCTCCTCGTCGGTCATGGTTGCGGATTCGCCCGTGGTGCCCAGCACCAAAATGGCGTCCGTCTTGTTTTGCAGGTGGAAATCGACCAAGCGCTCAAGCGCGGCGAAGTCGACGCTGCCGTCGGCGCAAAAGGGCGTGACGAGAGCTACGATCGAGCCCTCAAGATTGCGGATATCCATCTATTCAGTTCCTTTCTTAGGAATTGTTCTTCAAGCTGTTGAGAAGTTGCTGACCTGTGGCGGTAAAGTCGAGGGTGGCGAAGTAGTCGGCGGGCGTCTCGGCGCGGCGAATGAGCTCGCAGGCGCCGTTCTCGCGCAGTAGGATCTCCGCCGAGCGCAGGCGGCCGTTGTAGTTGTAGCCCATGGAGTAACCATGTGCTCCGGTATCGTGGATGATCAGCAAATCGCCGGCATCGATATGGGGGAGCGCGCGGTCGACGGCGAACTTGTCGTTGTTCTCGCACAGGTTGCCGGTTACGTCATACGTGTTCGTAGCGGCGGCGTTTGATTTATCCGGCCCGTTTTCCTGCCCCATCACGGTGATGTGATGGTAGGCGCCGTACATGGCGGGTCGAATGAGATCGACGGCACTTGCGTCGACGCCGATATAGTCCTTGTAGATGTGCTTCTCGTGCAGGGCTCGTGTGACCAAGCAGCCGTAGGGACCCATCATGAAGCGGCCCATCTCGCAGAAGATAGAGACATCTCCCATGCCGGCGGGGACGAGTACCTCCTCGAAGGCTTGGCGCACGCCTTCACCGATGGTACGGATGTCATTAGGCTCCTGATCGGGGCGATAGGGGATGCCGACGCCACCGGAAAGGTTGACAAATGCCACGTGGGCGCCCGTTTCGCGTTGCAGGCGCACCGCGAGGTCGAACAGGATGCGCGCAAGGGCGGGATAATAGTCGTTGGTCACGGTGTTGCTTGCCAAGAAGGCGTGGATGCCAAAGTTCTCGGCGCCGCGCTCGACGAGCATGCGGAATGCCTCGAAGAGCTGCTCCTCGGTCATGCCGTATTTGGAATCGCCGGGGTTATCCATGATGCCGTTTGCCAACTGGAAGAGCCCACCAGGATTAAAGCGACAGCTCACGGTCTTGGGAATCGGGCCCGCTACGCGTTCGAAGAAGTCGATGTGAGAGATGTCGTCAAAGTTGACGATAGCCCCCAACTTGGCCGCTAGGCGAAAATCGTCCGCGGGCGTGTCGTTCGACGAGAACATGATGTCCTGGCCTGTGATGCCCATGGCGCTGGAGAGCATGAGCTCGGTCTCGGACGAGCAGTCGCAGCCCGCCCCGTATTCGTGCAAGATGGAAATGAGGCGCGGGTTGGGATTCGCTTTGACGGCGAAGTACTCCTTAAAGCCCAGGTTCCACGCAAACGCGTCGCGCACCGCTTCCATGTTGCGGCGGATGCCCGCCTCGTCGTACAGATGAAACGGGGTAGGGAACTGCTTTGCTATAGCGACCAGCTGGTCTTTGGACACAAAGGGGGTCTTTGCCATTGAGGCTCCTTTTCTGATAGCACTCCTGCAGAATGTCTGTGCAGACAGTCTTGCGGGTCTTTCCCGCAAGCCCACCTGATCTTCCGTGCCCGGTCGATCAAGTTCGGCGAGGTTGCCTTGGCGTGGGGTCGCGGCCTGCCGGCTCGCCCGCGCTTCATCGCGCTCGCTCCTCTATCGAGTTTTGCAACCGTATCATGAATATCATGGCAAAACAAGGCGTAAACCTGCAATGACACTCATTCGAAATACTCGCGCGAAAGAGCTGCTCGATGCTAGGGTAGGGGCCGGCTGCCCTATAATGACGGGCAATCGAACGCGTCGGAGGGCACTCATGGATACGAACGACACTTATAGCAACGTTGAACTTGCGCAGATGGTGCGCTATCGCCGGGATTTGCATCGTATTCCGGAACTTGGGTTCGATCTGGAACAGACCGTGGCGTATGTCGAGAGTGTACTCGCTGGGCTTTCCTGCGAAGTGACACATCCGTGCGATTCGTGCGTTTGCGCATTTTTCGATGCGGGCACCGATGCCGCCTCCACCACGGCGATTCGTGCCGATATGGATGCGCTTCCTATAGAAGAGGCGACGGGGGCGAGCTTTGCCTCGACGCACCCGGGCAAGATGCATGCTTGCGGGCACGATGCCCATATGACCATGGCCCTTGCGGCGGCGGTCTATGTCGATCGCGTTATGCATGAGCATCCAGGCGAGCTCAGGCGCAACGTGCTCTTCGTGTTCCAGCCAGCGGAGGAGACCACGGGTGGCGCCAAGACGGTGTGCGAGAGCGGCGTTTTCGAGCGTTATCATGCAGATCGCATCTTCGGCTTTCACGTTTGGCCCGACTTGCCGGCGGGTACCGTTGCGTCCTGCGCGGGCCCCATGCTTGCCCGTGCGAGTGAGACGCATGCGCATATTCATGGTGAGAGCATCCACATTGCCAAGACCCTTGGCGTGCCTGCTGCGGAGTCGCACGATGCCGCACTCGCGGCGGCTCGATTCCTGGTTGCCGAGCGCGAGCTCATGGATGAACTGGGCGCCGAGGAGCCGTGTATCTGCAAGTTCGGGCTGGTTGAGGCGGGAACGGTGTGTAACGCCGTGGCAGGGGAGGCGCACATAGCCGGCAGCTTGCGCGTCTTTACCGATTCGATGCTTGAACGTGCACGTGTGGGCATTCGCCGCGTTCTGGATGAAGCGTGCGCGGCTACGGGTTGCACCTACGATATCGATTTTGCTGATGGGTACCCGCCTGTCGACAACGACGCCGCGCTGTTCGGTTTGGCGCATCAGGCGGTGCCCGAGCTTGAGCTTATTAAAGAGCCCCTGCTGATTGCCGAGGATTTCTCTTTCTACCAGCGCCGCCTTCCGGGCGTGTTCTTCCTGTTGGGCTGTGGCGTTCCTGCTGCAGCGGATGATGGTTTGCCGGTCGAGAACCCAAGTGATGATCAGGGCTGCCCCGCCTATGCCACAGCTGCTCTTCATACAGACACGATGCTCTTCTCGGAAGAGTGCCTGCTGCTGGGCCTGGACGTGTACAAGCGCCTCGTGCATATAGCGTAGACTGGGAAGCTGGCGTGTACGGCTTTGTGCGCGCTCGAGTCTGGGCGCCCGCGCAGCGGCGATGCGTCGCGAACGCCGTGCCGAGGTGCCCTCATATCTCAAAACCCACGCACAAACGTTCACTTCTCGCTCTTCTGGACAAAAAGTTGACGTTTGTACGTGGGTTTTCACGTTGGGTGGGTCCGGATGCCTCCCTCTCCGGTATTCGCCCCTGCCATCTGCCCCCTCATTAGCTCTCAGCTAATGAAACTTGATTTCACTCTCTTTACCATGGGCGGTACATCACGTGACGTATGTTCCCGTTGGACTGGAGAATGGAAAAGAACATGGCAGAGAAAAAGAAGAAGCCTATTGGCAAAATCATCCTTATCGTTGTCGTTGCGATCATCGCGCTTGGCGCGTTTGGCTCGCTTTCCGGCGGCGACAAGGGGAGTGACTCCTCTACGAGCGGCGGCACCGCAAAGACCGAGCAGGCCGAGGAGAAGAAGCAGGAGCAGGAGCCTTACACCATTTCGGACGAGGCTCTCGACACTTCGAATCCCTATGGCGTGAAGATTACCGGTACGCTCGTCAACAACACCGATGATGACAAGAGCTACTTGCAGATCGAGTACAACCTGTATGATGCTGATGGCGCGCAGATCGGTACCGCCCTCGCGAACATCAACAACCTCAAGGCGGGCGGCACCTGGAAGTTCGAGGCAGCAAGCATGGAGAAGCCCGAGGATGTTGCCAGCTGGGAGCGCGTGGACGTCTCCGGCTTCTAAGAAGCGACTACGTGTTAGGTGCACTATGTAAGAAAGGAGAGGGAGATGGAGCGCGAGCGTTTGACGGAAGAGCTTTTGCACGAGCTGCTGGATGCCCCGACGGTCGATGCATTTATCGACAGCCATGAGTTGCCGGACGTCTCCCTTTCCGACTATCTCCAACAACTGCTGGAAGAAAAGCACCTCGAGCGCGTGCGCGTGGTTCGCATGGCCGACCTCAACGAGACCTTTGGCTACCAGATTTTTACCGGTCAGCGCCATCCGTCTCGCAACAAGGTTTTGCAGATTGCCTTTGCTATGGCTCTGAGCGTGCGCGAGACCAACCGGGCGTTGACGGCGGCGGGTGCGGCGCGCCTGGACCCCAAGTGTCGACGCGACGCTATTATTTTGTTCTGCATCGATCGTGCTCGTTCGCTACAAAAGGTTAATGAGGAGCTCTATCGCTTGGGCGAAGATACCATCTGCTAAATGATTCTCCGACGCATTCAAATTAAAGACCTGTCCGTACGTCCTGCTATGATATGAGTCATGAATATGACAGGTGACATAGAGGGCAACTTCCAGGGCGAGCTTGATTGCTATTTGCGCGCGTGCGGGCATGACGACCGTTGGCGCGTGCTTGAGGTGTTGAAAGAAGACGATGAAACCGGGTCGACTGAGATTGTCGTGCCGGTTGGCTTTTCGACTTCAAACGGTGCTTGCTTGGGGGCACCTCAGCGTTTTGTCCGCAAGATATATCCAGGGCAGTCGGATGGTGCCGACGTATACGAGGTTTTGCAGCGAGCCCAACAATCGGGCCTGCTTATCGGGTGCGTGCCCCGAATTATCGAGTGTTTGCGAGGGCCCGAGTGCCGCTCGGTTGTGATGGAGTACGTTGAAGGTCCAACCCTTACGGAATACATCATGCGGGGCAACGTGCTTCCTGCAACAATAAAATATCTTTTCTTGCAGCTTTGCGTTGCCGTTCGCGAGCTGCACGAACGCATCGATCCTCCTGTTATACACAGGGACCTGAAACCATCCAATATCATTGTTTCGCCCAAAGGTCCCGTGCTTATCGACTTTGGCATCGCTCGGCTGTGGCATGAGGGCGCTGAATGCGATACCACGCATTTCGGTACGCGTCGCTATGCGCCTCCCGAGCAGTTTGGTTTTGGTCAGACAGATGTGCGCAGCGACATCTACGCTCTGGGCAAGGTCTTGTTCTTTTGTCTTACGGGCAAGCAACCGCCCAATGCTCTGGATGCGCGCTCGTGCGAAGAATACGGCGTGCCGCGCTCGTTTGCACGGGTGATATGCAAGGCCTGCGCCTTCGATCCGCGCGAGCGTTACGCGAGCGTTCGGGAACTGAGCGCGGCGGTGAGCTCGCTGCCGTCGCACACATGGGAAGAATGCTTGGGCATGCTCCCGAGTAACTTGGTCTCTCAATGCGACTCTGTGGTGACCCGGGTGAACCGAACATGCACCAGCATGAGAAGCGCGGCTAATGCCTTTTTGCATTTGCTGCGGCGTACTCCTCGCTGGGTGGGGATTATTTGGAACCTGTTGCTGCTCTGCAATTTGATTCTATGCATCATGGGCAGCCAGTTTGCGATCTTTCGTCCCAATGCGTATGATTCGGCGCCTCCTTTTTGGTTTCGCATCATGGAATACGACCTGTTAACCGTATGCGCTCCCGCCGCCATCGTCAGCATTCTGCTCGATAAGCGCGGAATGTGGAAGCGCGTTCCCGTGCTTCGAAATTGCGGGCAGCTCCAGGTGTGTTTAGTTGGGGTGGGCGTGATCGTGATGTGCTTTACCGTTACCGTTTGCGCCTCGCTTGTCGCTTTGCCAAAGCTATAGGACGGCTCGGGCGGGTCGGTTGCAAGCGGTCCTTGTGCGCGCCGACCAAAACTCTTGAATAACAGTGCGTGAAAAGCTTGCCCGATGATTGTTTCGGCAGGTAGGAGAGCATGCGGTCTGTGGTAGGATAGCTCCGGTGAAACATGGCCAAGATGGTGGTGCGGAGACGCACGGGCGCATGCGCCCAGGAGAATCGGGGTGAGAATCCCCGGCTGTACCAGTAACCGTATCTCGGACATCCGCGGAATCAGTGCGTTGCAGATCGGGCGGCGCGCGCGGATGGATGACGTCAAGTCGGATCGCCTCCCATCTAGGTGTCGCCCCATGCGGCACACGGCTCTGGAGAAAGGAGGTCCGACGTGATCGGACAGCAGCCGCGCGACGGCGAGTGGCAACCTGCCGCTTTGCCGAGCGAGGGGGCGCGCAATCGAGTAGCGCGCGCAATTAGGAACATGAGAATAGCCTCTACACGTGTTCTCGTGGCGTTCATGACCATGCTTATGGTCTTTGGCACCACGCCAGCACAGCTGTGGGCAGAAGGTGCCGAGGGCATCGTCCAGGCTGTCGCTTCGCAGGGTGCGGAGCCGGCGGGGGAGGGCGCTTCTGCTGCAACCGGTATCGGCTCGGCGGCGACAGGGGGCGAGGGCGAACAGCCTGCGGAGGATGCGGGCGCCATCGATTCCTCCGATTCCGCCGATGTGCAGGAGAACGAGTCGCAGGATGCCTCACAGCTTGCTGCAAAAGCGGAGACTGCTGTTGGGGCAAAAGCTGAAGTCGAACCCAGCGCGTTGAGCGACGACGGCGAGGACAACATCGCTACCGCCGCGTATGTGACGGTCGATTCCGTCAGCTTGTTGAACGCCAAGGACCAGGATATTGTTTGGGGATCCGCCTCGAACGCTGCCGTCAAGGCCGGCGAGACGATTAAGGTCGGCGCCTACTACGAGGACGACTGGGGCGACGACGAGGAGATCCTCGGTTCCGAGTACGCACAGCTCAAGTATCAGTGGTATGTGGGTGAGAAGCAGAACTCGGCACCGACCGCCTCGAGCTACGAACCCATCGACGGTGCCACTTCGCGCGAGTTTACGCTTACGGCCGACCAGGTGGGTAAGTACGTCGCTTGTAAGGTGACCTACGGCTCGAGCAGCTGGTCTTACAAGTTCACCCCGAGCACGAAGCTTGCCATCGCCGAGGGCGAGAGTTCCACTACGCCTGCGACGCCCGATGCCAAGACGCTTGCCGAGGCTGAGCAGAAGCTCTCCACTTGGAAGCCGAGCCCGGTCTACGGCACCGACACCAATATCGTCGATATGCTCTCGGCCAAGCTCAAGGCGCTCGGCTGCGCGAACGTGAAGCCGACTCTCAAGTCTGTGACCTTCGGTGCGACCGACCCGGCCCAGCAGGGTGGCATCGCTGCAGACGGCGCCATCACGTACTTCTTCCTGCCCAATGCGGAGAAGACCGCATCTGCGGATTGGTCGGTGTTGCGCCAGTTCAAACCTACCTATACGCTGACGCTCGGCAGCGAAACCGTCGAATTCACTCCTGAGTTCAATTCGACGCTCGCGTGGGATCAAACTAAGGTTGAAACGTATCTGAGCGAACAGCTCGACGCCGCGACCCTTACCGCCTCTGTCAAGGCTGGCATCGCACCCTCAACTGCCAGGGAAGAGGAACTTCCCGGCGCGCTCTATGTGGGGGGTAAGAAGGTTGCCAACCTCACCTGGACCTCGAATGATTCGTCTGCAGCCAAGCTGACTTCGAGCTACGACTCTAACTACAATACGGTCTACAAAGTTGCCTACACTCACGGTAGCGGCGAGAAGAACGTGACGTTCACCGCGAAGGCGACGCTTTTTGTCTCCGGTTACGGCAACTCGCCCTCGACTGCGGTCACGCGCAACTATGCGGTTACGGTTGCCTCCAAGTCCGCCGAGGACATCGCTGCCGAGAGGGCCGAGCTCGAGGCCGCTCTTGCCAAAATCGATGACAAAGTAGTGGACTTCGCGGACAAGAACAAGTCGGTTGATCTTTCGGCACTCGAGGGCGACTTCACCCTGCCCCGTGCGAGTAAGATCGGTGCCGGGTCTGCCAAGCTTTCGTATTCTTCCAGCAACGACTCCGTGGCAAAGATCAACGGTTACCGTGTCGTCGTCACCCGCGACATCGCCGGAGGTTCCACCACAGCCACCATCACGGCCACACTCACGCGCGATGGCATCACCGCTACGCGCGATATCACCGTGACGGTCAAACCCATCGATGAGTCCGAGATTGACGCCGCCGTGGCGCAGATGCAGGCCGTCAAGAATGCCTATGCCACCTCGATCCTGGGCACCAATCCTTCCGTCAATGCGGTGAGCGCGAATCTCAGTCCCTGGAGTTCCGCTATGGTCGCCGAGGACGGCACCGTCTCGTACTCCAAGACGTACGAGACGGGCCAGATCCATGCGGACGATCTTCCCGGCTATGATTCTATGGCCGGCACCAACTGGCGCACGTATCGCTCGAGTGATGCCTCCGTCATTGCGGACGAGACGCTGCGTGTGACCCAGCCGGAGGCCGATACACTCGTCACCGTGGAGAGCTCGCTCACCTACGAAAAGTACGAGGCCCTTGCCAAGGCCCATCCGGATAACGCCAAGCTTCAGGGTCTGGTCAACCAGCCCGTCAAGGCCACGTTCCGGGTAGTGGGCACAACCGACCACACCGATCCCAAGATTTCGGTCAACTTCAAGCTCGTGGGCGTTGACGCCGACGGTGACGACGAGGTTTGGTTCGATGGCGCACAGGGCATTGCTTACGGCTCCACTGCTGATGCGCTGATTGAGCAGATTCTGGACGCTCAGGGCCTCACTCACACTTCGAGCACCACGGAGTATGGATACTACCTTTCCGACATCACTTCAAAAGATGGTCGCACACTTGGCTGGGACGCCGCCACGGGTAAATATTGGCAGCTTTTTGTAAACGGCAAGGCGTCCGAGGTCGGCGCGAGCAGCGTTACGCTCGGCGCCGGTGATTCTATTGCTCTGTACTACTCCGCTTTTGGCGCGAACCTTGACGATGCGAATAGGGCCACCGTTAAAGCCTCGGTGAGCTTTATCGGGCCGGATGGGAATGGCAGCAACTCCGTGTGGGCGTCTGCCGGCGACGTCAAAATGTCTGACGGTTCCACGGCAGCCGACCTTACCGAGCAGCAGCTCAAGGCTTCGGGCCTTACCTATGACAGCCAGGGCACTTCCGGTGCTTCGTTCTACCTTGCCAGCATCACGCGTGATGGTAAGACTTACGGCTGGGATCAGTCGACTGGCAGGTACTGGCAGCTCTACGTGAACGGCGAGTACTCTCAGAAGATGGCGGGCCAGGTCGCTCTCAAGCCGGGGGACAAGGTCCAGTGGGTCTACGCTGCAGATAATGAGAAGCCCCTGGAGGGCCTTATCGTCAATCCGTTCGCATCGCGTCCGGATTGGACCGCCAGCTGGAATGGATTTGGTAATGCGGGCGGCACGACGCTTGTGAACACGCCGACGCCAACCGAGTCGGCTACAGAGCTGTGGAAGGTCAACCTTGCCACGGCTGCCGACAAGTGGGTTTCGTTGGGCGACCCCATCATCGCAGGTGGCTACGTTTTTGTTACCACGAATTCCGAACTCGTCAAGATCGATGGCACCGGCAAGGTTGTCGCACGCGTTTCCAAGGGCGGCACCACTTCGTATTTTTCGCGTCCTGTGTACGCGGACGGCCTGATCATCTCGGCGAACGACGATGGCTCCGTGTACGCCTTCTCTGCCGAGACACTTGAGTGCGTGTGGAAGACGGCTGCACTTGAGGCTCCCGCTGCCGGCGGACGCTATCAGGCGAATTCGACCATGACGGTGGCAAACGGCTGCGTGTACGCTGAATTTGTCACGGGCGCGGGCGCCTCCGGTACCGCAACTGGTGGAGCCATGCTTTGTATCGATATCGCCACGGGCAAGATCGTCTGGTCGGAAGTCACCACCAAGACCGGTCCCTCGACAGGTGAGGGTTACTATTGGGCAGGTGCCGCCGCTTCTGGCTCCGATCTTGTTATCGGAGATGAGAGCGGTTGCGTAAAACTCGTCGATGGTAAATCCGGCAAAGTCAAATCCTCCGTGAGCCTGTTCGGAAATCCCGTGCGCGCAACGATTGTTTCTGCCGGCACCGAGAACGGTAACCCGATCTTCCTGGCGGTTGGTCGCCAGCCGGCAACGCTCTATAAGATCGTTCGCGAAGGTGATGTCCTTCGCCTTGATGGCTCCTGCGAGTTCGCGAAGGTTTCCACCTCTACGCCCGCCGTGGCAAACGGTAAGGTCTATGTTGGCGGCAGCAATGCTTCGTATAACGGCCAGTTCACGGTCATCGACCTTGCGTCCATGGACGTCGAGAAGACTCTCGATATGGGTAAGTATGCCGAGGTCAAGGCCTCTCCGATTGCATCCGTGCAGGGCGGCGACGTCTACGTGTACTTTACATGCAACAAGACCCCAGGCGCCGTCTACTGCTTTAATCAGTCGACTGGTGAAGCCGCGGAGATCTATACACCGTCTGGATCCAATGCGAACTATTGCACTGCAAGCGTGATTGCCGACGCTCAGGGCAACCTCTACTACACCAACGATTCTGGTACGCTGTTCGCCCTCAAGGCGGCTCCCGGATATACGGTTACCTTCGATACGTGCGGTGGCAGCACGGTTCCCAGTGCCATGACGGCACAAAACAGGACCATGGTTGCCCCAGCGGATCCCGAGCGCTCTGGCTATACGTTTGCCGGCTGGTTCAAGGATGCCGATTGCACTCAGGCTTGGGATTTCTCGAAAGATGTCGTCTCGTCTGATATGACGCTCTATGCAAAATGGGTCAAGAAGGAGGGCTCTTCTTCCGTGCCTTCTCCGGCGACGCCTTCTCGTTCCGATTTGACCAAGGGTGGCACCTCCTCGGTCTCCCTTACGCTCAGCTCTCGCTCTACCGTATCTTTGACAGGGGCACTCAAGAGCAATGCTGCGCAGCAGGCTGGCGAGCATGAGTCGCTTCTTGCCGGTTTCGACTCCAATGAGCTTGAGACCGCTGTCGAGAAGTCGTCTGATCGTGGCGCAGCTGCGGCAACCGCCGAGAAAAAGAAGGTCATCCTTCCCATCTGGCCATTTATCGGCATGGTCCTGGGCGCCTGCGTGATCGTTCTCATAGTGTTCAAGCGCAAGAAGCAGGGCGGTGAGTAATATGGCCGATCCTGCTCACAAGAGTTCAGATTCCGCGCGTGCGATCCGCGTCGTCGTTGCGGTGCTCGCGGCGGTTGTCATTGCTTTTTGCGGCTGGTCTGCTTATCAATATGCAAACGGATCTGACCCGCTTGCATTCTTGGGCGGCAAAGCATTCCAAACGGTTGAGGAAGGTTCCTCCTCTTCGAGTTCGTTTGAGTTGGCATCCTCTTCTGTTACTGAAGACGATGTCAAGGAGCAAATCGCTCAGCTCAAATATGACTCCAAGGACGTTTCTCTTCCCAAGGATGACGCGAACGTTGTTTTGGGCAAAGACGGCATTTGGGTCGAAAATGCAAGCGATTCGGATGCTGAGAACGCGGTGGAGGATACGGCTTATCGTGCCGCTGCTCTCGCTGCTTGGGCTCGCGAGGAGAAACTCGAAGTCTCGCATGTCACTTGGATTACCGAGGATATGGCGGGCGCGGTGCGTATCGCTGTCTCCTATCCCGTTGACCGTGCGATCAATGGGGAGGATGCGCCTCAGATTCTCGCGGCTTGCATGGGGTATCAGATTTCAGGCGATGCCTATGCGGCATTGGGCGAGAATCCCGGGTTTAAGCAGCGGGGCGGTGACGCTCCAACATTGCCTGACGCTTCGGCGATAACCGTACTTGCAGATACTACGCCTGAGGGCGAAATTCTCGTCGAGACGAAGGTCGAGCATAGCGTTCTTTCGGCTCAGGCCAAAACGAGGTCGGGCTCTTCGACCTCAGCCTCTTCTAGCCAGGAAGGCGAGGGCATTACCGTCTCGGTGACTGTAGACGGTTCTGCGGTGGGTGCTGGCAGCTCTTCTGCTTCCGTGACGATTCCTGCTGGCGCGACTGTCTATGACGCCTTGCGTGCGGCCGGCGTGAGCATCAACGCCGGCAATACTCAGTACGGCTTATATGTCTCTTCTATCGGCGGCCTTGCCGAGAAGGAACATGGCGGCACGAGCGGCTGGACCTATTACGTCGATGGCGTGATGCCCATGACGTCGTGCGCCAACTACAAGCTCGCCGGTGGCGAGAGCATCGTTTGGCGCTACGTGACGGGGGAGTAAACGGTCGGCGTCAGCACAACATAATCGCTCGATTGTGCCGGGACCCGTTGCGGGTCCCGGCGCTTTTTCTTGCGTGTCAGGAGTGAGTTTCCTGCGTCGTTCGGGTTTGGCTTGAGAGCAAAGTTTTTATTGCTGCAGGCGGGCATTACCCTTGGCATAGGCTTTAAAGCTGGAGTCCCGCTACGTTGCTTATCGTACGCGGACGGCGGGGCTTAACGCTATTGCTGCCCCGTCCTTTCGTGCACGAGGGCGCGTGCACATGCAAAAACGCCCCGCGAAGTTCTCCGCAGGGCGTCTATCAATCAATTTGCTGTTGTAGCTTGCTACGCGCGGCTGCCGTCCAAGAAGCGACGACGGCTAAAGTAGTTGTACCAGGTGACCAAGAACGTGGAGACGAGCTTCATGAGCTGGTAGCCGATGTTAAAGACGGCAACGCCCACAAACATGTAGAGGTCGTTGAGGCCAAGACCGATGGCGGAGAGGATGGCAAAGATCGTGAACTCGCGCTTACGGCTCATGTCTTCTTTATGCTCAAAAACAAAGCGCATACTCAAGGCGTAGTTCACAATCACAGACGCGATGAACGACACTGTGGTGCTAAAGAGCAAGTCGAGATGCAGCCATTCGACCAAGACCAGCAGCAGGGCATAATCGACCGCGAGGGAAGCAAATCCCACCACGGCGAATTTAGCAAACTGCTTCGTTGTTGGCATGTTGGCAAGTTTCTGCACAGATGCTCCCAGATAGACGCTTACGGACACGCGATATCGAGTCCGAACTGATACTCTATGGGTTTTGTTAGGCAAAAGTAAGGGGTGACCTTGCAAAACTACTAAGCCTACAAATCCGTGGACGGTAGTTGAAGGTCCTGTAAGCGGTCGATTGTTGCTTAGGGGATAAAACCATGGCAACTGTGGAGTAATGCTTACTCGCTGCGTGAATTCTGCAGCCCGCACGGCGTAGCGTCTGCCCCGCGCGCCGTGCGGGTCTGCATGCATTTACACCTGGCGAACCTCGGGCAAGACACCGTTTCTGTAGGCATCAAGCAAAAGGCGCAGGTCGTTGATATGGCTGCGAATCTCTTCGCCGGTATCGGTATCGGATACCATCAGGCGGCGTTTGGCCACGTCAAAGCGCGTCGTCTCGCTTTGGATGTCGGCGTTGCGCGTCAGGGCCTCATCGACGCTCTTGAACGCTTCATGTGCCTTAAGGCGCATTCCGCGCGAGCTTGAGATGAGCGTGTAGCCTGCAATGCCCGTCTTGGGATGGTAGGCTCGGCAAAAGCCACCATCGATCACCAGCAGCCGCCCGTCGGCGCGGATTGGCTTCTCGCCGGCAACGGTTTTGACCGGCGTGTGGCCGTTGATGATGTGGCCCGTGCCCGGCAGAAGGCGGAATTCGCGCATGATCGCATCGCACGCGGGAATATCCTGCGTGAGGGTGAAGTAGGGGTCCATGGGTTCTTCCCAGGAGGTGCGATCCTCGATGTAGGAGCGCTCGAAGGTTTTGACCAAGCGACCGGACATCGGCGACTTGAATCCGATCCACAGATACCACATCCAGTCGAGCGCATCGCGGTCGTGCATGCGCCAGGCGCGCCGGGCCACATCGTCACAGAAGTCGAGGTAATCGCGGCCGGAGCGGTACGTTCCCATGCAGTTAAAGCTCGAGAACGTGCCGTCTTCGTTCATGGGCACGCAGCCATGGAACAACAGGTTGCCGTTGCGCACGAGATAAACCGATCCGTGGCTGTAGAGAAATTCGATATGGCGGCGCAGGTGATCGGCCCCGGTAAACTCGGCGACGAGCTTACCGACGATATTCTGCTCCTCTGTTGTAAGGTCGTAGGGGTGCTCGGGGTCGACAGTGGGGAAGTCGGTGGTGCGCAGCTGCCAGGTGACGCCTTCGATATCGACGGTGCCTGTATTCGTATCGATCTTGTCCAGGAGCAGCCGATCGTGCATGTCGAACTCGGGATGGCGCATGATGATCTGCCCCTCGAGCTTGAACAGCAAGACATTGATCGCCTTGATGAGCGGGCTGATGCTGTCGTTCGCGTGATAGGTCTTGTTCGCGAAGGCCACAAGGGCGCGCAGCGAGATGCCGTAATCGTTTTCGAGAATCTCGTAGTTGTCGTAGCGCAGGTTGTTGCGCAGGACGCTGATGATGCATGCCTCCTCACCCGCAGCGGCCCCCATCCATAAGATGTCGTGGTTACCCCACTGGATGTCGAGTGAGTGGTAGTCCATCAACCGATCCATGATCTTTGCCGCGCCGCCGCCTCGGTCAAAGACGTCTCCCACAAGATGCAAATGGTCGACGGCCAGGCGCTTGATGAGCGCCGAGAGCGAGCGGATAAAGTCGTCTGTCGAGTCGGTCTCGAGAATCGAATCGATGATGCGCTCGTGGTAGCGAATGCGGTAGTTGTTCTCGTCCGGATGCGTGTGCAGCAGCTCGTCGATGATATAGGCGTAATCGTGCGGAATGGCCTTGCGGACCTTTGAGCGCGTGTAGCGGCTCGAAAGGGAGCGCGCCACGGTGATAAGGTGATTAAGGTTTTCTTTGTACCAGCTGGGGGAGTCCTGCTTTGCCGCACGCACCAGGCGAAGCTTTTCGCTCGGGTAGTAGATGAGCGTGCACAGGTCGCCCTTTTCGCGGTTGGACATCGTATCGGCGAATATCTCGTCTACGTGCTCGCGAATAACGCCCGAGCAATTGTTGAGGATATGCATGAAGGCTTCGTATTCGCCATGCAAGTCGCTCATAAAATGCTCGGTTCCCTTAGGCAGATTGAGAATCGCTTGCAGGTTGATGATCTCGGTGAAGACGGACTGCTGATTGGGGAACTGCTGCGAGAGCAGCGAGAGGTACTTTATGGTTTGTTCGGCACGTTCGGTAGCGACCATCGATATGCTCCTTGTCGCTCGTGAGGGCACGTTTGCCGCAATGGCTGGCGTATACCAGTGTAGCCATGTTGCAACGCGGCGGGGCGGGGGCTATCAAAGAATCGTACGGTCATGCGTTTTAGCATGGAGACGCTGTGTGGGAAGAGCCGATTTGCTGTGCTTGGCCTGCTGCGGGAGGGGCGCTACCAGTAAACGTGGGTGCTCCGGTGGAGGCCCGTGCGTACCGGTTCCTCGTATTCGCGAGGGCTGTCCATCCGGTTTTCCAGCAGTTTCCAGGCGGGGATATCCAGGCCATCAGCGATGCGCTGCAGCGAATCGATTTGGATATTGCCCCCACGGCATTCGAGGGTGTTGATCATTTGGCGCGAAAGGCCGACCATCAGGCCGAAGCGTGTTTGGGAGATTCCCATCTCCTCGCGTGCGCAGCGAAGGTTTTCGCCCAAAATGCGCGGAAGGGTCCCCGTGATGTAGGAACCCTTCGCTTTGTCGATTCTATGAGGCATGGTGCGCTGCGTTTTGATGCCAGCAGGCTAGTTGAACTGGTTGCGGTACGCCTCGCACACTTCTTTGACGGGACCGTCCATGCGCAGGTCGCCCTTTTCGATCCAGACGGCGCGCTTGCAGATGCGCTCGACCTGCTCGATGGAGTGGGAGACGAACAGTACCGTGACGTCGCCGGATTCGATGAAATGCTGGATGCGCTCCTCGCATTTTTGCTGGAAGAAGACGTCGCCTACCGAGAGCGTCTCGTCGACGATCAGGATGTCGGGTTCGGTGATGGTGGCGATGGCAAAGGCGATGCGGGCCACCATGCCGCTGGAGTAATTCTTGAGCGGCATATCCATAAAGTCGTGAAGCTCGGCAAAATCAACGATCTCGTCCAAGTGCTCGTCGATGAACTGCTTGGTGTAGCCCAAAAGCGCGCCGTTGAGATAGATGTTCTCACGGGCCGTGAGCTCCATGTCAAAACCGGCGCCCAGCTCGATGAGCGGCGCGATGTTGCCGCGCACGATGCATTCGCCCTCGCTGGGTTCCAGCACGCCGGCAATCACCTTGAGCATGGTGGACTTGCCCGAGCCGTTGGTGCCCACAAGGCCCACGACGTCGCCGCGGCGTACCTTGAAGCTGATGTGCTTGAGCGCGCGGAACTCCTTGAAGAACAGCTCGTGTTTCATGAGCTTGATGAAGTATTCCTTGAGGTTGTTGAGCTGCTCGGAGGCCATGTTGAAAATCATGGTGACGTCGTTGACTTCGACGGCGTACTCCTCGGCCGCTGCCGCGGCGTTGCTTACATCTGACATGCCGGGCTCCTAGATATAGAGGATGAACTTGTGCTCGTTTTTGTGGAAGACGGCGTAGCCGATAACCATGGCGATAACCGCCCAGGCGACGCAAAGCCCGAACTCGAGCGGGGTGGGGCAGGTCTGGAACAAAAAGATGTCACGCATGAACTGCAGGTAGTTGTACATGGGGTTGGCGTACATCAGCATGCGCAGGATGTGCGGCATCTTGAGGATGTAGTCGGTGGTCCAAAAGATCGGGGTGAAGTAGGTCCATGCGGTGATTACGACGCTCCACAGGTGCATGACGTCGCGGAAAAATACCGTGGCGGCCGAGAGCAGCAGGCCCAGGCCCATGCAGAAGAACATGAGCAGAATCAGGCAGACGGGAAGCAACAGCAGATGCCAGGTGGGAACCACGCGGAACCACAGCATGACGATCGCCACCGCGATGAGGGAGAAGGCGAAGTTCACGAGCGAGAACAAAACCTTTTGCACCGGGAACACAAAGCGGTGCACCTTGACCTTTTTGAGAAGCGACGACGCGTAGACGATGGACGAGAGCGCCTGGCTCGTGGAGTCGGACATCACGGCGAAGGTGACGTTACCCACAATGAGGTAGAGCGGGTACATCTCCGGCGTGACCGAGCCGTTGCGCCCCTGGGCAAAGATCGTGGTGAACACGATGGCCATGACGACCATCATGAGCAGCGGGTTGAGCACGCTCCATGCCACGCCCAGGAAGCTGCGGCGGTATTTGATCTTGAAGTCCTTGCCCACGAGCTGCTTGAGGATGAAGATGTCTTTTTGCAGCTCGGTTTTCGCGTGGGTGGATGCCGATTTCGACGAGGTATCTGTCACGAGCGTTGCTCCTTGAACAGGCGGTTCGAATTATTCAGTGGATTATGGTAGCACGGTATAGGCTTCGGCATCGATTTTGCATGAGCGCGCCTGCCGGGCCGAAAACCTGCTCATTCACGTTATAATCTCCCGTTGGACACAAGGCCGTACCATTATGGAAGGAGCCCGTCGCATGCGCCAGGGGTTTGACAACAGCAAGTACATCGAGCTGCAGGCGGAGCATATTCGCCAGCGTATCGGACAGTTCGGCGGAAAGCTCTACCTGGAGTTTGGCGGCAAGCTCTTTGACGACAACCATGCGAGCCGCGTCCTTCCCGGCTTTGAGCCCGATTCCAAGTTCCGCATGCTCAAGAGCATCGCCGACGATGTCGAGGTCATCATCTCCATCAACGCGAACCATATCGAGAAGAACAAGGCGAGGGGAGACCTGGGCATCACCTACGACGAGGACGTTTTGCGCCTGGTCGACCTGTTCTCCAGCAACGGCTTTGCCGTCGCCGCCGTCGTCATCACGCAGTATGCGGGTCAGCCCGCGGCCGATGTGTTCCGTCGCCGTCTGGAGGAGCTCGGCATCACCGCTAAGCTGCACTATCCTATCGAGGGCTATCCGCACGATGTCGATCTGATCGTCTCGCCCGAGGGCTACGGCAAAAACGAGTTCGTGGAGACGACGCGCCCCCTCGTGGTCGTTACCGCACCGGGCCCTGGCTCGGGCAAGCTCGCCACCTGCCTGTCACAGCTCTACCACGAGCACCTGCGCGGCGTTGAGGCCGGTTATGCCAAGTTCGAGACGTTCCCCGTGTGGAACCTGCCGCTTTCCCATCCCGTCAACATCGCATACGAGGCTGCGACCGCTGATCTGGACGACGCGAACATCATCGATCCGTTCCATCTGGAGGCCTATGGCAAGACCGCGGTCAACTACAACCGCGACGTCGAGGCGTTCCCCGTGGTCCGTGCCCTCATGAAGAAGATCTTGGGCGAGAGCCCCTATCAGAGCCCGACCGACATGGGTGTCAACATGGTGGGCTCTGCCATTACCGACGACGAGGCATGCTCCGACGCGAGCCGCATGGAGATCGTGCGCCGCTATTTTGCCGGACGCGAGCACGTTCGCCGTACCGGTATGGGCACCGAGCAGGTCGATCGCCTCAAGCGCATCATGACCAAAGCCGGGGTCGACTGCGATTACTCGCCCGCTCGCGCCGCGGCTTGCGCCCGTGAGCAAGAGACCGGGGCGCCTGCAGGCGCCATGGTGATGCCCGACGGTTCCGTGGTGACCGGCAAGACGTCCGACCGCCTGGGCTGCGCAAGCTCGCTGTTGATGAACGCCCTCAAGGCCGTCTCCGGTGTCGACCTCGAGATCGAGGTCATCAGCGACGACGCCATCGAGCCCATCAGCCGTCTGAAGACCCATTTCTTGGGCAGCAACAATCCTCGCCTGCATACCGACGAAACGCTGATGGCCCTTTCCATTACTTCCGCGGAAAGCGAGGTCGCGGCACGCGTCCTTTCTGGTCTCGAGTACCTGCGCGGTCTCGATGCGTTCTTTAGCGTGATCATCTCGCCGACCGATGAAGAGGTCATGCGCCGTTTGGGTATCAATGTTTGCTGCGAGCCCAAGTACGAGCGTCACACGCTCTACCATCGCTAGATTATTAGCGGGTAAAAGCGCTCGTGTCTCCTAGATAAAGGCCGGTTCGGAAAAGCTTGCGGCCGGTCTTTGTCCGCCTGCCCGGAATACGCGCTATCATGCCGATTTCTTTCAATTCACGCGTTTTATTGCCCTAAAATATGCAAGAGCGGCCGGATCAGCCTGGCCGCGTGTCCGCCTATGGCGCAATGACGGACCGTTCTAAGGACTTAGCATGGCAGGCAGGGGACGTGCAAGCGTTGCCGATATGGCACGCGTCGAGTTGGCGATTCTACAGAATATCGATGCCGTGGAAAAAAGGGGCGATACCGCCGGGTTCTCTCGTGCATGGCTCGCCAAACAGGTTGGTGTTAGCGAGTGGCGCATCCACGCCGCCATCTCCCGATTGTCCGAAGCGGGGCTGCTTGACCAAGAGGTTCACTTTACCGAGGCCGGAGCGCAGCTTCCCAACACCTATTCGATCACCGATTCCGGCAGGTGGTACTTCAAAGGCTTGGAGATGGGAAAGCGCATCGTTTCAGAAAAACGCTAACGTCCCTCCGTGCTCTCGATGCGCCACCGAAGCCGTTGCTTTTGAACGAGCAGCCCAGCGCTCAGCGCCGGGGCTGCTCGATTTTTTTATTTCAATTTCGTTTTATACATGTGGCGGCGCTTGTTCGTCGTACAATAAAGACCCGTTGAAGGCAGAGAGATCTTTTACGGGAAAGCGCAGGTAACTAAATATGACCAAGCATATCTTCGTGACTGGTGGCGTTGTTTCGTCGCTTGGCAAAGGTATCACAGCGGCTTCATTGGGTCGTCTTCTCAAGTCGCGCGGCTATAAAGTGACAATGCAGAAGGCCGACCCGTATCTCAATGTCGACCCGGGCACCATGAGCCCGTTCCAGCATGGCGAGGTCTTTGTTACAGAGGACGGCTATGAGTCCGACCTCGACCTTGGTCACTATGAGCGCTTTATCGACGAGAACCTTACCCGCGATTCCAACTTCACCACGGGCGCTATCTATAAGAGCCTGATCGCCCGCGAGCGCCGCGGCGACTTCTTGGGCGGCACCGTTCAGGTGATTCCGCATGTCACCAATGCCATCAAGGACAAGTTCCGTCGCATCGAGGAGCAGACTGGCTCCGACGTGGTCATCACCGAGCTGGGTGGCACCATTGGCGACATCGAGTCGCAGCCCTTCGTGGAGGCCATTCGCCAGTATCGCAAAGATGCCGGCCCGGAGAACGTCTGCTTTATCCATGTGAGCCTGGTGCCTTATATCGCCGCCGCCCACGAGGTCAAGACCAAGCCCACGCAGCATTCCGTCAAGGAGCTGCGCAGCTTCGGTATCCAGCCCGACATCATCGTCTTGCGCTCCGACCACGATATCGACGATAGCATCCGTTCCAAGATCGCGAGCTTCTGCGACGTCGACACCGATTGCGTGTTCACCAACGAGGACTGCGCGAGCATCTACGACGTTCCGGGCCTTTTGGCAGATCAAGACTTTGACCTGCGCGTTTGCGAACGCTTGGGGCTCGATCCCCGCGAGCGCGACATGGCCGACTGGAATGCCTTCATCGCTAAGCAGGATCATGCCAACAAGCACGCGGACCGCGTCAAGATCGCCGTGGTGGGCAAGTATACGCAGCTGCCCGACGCCTATCTTTCCGTTATCGAGGCCCTGCACCACGCCGGCATCTTCTATGATCGCCATGTTGACGTACAGCTTGTCGACGGCGAGAGCCTCGATGCTTCCAATGTGGACGAGGTTCTTTCCGATGCTTCGGGCATCCTCGTGCCCGGCGGCTTTGGCAAGCGCGCCTTTGATGGAAAGATCTGCGCTGCCAAGTTCGCTCGCGAGCATAAGATTCCCTACCTGGGTATTTGCCTGGGCATGCAGGTTGCCGTGTGCGAGTTCGCGCGCAACGTCGCCGGTCTCGCCGGCGCGAGCTCGTCGGAGTTCGATCCCGAGGGCCCGTATTCCGTCATCGATCTTATGAGCTCGCAGGAGGACGTGACCGAGAAGGGCGGCACCATGCGCTTGGGCGCCTACCCCTGCAGGCTTTCCGAGGGTTCGCTCGCACGCGAGGCCTATGGCGAGGAGCTTGTCTACGAGCGTCATCGTCATCGTTTCGAGTTCAACAACGCTTACCGCGACCAGCTCGGTGCAGCCGGCCTGGTTATCTCCGGTATCTCGCCGGATGAGCGTTTGGTCGAGATGGTCGAACTTCCGCAGGATGTCCATCCGTGGTATGTTGCCACGCAGGCACATCCTGAGTTCAAGAGCCGTCCCACCAAGCCGCAGCCGCTGTTCCGTGAGTTCGTCCGTGCGTCCATCGGTCAGCATGAGGGTACATCGCGCGAGCTCGTGAACCCGCACAATCCGCAGGAGAAGTAGTTGTCGCAGCGCTTTCGCGATATGAATGTTCATAGGGACCCTTCCGATTCCGCTGCTGCGCGGGATCGGGGGGTCTTTTCTGTTTCCGGGACGAGGGACGCTTCTCAAGAGCGGTCGGCGGAAGGTCTTCTGACGCGTAAGACTCCGCTCGAGCATGCCGTGCGAGACTTTCTCAACCATCTTGCGGTAGAGCGTAACCTTTCTGCAAACACAGTGGCTGCGTATCGCCGCGATCTTGAGGCGTATCTCGCGCATTTGATCGGCCGGGGCATCGAGACTCCCGAGGACGTTCGGCGCGCCGACGTGGAAGCATTCGTGGCCGCGCGGCGCGAGTGCGGCTACGCGAGTGCGTCGATTGAGCGCGCGCTTTCTGCGGTGAAGAGCTTCCATCGTTTTTTGGTGCGCGAGGGGATATGCGAGGCTCACCCAACGGCCAACGTGCATCTCCCCAAAAAGGAAGAGCGTCTGCCCGATTACATCTCCATCGATGCTGCGCGGGCGCTCCTTGACCAAGAGTTTCCTGCCGGCGCCGCCGGCGCGCGCGACCGGGCGATTCTCGAGGTGCTTTATGGTTGCGGTCTGCGCGCGAGCGAATTGGTGGGTCTAGACGTACAAGATCTCTATCTGGATGACGAGTTTATCCGTGTGCTCGGCAAGGGGTCGAAGCAGCGCTTGGTGCCCCTTTGCGGCTCCGCTCTCAAGGTCCTTGTCGATTATCTCGACGGGCCACGCCGCGAGTTAGCCGCTCATGCCCGTCGCGCCGTCGCGTGCCCGGGTGTCTTCTTGAATAAGAACGGCGGGCGTATATCGCGCCAATCCGTCCATGCCATCTGCGAACGCTATGGCCGCCTGGTGGGTATCGAGGGGTTGCATCCTCATACGCTTCGTCATTCATTTGCGACCCATATGCTTGCGGGCGGTGCCGACTTGCGCGTCCTGCAGGAAATCTTGGGGCACGCCGATATCTCTACAACTCAGATCTACACCCATGTCGACCGCACGCAGCTTCGAGAGGTGTATCTTTCGGCGCATCCTCGCGCGTAGGGCGTATGTGACTGCCGGAACCAGCAGGCGGGTCGGCGGCCCGTTCTTGCGCCTGGGGTGCCATGGGTGCGAACGCTTCTACGCTGCTGCCAGGGCTCGGGACGAACGCGTGGCGGTAAATCGTGTGGCGGTAAATCGTGCATTTTCGAATGCGTGGCGGATAATCGTGCGCTTATCGGCCGTTTTCAGCTCTGAGGCGTTTCAAAAACCGCCACTCATTTAGAAATGTTCGAAAAACCGCCACTCGTTCGCATCTACGGAGTGGTACCCCCAAGGGGCTTCGAAAAGACGGACGGGCGGCTCTCTTCATGTGTAAAGAGCCGAATATTCGTGCCATTTTTATTTTGTCGCACGAACTGTTTTTCAAGGGCATTTTTCACTATATGTAGATAATGGCTCGATCGAGTCCCGACAGATTGCTCCCATTTCCTCCCACTACGAGCTCGTTATAGCTCATTGGGCTATCTACCTGCGGTTTAAACAGTTTCGTCACAATTAGTCGCTTTATCTTAGGAAAAAACCCTCGCTCATTTCCGTGCGATTACCGGACGGGAAAGGGGCGAGTTGTTGATGCTACACCGCCTGCAAACACAATATCTTGTGTTTCGTTGAAAACATCAAACGGGGCGCGTGGGGTGTTGTGTGGGGCGTTGGGGGGAAGCTGGGGGAGAAAGTGGGAAAAAGTGTTGCGAAAAGTGCCCACAGACCATAATATTGAAAGCGTCGACAGCGGGGTGGCTCCCGCATTCGCCCACGAGTAAGCCTAGGGGGTGTGCAGCAGTGTATTTAAGCGGTACGTACGAGCGTAATCTCGATGCTAAAGGCCGCCTTTCTCTGCCGCCCGCCTTCCGTAAGCAGCTCAGTGAGAGTGTGCGTGTGCTTCCCGCCCCTGAAAAGGAAGTCGATGCCCTGTATGTGTTCACTGAGGACACCTTCAAGGCTTGGCTTGACGCCGTGTTCGAGCGAGATGGTGGTTACGACCCCACTCGCAAAGATCATCGTGCTGTCAGAAGTGGACTGAATGGTGCGGCAACCACACTCGAAATAGACTCCGCCGCACGTATCAGCCTGCCGGAGGCAGACCGCAACCGGGTGAATCTCGATCGCGAGGTGACGATTGCCGGTGACGGTGACCGCCTTACGATTTGGAATCGTCAGGCTTACGCGGAGCATCAGGCCGATGTCGATGACGCTCTGGCGAACTTCTTCGATCGCTAGTCGACATCATTAACGGCGCCTAAGGAGACACGTATGGGAGAGGGCACTTTGACACCTGAATATCGGCATGAACCCGTAATGCTCCCCGAGGTGCTCGAGGGCCTTGATCTCAAACCCGGGTCCGTGGTGTGCGATTGCACGCTTGGCGGCGCCGGCCACTCAGTGAAGATGGCCGCGCGGGTGGGGGAGAATGGCCTGCTTCTAGGTATCGATCAGGATGACATGGCGCTGGAAGCCGCGGGAAAGCGACTCGACACCGAGGTCCCCGGCACCCCGCACAAGCTGCTCAAGGGCAACTTTGGAGACCTGGACCGTCTGCTTTGCTCGGCACAGGTCCCTGGCGTGGACGCCTTCCTGTTCGACCTGGGCGTATCGAGCCCGCAACTCGATTTCCCTGGAAGGGGCTTTTCGTATCACGAAGATGCCCCCTTAGATATGCGGATGGATGCGAGTAATAATCCCTTAAACGCAGCTGAGGTCATAAACACTTATAACGAAGCAGACCTCGCTCGCATTCTTCGCGTGTACGGTGAGGAGAAGTTCGCCCGGCAGATCGCCCGCGAGATCGTTCGTGTGCGCGCCGAGAAGCCGATTCTCACTACGTACGATTTCGTGGATGTCATCAAAGCGGCGATTCCCGCTGCGGCGAGGCGTCACGGAAAACACCCTGCGCGTCGCAGTTTTCAGGCAATCCGCATCGAGGTCAACCATGAGCTCGATGTCTTGGAGCGCGGCTTAGAAGCGGCGATTCGCTGGGCAAATCCCGGTGGTCGTATCTGTGTGATCTCGTATCACTCGCTTGAGGATCGAATCACCAAGCGTTTGTTCCAGGAGAAGAGCCAAGGGTGCATATGCCCTCCGGATATCCCGGTGTGCGTGTGCGGTCATGTGCCGATAGTCAAGGTCATAACCCGAAAACCCCTGGCTGCGTCTGCCGAAGAGGTAGAACGCAACCCGCGGGCGAGGTCTGCGAAGATCCGCGTTGCCGAGAGGATTTGATGTCTCGGTAACGCCATCGAGCGGTCCTTCTCCCGTGCGCATGTAAACGAACTTGAAATGTAGCACCACGATGTTGAAGGAGGGGTTGCAGCCATGGCCTATCGCGCTTCAAATGCCGCGTACGCCTATGATATGTACGAGGCGCAGCCTGTCTCCTATCCTAACCGTACGGCCACCCCGGCTCCGGTAGCCCCCGAGCGTCCGCGACTCGATGTCGTTTCGGGCGAGGGTCTTGAGGCTAACCAGGCTGTGAGCCCGTATTTCACGCATGTCATGAAGCTCGCCTTCGTGTTCGTGGCGCTCTTCTGCATCGTGGGCTTTGCCCGCATTGCGCTCGCTGGTGCCACCACCGCTTTGCTCAACAACAATGCACAGGCGGCGACTTCGCTTGAGCAGGCACATCAGGAAAGCTCAAATTTGCAGGTCATGCGCTCCGTCTATGGTTCCGAAACGCGCATTCGCAATCTTGCCACCGGAACGCTTGGCATGGTGAGCGCCGAGGATGATGACACCACCACGCTCGATTTCTCGGGCGATCAGGCAGCGGATGTCGAATCGGATGCTGCTTCTGCGGAGCAGGCACCTGCGGCCGAATAGCCGTGATAGGATGCTGTAGTCAAAAGCTCTAGATCCCGGGTGCTTCATGCCACAAAACCGAAACCACCATAACAACGATGCCGTAACGCGTCTTCGGACTTCGCAGTCTGCCCAGCGTAGCGCTGCGCGCGCTCGCAGGTCTACACCAAAGACCGATCTGCTGCATGCGGACATGTCGCATGAGCCTGTGTCGAGGCGTACCTTTGTCTTGGCGTTTCTTGGTGTTGCGGGTGCTGTGTGTGGATTCCAACTTGGAAGATACCAAGTGTTTGGTGACGATCGTGCCGAAAACGAGCTGTATTGGCGCCGCGTCTACAATCAGACGCTCTACGCTAAGCGTGGAACTATCTACGATCGCAACGGCAATATCCTCACTTCGAGCGAGAGCTGCTATGACATCGCGGTTAACCCAAGTCAGGTCGATAAGAAGAACAAGGTTGTTCGCGCCTTGATGGATGTCTTGGACGTGGACGAGGAAACCTGCAATGCAGCGGTCAACGGAAGCTCCTATACCTATATTCAGCGAAAAGTAGATATCGAGGAGGGCGAGAAGCTCGAGGAGTACGGTCTTGCCGGCATCGTGCTCGAGCCCTCCATGAAGCGCGTCTATCCCTTTGGGAGCGCCTGCGCCCAGCTGCTGGGCGTAACCGATACCGAGCACAATGGTATTTCTGGACTCGAGCTCCAGTATGAGGATACGTTGATGGGCACAAACGGCTCCATCGTGCGCGAGCATGCGGCCGATGGCAGTTATGTGGCGGGCGGCGCCTACAAGAAGGTGGCCGCAAAAGACGGCGCCGATATCGTTTTGACAATTGATGTCAACATTCAGCAGGCGGCGGAGGAGGCTCTAGCCGAGGCTGTTGAGCGGGCGGATGCAAACTACGGTTCCATCATCGTGTCCGATCCTCGAACTGGTGACATCTTTGCAGCCTGCTCGTATCCAACGTACAATCCGAGCGATCTTTCGACTGCGCGCGCTGAGGATATGAATCTGCGCGTTGTGACTGATGCCTACGAGCCCGGCTCTGTCTTCAAGACGTTTGTTTGCGGCATGTCCATCGAAGAGGGCATCGCCGGCCCTGATACGACCTATGAGGTTCCCTCGACCGTCAAAGCTGGCGACGATGACGTGTACGATTCCGATTTGCGCGATTACGGCATGACCATGACCATGCGCGAAATCCTCCGCCGCTCTTCCAATACTGGCATGGTGCTTGTGGGCAAGCAGATCGGAGCCGACCTCTTTGCCAAATACATAAAGAAGTTTGGTTTTGGTAAAAAAGTGGGGGTCGATTTTCCTGGAGAGAGCTCGGGTATCGTCAAGGATCGTGACGAATACGATGGCGCAAGCGTTGCTGCGATGTCGTTTGGCCAGGCAATCTCGCTGTCTCCCATCAGCGTGCTTCACGGTATGAGCGCCATTGCGAACAAGGGCGTTATGACCGTTCCGCATTTCCTTAAGTCCTGTGGCGGCGAGGAAAAGGACTGGTCGGATAAGGAAAAGCGCGTTTTTTCAAAAGAGACCGTTGAGCAAGTTGCCGATATGATGAAGACCGTTGTTGACGAGGGGACGGGCACGCTTGGACAGGTCCCCGGCTATGATGTGTCGGGCAAAACGGGTACCGCACAGCGTGCCGGCGAGGACGGCGGCTATCAAAAAGATGTCTACATGTCCTCGTTTATCGGCTTTGCGCCCACAAACGACCCCCAGGTAATGGTCTATGTGACGCTTGACGGAACGCCCTATATCTCCACCGCCGCCGCGACGCCCTTTGCCACTGTTATGGAAAGTGCTTTGACTATTTTGGACATTCAACCCACTTCTTAAAAGCCGGGCTGCGCCGCCTGCACCCGCATTCACACAGGGCCTGCACCACAAAGGTGCATCGCCACGGTACAATAATCGGCTGGAATATTGGCTCGCAAAGGAGCATGCATGATAGAAATCGCAGTCAAGGACATTGAGCGCGTATGTGATGTGCAGCGAAAGTCCGGTGACGAGAATCGTATTTGCAAAGGATGCGTTATCGATTCGCGCCAGGTCCAGCCCGATTCGATCTTTGTCGCCTTCTCGGGCGAGCGCGTGGACGGCAATTCGTTTGCGCCCGCGGCTATCGAGGCGGGTGCCGGAGCCGTTGTTCTTACGGTCGAGCCCGCGTCGGATTTGATTGACCTTGCAAACGAGCATGGTTGCGCCTTGTTTACCTGCGAAGACCCGATGGAATTCTTGCTTTCCCTGGCGCACGACTACCGCATGGGTCTCAATGCCACCGTTATCGGCGTGACGGGCTCCATCGGCAAGACCACCACGAAAGACTCGCTGGCAAAGATGCTTGCCTGCCGTTACCGTGTCCATGTGACGAGCGGTAACTTCAACAATCTCATCGGTATGCCCCTGACGATTCTTGCGGCACCCGCGGATACCGAGATGCTTGTGCTCGAGATGGGCATGAACGCCACGGGCGAGATTGCTCGTCTTACGGCATGCGCCCGACCCGCCTACGCGGTGATCACCAAGGTTGGCACGTCGCACATCGGCATGCTTGGCAGCCGTGAGAACATCGCACGCGCAAAGGCCGAGATTATCTCTGGCATGACGCCTGCGCCCGAAGGCGAGACCCCTCTTCTGGTCATGAACGGCGAGGACGATTTCACCCCCTTTATCCGTAAGGGATTTGCCGATCCCGCCGGTGTTGAGGTGCTCCTGTGCGGCTCGGCCGCTACTGACGACGTCCGCGTGAGCGACGTCCGCGTGAGCGATGAAGGCCAGCCATATTTCACCCTTACCTTTGCCGACGGCACTTCCTTGGACACCTATGTGGCGCTTCCCGGTGCGCAGGCCGTCATCAACGTCGTATACGCTGCCTCCATCGCCCATCGCTTGGGCGTGAGCGCCGAGGAGATCGATTCGGTCTTGACGTCTTTGCAGATCACCGGCCGTCGTCAGGAAGTTCGTCGTGCTACCTGCGGTGCACGCGTCATCGACGACACCTACAACGCCGCTCCCGAGTCGATGGCTGCTGCCCTCGATCTGCTGTGCTCCTTGCCGTGCGAGGGCGCCCGCATCGCCGTTTTGGGCGAGATGGGTGAGCTTGGCGACGATACAGAGCGCCTTCATGCTCTGACGGGCGCCTATACTGCCGCAAAGAAGCTTTCGACGCTCGTATGCGTTGGCGGTGAGGCTGCCGTCGCGATGGCTGATGCCGCAAAGCTCATGGGAATGCCGGATGATCAGATCTTCATCGTAAGCGATACCGATCAGCTTATCGAGCGCTTCTCCTCGTCGCTGTGCGCCTCCGACTTGGTTCTTGCCAAGGGCTCTCGCGCCGTTGGACTCGATCGTTTTGTTGAGGAGGTCTGCGCATGCTAGGCAACGCGTCTTACCCCACCTACCAGGCTTTCTTGGCCTTGGGCATCGCTGCTCTTATCACGATCGTCCTCATGCCCCTGTGGATTAAGATCCTCAAGTACGAAAGCATTGGCCAGCAGGTTCGCGCGGATGGTCCTAAGCGCCATCTCGTCAAGCAGGGGACGCCCACCATGGGCGGTGTGGTGATTCTCATCGCTATCGTGCTCACCTGTTTGATCATGGCAAAGCACACGACTGAGATGTTGCTTGTGCTTATCGCCACGGTTGCCACCGGCGTGCTTGGCCTGATCGATGATCTTACCTCGGTGACGCACGGGCGCTCGCTTGGCCTGACGCCGCGCGCCAAGATGTTTGGCCTTACCCTGATCTGCGTCATCTTTTGCTTGGGTGCCGTCAATTTTTGCGGCGTTCCGGCTGAGGTGCGCTTCCCGGGCGGTTTTGCCATCGACCTCTCCGTGCTCTCCACGACGTTTGACGTGGCGGGTACGGCATTTACCGTGCCCTGGCTCTTCGTTGTTTTCACCTGGCTTTTGATTGCGGGCTTCTCCAACGCCGTCAACCTTACCGATGGTCTGGACGGACTCGCCGGCGGTACGTCGATGATCGCCCTGCTCATCATGGCGGCCATCGCGTTTCTTTGCGGTGATTCCAACCTTGCCATCTTCGGTGCCGCCGCTGCTGGCGGGTGCCTTGGGTTCCTGTGGTTCAACTGCTATCCGGCAAGCATCTTCATGGGCGATACCGGATCTCTTGCCCTCGGCACCGGGTTTGCCTGCATGGGTATCGTCACCAACACCGAGGTGTCTTCGCTCATTATCGGAGGCCTTTTCATTGTCGAGGCG
The DNA here is from genome assembly GCA_934621295.1 of uncultured Collinsella sp. Lineage (GTDB taxonomy): Bacteria > Actinomycetota > Coriobacteriia > Coriobacteriales > Coriobacteriaceae > Collinsella. The sequence goes on from CAKTVB010000002.1 coordinate 92,192, forward strand.
CTCTCTGTCATGATTCAGGTCGTGAGCTACCACTTCACTAAGAAGCGCGTGTTCCTCATGGCCCCTATTCATCATCATTTTGAACAGAAGGGCTGGGCGGAGACCAAGGTCGTCATTCGTTTTTGGATTGTGGCCGCCGCCTTTGGTGCGCTCGGTCTTGCTCTCTTCTTCCAGCTGGGATAGTGATTTCATATGCCATTGCCGCAGACGTTCTCGCTTTTGGTCTTGGGCCAGGGCTCTTCGGGTCTCGATGTTGTCCAGTGGGCGTGTGCTCATCTGGGCGATCGTGTATCCAGCGTAACCATGTACGGTGGAGCGAAAGCACAGCCTAGCGATCGTACGCGCGAGCTTGAGCGCGCAGGTGCTCGCTTTGTTTTTGGTACCGAGGACGTCGAGGGTGCATACGACATCTGTGTCTCCAGCCCCGGTATTTCTGAATTTTGCGACTTCTTTGCCGCCGGGCGTGCTCACTCGAGCGAAATCATGGGTGAGCCCGAGTTCGCCTTCCGCCTCTCGCCGAGCAACTGGTGTGCGGTGACGGGAACCAACGGCAAGACCACCACTACGTCGCTTGTCGATCATCTGCTTCGTTCTGCCGATATCTCCAGCGTTGCCGTTGGCAATATCGGCAACCCGCCTATCAACGAGGTCGATGGCCGCGTTGCCGGCTCTTGGTTCTGCGCTGAGCTTTCGAGCTATCAGATTGCCACCACGACCGAGCTTCATCCGCGCGTGGCGATTCTGCTCAATATCACGGACGACCATCTGGCATGGCATCGTACGCATGAAAACTATGCCGAGGCGAAGATTCGCTTGTTCCAGAATATGGGCGAGGGCGATCTGGCCATCGTCGATGTCGAAGACGAGGGCAACATGGCCCATCGCGATGAGATTTTCGTACCCGGCCGCCGCGTGCTTTCGCTTGCCTGCGAAGATCGCGGCGTCGATGACGCTGCCTTCGTGCGCGATGGCCTCATGGTCGTGCGTCTGGCTGGCGAGGAAAACGAGCTCGTTTCCACGGCGGACCTGAAGATTGCCGGCCATCACAACATCATCAATGCATTGGCTGCGGCTGCTGCGGCCCTCGCTTGCGGCGCTCCTGTTGAGTGCGTACGCACGGGGCTTGCAAGCTTTGCTCCGCTTGAGCACCGTATCGAGCCGGCCGGGTCTATCGCGGGCGTTCGCTTTTACAACGATTCCAAGGCAACTAACACCGATGCTGTTGAAAAGGCCCTCACGGCGTTCCCTAACGATCGCGTGATTTTGCTTTTGGGGGGTCACGACAAGGGAACTCCCCTGGAGGATTTCTCGCACATCGTGTGCCAGCATGTCGCTGCCGTTGTCTGCTTTGGCGAGGCTGCCGAGCGATTCGAGCAAGCGCTTGTCGCTGCCGGCGCAGAGGGCCTTGGCGTGGTGCTCGCGCGCGCAGAGCATATGCGCGATGCCGTCGACGTTGCTCGCACGCTTGCGCATGATGGCGATGTCGTGCTGTTCTCTCCCGCGTGTTCCTCGTTTGATGAGTTCTCTGGTTACGAAGAGCGTGGACGTGCATTCAAATCCTATCTCGACGAGCTTCGTGCGGCCGAGGCCGCCGTTATCGAGGGCTAGGGGAGAGCGTGCGAGAAACTAACGCTGGCGTGCGAGACGAATCGGCGAAGCGAGCCCGGGCCGCTATGGAGCGTCGCGGGAGTGACCATGTGATGCGCAATGCTTCCCCTGAGCATTCTTCCTGGGGCGATAAGCTCATTGCGGGCGTTCCTGCCCGTATCATGCGTCCGCGCCTTGTGTTCATCGCCTGTCTTGTGGCTCTTGTCGCCTTCGGCTTGCTTATGGTTTTCTCCGCCTCTTCGGTCGAGGCCCTGTCCGAGCAAGGCGATGCCCTGTATTTCTTCAAGCGGCAGTTTGGCTTCGCTGCTGTGGGTTCCGTGCTGTGCGCACTCATCTCATTTCGTGCGATTCCTTGGGATTTTGCTACAACCAAGCTGGCGAAAGGCGTTTGGGGCACACTCGCTTTCGTGCTTTTGCTCGTCTTGTTTGTTGGTGCTGGCTCCGGCGGCGCCAAGCGCTGGATCAGGCTTTTTGCAGGCTTTCTATTCCAGCCTTCCGAGTTCATCAAGCCTTTGATCATCATCTTGGTCGCGGGCGTGCTGCGCGATTTTTACGACGAAGAGCGAATCGATTCCAACGGCTTATTAAAGCGGCTCGCGTTCTATGTGGGTGTCCCTGCGCTGCTTATCCTCTTTGAGCCGGATACGGGCACGTTCATGATTATTTTCGCCACAGTGTTTGCGATGCTCTTCCTCTGCGGCCTTTCATGGAAGGTGGTTTGGGGCGCTGTTGGCTTTGTTGTGGTTCTTTTGGTGGGCATGATTGCGCTTACCCCATATCGACTCGAGCGCTTTCTGGTGCAATCCGATCCTTGGCTCGATAAATATGGCAGCGGATTCCAAGCCACGCTTGCCATCATGGCGTTTACCTCGGGCGGCCTATTTGGACGTGGCATCGGTAACTCCACGATGAAATATAGTTATCTGCCCGAGGCCCACAACGACTACATCTTCTCGATTATCGGCGAAGAGCTTGGATTTGTGGGGACGATGCTGTTCTTGGCCATCTTTGCCTTGCTCATCTACGCTGCATTCCAGATTGGCCGTCAGGCGCCCGACCTCAAGGGGCAGATGATTGCACAGGGCTCTGCCCTCATGCTTGCGCTCCAGTTCTTTATCAACGCTGCGGGTGTTTTGAACGTCATTCCTATGTCGGGAAAGACGATGCCCTTTATCAGCTATGGCGGATCTTCGATGATCTCGTGCTTGATTTTGGCCGGTTTGATCATTCGCGTGTCCGTCGAGAGCAATGCTCGCACCGTCTACGATGCCCGTCGTCGCAGCTTTGCCGTTATGGACGAAGATGATGATGTTTCCGACCATATCGGTGTGAGCACTGCAGGGCGCGTTCGCACGCGTTCGGGTCGAGCGGTGCCGAACGGGCGAACGGGGTTTGCGGTGATGGACGGAAAGCCTGCCCAGGAGCCTCATAGCTGCGCTGCCCGATCGCAAGGTTCACACCCGAGAAGACCTTCTTCTCGCACTGATGGGGGATGGAATCGCGTTGATTTGAATGCCGACCCCACTGATCGCCTGCGCGGCGATGGGCGTGACGGACAGCCGCGCCGCAGGTCGGATTACGGAAGGGATCGTTATGACCGATAAGATGTCGATTGCAATTGCCGCCGGCGGCACCGCTGGCCATGTCAATCCCGCGCTTGCCCTGGCAGACGAACTTGCCTCGCGTGGGTATGACGTTCGCTTCTTTGGTGAGACGCGTCGCCTCGAGGGCAAGTTGGTTCCCGAGGCCGGATTCGACTTCTTTCCGGTCGAGGTGACCGGTTTTGACCGCGCACGCCCCTGGACGCTCATCACTGCTCTTGCGCATCTTTCGCGCGAGGAGCGTCGTCTGGTGCGCGCCTTCAAGAAGAATCCTGCTCTCAAGCCCGATGTGGCGATCGGATTCGGTGCTTATGTCGAGCTTCCCTTGGTGCGAGCCGCGGCAAAACTCGGTATTCCCGTGGTCCTGCACGAGCAGAACTCCGTTCCCGGTCTTGCCAATAAGCAGTCTGCAAAGATCGCAAGCCTTGTTGCGATTGCGCAACCGAGCGTGCGCTCCATTTTCGAGCACGCCGGTGCAAAGCACATCGAGTTCACCGGCAACCCCGTGCGCGGCTCTGTCCTCGCAGGCGACCGCGTGCGAGGACGCGAAGCTCTGGGTATTCCGCAGGATGCGACGGTGCTTTTGGTCTTTGGTGGCTCTCTTGGCGCCAAGCATCTCAACGAGCGCATGGCTTCGCTCAAGTCTGAACTCCTGGCGCACGAGAACCTCTATGTAGTTCATTCCACCGGAGCCGACGGCTATGACGACACGGCTGCAGCGCTCGCCCTGACCGATACCGAAAAGCAGCGATATCGCCTGATGCCCTATATTGACAACATGGGCGATATGCTGAGCGCGGCAGACCTTGTCCTTTCTCGCTCCGGCGCTTCGAGCGTTGCCGAGATTGCGGCCCTGGCTGTTCCTTCCGTGCTTGTGCCGTATCCGCTCGCTACCGCAGACCATCAAACAACCAATGCTCGCTTTTTGGTCGACGCAGGCGCTGCGACCATGTTCGCCGATGCCGATATCGATGGCCAGGACTTCGAGAACACCGTGCTTGACCTGCTGGATAGTCCTGCTCGTCGCGCAGATATGCACGAGGCTGCACGCGGGCTTGCTCAAGATCGCGCCGCCTCGACGCTTGCCGATGCCATAGAGGGATTGCGCAGATAACGCATCGCTTTGGTCTGTCTGGAAGAGTTGCGGTACAGTAAACAGGTTGAAGATTGTTTATTCGCTGCAAGGAGTAGATGGACCTATGGCAGATATCCAGAATGCATCTAGCGAGCCGACGTTTAAGCGCGCCCACTTTATCGGGATTGGCGGCGCTGGCATGAGCGGTATCGCCCTCGTGCTGCACGAGCGCGGCTTTGTCGTGACGGGCTCCGATCTTAAGACCTCTCGTTATATCCGTCAGCTTACGCGTGCCGGTGTCGACATCCACGTGGGTCATGAGGCAAAGACCATCGACGAGGTGCAGCCCGACGTGGTGGTTGTCTCCACGGCTATCCCTGAGTCGAACCCCGAGTTGATTCGTGCTCGCGAGCTGGGCATTCCCGTTTGGCCGCGCGCAAAGATGCTTTCCGCCTTGGGCCATGGCCATACGACGGTTGCCGTTGCGGGCACTCATGGCAAGACGACGACGTCTTCCATGTGCGCCACGATGCTCGACCGCATGGGTCTTGACCCCAGCTTCCTGATCGGTGGCATTGTCGAGGGCTATGACACTAACGGCCGCAATGGCTCGAGCGAGTATTTCGTGTGCGAGGCCGATGAGTCCGACAGCTCGTTTTTGTATCTCGACCCCAACGTGGTGGTTGTCACCAACGTCGAGGCCGACCATCTCGATCACTATGGCTCTCTCGAAGAGATTGAGGCTACGTTCGTCAAGTTCATGAAGCTTGCGGGCGAGGACGGAACCATCATCGTCTGCGGCGATTCCCCGCGCTTGGCCGAGCTTGCCCACAGCACGGGCCTGCATGTCATTACCTATGGTTTTGCCGACGAGAACGATGTCGTGGTCAAGCCCGATGCCTGCACGCATGCACTCGGCGGCAGCTTTGTCGCTACCGTGGACGGCGCGCAACGCCACGTTTCCATCAAGAACAATCCGGGCCGTCACAATATGCTCAACGCCTGCGCGTCTCTCATTGTTGCTTTCGTGCTCGGTCTTGATGTTGATGCTGCGGCGGCTTCGCTCTCCACGTTCGATGGCGTTCGCCGTCGCTTCACCCATGTGGGCGATACGCGTGGCATTTGCGTTGTCGACGACTACGGTCACCATCCCACCGAGGTGGGCGCTACGCTCAAGGCCGCAAAGACGCTCGACTTCAAGCACGTTGTTGTGGTGTTTCAGCCGCATCGCTATTCGCGCTTGCAGGCACTTGCCAGCGATTTTGCCGATGCTTTCGCCGATGCCGATACCGTTATCTTGATCGATGTGTTCTCCGCGGGTGAGATGCCCATCCCCGGCGCTACCTCCAAGATGCTCGCAGACCTCATTGCCGAGCGTCACCCTGGCAAGCCGGCATTCTACGCTCCCGATCGCGCGTCGCTCATGAAGCTCATCGACGAGAACGCGCACGAGGGCGACCTGCTGATCACGATGGGTGCGGGCGACGTCACCGCGGTGGGTCCGGAGTATCTTGAGCATGCTCAGGAGCAGACGAAGGACGCGCAGTAGGCTATGGGCCTGTTCAACGCCATCATGGCGCTTTCGGGTGCCGCTGACATCGATATCATCGAGGACGAGCGCATGTCGCGCCATACCACCTACCGCGTGGGTGGCCCTGCGTCGCTGTTTGTAACGTGTCAGAGCTATCACGGCCTGCGTCGTGCGGTCGATGTGCTCTCGCGCGAGGAGATTCCCTGGGTTCTTTTGGGAAGAGGGTCGAATATCCTTGTTTCCGATGCCGGATACCAGGGGGCCGTTATCGTTTTGGGCCGTGAATTCCAGCGTACCGTTATTGCGGACGACGGCGTTCATGTCACGGTAGGTGCGGCGACTGTGCTCTCGCGTCTCGTCAACGAGATGATGTCGCGCGGGCTTTCGGGCCTGGAGTTCGCCGTGGGCATTCCCGGCACTTTGGGCGGTGCCGTCTCGATGAACGCTGGCACCAGACGTGAGTGGATCGGCCAGCTCGTTGAATCCTTGGTCACCTATGTGCCAGGCGAAGGCCTGCGCTACTACGATCACGACGATATCTACTGGGGGTATCGCGAGACCGGTCTTCCCGGCTCCGAGATCGTCCTCGAGGCGACGCTTGTGCTCAAGCCGGGCAACAAGGACGATATCCGTGAGCGTATGGAACGCTACCTCAGTCGCCGTCGTCGCTCGCAGCCCATTGGCAAGGCTTCATGCGGTTCCGTTTTTCGCAATCCGCCCGAAAAAAGTGTGGGCGCTATGATCGACGACTGTGGATTGAAGGGTTTTTCGGTTGGGGGCGCGGAGGTTTCTCCCGTTCACGCTAACTTTATTGTCAATAATGGGTCGGCAACGGCCAAGGATGTCCTGTCCGTGATTCAGCACGTCCACGCGAAGGTTAAGGAAACGTATGGCGTCGAGCTACAGCCGGAAGTCAAATTCCTCGGCTTCTAACGGGAAGCCGACGCCCCGTCGTGCCGCAACGTCATCTTCGCGTCCTCGCACGTCTTCATTAGGGCCTTCGTCTTCTCGTCCTACAGGACGTTCTCACCAGGCTCGTCCGTCACAGCCTATAGCCAAGCGGCCCCGTCCGTCCTCGCGTTCTCAGGGAGCGCGTCCGATGGTGTCTCGCCCGAGCGCAAACCGTCAGCTGGCTCGCCCGGCTTCAGCACGCCCAAGTGCTAATCGGCAGACGTCTCGGCCGCATGCTCAACTGCCCGCTCGGCGGACAGCGAGCCTTGCGCGCCGCGGAAACGTTTCCATTCGCCGTACTACGCCGCCGACGCCTCCTGGGCGCCCGCAGCGTCCTGTGGCATCGCGCCAGCGTTCCCAGATGGCGCCCGTCGGTCGTGCTGTGACGGCTCGCCCGCAATCTCCTTCGAGACTTAAGATGCCCGATCGTTGTTCCACCGGCTCGCTTTCGCGGGGCAACTCAGGGCAAGGGAACCCGGTTTTCGGTGCCATTCGCTCTCTCGTCTCTTCTATTCATCTGCCGCAGCTGTCGTCTTCAGCTCGCCTTATTGCAAGCGCTGCCGCCGCTGTGGTTGTGGTTCTCTTTATCGTCGGGACCATTCTGTTCAAGTCGAGTCTTTTCGCCGCCACGGATATCGTGATTAATGGTTCGGAACACATATCGCAAGAGACTGCACAAAAGCTCATCGATCTCCCCGACGACACGACGCTGCTCAATGTCGATAGCGATGCAATTGTTCAGAGCCTTAAGAAGAGTCCCTGGGTGAAGGGCGTGGATGTCAAACGCGAGTTTCCCCACAAGCTCATCATCACGCCCACCGAGCGCAAGGTCGTGGCCGTTGCCTATATCTCTGCCGATAACGTGGCTTGGGCTATCGGCGATGACGATAGCTGGATTGCGCCTGTTTCGCTTGCCGTGGGTCTTGATGCCGATGGCAATGTGGTGGATGCGACGGGGCTTGCTGCGCCGGCCACCGACGGCCAAGCGGACGATTCTTCATCGGGGGACGCCGCCGATACCGATCAAGATTCATCTGACTCTCCGGACAGCTCCGATTCCGCCGATTCTTCCGATGACTCAAGTGATGCACAGACGGACTCTACAGATGCCTCTGATGATCAAGAGCCAGTTCAGACTGTCGACGGGGTGACCCTGCTTTCGGGTGAGGATGCCGCCCGCGCGGTGGCGCAACAGCTCAATGCCGTACTTCTTACCAACATGGGCACCGACGTTTCGCCTTCGAGCGGCTCGAAGGTGAAGGGTGAGGGGCTGGCTGCGGCGCTCAAGTACATTGTGGGCTTCTCGCCTGATTTTCTGACGCAGGTCAAAAGCTTCTCGGTCCCTTCGGTTCAGGCCCTTGCCTGCAACCTTAAAGGCGGGGTTGAGGTTTCCCTGGGCGACGCCGATGACATCCAGAAGAAGGAGCGCATCGTCACCAAGCTTTTGGAGGAGCAGACGGGGGTTACCTATATCAATGTGAGAACGCCCGATGCCTACACATATCGTTCGGTCGATCTATAGATGGCGCTCAAGCTCCTGAGCTTGAGTTCCGTGAGCGGCATAGCCGTTTACCTGCGAAATCCATATTTTTGATTACGGGGGTTTGACTTATTTGCCCTCAATGTGCAAACATACCATGGTTTACCTCGACATTTAATCTCTACTTGAGGGTTAACGTCGTATAACCGCAAAGCGCCTTACCCACTGTTCGGAGGACCGTCAAATGCACGAGAACGAGATCAATAATTATCTTGCCGTCATCAAGGTGGTGGGTGTAGGTGGCGGTGGCACCAACGCCGTCAACCGCATGATCGAAGAGGGCATTCGCGGCGTCGAGTTCGTCGCTATCAACACCGATGCCCAGGCATTGGCTATCTCCGATGCCGACATCAAGGTTCACATCGGCACCGACCTCACCCGTGGTCTGGGCGCAGGCGCGAACCCCGAGGTTGGTCGTAAGGCTGCCGACGAGAGCCGCGACGATATTTCCGAGGCACTCGCCGGCGCCGACATGGTGTTTATCACTTGTGGTGAGGGCGGTGGCACCGGTACGGGAGCTGCTCCCATCGTTGCCGATATCGCCATGAACGAGGTTGGCGCTCTGACCGTCGCCGTCGTGACCAAGCCCTTCACCTTCGAGGGCCGCAAGCGCAAGTCTTCCGCCGAAGAGGGCATCAAGACGCTTTCCGAGTGCGTTGACACCATGATCGTTATCCCTAACGATAAGCTGCTCGACATCGCCGAGAAGAAGACCACGATGCTCGAGGCCTTCGCTACTGCCGATGGCGTGCTTTCGCAGGGCACCCAGGGCATTACGGACCTCATCACCGTTCCGGGCATCATCAACCTCGACTTCGCTGACGTCAAGACCATCATGAAGCAGGCCGGCACTGCCATGATGGGCATCGGTACCGCATCGGGCGATACCCGTGCCGTGGACGCTGCTCAGCAGGCCATCTCCAGCCGTCTGCTCGAGAGCTCCATCGATGGCGCCACGCGCGTCCTTCTTTCCATCGCTGGTTCCAAGGATTTGGGCATCCAGGAGATCAACGACGCTGCCGACCTCGTGGCCAATGCCGTCGACCCCGATGCCAACATCATCTTCGGTACCGTTGTCGACGAATCCCTGGGAGACCAGGTTCGCATTACCGTTATCGCCACTGGCTTTAGCGATGCTAACGTCAACCGTCAAGATCAGCTGTTTGGCCAGAGCCAGTCTTCTGCGTCGAAGTCTGCAAGCGATGTTTCCACGCCGGCGCACGCTGCTCCCGCAGCCACACGTAACGTGGGCGGCTCTGAGCTTCCCAACTTTGGCAACGAGCAGTTCGAGCTGCCTGATTTCCTGAAGCGCGGCAATTTCTAATCGCTTCTTCGCAGGTTGATTCCTGCTCGATAGCTTGACCACAGGGGGTGCGGATGAGATGTTCCGCACCCCCTGTTTTGCATGTATCTCAATCGGTTTCCTCCTTGGGGCGATCGTATCTCTCGAAGGGAGTATGGCATGGCGTGTGGACAGCCAGTTCAGCTTGAGCGCCTGACGAATAACGGCGTGACGGTCGTAGGTGGCGAAGAGCACGGTATCGCATTTGGCTTTACCGAGCGTACCGGTGGCGTCTCTTTACCTCCATACGCATCTTTGAATTTGGGAACCCATGTTGGCGATGATCCTCAGGCTGTTGCTGAGAATCGTCGTCGCGCGCTTGCCGTTTTGGGAGGGGAGGACTATCTCGATCGCCTTCTTGTGCCCAACCAGGTTCATGGCGATAACGTCGTCGTGGTCGATTCTGCCGACGCATCTGCTCTCGACTCCGTGCGCGCTCGCATTGCCGAAGGAGCTGATGCCATCGTTTGCACACAGGCGCAGGTGCCCGTCATGCTTTGCTTTGCCGATTGCGTGCCGGTTATCCTGACCTGCCCCGGAGGCTTTGCGGTGGTTCACTCCGGCTGGCGCGGCACGTATGCTCGCATTGCCGCCTCGGCCGCTCGCGTTCTTTCTCAGGCGACGTGCGCACCCATCGAACAAGTCCATGCGTATATCGGGCCGCATATTCTTGGCGAGGAATACGAGGTGTCGTCTGATTTGATGCATACATTCGCTTTACAATTTGATAGCATTAAAGAATCTGCGTCGCGCAAGCTTGACCTTGCGTGCGCCATTGAACAGTCCCTTGTAGAAGTGGGAGTTCCTCTGTGCGGGATTCACGATACACGTCTCTCGACCATGAGCCTCAACGAGAGGTTTTACTCGTATCGCAAAGAGCAGGGAATGTGCGGCCGTCATGCGGCACTTGCGCTCATGCGGTAAGCCGACGTTCCTTTTTGGCATGCGTAGCTGCCGGTCTGATGCTTCCGCTCACCGGTTGCCAGACATCCGGCTCTTCGTCTAAACAGATTGCTGTGGCGGGTTCTACCACCTGTCTGCCCATCGCCGAGTCTGCGGCCGAGGGCTACCAGGATGAGACCGGCATCTCGGTGCTGGTAAGCGGCCTGGGGTCTTCTGCGGGTATCGAGGCCGTCGCAAACGGCACGGCCGACATCGCCTCGTCTTCGCGTCAAGTAAATGCCGATGAGCAAAAGCTCGGCCTTACCGAGATCGTAATCGCTCACGACGGTATCGCCGTGATCGTCAACACCGATAACCCCGTGCAGAATCTCTCGACCGACCAACTGCGTGACATCTATGCCGGCAAGATTACCAATTGGAGCCAGGTAGGCGGCGACGATTTGACGATTCAGCTTGTCAATCGCGATGAGGCATCCGGTACGCGCGAGGCCTTCAAGTCCATCGTTATGGACGGCGCTTCCTTCGATCGCCGTGCTGCCGTCCTTTCCGGCACCGGCCAGGTGCGCGATGTCGTGAGCCGTAGCGCGGGCGCTATCGGTTACATCTCCCTTGGCTTCGTGGAGTCCAAGTTTGCCGAGACCGCTGTGCGCGCTATCAACGTGAACCATGTCGAGCCCTCCGAGAAGACAATTGCTTCGGGCGGTTACCCCATTTCCCGCGATTTGTATTTTTACGTCAAGGGAACGCCGAGCCCCGAGGCTCAGGCATATATCGACTACGTGACCTCCGAAAAGATGGATTCCATTGTGCGCGACGCGGGCTTTATTCCTGTGACCGATGACGAATCTGCGGGGGAGTGAGCACATGGAGGATCAGATCATGGAAGAGACTTCCAGCGCGGCTCCTAAACGCGAGCTCGCGCTTGTTTCGCATGCAACGTATGTTAAGGAGAAAGCTCTCCAGTATCTCTTTTTCGCCTGTGCGTTTCTGGCGGTCGTGACGGTCATCTTGATCTTCGCGTTCACCACGTACAGTGCTTTCCCTGTTTTTACCGATATCGGTCTCGCCAACTTCTTTAGCCTTACGTGGGCTCCAAGCGAGGGCGAGTACGGTATTGTTTCGCTGCTTGCAGGCTCCGGTCTTGTAACTGTCGGTGCGCTCGTCATGGGTGTGCCGCTTGGTGTGGGAACGGCGGTGTACCTAGTAGAGATTGCGAGCGATCGCGTTTGCAAGATCATCAGCCCCGCGGTCGACCTGCTGGCGGGTATTCCTTCGATCATCTATGGCTTCTTTGGCATGGTGATCATCCGTCCGTTCGTGGCTCAGATTTCCGACGGGCTGGGTTTTGGCGCGCTTACCGCCTGGTTCGTCCTTGCCATCATGATCGTACCTACGATCACCACGCTCACCATGGACGCCTTGAACTCCATCCCCATGGGCATTCGCGAGGCGAGCTACGCCATGGGCGCCACCAAGTGGCAGACCATCTACAAGGTCGTTCTTCCTGCGGCCAAGCTCGGCATTGTCGATGCCATCGTCCTCGGTATGGGCCGCGCCATCGGCGAGACCATGGCGGTCCTCATGGTGGTGGGCAATGCCCCTGTTATCCCGTCTTCCATCGCGAGCCCCATATCTACGCTCACGAGTCAGATTGCGCTCGACATGAGCTATTCGAGCGGTCTTCACCGTTCTGCCCTGTTTGGCATGGGCGTGGTTTTGTTCATCATTTCCGCTGCGCTCGTGGGTATCGTGCGCTTGATTTCGAAGAAGAGGAGGTAGGGCATGGCTGACCAATCCGCTCAGACCGATGAGCTTACCTCGCGCGAGCGCATTAAGCGCGCCCTCTCTCATGGCAAGGCCGGTCGCATCTCCAAGGACACGTCCAACAAGGTGATGCTCGGCGTCTTCCGTGCTGCTGCCTATATCACGACGCTGGTGCTCGTTGCCATCATCGCTTATGTGGTGATCAACGGCTTGCCGCACATCTCGCCCGATTTTATCTTTGGCTGGCCCGAGGGCGTCAACGCCGAGGGCGGCATCTGGCCCACGATCGTCTCTACCATCTACGTTACGGCGCTCGCTATGCTTATCTGCACGCCTATCGCCGTGCTCGCTGCAGTTTATCTTGCGGAATACGCCAAGCAGGGACGCCTGGTCAACATCATTCGCTATGCCGCCGATGCTTTGGCTTCGGTGCCCTCGATTGTCATGGGCCTGTTTGGCTATGCGCTCTTCGTTGAGGCCATGGGCCTGGGTCTCTCCATGCTCTCTGCTGCTATGTCCCTGGCGCTGCTCATGCTTCCCATCGTCATGCGTACGACCGAGGAGGCCATTCGCGCCGTGCCTCGCTACATTCGCTGGGGTGCATATGGTTTGGGCGCCACCAAGTGGCAGGTCGTGAGCAAGATTGTGCTTCCTTCCGCCTTCGGTCGCATCGCCACGGGTATCGTGCTCGCTATCGGGCGCGCCATCGGTGAGACCGCCGTTGTGCTCTACACCATGGGTCAGGCTATCAACATGCCCTTCACGCCGCTTGATTCCGGCCGTCCCATGACCGTTCATCTTTACCTGCTCGCCAACGATGGCATTAACATGAACGCTGCCTACGGTACCGCACTCTTGTTGATGATCATCATCCTTGCGTTCAACCTGTTCTCTCGCTATCTGTCGCGTCGAAGCCGATAAGTCGCATAAAGGAGTCCCATGTCTGTCTATCAGTCCGCGCCCACGCCCGAGTCGAGCGCTATCATCGCCAAGGATTTTGACTTTTGGTACGGAGATTTCCACGCACTTACCGGCCTTAACGTCAATATCGCTCGCAACAAGATCACTGCGTTCATCGGCCCTTCTGGCTGCGGTAAGTCGACCTTCCTGCGCTGTATGAATCGTATGAACGACCTTATTGAGGGAACACATGTGAGTGGCTCGATGTCGCTCGACGGTAACAACATCTACGCTCCGGGCGTGGATCCTGTCGACCTGCGCCGTCGCGTGGGCATGATCTTCCAGCAGCCCAACCCCTTCCCCAAATCCATTTACGAGAATGTCGCTTTTGGCCCCCGACTGCAGGGCGTGACTAGCAAAAGCGACCTCGACGATATCGTTGAAGAGTCCTTGAAGCGCGCCAACCTTTGGAAAGAGGTCTCCAATCAGCTCTCGAAAGATGGCTTGGCGCTCTCTGGTGGCCAGCAGCAGCGACTGTGCATCGCTCGCGTTCTGGCTGTGCAGCCGGACGTTCTCCTGATGGACGAGCCCTGCTCTGCCATCGATCCCACCTCCGTTCAGAAGGTTGAGGACCTGATGGCCGAGCTTGCGCCCGAGATGACGATTATCATCGTTACCCACAGCATGCAGCAGGCGGCACGAATCTCCGATTACACTGCATTCTTCTTACAAGAAGTTGCGGGCGAGCCTGCTACACTTATTGAATACGGTCAAACCGACGCGATCTTTACTAGTCCCATGGATCGTCGCACGGAAGACTACATCACCGGCCGCTTTGGCTGATCTGCGCCCGGTGCCCGTTCTTTGCGAGTTGCACATGCTCGCATCTGTCTGATTGGAGAAACCCATGCGCAAGCTCTTTTCACGTCAGCTTATCGAGGCGCGCCACGAGATGCTTTCCATCTACGAGGCCGTCGACCTGACGCTCCACGATGCCGTCACCGCGTTCTTGACGAGCGACAAGAAGCTCGCCAACAGGACCAAGAAGGCAACCTTACAGATCGATGCCCGCTGCGCCAACCTCGAGGCCGTGTGCTACAACCTCATCGCAACGCAGGGCCCTGTGGCATCCGACTTCCGTCTGCTGCAGACCATCATCTACATCGATTTCAACCTGCAGCGTATGACCGATAAGGTTCGCCAGATTGCCCGCGCGGCAAAGCATAAGGTTAAGGCCGATATTGAGCTGCCTTCCGAACTCAACGACCTCATCTTGCGTGAGGCCGATTGCGTCTACCGCGTTGTGGGCTCCTCCATTTCCGCTCTTGTGAACAACGACATGAGCATCGTTTGCGGTCTTTCCGATCAAGACGAACCCGTGCACCAGATTTACGAGGAGTTCTTCCGCACGTACAATCGCATGAGCGCCCCCGAGCTTTCGGACGATAGCTCCTATGATGACCTACGCCGCACGATCATGGTGTCACGCTACCTGGACCGTACTGCCTCCATCTCCATCGATGCGGCATGCCGCCTGACCTTCCTGCTCACTGGCCAGCGCCTGACCGCTTCCGACCTCGCTGATATCGACGAGGATGAGCTGGAGAGCATGCGCGTGCCTTCCGGCGAGGGCGTGGTATTGGACCCCAAGACCGATGTGCAGTACGTTGCCAAGCTTCCACTGGACGAGGTGGGTGAGCAGCTCCGTCGTCTGATCGAGTCCCTTGATGGCGACGATGACGATGCTGATGGCGACGAGGCTGTGGCCACTGAGGAGTAGCCATCCGTTATCTGTCGTTTGGCATGCAAATAAACTGAGGTTTTTGAATTTAGGCGCGGTGCCCGCAGCGGTGCCGCGCCTTTGCGTTAGTATGGCAAAAAGTCGTAAACCCTAAGGTGGACGGGATGATGGGCATGGCTCAGACATATCTTGATGAGGTGCGTCGCCGTCGCGAGGAAATCTTGGAGCGGGTTGATATCGCGCTCGGTCACGCCGGTCGCTCCCGCGAGGACGTCAAAATCATGGCGGTATCCAAGACGGTTGATATCGATGCTGCGGCCGATGCCGTGCGCGCAGGCTACACCTTGCTGGGGGAGAACCGCCCACAGGAGCTCGTGCGTAAATTCGAGGGCTTACATGCTATTGAAGATCTGCCGCAGGTTCGCCTGGATATGATTGGCAACCTGCAAAAGAACAAGATCAATGCCGTGCTGGGCCATGCAGAAGTGATTCACTCCATCGAATCGCTCAGCCTGGCTCGTGCAGTATCGGAGCGCGCTGCCCGTCGTGTCGAGGCGGGGGAGCGGTCTGTCCCTCAGCGGGTTCTTTTAGAAGTTAATGTGAGCGGTGAGGAGTCGAAGTCGGGATTTGCGCCCGAGGCCCTTCGTGCATGTGCCGAGGATCTCATGGAGCTTTCCGGCATTTCCATTCAAGGGCTTATGACTATGGCTCCCCGGGGTAGCAAGGGGGTGGCCGCAAAGACATTCGCCGGCTTGCGCGAGCTTCGTGATGAACTGGAGGGGCTCTATCCCTCTTTGACGCTCAGCGAGCTTTCGTGTGGCATGAGCGAGGATTTCGATGTAGCCATTGAGGAGGGCTCAACCCTCATTCGCCTTGGTAGGGTGGCATTTAACCCATCCTTTGCACTACAATAACCACAGGCTGATGCGTGTGGTTTGACCATACACCCACCTATACATCAATCGCACTACGGGCAGAAAGGTACCATCGTGGGCTTTCTAGATGAACTCAAGAACAAGCTCCCCTTCGGCCAGGCGGGGGCCTACCCAGAAGATGACTACGGCGCAGAAGAAGGCTACGACGACGCCTACTATGATGATGCGCCCGAGGGCGGCTATCCAGATGATTCCTACGGCGCGGGCGCTTACGGTACGTCGAATAACTATGGCTATGATGATGAACCCAGCAATGGCGTTCTTGGTCAGACGCGTCGCGGCGAGGCCGAGTCCGTTGCCGTCTATACGCGCAGCGGCCAGCTCGTTGGCGATGCCGATCGTCATGCAACTACGTATAACCCTCCTGCACGCTCGCAGGATGCTGTCGCATATCGTCCGGGTGCCTATGATACCCCCTCGAGCTATGCGAGCGGCATGCATGCTACGCCCGCTCCCGCACCTACCCAGACGTCCACGACGTCTGCGACTGCGGACCGCGTCGCTGCTGTGATTAATGGTACGCCGCAGCTTCCGGCATATGTTTTGCGCCCCGAGAGCTATGACGATGTCGAGACGGTAGTTCGCCGTGTGCGCACCAAGCAGCCCGTCGCTCTCGTGTTCGTGGGCGTTCGTACCGAGGTTGCCAAGCGCGTGCTCGATTTCTCCTATGGTTTTGCCTGTGGCTTGGGCGCTTCCGTGCGCGAAGTGGGCGATCGTGTGTTCATGGTGCTGCCCCAGGGCTGCGAGGTTAAGGATTCCGACCTGGCCAAGCTGCGCGCCGATGGCTATCTCAAGAGCTAGGTGAGTGCGTGAATCCTTACACAATCGTTAATCTCATCAATACCCTGGTCAATTTTTATAGCACGCTGATTGTGATTTGGTGTCTGCTTACTTGGATTCCCATGAAGCAGGATGGCTTGCTTGCCGACATCGCTGCCGTGATCGGGTCCCTCGTCAATCCGTATCTCAACCTGTTTAGGAAGATGATGCCTGCGACGATGGGCATTGATTTCTCCCCGGTAATTGCAGTTCTTGCGTTGACCGTGGCAGAACGTTTGCTGATTAGTATAATTTTGTAGGTACGCGGATGCTCTTGGCAACGATGACCTTGAGCATGGCGAATGAAAGGAATGTTTTAGATGGCTATTACACCAGCTGATATTCAGGCTCAGACCTTCTCCGAGGCCAAGCGCGGCTATGATCCCGGCGAGGTCGATGTCTTCCTGGAGCAGGTTTCCGCCGAGGTCGACGCGATGCTCAACAAGATCGTAGACCTTAAGAATCGCCTGACCGCTACCGAGCAGCAGCTTGCCGATACGCAGAATCAGCTTGCCCAGGCTCAGGCTGCTCCTGCCCCGGCTCCCGCTCCGGCGCCTGCCGTGCCCGATTACACCGCCAGCGAGCGTCAGATCTCCGCTGCGCTCATCGCTGCCCAGCAGACTGCCGATAACATCGTTAACGAGGCCCGTGAGAACGCTGAGCGCATCAAGAGTGAGGCTGACGCCAAGGCGCGCGAGGTCATTCGCCAGGCTCTCGCTGAGAAGCAGAACGAGATTGAAGAGATCGATCGCTTGAAGGCTTCCCGTGAGGACTTCAAGAACGAGTACATGAAGCTCGTCCAGCACTTCATGGATGAGGCTCAGAACTCCTTCCCGCGCGACCTGATGAGCTCTACGCCCACTGGTTCCGCTGCCGCTCCCGTGGCAGCTGCTCCGGCAGCTTCGGTTGCCGCTCCGGCTCCTGCCGCACCTGTTGCTGCTCCTGCCGCTGTTGCCGATCCGTTTGCTCCGATCGATAACTTTGGTATGGACGACCTGGACTAGCAGTCACGGTTCATATTCAAGATATACAAAGCGGGACCTTTTCGAATTGTCGAGAAGGTCCCGCTTTTATTCGTAGTGCTCAATGGTTTATTTTTCCGTTTAACTGGGAAAATGACCGTCTACCGATGATGCTGAGCTGGGATTTTGCCGCTCTGGTATAAATAGATTGTCGTTGGTGCCGCTCAGCATGTATGTGCTGGGCGGTTTTTTGTTAGAGGGTGAAGTCGGCAAGCGAGATGCAACGAGCCTCGCGCGCTTCGGACGCGGTAATCGTCTCGGCGGGGTAGCCAAGCGGCAGCATGCTGATGGGGCGCAGACCTGCGGGCAGGCCAAACTGCTCTTTGATGACCTGGGGGTCAAATGCGCAAACCCAGCAGGTTCCCAGTCCCTGTTCCGTCGCCGCCATCATCATCTGGTCGACAACGATAGAGGTATCGATCTCGCTCGAGTTCATCTGGTCGTACTTGCGTACCCAGGCGCGCTCGGTCTCGGCACAAGCGATGATGACCGCTGGGGCGCCAAAGATACTGCCGTCGCGCTCGAAGCGCGGGCAGGCGAGGGCAGCGCGTGCAAGATCGTCTTTGCTTGTGCATACCTTGATTCGCGTCGGGTGGTTGTTGCAGGCAGAAGGGGCAATCCGACCGGCTTCGATTACATGTGCAAGCACAGCATCCTCAACGGGACGATCCTCGTAGCGGCGGCAGGAAAAACGAGTGCGCGTAAGATCTTCAAAAGACATAGCAATCCCTTTCAAAAAGCGTCTGCTTGATTCGCCATTCAATTGTAGCGTGATAGGGGCGCGCAACCCGAGGGCGACCTTAGCTGTTTTTCATAGCAATCGTCGCAACGGTCTCAGCAACGTGCTCAAGGGAGTCGGCGCAGAGTTCAAGGAAAGTGTAGACGTCGCGCCATGCGATGACCTGCAGGGGGTCGCTGCAGGTGGTGTGCAGCTCACGCATGGCATGGACATACAGGCTGTCGGCCTCCTCCTCGATGGAGTTGATGGCAATAACGCGCTGGTGGAGGGTCTTGGATTTCTTGAACTGCGGGAGCTCATCCATCAGGGCGCGCATTTCTTTGCAGCCGCGCACAACGGTATCTACCATCTGGAGCGCGTCGGGGCGAATCTCAAGGATGTTATCGAAATACAGACGATGAAGGACGCCTTCGACGTGATCGGTTACCGCATCGAGCTGGTTGCTCAGAAGTCCCATGTCCTCGCGCTCCATTGGCGTGATGAACGCTTTAACAAGGGCATCGGACATCTGGTGGCGCAGCTCATCGGCCGATTGCTCGATGGCATGCATCTCATCGAGCTTTCCGTGAATCTCGCCGGGGTTAAATGAGCTCATGATATTGGCGAGGAACTCGGCTGCCTTGCAAGAGCAATCCGCGCAGGCACGGTAGTTGTCGAAGAAAAACGTATCGTTCTTTTTAGCCATGGTGAATCCTTAACTAACGGTTTAGAACAGGAACATAAAGAGCTTTGCCATCGCGTAGCTGATGACGCCGCATCCGGGGAACGTGAAGATCCAGGTGAGCATCATGTCTTTAACGACGCCAAAGTTAATGGCCGAAAGACGGCGAACCGCGCCTACGCCCATGATGGCGCTGGTCTTGGTGTGCGTGGTCGATACGGGAATGCCCAGTACCGTCATGACCAAAAGGCAAATCGAGCTGGAGAGGTCGGCGGAAAAGCCTTGGTATTTTTCGAGCTTAACCATGTCCATGCCTACGGATTTGATGATTTTCTCGCCGCCCACGCTCGTGCCCAGGCCCATTGTCACGCTGCAGAGCATCATGAGCCATATGGGGATTACAGCTCCGGCAACATCGGGCTGGCCGGAGGCAAATGCCACGCCCAAGAAGAGCACGCCGATAAACTTCTGACCGTCTTGCGCGCCATGCATGAAGCTCATGGTGGCGGCGCTAAAAATTTGAGCGTATTTGAAGAAGGTGTCGGTACGTCGACGGTCGAGTCCCGCGCAGATAACGGTGACCACTTTTGCAGTTGCCCAGCCAATCGCAAAGCCAAAGAGCAGGCTCATCACCAGGCCGTAGATGACCTTGATCCATTCGTCCATATTGACGCCGCCGGCGCCTCCCAGGGCAATGGCAGCACCGGTGAGGCCGGCGATGAGGCTATGGCTTTCGCTGGTGGGGATGCCAAAGATAGAGGCGCCCACGCTATAGACCACAATCGAGAAGAGCGCTGCGCACAGCGCCACAAGCGCCATGGTCGTGTCTCCGCCAAAGTCGACCATGTTGCTGATGGTCGAGGCGACGCTCGCGTTGATGTGGGTCATGATAAGGACGCCAAAGAAGTTGCAAATGGCGCTCATGATAATGGCCGATCGCACGCGCATGCATCGTGTGGTGACGCAGGTGGCGATGGCATTAGGGGCATCGGTCCAGCCGTTGACGAAGATAACGCCCAACGTGAGGGCAACGGTGATTGCCAAAACAGGATTCGAGGTTACCTGTTGGAGAAAAGACGCAAGAGAGATTCCCACGACGTCCGCCTTAATCGAATTTCGCTACAAACGTGAACTAAGATACCCTTTACACAACCTTGACGCACGGTTGATGTTTGCGGGCGTAGCTATTTTCTCGGCAATCGACGATTTGGTAAAGCGTTTTAAGCGTTTTGTGAAAGAAAGAGACGAAGTGGGCCGATAAGCCGGGTTCTGTCGTGGACGATCATTTATCTTTGCCCGCATACCGAGGTACGCGGTGCAGCAGTCGCACGCAACCCGAACGCGGACCGGGCCAGCCCATAGCGTTCCTATTCGCGTTTGCTCCGGATGGGGTTTACCAAGCCGCCGCGTCACCGCGACGCTGGTGGTCTCTTGCACCACCGTTTCAGCTTTTCCCTTTACGTGCGCCAAGGCGCGCGCAGGTGGGAGTCTTCTTTTCTGCGGCACTAATCCGTCGGGTCACCCCGCCTGGCCGTTAGCCAGCATCCTGCCCTGCGGAGCCCGGACTTTCCTCACGGACGACATGCCCCTGACGGGACTGCGTACGCGCGATCGCCTGGCCCACTTCGCAGGTAAGGATTGTAGCACACGCTATAATGCATGCAGATATACGATGCGTGCCCAAACTCCATTTGCACAAATGGGCGTCGGTTCGCACGCGGCTGATGCGAGACGAAAGGTCGATGCACCTATGTTGATCAAGGAATTCTGTGCCGAAAACTTCGAGCATGTTGCCGAGGCCATCGATGCGGGCGCTAAGCGTATCGAGCTATGCGACAACCTGGCCGTGGGCGGAACCACGCCTTCGTACGGCGTGATTGCGCATACCTGCGAGTATGCCCTATCCCATGGCGTGGCCGTTATGACGATGATTCGCCCGCGCGGCGGCAACTTTGTCTATTCCGATGAAGAGGTCGAGATGATGCTCGACGACATCGAGGCGGCGCGCAGCCTGGGAAGCACCGGCGTGGTCTTCGGTTGCCTGACCGAGGCAGGGGAGCTGGATATCCCCGCACTCGAGCGTCTCATCGCCATGGCGCATGTTCCTACGGTGGAGTCGGACCGCGGCATGCGCATTACCTTCCATATGGCATTTGACGCGATGCCTGCCGAGCTTCAGTTCGACGCAATCGACTGGTTGGCCGAGCACGGTGTCGACCGCATTCTGACCCATGGTGGCGCTGAGGGCACCAAGATCGACGACAATATTCCTCGTTTGCAGGAGCTTGCCGAGTATGCTGCGGGCAGTTTGATCATCCTTCCGGGCGCTGGCATCACGTATGCAAACTGCGAGCAGATTGCGGGCGCTGTGGGCGTTTCCGAGGTGCACGGCACCAAGATCGTGAAGCTTGGGTAGACATTCGTGGAGAGCTATTTCACGCTGCGTTCCGGTGTCGAGGCGACGGGTGAATTCGTCGACCGCAAGAGCCGCTTTATCGCGCAGCTTGTGCATATCGAGTGCGAAGAAGAGGCCAACGAGTTCATCGCTGCCGTTCGTGCGCGTCACTACGATGCGCGCCATAACGTGCCGGCATGGATCTGCACCGATGGCCGTGAGCGTCAGTCCGACGACGGCGAGCCCAGCCGCACGAGCGGCATGCCTACACTCGAAGTGCTGCGCGGCGAAGGTCTCAAGGACGTCTGCTGCGTGACCACTCGTTATTTTGGCGGGACCCTTCTGGGTCCCGGCGGCCTGGTGCGCGCCTATACCGCCGCGGCACAGGCGGCGGTGGCGTACGCACGCGAGGCGGGCATGATCGTCGAGATGACGAGCGTGACGCCGGTCGATGTCACGCTCGATTATGCCCAGTACGAGCAGGTTCTTCATATTGCCGAAGGCCTGGGCGCAGCTGTTGCCTCGACCGATTTTACCGATCGCGTGGTCTTGCACCTCGTGTTCCGCACGGGTGAGGAGCTGCCGTTTTGCGACAAAATGCGCGAGCTCATGGCCGGACGCGAGGAGATTGTTGTTTCGCCTGCTCATTTTGCCGAATTTGCGCGGCCGTAGGCCGAGCGTCAGAGTTGCTCGTCATATACATGAAGAAGGTCCCGTTTAGACGTGGGGGTACGTTCTAAACGGGACCTTGCTATGCGTATCGCCTGTATGCGGTGGTCTTACGCTTGCTGTTCGGTGATGAGCTGAATGGCGATTTCTACAGCATCGTCGATGCAGCCGGGGCAACTGCGGATGGGGCCGGCGTCTGAGCCCACGCCCTTGAGTTCGCGGCAGATGGTCGTCGTGTTCTTCTCCTTAAAGCGCGCGGCGGCTTCGCGAGAGAGCTTACAGGACTGGCGCTTGGTTGTAGGGTTTGCCATGCCCTCGCTATTCAGCAAACCTAGGATGGCGACGGCACCCGAGAGGGCGCCGCAGGTCTCGGTCATGCCGCCCATGCCCGCGCCGAATGCCTCGAGAAGGCGAAACGCGGTGTCGGCATCAAAATCCAGTGCCGGGGCAAGCGCGCAGGCGACGGCTTGAGCGCAGTTGAATCCCTGCTCATGATAGGCGGCGGCCTGAGTTTTACAGGCTTCGAGGTCGAGTTTGGTCATGTCGATGGCGTTCACGGGTTCCCCTTTCGCTGGCGATTTTGCTTGCTCGTCATTGTACTCCTATTCTAGACGGCGGGGGATGCACCTTTTCTTGTTGCGAGCCGTCTGCGCGGCGGGCATACGACAGGAGATAATCCTATGCAATTTATGGGTTGAGCAGGGTAAAGCGGGGGAGTATCTTTTCTCTATTCCGCACAAACAAAGGAGCATCTTATGACCGAACAGCGCATGGATACCATTTGCGTCCAGGGTGGATATCATCCGGGCGACGCCGAGCCGCGCCAGGTTCCCATCTACCAGTCCACTACGTGGAAGTACGACACTTCCGAGCATATGGGCCGCCTGTTCGATCTGGAGGAGAGCGGCTACTTCTATAGCCGCCTGCAGAACCCTACCTGCGACCTCGTGGCGGCAAAGATCGCCGAGATGGAGGGCGGCTCTGCGGCCATGCTCACCAGCTCCGGCATGGCTGCAAACTTCCTTGCCATCTTCAATATCGCCGAGGCTGGCGACCACGTGGTGGCAAGCTCTGCTATCTACGGTGGCACGTATAACCTGTTGTCTCACACCATGAAGCGCATGGGCCTCTCCTGCACTTTCGTGGCGCCCGACTGCTCCGACGAGGAACTTGTGGCCGCTTTCCAGCCCAACACGAAGCTTGTCTTTGGCGAGACCATCGCGAATCCTGCCCTTGCGGTGCTCGACATCGAGCGTTTTGCCACGGCGGCACATGAGCACGGCGTGCCCCTGATGGTCGACAACACGTTCCCCACGCCGGTGATGTGCCGTCCTATCGAGTGGGGCGCCGATATCGTCACGCATTCCACCACCAAGTACATGGACGGCCATGCGGCCTATCTGGGCGGCGTGATCGTGGATGCCGGCAAGTTCGACTGGATGGCTCATGCCGATAAGTTCCCGGGCCTCACCACGCCCGACGAGAGCTATCACGGCGTGACCTATGCCGAGAAGTTCGGCCTTGAGGGCGCCTTCATTACCAAGGCGACCGCTCAGCTCATGCGTGACCTCGGCCCCATGCAGAACCCTCAGGCTGCGTTCTTCCTCAATAGCTCGCTTGAGAGCCTGCATGTGCGCATGCCGCGCCACTGCGAGAACGGCCTGGCTGTGGCCACCTACCTCAAGAACCATCCCAAGATTCGCTTCGTGAGCTATCCGGGCCTTGAGGGCGATCCCTATTACGAGGTCGCGAAGAAGTACATGCCCAACGGCACCTGCGGTGTCGTGAGTTTCGGTTTTGTGGGCGGTCGTGCCGCGGCAGAAACCTTCATGAAGAACCTCTCCCTTTGCCAGATCGCCACGCATGTGGCCGATGCGCGCACCTGCTGCCTGCATCCGGCTAACGCTACGCATCGCCAGATGAACGATGCCGAGCTCGAGGCGTGCGGCATCAGCCCCGACATGGTGCGTCTGTCCTGCGGTCTCGAGTCCTCGCAGGACCTGATCGCCGATATCGAGCACGCTCTTTCGCTCGTGTAGGTAAGAGGGCTTTGCGTGGGGCGCGGTATCGTGTTCTTGCCATGCTTTCGAGGTATGAATCGGGCTGCGTAGTAGAATAAAACGGAATATTCGGTGCCTTCGGCGCGCGTGGTTGCCCCTCGCGCGCCGAGACCGTAAAAAGGAGCATATATGGCAAAGAACACTGTTCTGACGCTCAAGAAGAAGGTTGACGAGGGCGGCAAGGTCACTATGGTGACCAGCTACGATTACACGATGGCAGCGCTTGTCGAAGAAGCCGGCATCGACATGATTCTCGTGGGCGATTCCCTGGGCATGACCATGATGGGCTACGATTCGACGCTGCCTGTGACCATGGACGATATGGTTCACCACACGCGTTGCGTCACGCGCGCTTGCAACGATACCTTCGTGGTGGGCGACATGCCTTTTGGCTCCTATCAGACCGACATCCCTACAGCTGTGGCAAACGCTGCCCGCCTTATGAAAGAGGGTCGCTGCCAGGCCGTTAAGCTCGAGGGCGGCGTGACCGTTTGCGAGCAGATTCGCGCGATGGTGCAGGCGGGCATCCCCGTGGTGGGGCACATCGGTCTCACGCCACAGTCCGTCAACGCTTTCGGCGGCTTTAAGGTGCAAGGCAAATCCGTCGAGGCCGCCAAGCAGCTCGTGGAGGACGCCCTGGCTATCGAGGCCGCAGGCGCCTTTGCCATGGTTCTTGAGTGCGTGCCCGCAGACCTTGCCACGTATGTGACCGAACAGCTGACCTCCTGCTTTACGATCGGCATTGGTGCCGGCAGCGGCACGGATGGCCAGGTGCTCGTGGTGCAGGATATGCTGGGCATGACGACGGGCGGCTTCAAGCCCAAGATGGTCCGCCAATTTGGGCAGATCGGCGAGGCTATAAAGCAGGCATATCACGACTATGACGAGGCTGTCCAGTCGGGTGATTTCCCGGCTGCTGCCGAGAGCTACAAAATCGATCCCACTGTGATGGAAGAGCTTCGCGCCGCAAAGTAGCGTGGTTGTGCTGACCATCTGTCGTCACCGTTATTGAGGAGTTAATGATGCAAACAGCAACTACCGTCGCCGAGGTTCGCGAGCAGGTACGTGCATGGCGCCGCGAAGGCTTGACCGTTGGCCTTGTTCCCACCATGGGCTTTTTGCACGAGGGCCACAAGAGCCTGATTATGCGCGCCGCGTCCGAGAACGACCGCGTGGTCGTGTCCGACTTTGTGAACCCCACGCAGTTTGGTCCCACCGAGGACCTGGAGAGCTATCCGCGCGACTTTGACCGCGATTGCAAGCTTTGCGAGGAGGCGGGCGCTGCGCTCGTCTTCCATCCCGAGCCGTCCGAGATGTACGCACCCAACGCTTGCACCTATGTGAACATGGACGAGCTCACGCATGAGCTGTGCGGTCTCACGCGTCCGATTCATTTCCGTGGCGTGTGCACCGTCGTGTCCAAGCTGTTCAACATCGTGTGTCCCGACCGTGCCTACTTTGGCCAGAAGGACGCCCAGCAGCTCGCCGTTATTCGTCGCATGGTGCGCGACCTTAACTTTGGCATTCAGATTGTGGGCTGCCCGATTATCCGCGAAGAGGATGGCCTGGCCAAGAGCTCACGCAATACGTATCTTTCCGCCGAGGAGCGCGTGGCTGCGCTGTGTCTTTCGCGCGCCGTGTTCGCTGGCCAGAAGATGGTTGAGGATGGCGAGCGCGATGCCGCCTGCGTGCTCGACGCCATGAAGGCCATCATCGAGGCTGAGCCGCTCGCAAAGATCGACTACGTCAAGATGGTCGACTTCGAGGACATCGTGCAGATTGAGAAGATCGGCGCCGAGCCTATCCTGTGCGCCATGGCCGTCTACATTGGTAAGACGCGCTTGATCGACAACTTTATCTTCGACCCGAAGGCTGAGTAGTGATTCTTGCGCCTGTTGGATTTGTTGGAGCGGGCAAGGTAGGCTGTTCGCTTGCGCGCTACCTGCAACAAGAGCCGATGCTGAGACAGCCGGGCTTCTTGAGTAGGTCGGCGGAGCACGCTCGCAAGGCCGCGGAGTTTTGCGAGGGCTTTGCGTATGACTCACTGGCAGACCTTGCTCGTGACAGCCAACTCATCTTCCTGACCGTGCCCGACGGCGCTATCCGCGAGGTGGCGGAGGAGCTTGCCGGCTGCGGCGTGGACCTTGCCGGGAAGATCATCGTGCACTGTTCGGGCGCAACCTCGTCCGAGGCTCTCTCTGTATGCTGTGACGCCGGGGCGCACGTGGCTTCCATGCACCCGCTCTACGCGGTGAGCAGTCGCTTCGATTGCTGGCAGGAGCTTGGCCACGCATGGTTTACGCTTGAGGGCGATGACGAAGCCGTCTGTGTGCTCGAGGCTGCCCTCGACAGGCTGGGCAACAAGCATGCGCGCATCGATGCGGCAGACAAGGTTCGCTACCACGCTGCTGCCGTCATGGCGTCTAACCTGGTAGTGGGGCTGTATCACGAGGCCGCCGCGCAGCTCGCGGCATGCGGTTTGAGCCAGGACGACGCCGAAGCCGCTCTTGCCTCACTGTTTTTGGGCAACGCCGAGCACGTGGCCCACGACGGCTGCGTGGCGGCGCTCACCGGCCCTGCCGCCCGAGGGGACACCCAGACCATCGAGGCTCATCTGAGCTGTCTTTCTGGAGATGATCGACAGATCTACCAGCTTTTGACCAATGTGTTGTACCGTATTGCGGCGCAACGTTAGCGCAACCACACCAACGCAACAAGGGGAGAATCTCTCGCATGATGCTCACGATGCTCAAAGGCAAGATTCATCGCGCAATGGTCAAACAGGCCGAGGTCGACTACATTGGCTCGATCACTATCGATTCCGAGTTGATGGAGGCTGCTGGCATCTTGGAATACGAGAAGGTCCAGGTTGCCGATGTTAACAATGGCAAGCGCCTGGAGACCTATGTGATTGCAGGTGATCCGGGCAGCGGCATGATTTGCCTCAACGGCGCCGCCGCGCATTACGTCGAGGTGGGCGACAAGGTGATTATCATGTGCTATGCACAGGTAGATGATCAAGAGGCTGCTCAGATGAAGCCGCGCGTGGTCTTTGTGGACGACGATAACAAGATCTCGCGCGTTACACGTTACGAGAAACACGGCCGTCTGGAAGACTTGCAGTAGTCACGATGGGGAACAAGAGGGACATGAACCTCTTGTTCCCTTTTTCTTTGCAAGGAGTGCCCATGGTCACCACGAGCATCAGCTATCCCAGTCGCGACGGTTCTTCTACGATTCGCGCTCTGTTGTGGCAACCGCAAGACGTGCACGACGGCCTGCGTGCCCCGCGTGGTCTGATTCAGCTGGTCCATGGCATGTCGGAGCATGTTGAGCGCTATGCGGATTTTGCGGCGTATCTGTGCTCGCAAGGCTTTGCCGTGTGCGCAAACGATCATGTGGGGCACGGAAAGTCGGTATCTTGCGAGGAAGACTTGGGCCATATGCCATTGCGAGGTGGCGCCGATATCCTCGTTGCCGACGTGCACGAGCTGCGCTGTCGTGTGATGGAGAGCTTTGCGGCTTCCTATCCGGATTCTCATATCCCATACGTGATTTTTGGCCACTCGATGGGAAGCTTTGTTACCCGCGTGTACCTTACGCGTCATGCCTTTGGCGTTGATGCCGCGGTGATTTGCGGTACTGGTCAGCAGCCTATGCTCATGGCTGTGGGCGGGCGCGCCGTCACCGGGTTGATTGCGCGGGCACGGGGCGAACGTTATCGCAGCAGGTTCGCCGATTCTTTGGGTGCGGGTGCCTACAGCAAGGCCGTGAAAGATGCACGAACGCCGCTCGATTGGCTCTCGACCGATGAAGCCGTGGTTGATGAGTACATTGCCGACCCGCGCTGTGGCCAGATGTTTAGCGTGGGTGCATATGCCACGCTGGCAACGCTTGTCAAAGAGGCCATCTCAAACAAGGGGGCGCAACGTGTGCCCAAGGGCCTGCCCATGCTCTTTATCGCCGGTGCCGAGGATCCTGTTGGAGATTGCGGACGGGGAGTGCGCGCAGCCGTGAAGGAGTACCGGGACGCGGGTGTCGAACGTGTGGACCTCAAGATATACGAAGGCGCGCGCCACGAGATTCTCAACGAACCCATTCGCCGGGATGTGTACGCGGATTGCGTCTTTTGGCTGGGTGATCGAGGTCTCTAGCGCGCGCCGTTATTTGGTCGAGCTATTGAGCTGTGGATGAGCCGGCTTTAGCAGAGGTGACGGGTATCCAGCTCGTTCTTGTAGCCGTCGAGTCTGGAGGTGCAATGCGGGCAGCGCGTTGCGTCCTCGGGAATCTCCTGGCGGCAGAAGGGGCACAGGCGCGGGGCAGGTGCCTCCTCTTCTCCCTCGTCCTTGACAAGGCCCACCTTATGGGCTGCCTTCTCCTTCATCTCGTTAAGAGCGTTGAGAGATTTGACGATGGCGAAGACGGCAGCAGCGGTGATCAAGAAGTTGATGATAGCGCCGAGGAATGCGCCGAAGTCGACAACGTTGCCGCCAAGGGAAATCGCCATGCCGGGGACCTCGGTGTTGCCGCCGGTGAGAAACGAAATAAAGGGATTGATAACGTTTTGCACGAGCGAGTTGACGATTGCGGTGAACGCGCCGCCGATGATTACGCCTACGGCGAGGTCCATCACGTTACCGCGGCTGATGAATTCCTGGAACTCGGCAAGTATGCCCTTTTTCTCGTTTGCCATGGTTTGCTACTCCTATTCGTCGCCAAAGCTGATGCCGAGCATTTTTGCTTCGCGCACCAAATCGCTCTCGGGATCAACGTATTTTAGTTTGCCGGCGACGTCTGCAAGGGGGGTTCGGCACATTTTCCCATCGCGCTGGGCAACCATAAAGCCAAACTCGCCCTCGAGGCAACCGCGAGCCGCCTCGACGCCGCACTGGGTGGCAAAAACGCGGTCCTGAGCATCGGGCTCGCCGCCGCGCTGGGTATGGCCGGGAACGGCAACGCGCGTTTCGCGCCCGGTGACGCGTTCGATGTCTGCTGCGAGGTCATAGGCGATGGAGGGAGAGGTGCGGGCGGCGACCTTCTTCTTGTACTCCTTCTTGGACAAGGCTGCGTCTTCTTTGGAGATGGCGCCCTCGGCCACCACGACGATGGCGAAGCGGCCACCATTTTTAATGCGCTGCTCAATGCTGCGCTCAACGGCCTTGAGGTCGTAGGGGATCTCGGGAATCAAGATGATGTCCGCGCCGCCAGCGACACCGGCGTACAGGGGAATCCAGCCAACCTTATGGCCCATGATCTCGATCACGAAGACGCGACCGTGGCTCGAGGCGGTGGTGTGGATGTCGTCGATGCACTTGGTTGCAACCTCGACCGCGCTGGTAAAGCCAAAGGTCATGTCCGTGCCCCAGGTGTCGTTATCGATGGTCTTGGGCAGGGCGATGACGTTCAGGCCCTCTTCGCGCAGACGGTTCGCCGTCTTGGTGGAGCCGTTGCCACCCAGCATAAACAGGCAGTCGAGCTTGAGCTTGTGGTAGGTGTGCACCATGGCGGGAACCTTCTCCACGCCATCGGTCTCAGGGGTATCAAGCTGCTTGAAGGGGGTACGGCTCGTGCCCAGGATAGTGCCACCGCGCGTGAGGATACCGCTAAAGTCCGCAGAGGTCATAACTCGAAAACGGCTGTAGATGAGACCCTGGTAGCCATCTTCAAAGCCGTAGAACTCAACGGGCTCCGGGGAGCAGTTGGTGAGCGTCTTGACGATTCCTCGCATGGTGGCGTTCAGCGCCTGGCAGTCGCCGCCGCTGGTAAGAAGTCCAACCCTGAGCATGGTATTCCTCGCAGTATGTTAGGCATGAATAGACGAAAGAAAGTGTACCGCAACTCGTGTCTCGTTATGGGCGGCTGACAAGCCTGTAACCATCATGGTTATGTCAGTTTTCAATCAGACGATGTCGGGTGTGGCCCGCATGCGCATGGACGCTGTCTCTGACTGGCGTTTGCGCCCGGACGGTGCAGGCGGGGCTACAGGATGATTCGGGGGTGCCGGTTGGCGTGCGTGCCCGGGTCGTGCTCCGCGATGGGTTCTTCGTTACTTTTTGTGAAGTCGCAGGTTTCATGGTACAAAAGAGGGCAATGAACCAAAGGCGGGTTCCCAGCTCATGCTGCTATGAGTAAGGGGCCCGCCTTTTTGCGTGTTCGCTGCCATTGTGTGCGGCTGCTGATCGATAGGGGATTGAAACGATGGATAACGAGCGTTTGGATGGAGCGCCCGCGCAGGATGGTTACGCTGGGACCGTAAGGGCGTGCGCGTGCGGGCCTTCTTCGGAGGAGCGTCGGCGTATCGCCCTTGAGGGCGATACCCACGGCAAGAACAAATGGGCGATTCTCTTTACCGTGCTGGTCATGACATTTATGTCCACGCTCGATTCGAGCATCGTCAACGTGGCGTTGCCCGTGATGCAAAAAGCCCTTGTCGTGAGTCTGGGCGATATCCAGTGGGTCTCTACGGTCTACCTGGTGGCTATCTGTGCGTCGATGCTCATTTTCGGACGCTTGGGCGACATGTTCGGCAAGGTCTGGCTCTTCCAGGCAGGCGTGGCGCTCTTCACCGTCGGCTCGCTTTTATGCGGCCTTTCGCATACGTTTGCGATGCTGTTGGTCTCGCGCTGCGTGCAGGGCATCGGGGCCGCGGCGGCCATGGCAAACAATATGGGCATTATCACCGAGTCGTTTCCCGCTAAGGAGCGCGGTCGGGCGTTGGGCCTGCTTGCGAGCTTTGTTGCCCTGGGCATGATGTGCGGCCCGGTGCTGGGCGGTGTGATCGTGTCGACTCTGCCATGGGAGTGCATCTTCCTTATCAACGTGCCCGTGGGCGTCGTATCCTTTGTCGCAGGTCTCAAGACCCTGCCGCATGTGCGCCCTGACCGCCGCGGCATCACGTTCGATCTGACTGGTGCCTGCGCGCTTGTGCCTGCGTTGGTCATGCTGCTGTGCTCGATTACCTTTATGGGCGAGGGTGCCTCGCTCAAGATTGTAGGCATGCTGTTTGCCGGCCTGCTGCTCATGGTGCTGTTCGTGCGTATCGAGCTGCGCGCAGAACAGCCGCTCGCTCGTCTGGGCGTCTTCAAGAGCCTGACTTTCAACATCAATGTGCTCGCGACGCTTATCAGCTTCATCGCTATCGGCGCGAGTGAGATTATCCTGCCCTTTTATTTCCAGGATGCGCACGGGTTCTCGCCGAGTCTTTCCGGTTTTCTCTTTGCCGTGATTCCGCTGGTAAATATCGTAGTGGGACCGCTTTCTGGTTCTCTTTCCGACCGCGTGGGGTCGCATATTCCCACGTGCGTGGGCCTGTTCATCTACTCCGTCGGCCTGGCCGCCGTGGGGCTTCTTAACGAGCACAGTTCGTTGCCGGTGATTGTCGCCGCCGTGGCGCTGATGTCTTTGGGAACCTCGACGTTTCAGTCGCCCAACAACTCGCTGTTCATGAGCGCGGCTCCGCTGGACGCGCTCGGTTTCGTGGGAAGCCTCTCGGCGCTTTCGCAGAATATGGGCATGGCGCTCGGCATCTCGGGCGGCATGGCGATTCTCTACGGCAAGATGGGCGAGGCTGCGGGCAGGCCCGTGGCGGGCTATGTGGCGGGACGTCCGGACATTTTCTTCTACGGCTACCGCTGGGCCCTTATGAGCGTGGCCGCCCTTGTTGCCGTGGGCTTCGTACTGTGCCTGGTGCGTGCGGCCCGTGCTCGCCGCTAACGTGCTAGTCTTGGGCCCATGGAAGAAAAGCACCTGACATATCGAGAGTATGCCGCGTTTGCACGTCAGACGGCGGCCGAGGTCGCCCGCGATTGCGAGGTGGACGTCTTTCGCGCCACCGGTCCGGGCGGGCAGGGCGTGAACACTACCGATTCTGCCGTGCGCATGCGCCATGTTCCTACGGGAATCGTGGTCACCGCGCGTGAGAGCCGCAGCCAGTTTCAAAATCGAGCATCGTGCGTTCGTAAATTGCAGGAGGAGTTTCGTCGTCGCGCCGTGCCGCCCAAGGTGCGCCATGCTACCAAGGTCCCGGCCTCTCAGCGACGCCGCCGCCTCAAGGACAAACGCATGCGTTCAGACCTCAAAGCAACGCGCCGCCGCATCACCGGCGACAAATAATGTGACAAAAAGTCCTCAGGTTTATTCTGTCACATTCTGTCGGGGCCTTAGCACGGTGAGGGCTCCGGGCAGGACGGTGATGGTTGCCTTGCGAGCGTGAATCTGCTCGCCGTCAGCCTGGATGGGGTAGTCGTCGCCTTCAAAATCAAGAACCAAATGCTCGGCGCGCAGAAGGTGGATGAGTCTCGATTTCACATGACCGCCGTTCTTGGCGCGCAAGAACAAAGGTAGCGCCACGCCGCGGGGGATGGATCCGGCGGCATAGCAGATGTCGAAAAGGCCGTCCGTGGGATCCGCGCTAGGGCAGACCTTAAAACCCGAGCCATATGTGGGGCCGATCTGCACCGCGAAGATAAGGGCGCGCAAGCAGCCCAAGTCGCCATCGTCTACCTGCACATTTGTTGGGTACGATCGAAAACGCCTGCCAAAGACGTCAAGTCCGCTTGCGGTATAGAGCGCGCCACCGGTAAGGCCCGTGCGCAGGCGTCGCTCCACAGTGTCGATGGCGATGGCCGCGTCGAGGCCAAAGGAGAACGTCTGCACAAAGTGCTCTGTACGTGCAGCGGCATCAGCGGTCTCCGCCCCAGATGGAACATACTCGATTTTGCCCACATCCATACGAACAGGCTCATAGTCGAAAATTCGCTCGATGGAAGACACTTGGTCCGCGGGAATGCCCAGGGTACGCGCGTAATCGTTGCCCGATCCCACGGGCACTACGCCCAGGTGAGGGCGTTGGGCGGCATCGATCTGCATAAGCCCGCAGGCGACCTCGTGGACCACGCCGTCTCCGCCTAGGGCGAGCACGGTGTCAAAACCTTCGGCCTCGCGGGCGAGCTGGGTTGCGTGGCCTGCATGTTCCGTACAGACAAGCGAGAACGCATCGGTTTCATGGGAGTAGAGCGCGCAGAAGCGCTGCATGCGCTCGGCTACGCCGCGTGCGGCTCCCGACTGGGCGGTGGGGTTGGCGATGATGAGCGTCTTTCCCAACGAGCCACTATCTCGAAGCTGCATCCCCTTGGTCCTTTCCGTGCAATGTCCATCTGCACAAGTATGGGGCAGATGGACTATTAATGCCATGGGAACCCGGTGAGCGTGAGTGGGGCGTTATTTGTTATCGTTGCTGGTGGTGCTTGCAGGCTCGCCTTCGATGACTACCTCATGGTGGCGCTCGATGGCATGCTCCACGGTGTCTCCCTCATCAAACTCGAGGGAGCGACGCTTGGGCGTGACGATGCGTTGCGCCGGGTACACGCCGCGATGGCCTGCGACGAGGTAGCTTACAAATGCAACGATCACAAAGTAGGCAGCCGCCTTGCCGCTGAACATGTCGATGCCCAGCATGATAGTGGTGATGGGGACGTTGAGCGCGGCTCCAAAGACGCCCAGGAGGCCAAGTGCAGCCATAAAGCTCGGATCGCTTCCGGTGATGGTGGCGATCCACCCGCCAAGTGAGGCGCCGATGCCAAACAGAGGGGTGACCTCGCCGCCCTGGTAGCCGGCGCCCAGAGTGAGTGCGGTGCAGAGTAGCTTGAGGGCGGGATCGTACCAGGTTGTTTGCCCCTTAAAGCCCGAAGCAACCATCCATTCCGAAAGTCCGCCGTAGCGCTGGAGGCCAAAGATCATGTACGTGCCCATGAGGACGAGCGAGGAGAGCAACGCTGCCAGAAGATAGCTGCGTACGCGATGTGCCCAAAACTTCTTGACCACGCGGATGGAGAACGAGAACAGACGTGCCGCCAGGCCAAACACAACGGCGCAAACCAGAACCAGGGCAACGGTGGAGGGCGTCATGGCCGGTACGTGGGCGATGGGCTGGAAGGAGTGCTGCGTGCCCAAAAGACGCGCCATGCCATCGCCCGCAAAGGAAGCAACAAGGCAGTACATGCCCGCGCTGTACGTAAGCTTGCCCATGGTGCACATCTCCATGCCAAAAAAGGCGCCGGCAAGCGGCGTGCCAAAGACGCCGCCAAAGGCAGCGGAGACGCCCGCGAGCATGAGGTCTTTGCGATCGCGGCCCGAGAGCTTGAAGAGTTGGGCCACGTTGCTTGCGATGGTGCCGCCAATCTGCACGGCGGTTCCCTCGCGGCCGGCAGATCCTCCTGCGAGGTGTGTGGCGACGGAGCACACAAAGGTAAGGCCCGCCATGCGTGCATGTATGGGCGTGCCGGTAAGGGAGCTGTCAATCACGAGGTTGTTGCCGCGTGCCGCGCGAAGGCCGTGGGTGCGGTAGACCCAGGCGGTGGCTATGCTCACGACGGGCAGCAGGGCAAAGAGCCAAAGGTGCGCCTCACGTTGCTTGGTAACAAAGTCGAGCGAGGTGAGGAAGGCCCAGGCAGCGATGCCCATAAGGGCAGAAACGAGCAGCACGAGCAACAGAAGGCGGAGGCTCGCCTTCATGTTGTGGAGGTCGCGCATAGCGTCTTTGGAGGCAATGCGCGATACGATGCCCTTGCCAACGTGAAGCTCGTGTTTGAGGGATGCGGCGGGGGAGTGGGTGCGTTCTTTGGCGGATGTTGGGGTGTCGTTGGATGCCATGATGCTCGTTCCTGCGCGTTTACTGTGATGGGGTGAACGTTTGCATTATAGGCGTCTGAGCTTTCTTGATGTTTGCGTGGGGTAAATCCTTTTGCCCGTTGCCAGATAATGCACGATATATTAGAATTCAAAAGCCTTGGGACAAGCAGGGTCTAATCGACTCGAGCTGCCTAGGTTCTTCGGGACGTGGCGCAGTTTGGTAGCGCGCCTGCTTTGGGAGCAGGATGTCGCAGGTTCGAATCCTGTCGTCCCGACCATATTCTTGCGGGCGTAGTTCAATGGTAGAACCCCAGCCTTCCAAGCTGATGACGCGGGTTCGATTCCCGTCGCCCGCTCCAGGAAATATTTCGCAGGTTAAAGTTTATCTTTAACCTGCGATTTTTGTTTTGAAGGCAGCTCATGACACATGCTGATGCCAAAAGTAGCTGCAATAAAGCCGTTGGCCAGAAATCTAATGTGCTGCCGTCTACCCAGACTAGCCAGGATTAGATAAAGGGCTTGTCTTGCCCATCGGCCAAGTGCGGCATCAAGCCCTATGGCCACTCCGCTTCCAAAGGCCTTCAGCATCCTGTAACACGCAGGAAACGAAACAAGACATTAACAGAGAAAAATAGGCCATTTACCAGCGGATTTATTAATTATAGGAAAACGAACCCATCTTGTTTGTTACCGATACGAAACCTCGTCGTATGATAGCTCAGGCTTTTAACACTATCTTTGGAGGCTTACATGAGCTACACCCAGACAGTCCTCGAGGACCTCAAGGCTCGTTACCCGGAGCAGACCGAGTTCATCCAGGCTGCTACTGAGATTTTGGGCACCCTACAGCCCGCTCTCGATGCTCATCCCGAGTATGAGGAGGCTGCCATCCTGGAGCGTCTCGTCGAGCCCGAGCGCATCGTGATGTTCCGTGTTCCCTGGGTTGACGATTCCGGTAAGGTCCAGGTCAATCGTGGCTACCGCGTTGAGTTCAACTCCGCGATCGGACCCTACAAGGGTGGCTTGCGCTTTAACCCCACCGTTACGTTGGGCATGCTCAAGTTCCTGGGCCTCGAGCAGATTCTTAAGAATTCTTTGACCACCCTTCCCATGGGCGGTGGCAAGGGCGGCTCCGACTTTGACCCCAAGGGCAAGTCCAACAACGAGATCATGCATTTCTGCCAGTCCTTCATGACCGAGCTGTATCGCCACATCGGCCCCAACACCGACGTTCCCGCCGGTGACCTGGGCGTTGGCGGTCGCGAGGTCGCTTACCTGTTTGGTCAGTACAAGCGCCTGCGCAACGAGTGGACCGGCGTCCTTACGGGCAAGGGCCTGAGCTTTGGCGGCTCGCTTGCTCGTACCGAGGCTACTGGTTACGGCCTGGTGTACTTCGTTGACGAGTACCTCAAGAGCAACGGCGACTCGTTCGAGGGCAAGAACGTTGTTGTTCACGGCTCCGGTAACGTGGCTATTTACGCCGTGCAGAAGGTCGCTCAGTTGGGCGGCAAGGTTTTGGCCTGCTCTGACACCAAGGGCTGGGTCGAGGATCCCGACGGCATCGACTACACGGTGCTCGAGGGTATCTACAATAAGAAGCGCTCCGGTCACGATAAGGGCGTGAGCCTTGCTATGTACGTCGACGAGCGTCCGAACGCTACCTGGCACGAGGGCGACGGCCGCGGCGTGTGGCAGCTTCCCTGCGACATCGCGCTGCCCTGCGCTCGTGAGAACACTCTTCACCTTGAGGATGCCAAGGCTCTGGTTGCCAACGGCTGCAAGGTCGTGGGCGAGGGCGCAAACATGCCCACCACGATCGATGCCACCGAGTACTTCCAGGCCAACGGCGTTGCCTTCATGCCTGGTAAGGCAGCTAACGCTGGTGGCGTGCTTGTGTCCGGCCTCGAGATGAGCCAGAACGCCGAGCACCTTTCCTGGACCTTCGAGGAGGTCGACGGCAAGCTCGAGCAGCTCATGCGCGGCATGTTCCACAACGTGGACGATACTGCCAAGAAGTATGGCCATAGCGGCAACTTCGTGATGGGCGCAAACATCGCCGGCTTCGAGAAGGTCGCCGACGCCATGCTCGCTCAGGGCGTTTGCTAACCCTTGCTTCATAGCTAGTTTGGAACGGCTCCTCCCGCACAGCGGGAGGAGCCGTTCTTTTACAAAGCGGGTTGCTGTGGGCTTTCCTGCAGTTTTGTACACGCTCTTTCATCGATTGCGCGTCTTGATTGCAGACAAGGGCATCGGTTTTGGCAAAAAAGTCAAGAAATGCGCAATTCGAAGTCCGATCAGGCAGTCAAGGGAAGCGTAGGGTGGTAAAAACGGAACGGCTGATTCCCATTGGCGAGCCAATTCGGCTATGCGCCTCATAGAGCTCCTGGCTATCGCGTTTGCTTGAATACAACCATACGCACATGTCGTGTACATATTGGCGGCAGTCTTCTTCTGATATCTCGGTGTCTTCGGTCCATCGCTGACCCGTTTTTGCAAACGTAACGATTTTCCTAAGGCAATTGTTGAAGGTGGTATAGCGGGAGCCATATTCGTAAAGCGCATCATAATCAATGCCGTGGGTAATTGATCTGAACAGCTCGGTGTCGTCTCGTTCTATGAAAATGAGTGTAGGGATTAGGAGACACTTGGCCACCGTTGAGAATAGCGATCCGTCGTCGGGCACGTCGCAATAGGCTCGACCCGCCTCAAGCTTCGAGTGGATCCGAAAATAATCCCTGATTGTAAGATTGCGCGTATTGAGCAGCTCTTGAGTCATCAAATCGTAGTTATGCATGGTGTCTTGGAGAGGTTTGCCCGTTGCAACCTTGTATACATCAACAGGTGGGAGCGTTAGACGTTGATCGAAGAAGCGCTCCACGAAGTGCTGCGAATCAAATCCGGGGCCATATAGACCTCCGATGGCGTGGGCGAGTTGAAGAGAGTCTGCCGAGATGATAACGATGATGTTTTCATTTTGGAAGAGGGCCTTCGTTTCTTCTAGCAACCGCACCGCGAAATCTGGTCGGCACCGATCAAGCTCATCGATGATGATAGCCAGTTTGTTGGCTGTTTTGATAATGCTTTCATTGGCAAGCTCGTCTATCTTTTCTCGAAGCGACTGTCGTTCTTCGTAAGCTTCAATAAGGTTTTTACCATTTAGTTCTTTTACGATTTCGGTTGTATTAATCTGAAATGGCGTGAGTGCGAGCGCCGCGTCAAGCACGGCGGTTACGCAGCTGCTCGTCGAATGTTCTACTGTAGAGCCCATCTTTTTAAACGCTAGAGCCATGTTTGCAAATAGCGCGCTTAGCGGATCGTCCACAAAGTCGTTTTCCCATGCATTGAAGTAGAACGGCAGGAATGACGTTTTTACGGCGCCAAGCTCATTCGTCACTACGGCGAGTTTACTTTCAATTTCAGTATCCTTTTCGATTTTAGGATTAAGCGCCTTTAAGGTTTCTTCGATTGAACGAACAAAGAATGTTTTGCCATCGCCCCATGGCGCGTCAAGTAGAATCGAGTAGGGCCCATTTATGATATCGAGCAGTTTGACCGTATAGACAAGATCTTCATTTCGTGCTGCCGTATCGTGCTCTATTCCTTCGGCTATGTTATCCGTCGTTGCAGCTTTTCCAGTCTTCTCATGTTTCATCCTTGCATAAGCGGTCAAATGCCTGTATTTCGTACAACAGTTTTGCCGATTAGGGCATACCAATCAATCTTTGGAGCTAAAGCACGGGCAGGTCATGCGGCCCGCCCTTTGACTCTTAAAACATTTGCTTGAATGGCGTGCTGTACTCACTTTTGATGGCGGTTGACGGGCTGTCTCCCCATTCGCAGTAGCGGCTTTGCATGCCGGCGATATTGTCCTCGATCGCCTCGGTAAGCTCGATGGTATACGTTTGTCCCGGTTCAACCACGGCGTAGCTTGCATTTTTGTTGTAAGACATGTACGAACTGATGATGTTTCCATCGGCGTCGAGTTCGTCAATCTGGAATCCCAAGAACTGCTTTGCCTCATTGCTGTTGTTCTTAACCGTTACATCCATCTGCCAAAAGTCGTAGCCCAATTCTTTTGCACGGGTGGCGTTTACGAAAGTAAAGACATCTTTGGGCGGCGGTTCAGAATACTCGGGCTCCTGAGGGTCGTCTAATCTATAGGTGGATAGCACCTCTTTAATTTCGCCCTTCGCCGTGCTCCAATCGTCCTTGGAGGCAATGGCCTCGACTAGAATCATATCCTCGCCGGAGATAGCGGCGCGCATATAGCCGCGCCCCATTTTGCCGCCAGACAGCCGTACGGGAGCTTCATATATCGGCGCTGTGCTCTTCTTTGAAACGAGGGTCCATTCGCCATTAATTTCGGGGAAGGTTTGTTCCAGAAATGCCAGTACCTCTTCATCGCTGGTAAAGGTCGACATGGGAGAGAAGTTGCTGCCGAGGCTGACTGTTCCGTCGAAGTCATCCGGAGTGATCGTTGCGGATCCGTCGCTTTCGGTGTCAACGGTCCAGGATTTGGGGATATCGAGCAGCACCTTGTTGGTGTTTCCGATTGTGATAGAAACCGTTTGAGTGGGTGCTTTGGCGGCTTTAGATGCGCGGCCGTTGCAGCCTGTAAGCATGAGCAGTGCGCTTGCGCCTGTGGCGATAAATCCCCTGCGAGATATGGCATTTTCCTTCAGCATTTCAATCTCCTTTGATACAATGCGCCCATCGTTGGGCCCGATGGGCGCATTGTATTGCTCCGTCCGGACACATTTCGAAAGTGAACTGGTCGGCGAGGCATGCCCCAACTCCATGTCCCCACGACCGCGTACACTCAAAACAACGCAATCGGCATCGGCCGGGCGCTGTTTGAGAAAGAAGGTCCACCATGGAGTTCAAGAAGATTACCGAGCGGGAATTCGCAACGCTGCCTAATTTCGACGTGGAATACGAGGATTCTGCCTACGCGGGCCAGATGAGTAAGGGCGCGTACGACATTCTTGCCAACGCCTGCGACGACGCCGCGAGCGGCTACTTCGATGAGATGCTTCAAGACCTCTACCTCAACCAGGCACTCCTTGCACGTGAGATGAAGGCGGGCGGTGCGTTCGCTCGCATCGTCAAGCGCCTGTACGAGCATGGCGTGGCTTGTGGCGACGCTGGCTGTTGCTGCAACTTGGCCAACATCTACCACGATACAAGCAACCAGGGGAGCGCGGAGGATTACGCTTGTGCGGTTGAGCTCTACGAGCTTGGCTCCGATCGCGGTGACACGCAGAGCATGATCAATCTGGGCTACATCTATTACTACGGCCGTGGGTGCGAAAAGGACTACGCCCGTGCCTATGAGTGCTATGCTCGCGCGGCGCTTACCGATACCAACCCCGAGGCCTATTGGAAGCTCGGCGATTTATATGCTTCGGGCAGGGGCGTGCGCAAGAGCGAGCGTATTGCCTGGCAGCTTTACTCAAAGGCCTACGAGCTCGCTGGGAAAAGCCCTCTTGCCGCCCGTGCAGCTCACCATATGGCCGATTACCTTATGAGCGGCATTGATGGCGTGGTGAGGCCTGATCCCGAGCGTGCACTCAGTCTCTACGTGCGGGCCGAGGTGGGCTACTACCATCTGATCGATGCTGGACTCAGGTATTACCAGCGTCAACTCGATCAGTCTATCGAGGGCCAACGCTTGGCCCGCGAGGCGCTGCAAAGGCGTCATATGGACATTCGTGCCGGGGAGTAATCGACCCCTACATCGTGTATCCCTCGTGTTGCCTACGTTCACCAAACCTTTGCTCAACAAAGTGGCGTGCTATCTGCTATCATGCTTAGGCTGTGCGTCTTTATGCGGGCGTGGCGGAATTGGTAGACGCGCCAGATTTAGGTTCTGGTGGGATTCCCGTGAAGGTTCGAGTCCTTTCGCCCGCACCAATCGCACGAACTTTGTTACCAAGGGCTATCGGCACCCGACGTTTGCCGAGCAGGTTTTATAGGAGGAACGTTGAACATCACCGCTTCTGACGTGCAAGACGCCAAGCTTACCGCTACGGTCACCATCCCGGCCGCCGATGTAGATGCCGCCATCAAGAAGGCCTACAAGGACGCTGCCAACAAGTACCGCTTCCCGGGCTTCCGCGCTGGCCGCGCTCCGCGTCCTGTCATCGATAACATGCTGGGCAAGGAGGCTACCCTCGCTCAGGCCACCAACGACATCCTCGCTGCCAACGAGCCTGCCGTTCTCAACGAGCTGGATATCGTTCCCCTCAAGGAGGGCGATTACAAGGAGCTCGACCTCGTCAAGGATCACGAGGACTACACCTACACCGTGACCTTCTCTCTGCGTCAGTCCGTCGAGCTCAACTCCTATGAGCCCGTCGAGATCGAGATGCCTCCCGCGGAGGTCACCGAGAGCGAGATCGACGCTCAGATCGAGATGCTCATGGGCTATCACGCCACCTTCGAGGAGGTTGACCGTCCCGTCCAGAACGACGACTACGTCACCGCTGCCGTCAAGGACATCAAGGGCGCTACCCGCTTTGCTGGCGAGAACCGTATGTTCGTCGTTGGTTCCGAGAACTTCCCGACCGAGGTCAACGAGGGTCTCGTGGGCATGAAGAAGGACGAGTCCAAGGAGATCTCCTGGACCCTCATGGGTGAGGACGCTGAGGAGATCACCATCGAGGTCACCATCAACAACGTCAAGGAGCGCAAGCTTCCCGAGCTCACCGATGAATTCGTGAAGGAGAACTTCGGCTTCGACACCATCGCCGCTATGCGCGAGGGCGTCAAGGAGGAGCTTGAGGGCGACAAGACCTCCAAGCTTCCCGGCCTCAAGGAGAACCGCGCCGTGGCCGCTCTTTCCGAGCGCCTGGAGCTCGAGAAGGTCGACGAGGACTACGAGCAGTCCGTCTTCTCCGAGCTTGGTCAGACTTTCCTGCAGAACCTCTCTTCTCGCGGCATGACTCTCGACGTCTGGCTGCAGGCTTCCGGCCTCACCTCTGAGGCCTTCATCGCCGACCTGCATCGTCAGGCCAACGATGTTGCCCGTGAGTCCCTGGCTCTCGACGCTCTTGCCCGTCACCTCGAGATCGAGGTCTCCGATGAGGACGTCGACAAGGAGTTTGTCGACGCTGGCATCGAGGACGTCGAGGCTTCCAAGGCTCAGTTCGTGGCCGACGGCCGTATGCCCGCCGTGCGCGACTCCATCCGTCGTTCCAAGGCTGTTGACTGGTTGGTCGAGAACGCCAAGGTTACCGAGGTTGACGAGTACGCCAAGAAGGACGCCGAGTAACCCTCGCTCCTAAAAATAGGCTATGATACCGGCGAGCCGGTATTTCTGTACGGTGCTTCGATTCTGCGCTCCGGCGCATCCGGGGCACCGTACGTTTCTATCGAGTATGTATGAAAGGAGTTGCCATGCAGCACATTCAGTCTTCGCTCGTGCCCTACGTTATCGAGCAGACCCCGCGCGGTGAGCGCAGCTACGACATCTATTCGCGCCTGTTGAACGATCGCATCATCTTTTTGGGTGAAGAGATCAACTCCGTTTCTGCCAACCTGGTGATCGCTCAGCTGCTTCACCTGGAGAGCCAGGATGCCGAGAAGGACATCTCGATCTACATCAATTCGCCTGGTGGTGAGGTCACGGCCGGCCTGGCTATCCTCGACACCATGAACTTCATCAAGCCTCAGGTCTCCACCATTTGCGTGGGCATGGCTGCTTCCATGGCTGCTGTCCTGCTTTCTTGCGGTGCCCCGGGCAAGCGCTTCTGCCTGCCCAATTCGCTCGTGATGATTCACCAACCCAGCGGTGGTGCTCAGGGCCAGCAGACCGAGATTGAGATTGCCGCTCAGCAGATTAAGGCCACTCGTGCCAAGCTCAACAAGATTTTGGCCGATACCTCGGGTCAGCCTTTCGAGAAGGTCCAGGCCGATACCGAGCGCGATCATTACCTCACGGCCGACGAGGCTCTTGAGTACGGTCTGATCGACCGCATCGTTTCTTCCCGCGCCGAGGCCGCGAAGGGAACCAACTAACGATGGCAAAAAACACGACGTCGGATCAGGACAACTTCGCTCCTATCCATTGCTCGTTTTGCGGCAAGACTCAAGACCAGGTACGCAAGCTCGTTCGCGGGCCCAGCAACATCTTTATCTGCGATGAGTGCGTAGCTGCTTGCTCCGAGATTCTCGAGGAGTCGCTTGCCCAGGACTTTATGGCCCAGGGCATGCCCGACCTTTCTGAGCTTGAGCAGGAGTTTGAGCTTGAAGACGAGGGCTTTGAGCCCGCAGTCGCCTCGAGCGTCATCAAGCGCGTGCCCACTCCACACGAGATTTACGACGAGCTTTCTGCCTACGTGATGGGCCAGGAGGATGCCAAGCGCGCCATGTCCGTGGCGGTGTACAACCACTACCGTCGCGTGCTTGAGGGCGAGGCTGCACCTGCAAGCGCGGCCGATGGCGCTCCTTTGGGCAAGCATGCGGTCGATGCCACGGACGATGTGGATACCGTCGAGCTTGCAAAAAGCAACATCTTGCTGCTTGGTCCTACCGGTACCGGTAAGACTCTGCTCGCCCAGACGCTCGCGCGCATCCTGGAGGTCCCCTTCGCCATCGCCGACGCCACGGCTCTTACCGAGGCCGGTTACGTGGGTGAGGACGTGGAGAACATCCTGCTCAAGCTCATCACTGCCGCCGACGGCGACATCGAGCGCGCACAGATCGGCATCATCTACGTGGACGAAATCGATAAGATCGCCCGCAAGGCCGAGAATCTTTCCATCACGCGCGATGTTTCGGGCGAGGGCGTGCAGCAGGCGCTTCTTAAGATTCTCGAGGGCACCGTTGCAAGCGTTCCGCCCACGGGCGGGCGCAAGCATCCCCAGCAGGAGCTTTTGCAGATCGACACCACGAATATCCTGTTCATCTGCGGTGGCGCCTTCGTGGGCTTGGACAAGATCATCTCCGACCGCGTGGGTAACAAGGGTGTTGGCTTTAATTCCGAGATTGCCGGCCCCTCTTCTACCGATGAGAACACGCTGCTTCATCAGGTGCTGCCCGAGGACCTCAACGCCTTTGGTATGATTCCCGAGTTCATCGGCCGTACGCCGGTAATCACGCAGACCTGCGCGCTTTCTGAGGACGACTTGATCTCGATTCTCACCGAGCCCAAGAACGCCA
This sequence comes from uncultured Collinsella sp., assembly GCA_934621295.1. Lineage (GTDB taxonomy): Bacteria > Actinomycetota > Coriobacteriia > Coriobacteriales > Coriobacteriaceae > Collinsella. Next base: position 136,239 of record CAKTVB010000002.1, read on the forward strand.
TCGTTAAACAGTACCGTCGTATGTTCCGCCTGGAGGGTTGCGAGCTCGAGTTTGAGCCCGAGGCCCTGCGCGAGATCGCCAAGCTGGCGCTTGCTCGCAAGACGGGCGCGCGCGGTCTTCGCTCCATCTGCGAGGACCTGCTGCAGCAGACGATGTTCGACCTCCCCAGCGAGGAGAACGTCGCCAAGGTTGTGGTGACTCCCGCCGCCGTGCGCGGAGAGGAACAGCCGCGCCGCATTATCACGGCGTAAGCGCCCACCGGGCAATCCGCACGCGACTCAAACGCATCAACGGGTTCAAGAGGTTTCGTCCTTTTGAACCCGTTTTTTGTTGCCGTGCTATAGCGGCGTTCAGCGCCGTTGACCTGTGATATCCTCTTACCTCGATTGGATTAACGCTTCAAGGAAGAAACCTGGTTTGCTTTTCGTAGATTCCGCACGAACAGAAGCGTCCAGTGGACGCTTCGTCGTGAGCAGGACCTGACCGAGCGAAAAGAAAACCAGGTTTCTTCCCTAGGCAGGGGAGATGCAAAGCTATATGACTGAAGAAATGCCTAAAGTTTATGACCCGTCCGAGAACGAGCCCAAGATTTTGCAGAAGTGGCTCGACGGCGGCTACTACAAGCGTCGTGCCGGCGTGGGCGATTGCACCGTCACCATTCCGCCACCCAACGTCACCGGTAAGCTCCACATGGGTCACGCAACCGACGACTCCATCCAGGACGCCATCATCCGCATGGCCCGCATGCGCGGCAAGTCCACGCGTTGGGTGCTCGGTACCGACCACGCGGGCATCGCCACTCAGACCAAGGTCGACAAGAAGCTCAAGAGCGAGGGCATCAGCCGCCTGGAGATCGGACGCGATAAGTTTGTCGACGCTTGCTGGGATTGGACTCACGAGTATGGTGGCATTATCGTCGAGCAGATTAAGCGTATGGGCTGCTCCGTCGACTTCGACAACGAGCGCTTCACCATGGACGCCGATTACGCCGAGGCCGTGCGCCGCGTGTTCTGCGATTGGTACCACAATGGTCTGATCTATCGCGGCAAGCGCATCGTTAACTGGTGCCCCAACTGCACCACCGCCATCTCGGACGACGAGGCCGAGTACCATGACGAGCACGGTCACCTTTGGCACCTGCGTTACCCGCTTACCGAACCGGTGAACGGCCAGGATTACATTGTCGTCGCCACCACGCGCCCCGAGACCATGTTGGGCGATACCGGCGTGGCCGTCTCGCCCAAGGATCCCGAGAAGGCCGCTTTTGTGGGCAAGACCGTTAAGCTGCCCATTGTCGACCGCGAGATCCCTATCTTCTCCGATTATCACGTGGACGCGAACTTTGGTTCCGGCTTCGTTAAGGTCACGCCTGCGCACGACCCCAACGACTACGCCATGGGCCAGGCTCACGACCTGCCGCAGATCAACATCTTTGACGAGCACGCGGTTGTCGTCGAGGGCTACGGCGAGTTTACGGGCATGAACCGCGATGAGTGCCGCGAGGCCGTTGTCGCATGGTTCGAGGAGCACGGCTTGCTCGATCATGTCGAGGATCTCGACCACTCCGTCATGCATTGCTATCGTTGCGACGCCGCTCTTGAGCCCTGGCTTTCCGAGCAGTGGTTCGTCGCTGTCGACAAGCTCAAGGGGCCGGCACTCGACGCCGTCAACTCCGGTAAGGTGACGTTCCATCCTGCGCGCTGGACGCAGACCTACACTACTTGGATGGAGAACCTCAAGGACTGGTGCATCTCTCGTCAGCTGTGGTGGGGTCATCGCATCCCGGTCTTCTACTGCGAGGATTGCGGTTGGGAAGATGCCCTGCTCGAGGATACCGATGTGTGCCCCAAGTGCGGTGGCCACCACGTGCACCAGGACGAGAACGTGCTCGATACCTGGTTCTCTTCTCAGCTGTGGACCTTTGCCACCCAGGGTTGGCCGCAAAAGCCCGAGGAGCTTGAGGGTCATCATCCCACTACGGCGCTCGTCACCGCGCGCGATATCATCGCTCTGTGGGTTGCCCGTATGATCATGAGCTCGCTGTACTTCCTAGACGAGGTGCCTTTCAAGGACGTTGTCATTTACCCGACGATTCTTGCCAAGGACGGCAGCCGCATGTCCAAGTCCAAGGGCAACGGTGTTGACCCCATGGACCTCATTGGTATGTACGGTGCCGACGCCATGCGCTTTAACCTGCTTACGCTGTGCACGACCAACCAGGATGTGAAGTTCGACGCGAACATCGATAAGAAGACCAAGGAGCTTATCGATAGCCCGCGCACCGATCAGGCCAAGAGCTTTGTAACCAAGATCTGGAATGCAAGCCGCTTCCTACTTATGAACATGGAGGGCTATACGCCCGGCGAGCCCGTGGCCGAGACCGCGGCCGACGCCTGGATGTTCAGCCGTCTGGCCAAGGCCGTGAAGATGGTTACCGAGGGCATCGAGAACTACACCTTTGGCGACATGGCTCGCGGCGTGCAGACGTTCTTCTGGAACGAGGTCTGCGACTGGTATGTCGAGGTCACCAAGGCGCGTCTTAAGGACGATGCCACCCGTCTGCAGGCTCAGCGCAACCTCATGTTCGTGCTCGATACGTCTTTGCGTCTGATGCATCCGCTTATGCCGTTTGTGACCGAAGCCATTTGGGACACCATGCCTGCTTCCGTGCTCGACGAGAAGGACGGTAAGCTGGAGCGCGCCGAGGCTCTGATGATCGCTGCTTGGCCCGAGCCTGCGGACTACGAGAAGTTCGTCGACGAGGATGCCGAGCGCTCCTTCGAGCTCCTTCGCTCCGTTGTCTCCGCTGCTCGCTCCACGCGTGCTCGTTATCGCTTGAGCCCCAAGGAGCAACTGGTGGCTGTTGCCCGTATGGGCGCCGAGGACCAGCAGCGCTTCTCGACCATGACCGACCTTGCCGCAAGCCTGGGAAACCTGGAGCTTACGGTTGCGGGCGAGGACGTGGCCAAGCCGGCTGCTTCTATCGGTGTGGTTGACGGCGGCGTTGAGGTCTTCATCGTGCTCGAGGGCAAGGTAGACCTGGCAGCCGAGCGCGCTCGCATGGAGAAGGAGATTGCCGCTGCAACCAAGGAGCTCACCGCTGCCGAGCGCACGCTTGCCAACGAGGGCTTTGTGGCCAAGGCTGCCCCGGAGGTCGTGCAGAAGAAGCGCGATCGCGCCGCCGAGCTCAAGGAGACCATCGCTGCTCTCCAGTCCCAGCTCGCCGACTTCGAATAGCAGATGTGACAAAAAGTCGACAGGTTTAATTCGTCACATATTCATAGCTTGTCCATATGTGTGGGCGCAATGTGAAAAGGTGACAGAATAAACCTGTCGTCAGAATGTCACATTCTGGGTAATTGAGAGCGCGCTGGCTTGGCTGGCGCGCTTTTTGTTCATCGTCAACGAAAGGTCTTGGGCCCTATGTATACGGTTCCGTTTTCCTATCCCGTGTTTTCGTTCGAGAAGGCTGTCTCGCTCGCTTGCGATACCGGCGTGATCTCGGGCGATGCGGGTCCGCTGTTGGAGACGGTCGTTGAGATGCTCGATGAGCTTGAGCGACCGGATACACACTTTGATTGCATTCAGATTGCGGGAACCAATGGCAAGACCTCTACGACCCGCTTTACCGCAGCGATTCTTCGCGGCGAGGGCCTGCGTTGTGCGCTCTATACCTCTCCGCAGCTCGTCCGCTACCCCGAGCGTATGGAGATTGATGGCACTCCCGTCTCGGACGAGCTGTTCGCGAAGGGTATTTCGGCTGCATATGAGGCTGGCCGACGCGTTAACGAGCGACGCGCCGCGGCGGGGGAGAGCATCTTCACCATCACGCCGTTCGACCTTCTTACGGTGGCGGCCTTGACGGTTTATGCCCTCGAGGGTGTCGATGTTGCCGTGCTCGAGGTGGGTATGGGCGGCCGCTGGGACGCCACGAGTGCTACCGACCCGCACGTTGTTGCCGTCACAGGCATTGGCCTCGATCATATGCGTATCTTGGGTAACACGCTTGCCGAGATTGCGGGGGAGAAGGCTGCTGTTATCAAGCCGGGCCGCTCTGTCATTTTGGGAGAGGGTGTGCATGAGCCCAGCGTATGGCGCGTTATGGAGGACCGTTGCCGTGAGTGCGGGGTTTCGCCCCTCGTGTCCTCGCATGAGATCTTGAAACGTCCGGCGCATTTGGGCGACACGCTTGATTTTGCCTGCAAGACTTCGCGAGCCCGTTATGAATGCTCCCTCTATAAGCCTCTCTACCAGGCGCAAAATGCATCGTGTGCCATTTTTGTTGCAGAGGAGTATCTAGGCCGTGCCCTCGACACGGATGCGTTGGCTGCATCGCTCGCCACGTGTCCTACGCCCGGTCGCTTCGATGTGCTGCAAAACGAGCCGCTGATTCTCATCGACGCTTGCCATAACCCTCAGAGCTGCGAGAATTTCGTCTCTTCGCTTGACGAGATCAATCCCAACGCCGCGCTGCGCCCTCTGTTGCTTACCGCGGCCCTTGCCGATAAAGACGTGAGCGGCATAGTTGATGTTTTGGTTCCTGCGTTCCCGCGCATTGTTGTAACGCAGACGGCGAGCGATCGCGCGATTCTTGCCCAGGACCTGGCTCAGCTTGTGCTCGATAAGCTCGAGGAGCTTGGCCGCCCCTCTTCCGACCTGGTAGAAGTCGTGCCTTCCGTGCCGGATGCGGTAGGGCGCTTGACCGCGGCGGGCGAGGCTTTTGTTGCTGCCGGAACCATTACTCTTGCCGGTGAGGTCGCGGGAATCATGCGCGGATAGCCTTTGGCATTTGTTTGTGGGTGGCAAAATTGCCCCTTAAGGTTCAACCTCAACTCAAATTAACCTTAAAGTTGAGGTTGAGATATGGTGCCTCTGTATAGAACCTTGAAGCTCAGGTTGAAGTTGAGTCGTATCGCTATACTGTTATGTCAATGAGATAACGACAATCAAGGCGGTACTTCTCTTATGCATGTGAATTCGGCAACCTCCACTTTCCGCAAGAGCGGCTTTGCACGCATCGCGTGCGTTGCTGGTCTGACGGCTGTGCTTGTGGGGGGAAGCTGCCTGGGTGTGGCTCCGTGTAGCGCATACGCTGCCACTGCACAGACCGAGGCCGAGCTTGCAGCCTTGACTCAGCAGGTCAATTCCGCTGCTACCACGTATCAGCAGGCGACCGATAGGGTCAACGAGCTTAACGAGCAGATCAGCGAGATGGCTGATGAGATCTTGGATTTCGAGCAGAACAAGCTGCCCGAACAGCAGCAGAAGGCTTCCGATGCTGCGGCTAACCTCTATAAACTCCAGGTTGCGTCGCCCAACGTTATGTCGATGCTCCTGAACTCCGCTTCTCTGGGCGACCTCATCACTCAGGGCAAGTATCTCACCACTATTCAGGACGATAACACCGCTGAGCTTGAGTGCCTCAATGCTATGCATGAGGAGCTTGAGTCCAAGATGGAAGAGCTTTCTTCCGCTAAGGATGAGGCCGAGCAGGAACAGCAGAAGGCTTCCGAGGCTCTGGCTTCCGCTCAGTCTGCCCAAGCCCAGATGGCGGCTCGCGCTCAGAGCGAGGATGCTGCCGAGGCAGAGGCGGCTCGCAAGGCTGCCGAAGAAGCAGCGGCTACAACTGCTCAGATGCAGCAGCAGGGTTCTGGCTCCAACGGCAGCAACCAGGATGGAAATGCCGGTTCCAGCTCTTCGACTCAGCAGCCTTCCGGCAGCGGTAGCGCTTCTTCTGGTACTGTGTCCACGAGCGGCTGGAGATCCGGCGTCGCTTCCTACTACGGTATCGGCGATGGCTTTATGGGCGGCACGACTGCATCGGGTGCTATCGTGACCGAGTCTTCGATGGGCGTGGCAATGCTGAATGTTCCGCTTGGCACCTATGTCGAGATCAGTTACGGCGGACGTTCCGTTATCGCCGTGGTCAACGACCGCGGTCCGTATGTCCATGGTCGCGTGATTGACATGCAGCCTGCAGTGGCGCGCGCACTGGGTTTCCTCTCCGTGGGTGTGGGTACCGTTCAGTATCGCTTCCTCTAGGCTCATCGCTTATATAACACGTCAAAAAGGACCGTCGAGCAAATCGGCGGTCCTTTTTCAGTTTTCGGTGAGTGACAAAGTGTGTCAGATTAAACCTGTCGACTTTTCGACACATGGGGTGTTAGCTGCGGGTTTGTAAGGCTGGGCTATTCGGTGAATGGTGGAATGTGACAAAATAAACCTGTCGACTAGCTGTCACGGAGGGTAATGGGGGCCTGGGTGTAGCTGTTGAGAATCTCTACGCCATCCTCGGTGACGAGAGCTAGGTCTTCGATGCGTACGCCGGTGCGCCCGGGGAGATAGATGCCCGGTTCAATGGAGAACGTCATGCCCGGCTTCACCGTATCGGTGTTGGCGAGCGAAACGTCTCCGGGCTCGTGATCTTGCAATCCAATTGAGTGGCCCAGACGGTGTGTGAAGTACTGTCCGTATCCGGCATCTTCAATCACATCGCGTGCGGCGCGATCGAGGTCGCAGAAGCGCACGCCGGGGGCGATAAGCGCCTCAGCGGCTTCGTTTGCGCGGCGAACCACGTCGTAGATGCGTGCGGTTTCCTCGTCGGGCTCACCCCGGAAGAACGTGCGCGTCATGTCCGAGCAGTAGTTGCGGTAGCGTCCTCCGATGTCAAACAGCACGACGTCACCCTGTTTGAGTACCGTGTTATCCGGCTCATGATGGGGGTCGCCTGCGTTGGCTCCAAAGCTCACGATGGGTGGGAATGAGAACGCGTCGCAGCCATGGGCACGATAGAGGCCAAGCATCTGGTCGGCAATCTCGCGCTCCGTCACGCCTTCGTGTATCAATTTGACGGCATCGGCCATCACGGCGTCGTTGGCGGCAGAGGAGATGCGCATAAGCTCGCGTTCCTCTTCATCCTTAAAAGCGCGGGCTGCAGCTACGGCGTAGCTTCCCAAGAAAAACTCGCTTGCCGCTTGCTGCTGAATGAGGGGCATTAAAAAGCCAGAGCGCATGACCTCATCGACACCGAGGGGCTTTGCGGGATCGATCTCGCGGGCGATAGCTTCGGCAACAACATCGGTATCAGTATGGTAGGCAACACGCGCGTTGTCATACTCAGGTAGCTGGTGCAGAGCGTTGACCATAATGACGGGCTTTTTGTCGTGTGCGAGCAGCACGCCGCAAAAGCGCTCGAACATATCGGCATAAAAACCCGTGAGGTAATAAATAGACCACGGGTCATTAACCAGCACCTGTGCATCGGCATGTGCCGGCCCGAGATTCTCCAGAACGCGCTTGACGCGCTCCATATTCACCTGTGCCATGAAAAACTCCAATCAGCTTTATTGCATCGTGATGTCCAGAGGGGCAATCACTTCACGGGACCACTAACAATTTGAGAGCCAACGTCTTCAAGCAGTACATCCTCCGGCATACAGTTAAGCTCGCGCGCAAGAATCTCGACTACGCGGCTTTGGCAAAAACCGCTTTGGCAGCGGCCCATACCCGCACGGCAGCGGCGCTTAACGCCTTCGACCGAAACGGCCCCGGGCGTGCGATGGATCGCCGCGATGACCTCAGCTTCAGGCACCGTCTCGCAACGGCAAACGATCTTTCCCCAGTAGTGGTCTTTTTGGATGAGTTCGTCTTGCGCATCAATATCAAGCTGGTCGAAATCGACCGGCGGACGGCGAAGGGGTTGATAATCAGCTCGTTCGTGAAGCGTGGCGCCATCCTCGCGCAACAGCTCCTCAACCTTTTGTGCAATGGCGGGCGCACTTGCCACGCCGGGGGACTGGATTCCTGCCGCCTGAATAAAGCCCGGCACGATTGCGGAGCGGCAGATAAGAAAATCGTTAAGGCCTTCGATCACAGCACGTCCTCCGGCAAACGCACGGATTACGCGGCGCGTATCGAGCGAGGGGGCGAGCTTTTGCGCGCCATCCAATAGCTTTTGCATATCAGCCGCATAGGTGTCGGTATCGCCAGGGTTGCGGATCGCGGCGGTAGCGGTGATCACTGTGTTGCCGTGGACGGTTCCGGTAACGATCACGCCCTTGCTCACGGGGGTGGGGGTGGGGTAGAGCGGCATATACGGCTGTGTCTCGCGGTCGAGTACAAGGATGTTGCCTTGACGCCACAGGAGATTAAACTCCTCGGCCCCCGCCATGCGTGAGATTTCGGCGCAACCGTTGCCTGCAGCGTTGACGATGCGCCGTGCCCAGAGGGTTCCGGCATTCGTTTCGATTTCAAATCCGTTGTCAACCACAGCGATTCGCGTGACCTCGTGACCGCGCAAGAAGTCGACTCCATTTGCAGCGGCGTTTTCTGCTGCGCTGATTGCAACATCGAAGGGGTCGACATAGCCCGTCTGCGGACACCAAAGGGCGGCAAACGCTTGCTCGCTTGCGCGCGGCTCGAGCTCGTGGATGCGTTCGGGGCCAATGATTTCAAGACCGCATACGCCATTTTTCACACCTTGCGTGTGCAAGCGGTCGAGTGTGTGTCTGTCTTCATCGTTAAAGGCGAGAACCATGGACCCTGGACGCTCGAAAGCAAAGCCGAGTTCTTGGGACCATTGGGAATAGAGCTCGCATCCACGTGCGTTGACCTGGGCTTTCATGGATTCAGGCTCGGGATCGTACCCGCCGTGTACCAGGCCGCCGTTAGCTTTGCTACTGCCGCACGCGATATCGTTTGCGGCCTCGACTACGGCGACATCCACATCGTAGCGGGCAAGCTGTCGAGCGATGCAGCATCCAACGATACCGCCGCCGACGATCGCGATGTCATAGCGTTGCATGAGGCCTCGATTCCCTTACGCTGAACCCTGCTCTCCATGGTACCCCATGTAGGGCTATTAAAATCGTCGTTTGGGCATACGGGTATCTCGGTCGCTACAAGGAGGCTCGCAATTATTTTCCCGGTATCTATGTCAATAGCGTGTCTGCGTTAGGAGATTGGGGGGAGGGGGAGTAGAATGGTCAAGCAATTCTGACCTTCCTGCTCGCTGGGGGATTCGAAAGGTAACTCGCATGTCTAAGTACATCCAAGAGCTCATGTCGCCGCAACTCATGATGGCGATCTATCTGTTTGTTGGTTTCATCGCTGCTCTGTACATCCTTTCCGTGGTGTACGTGTTCATCGACGCCAAGCGTCGCGGCGTGGGCGCCTTTTGGGCATGGGGCATCGTTTCCCTCATCCCATTCGTGGGCCTCATTGCCTACCTTGTGCTTCGTCCTAACTCTTACATGGCCGATCGCGAGGAGCAGGAGCTCGACATGGCCCTGCGCGAGCGTCAGCTTGCTCAGTACGGCAGCTGCCCCAAGTGCGGCAGCCCCATCGAGAAGGACTTTGTGGTGTGCCCCGTGTGCAATACCCAGGTTCGCAACGTCTGCCCCAGCTGCCATCGTCCGCTCGATGCACACTGGAAGGTTTGCCCGTACTGCCGAACTCACATTCAATAGCGCACACGCCGCTTGCCGGCTGTAAAAGTGCGCCAGTGTTTGCCCGCCGTCCCGTTATGGAGCGGCGGGCACTTGTATAATCATCGCTTGTGAAACGTAAGCGATTACTCGATACGGAAGGAACAATCGTATGAAGGCCCTCTATAACGATGGAACGGTGGCCGACCTGCCCGAGGACGAGGTGACGCATGTCGTCCGTCACTCTGCGGCGCACGTTATGGCTCAGGCTATCAAGCGCCTGTACCCCGAGGCCGATTTTGCCTATGGCCCCGCTACCGATAACGGCTTCTACTACGATATCGATCTGCCCGAGGGCCAGAAGATCTCCGAGAACGATTTCCCGGCTATCGAGGCCGAGATGAAGAAGATTGCGAAGGAGAATCTCAAGTTCTCCGTCTTCGAGTTGCCTCGTGCCGAGGCCGTGAAGCTCATGGAGGAGCGCGGCGAGAAGTACAAGGTCGAGCATATCGGCGATCTTGACGAGGACGCTCGCATCACCTTCTACCAGCAGGGCGAGTATATCGACATGTGCGTCGGTCCCCACGTGTGCTACACCAAAGCTCTTAAGGCTTTTAAGCTCACTGGTGTTTCGGGCGCCTATTGGAAGAACGACAAGGACAACAAGATGCTCACACGCGTGAACGGCGTTGCCTTTGCCACTAAGGAGGAGCTCGACGAGCACATGCATCTGCTCGAGGAGGCCAAGAAGCGCGATCATCGTAAGATCGGCGCCGAGATGGACCTCTTCATGATGCGCGACGAGGCTCCTGGCTTCCCGTTCTTCCTGCCCAACGGCGTGATCCTCAAGAACACCCTGCTCGACTACTGGCGCGAGATCCATCACGACGCCGGTTATGTCGAGATTTCCACGCCGCTCATCATGAACAAGCAGCTGTGGAAGACCTCCGGTCACTGGGACCACTACAAAGACAACATGTACTCCACTGTCATTGACGACGAAGAGTACTGCATCAAGCCCATGAACTGCCCGGGTGGCGTGCTCGTCTATGCTGCTAAGCCGCATTCCTATCGTGAGCTGCCCATTCGTGCTGGCGAGATCGGCCTCGTGCACCGCCATGAGCTTCGTGGCGCTCTGCACGGCCTGTTCCGCGTGCGCTGCTTCAATCAGGATGACGCCCATCTGTTCGTGCGTCCCGACCAGCTTACCGACGAGATCGTGGGCGTCGTGCATCTGATCGATTCCGTCTACCAGAAGTTCGGCTTCAAGTACCACGTTGAGCTTTCTACCCGCCCCGAGGACTCCATGGGCTCCGACGAGGATTGGGAGCGCGCCGAGGCCGGCCTCAAGACCGCTCTTGAGCAGCTGGGTATGGAGTACGAGGTCAACGAGGGCGACGGCGCCTTCTACGGTCCTAAGATCGACTTCCATCTGGAGGATTCGCTTGGCCGTACCTGGCAGTGCGGTACCGTGCAGCTGGACTTCCAGATGCCCATCAACTTCAACCTCGAGTACACCGACGCCGACGGTTCCAAGAAGCGCCCCATCATGCTGCATCGCGTGTGCTTCGGTTCCATCGAGCGCTTCATCGGCATTTTGATCGAGCACTTTGCGGGCAAGTTCCCCACGTGGCTCGCTCCCGTGCAGGTGGACGTTCTGCCCGTCTCCGAGAAGAGCCGTGCCTACGCCAACGAGGTCGCAGCCAAGCTCGACGCTGCCGGCATCCGCGTGAAGGTCGACAACCGCGACGAGAAGATCGGCTATAAGATTCGCGAGGCTCGCGGCATCGATCGCGTTCCCTACATGCTCATCCTTGGCGAGAAGGAGGCCGAGGCTGGCAACATCTCCGTGCGCGATCGCTCCAACGAGACCGTTCCGTCTACGGTCGACGAGTTCATCGCCAAGGTTACCGAGGAGATCCGCACGCGCGCCTAGGCGTTTGCGCATTTCTGCTTTGGCGGACGAATGATGTGATTGATGCGCCCGGCGGATTGATTCCGTCGGGCGTTTTGCGTATGTGTCGAAAGGGAGTTTCTTTGACTGCGTTGGAACTATATGCAGACCGGTTGCATGCCCGCGCCGTGCGGGTCTGCGAGGCGGCAAGCTCCCTAGAGGCGCTGCAGAGGGTTGGTATCTTTCAAGAGGGGGCAATTGTTGGGGCCTGCGTAAATGGAGGGGCTCCCGAGATATGTGAGCCGGTGCTTCCTTCGGAGGACGAGCCACTGTTCTTTTGGCTTGCAGATGCCGTGTGCGGAGAGAATCTCCGGGTGCCCGATGTACGTTCGCTGGCCGCTGCCGCGCGTGAAGCCCAGGCTTGCTTGGTGCTCGATATCTCCAGTCCTACTTCTTTTGGTTGCGATCCGCTCAATGCCGGTGCGCCGGTTTGCGTTGAGTGCTTGCGCGCCGGGGTCTATGCGGTTTGTGTGGCTCGCTCGGGAAAGCGAGGTCGTGTTGTCGACCCGCATGCTGAACGCGCATTTCGCGCGCTCGTGCCAGAAGGGGGTATCTCGCCTGCCTGCAAAGAGGCTCTTGAGTTCGCGTGCGACTCTTCGTATCAGCAAAGCCTTCAGAAGCGGTTTGACTTCGCGCGTGCCTTTGCCGAGTACACCGCGGCGAATCCGCTAATCGATTCCTGCTGGTATCCAGGCTTAGCGTCGCATCCCGATCATGCTTTCGCAGCGAGTCTGCTTCGTCATGGTTTTGGCCCTCTTGTTTCCATTGGGCTCTCTGACGAAAGCAGCTCACTTCGAGTTTTTCAGCTTCTTGGCGGTACCGAGGCGGAGCAGCTACATCTTTTGGATGGCACGACGGTGACTCTTATGAAAGGAGAGGGAGGCTCCTGCCTTCTTTTCAACATGGGCGAAGGCAACGTGTTCGAGCTTATCGATCGGGTTGATAGCGCCCTTCGTAAGGTTTGCGTCAGGTAATCGGATAGCGTCACCGTACGGTGTATACCTTTGCACTCATCGTTTGCTTCTGGGGAGGGGCGGCAATGCTGTTTGATAGCGCCGATGTCGTTGAGAGCGCCTTTTTGGGCGTGGCACTCGCCATGGACGCCATGGCGGTCACGCTGTCCAATTCGCTGGCCGAACCTCATATGCCAAGGACCAAAAAGATTGCCATGCCGTTGGCGTTTGCCATCTTTCAGATGGTTATGCCCGTACTCGGCTATTTTGGCGGCACGCTTGTGGCTTCGTATATCGATGCCTATGCGGGCATCGTTTCATTTGTGATCCTCGCCATCGTGGGCGGGAAGATGATCTGGGAGGCAGTACATGAGATGCGCAACCCAGATGAAGCCGCGCCCTCGCGTCTCACCTGGTGGGAGCTCTTTGTCGAATCCATCGCCACCTCCATCGATGCCTTTATCGTTGGCGTCTCGCTTGCCGCAACGGGGAAAAGCATCGTCCTGTATGGCTCGATGATTGGTGCCACGACATTTGCATGCTGCCTGGTCGTGCTTGTGCTGGGCAAAAAGCTTGGAGAGCGTTTTGGAGCCCATGCTCAGGTGACGGGTGGCGTGGTGCTGATCTGCATCGGTCTCAAGGCGCTGTTGTTCTAATAGGCTATTGTGTGTTCTGATGTGCCATTTAACCTGCGGCGTCGTTGCCATGCTTCGTGTCGAAGACTCCGTGGACTTTAGGCAAAGGGCTGTTTTGTGCGGCTGTTGAGCGTTAAGATAGCAACGCTATATATAGGGCGCGACGGTAGGGCTGGGTCCACGGGGCTTGCAGCTAGTCGTCGGCGATGTTAGAAGGAGAAACATGGCAACGTTCTTTCCCGGTGAGTCCCACACATTTTCTGAGTATCTGCTCGTCCCTGGCTATTCCTCATCGGAATGCATCCCCAACAACGTTTCCCTTAAAACGCCGCTGACGCGTTTCAAGCGCGGCGAGAAGCCCGCGATCACCCTTAACATTCCTATGGTTTCGGCCATCATGCAGTCCGTCTCCGGCGTGGACATGGGCGTTGCCCTGGCTACCGAGGGCGGCCTGTCGTTCATCTACGGTTCTCAGACGCCTGAGTCCGAGGCCGCTATGGTCAAAGCCGTTAAGGACCACAAGGCCGGCTTCGTCGAGTCCGATTCCACGCTCACTCCGAAGATGACTATGTCCGAGGTCATGGCCCTCAAGGAGAAGACGGGCCACTCCACCATGCCTGTCACCGACGACGGCACTCCCCGCGGCAAGCTTCTGGGTATCGTGACCAGCCGCGATTATCGTCCTTCGCGTGATGATCACTCCGCTTTGGTCGAGACCTTCATGACCCCGCGCGAGAAGCTCATCGTGGGCGACAAGAACATCACCCTCAAGAAGGCCAATGACGTCATCTGGGAGAACAAGCTCAATGCTCTTCCTGTCGTCGATGACTACGATCATCTGATCGGCATCGTGTTCCGTAAGGATTACGATAGCCATAAGACCAACCCCAACGAGCTGCTCGACGCCAACAAGCGCTATATGGTTGGTGCTGGCATTAACACCCGCGATTACGCCGAGCGCGTGCCTCTGCTCATCGAGGCCGGTGCCGACGTTTTGTGCATCGACTCCTCCGAGGGCTTCTCCGAGTGGCAGAAGCGCACCATCGAGTGGATTCGCGCCAACTACGGCGAGGATGTTAAGGTGGGCGCCGGTAACGTTGTCGACGCCGAGGGCTTCCGCTTCTTGGCAGACTGCGGTGCCGACTTCATCAAGGTCGGTATCGGCGGTGGTTCCATCTGCATCACCCGCGAGACCAAGGGTATCGGCCGTGGCCAGGCAACTGCTCTGATTGACGTTTGCCGTGCTCGCGACGAGTACTTCGAGGAGACCGGCATCTACGTGCCCGTGTGCTCCGACGGTGGCATCGTTTACGACTACCACATGACGCTTGCTCTCGCTATGGGTGCCGACTTCATGATGCTCGGCCGTTACTTCGCTCGCTTTGACGAGAGCCCGACCGATCGCGTGAACGTCAACGGCCAGTACATGAAGGAGTACTGGGGCGAGGGCTCTGCCCGTGCTCGCAACTGGCAGCGCTACGACCTGGGCGGTGCCGCGAAGCTCAGCTTCGTCGAGGGCGTTGACTCTTACGTGCCTTACGCCGGCTCCCTCAAGGATGGCGTCAACGGCACGCTCTACAAGGTCAAGTCCACGATGTGCAACTGCGGTGCGCTTTCCATTCCTGAGCTCCAGGAGAAGGCCCGCCTGACCCTGGTTTCCTCCACCTCCATCGTCGAGGGCGGCGCCCACGACGTCGTGGTTAAGGACACCCAGCAGACGGTGAGCTACCGCTAAGCGACACCGAGAATGTTCATTCGCTTTTGAATGGCTTTCATATACGGGGTGAATTTCCGCCACGTTATTGAGATAAAGCGAGATGCCTGCAACTTGTGGGCATCTCGCTTGTTGTATTTGCTATCATCATGCGAGTTAAGGATATGGTTGGGTGGCCAGACCTTTGGTCGCTGTAAGTTCCGCACGAGCAGAAGGCGCCAGTGGCGCCTTCGTCGCGAGCAGGACTGTCCGCAGCAGCGATTAAAGGTCTGGCCGCCCAACCCAGTCAACATTACAAAGGAGCCGATATGTGCGATTGCACAGATCATAAGGAAGAGATTCCTGCCTACGACGCGAAGTTGATCGAGGAAAAATGGGTGAAGGCCTGGGACGACGAGAACCTTTTCGCCGTCGACACCGATCCGGCTAAACCCAAGAAGTACGTACTCGAGATGTTCCCGTACCCCTCGGGCGACCTCCATATGGGCCATGCGCGCAACTACACCATTGGCGACGCCATGGCGCGTCAGGCTCGCATGCGTGGCTTTGACGTACTGCATCCCATCGGTTTTGACGCCTTTGGCCTGCCCGCCGAGAACGCCGCTATCAAGCACAATACCCAGGCTGCGGCTTGGACCTATAAGAATATGGACCAGGCGCTCGCCACGATGAAGCGCATGGGCTTTTCCTACGATATGGATCGCTTGGTCAGGACCTGCAGCCCCGATTACTATCGCTGGGGCCAGTGGATTTTCGAGAAGCTGTGGGAGCGCGGCCTGGTCTATCGTAAGAAGAACCCGGTCAACTGGTGCCCCAAGTGCGAGACGGTGCTTGCCAACGAGCAGGTGACCGAGGGCCGTTGCTGGCGCTGCGATTCCGAGGTGGAGAAGCGCGACCTCGAGCAGTGGTACATCAAGATTACCGAGTACGCACAGGAGCTCCTCGACGACCTGGGGAAGCTTCCCGGCTGGCCCGAGCGCGTCAAGCAGATGCAGGCCAACTGGATCGGCCGCTCCGAGGGCGCTGAGGTCGACTTCACCCTTTGCGATGCCGATGGCAACCCCATCGAGGGCGACGAGGGCAAGATTACCGTTTTCACCACGCGTGCCGATACCCTCTTTGGCAACACCTTCTTCCTGCTCGCTCCTGAGTATAAGGGTCTGATGGAGCTGGTCGAGGGCACCGAGTATGAGGACGCCGTACGTGAGGTCGTGGAGGGTGCTAAGCACATTTCTGCTGTCGAGCGCGCCCAGGGTACCCTGGAGAAGCACGGAGCCTTCACGGGCCGGTACGTTGTGAACCCTGTTTCCGGTGCCAAGGTGCCGGTTTGGGTTGCCGACTACATCATTTCCGACTACGGCACCGGTGCCGTTATGGCCGTTCCTTGCGGCGACCAGCGCGACTTTGAGTTTGCCAAGAAGTACGATCTTCCCATCGTGCCCATCATTCTCTCCGATGATGATCCTCTGTATGACCAGCTCAAGGACGAGAAGACCACGGTTGTCACTTCGGTTGACTGGGATGAGGCTCTCACCTGCGAGGGTACGCTCGTCCAGTCCGGTAAGTACACCGGCATGGTGGGCGGCAAGCACTCCGAGGGCGAAGCGGCTATCGTCGCAGACCTTGAGGCTGCCGGCACCGGCAAGCGTTCCGTGCAGTACCGCCTGCGTGACTGGCTCATCTCGCGTCAGCGCTACTGGGGCAACCCGATCCCCGCTATCCACTGCGAGCACTGCGGCATCGTCCCTGTTCCCGAGGACCAGCTGCCGGTGACGCTGCCCGATAATCTCGACCTCGGCGCCGGCGAGACGCTTGCCGAGTGCCGTGATTTCTACGAGACCACCTGCCCGGTGTGCGGCGCCCCAGCACGTCGCGAGACGGATACCATGGACACCTTTACCTGCTCCAGCTGGTATTACCTGCGCTATACCGACCCGCACAACACCGAGCTCCCGTTTGGCAAGGACGCCGCGAACCACTGGATGCCGGTCGATAACTACATCGGCGGTATCGAGCATGCTATCCTGCACCTGCTCTACAGCCGTTTCTTCACCAAGGCTCTGCGCGACATGGGCTTGCTTGATGTTGATGAGCCCTTCACTAACCTGCTGTGCCAGGGCATGGTCAAGGACGAGAACGGCGACACCATGTCCAAGTCAAAGGGCAACGTCGTGCCTCCTTCGAGCGTGATCGAGCCCTATGGCGCCGATACTATGCGCTTGGCGATTCTTTTTATCGCTCCGCCCGAGAAGGACTTCGACTGGGATCCCAAGGCTGTGGCCGGTGCCAACCGCTTTATCAAGCGCGCCTGGAACATCGTGTGGCAGCTTGCAAACGATGGCGATGCGAACGCCGCGCTCGACACCTCTGCGCTCTCCGACGCCGCCATGAAGCTCTATCGCGAGCGTCATCGCACGATTGCCCGCTGCACCCAGGACTTCGACCGTCAGCAGTTCAACACGGCGATTTCTGCCGTGATGGAACTCGTCAACGCTGCCAGCACCTATCTCAATGCCGAGGCGGCTGGTAAGCGCAACGCTGCTCTGTGCAGGCTTGTTGCCACCGATATCGTGTCGGTTTTGGCTCCTGTGTGCCCCTTCTGGGGAGACGAGCTGTGGCACGAGGCCCTGCACAACGAGGGCAGCGTCTACACCGCTCCTTGGCCGGAATTCGATCTGAGCGAAGCCGTTGAGGACGAGGTTGAGATTGCGGTCCAGGTGCTTGGCAAGATGCGCGCGCACGTAAAGGTTCCGACCGATGCCACGCCCGATCAGATGCAGGCTGCCGCCGAGGGCGTTGCCTCCAAGTGGATCGAGGGCAAGACGGTCGTCAAGGCCATCTGCGTTCCCGGAAAGCTTGTGAACCTGGTGGTTAAATAGCGATTTGTGCTAATAATGTGATGCAAATCGGTGTCGCCAACGTTGGCATCATTAGATTTCTTTGCATCTAGCTGCAGGTTTGCTATACTTGCTTAGCAATTGAAGTTAAGCCGTGAGAAGTGGGGTTTCGACCCCGCTTCTTTTTTGTATGAGGAGGTGTTGCATGGTCAAGACCAAGGTGGAGCAGAGCATCATCGATGCGCTCGAGGCAGTAGCTGCCGACCACGGTGTCGATATCGTCGACGTCGAGGTCGTGGGTGCCACCAAGGCGCCGTGTGTCCGCGTGAGGATCGATAATCTCGATGGTAAGTCCATTTCGCTCGATGAGGTGACCGCGCAGAGCAGCTGGGTAAGTGATGTCGTCGAGGGTTTGGATCCCATTTCGAGCAGCTACACGCTCGAGGTCTCTTCCCCGGGTATGGCTCGTCCCCTGCGTCGTCCTTCGGACTTCCAGAAGTTCGTGGGCGAGCGCTGCGAGCTTTCGACCACTGCAACCGAGGGCCAGCGCCGCTATAAGGGCGTTATCGCCACGGCCGACGACACCACGGTCACCATCGAGACCGAGGACGGCGAGCAGACGGTCATCTCCTTTGACGACGTGAAGAAATGCACCTTGAAGCCGACCTTCGACTTCAAGAAAGAGAAGGGCGGTAAATAGATATGGCAGCATCCGAGATGATGGAAGCCCTCATGGCTCTGTGCCAGGAGAGGCATATCGATCAGCTTTACCTCATCGATCGTTTGGAGCAGTCGCTCGCCAAGAGCTACGCCGAGATTCTCCACCTGGACTGGGGCGCGAAGGTCACCATCGACCGCTCCACCGGTAAGATTTACGTGTACAAGCTCATTCCCGACGATGATTCCATGGATGAAGAGGGCAACTACACCCGCTTCGAGGAGATTGACGTCACCCCGAAGGACACCTCTCGCATCGCAGCTCAGCATGCCAAGGCCGAGATCAACGCCATCGTGCGCAACTCTGCTCGTGAGCAGATCTACGAGGAGTTCTCTGGCCGTATCGGCGATATCATCACCGGCACCGTGCTGCAATCCACGCCCGACTTCACGATCGTCAAGATCCGTGAGGGCGTTGAGGCCGAGCTTCCGCACTTCGATCTTCACCGCTACGAGGACGAGCGCAACGAGCGTCCCATGGGCGAGCGCTATCTGCACAACCAGCGTCTGAAGGCCGTCATCATCGACGTGCGCGACCCCAACTCCACCGTGCCGCCCGTTCGCGGCGAGCACAGCCGTCCGCCTATCGTTATCTCCCGTACGCACCCGGCTCTTATCAAGCGTCTCTTCGAGCAGGAGGTGCCCGAGATCTACGAGGGTACCGTCGAGGTTAAGTCCATCGCCCGTGAGCCCGGTCAGCGCTCCAAGGTCGCTGTCCATTCTCTGGACGATCGTCTGGATCCCGTGGGCGCCTGCGTTGGCCCCAAGGGCAGCCGTGTGCGTGCCGTCGTGGGTGAGCTTCGCGGCGAGCGCGTGGACGTCATCCTGTGGAATGCCGATCCGGCTGTCTACGTTGCCAATGCACTGTCCCCAGCTAAGGTCACTCGTGTGCTGATCGACGAGGAGAAGAACTACGCCGGCGTCATCGTTCCCGATGACCAGCTTTCCCTCGCTATTGGCAAGGAAGGCCAGAACGCCCGTCTTGCTGCCCGCCTGACCGGTTGGCACATCGACATCAAGAACGAGACGCTTGCTGCCGATATCTTGAAGAACGTTCCCGTCATCGAGGAGCAGCCGGCAGACGACCTGCTGTCCGATGATGAGCCCGAGCGCTGCGCATACGTCAACGAGGACGGCATCCGCTGCCGCAACCAGGCTCGCCCCGGTTCGCGTTTCTGCGGCGTGCACGACCCCGTGAGCATGGGCGAGGGCGAGTCCGATTACATCTCGGAAGCCGAGGATCTGATCTAGCGGGAAGGCGCGATCGCGCCCAGCCGCTTGTCTGAAAGGAACCCGCAAGATCATGGGCGCCCTGCGCGCCCGAAAGGTAGGTGCTTATGGCAAAGGTTCGTGTTTCAACCCTCGCCAAAGAATTTGGAATGACCTCCAAAGAGATGCTCGAGCATCTCGCGGAGATGAAGATTCCCGCCAAGGGCGCATCGTCTGCCCTTGAGGACGCATACGTATCCATGGTGCGCAAGAAGCTCGCCCCGATTCTTGAGGCTCGCGCCGCCGAGATCGAGGCCGAGAAGCGTGCCGAGGAGGAGGCTGCCGCCGAGGAGGCAAAGCGTGCCGCCGAGGAGGCCGAGCGCGAGCGCATCGCCGCTGAGGCCCGTCGTGAGGAAGAGCGCAAGATTTCCGAGGCCGCGCGTGCGGCCGAGGAAGCCGCTCGTGCTGCCGCTGCCGAGGCCGAGCGCATTGCTCGTGAGAAGGCGGAGGCCGAGCGTCGCGAGGCAGAGCTCGAGGCCAAGCGCCGCGCTGTGCCTGCAAGCGATTCCGGCTCTCGCTTCCGTTCCCTTCTGGACCAGATCGCCGCTCAGGAAGAGGTCCTGAAGGAGAAGAAGCAGGAGAGCGCCAAGAAGGAGGAGGCTCGCGAGGACCGTCGCGGCAATCGCGACAACAACCGTCGTGGCGGCCGCCGCAACTCCGGCGAGAAGTCTGAGGACGCTCCCGCGCGCAGCTCCCGTCGTTCGAGCGCTCCCTCTATGCCCGCTGGCATGGACTTCCCCAACCCCGACAAGCAGGGCAAGGGCAAGAAACAGCACAAGGGTCACGCGGCGGGCGAGGAAGACCGTTACTCCCGCATGGCTCGCGAGGCCGAGGAATACAGCCGCGAGAAGGTTCTCGAGGAGGCTCGTGCCGCCGTCGAGGAGGCTTCGCGTGAGTCTACCGGTCGCCGCAAGAAGCGTAAGGAGAAGCGTGAGCGCGAGGCCGCTCGCGTCCAGGAGGAGAAGAAGATCGAGGAGGCTTTGGCTCAGGGCATCAATCCCGAGGAGCTTGACGCCGTCCGCGTCTCCCAAGGCGTGACCGTGGCCGAGCTCGCTGAGGCCCTTGACGTTCCCGCCAACGACATCATTAAGCGTCTCTTCCTGCTGGGCACCCCGCTTACCATGACGCAGACCATGAGCGACGACCTCGTCGAGCTTGTGGCCGACGACCTGGGCCGTCAGGTCAAGATCATCACCCCGGAGGAGGAGAATACCTTCTCGTTCTACGATGATCCCGCAGACCTTAAGCCTCGCGCTCCGGTCGTTACCGTCATGGGTCATGTCGACCACGGCAAGACGAGCCTGCTCGACGCCATTCGCCACACCGGTGTCGCTGCCGGCGAGGCGGGCGGCATCACGCAGGCCATCGGTGCTTCTCAGGTTTTCATCAACGATCGCAAGATCACCTTCATCGACACCCCTGGTCACGCTACCTTTACGGCCATGCGTGCCCGCGGCGCCAAGGTGACCGACATCGTCATTTTGATCGTTGCTGCCGATGACGGCGTCATGCCCCAGACCATCGAGTCCATCAACCACGCGAAGGCTGCCGGCGTACCCATCGTCGTCGCTGTCAACAAGATCGATAAGCCCGGCGCGAACCCCGATAAGGTTCGCCAGGAGCTCACCGAGTACGGCATCATCCCCGAGGAGTGGGGCGGACAGAACATGTTCGTCAACATCTCGGCCAAGAAGAAGATCGGCATCGACGATCTTCTCGAGACTGTCATCCTCCAGGCAGATGTTCTTGAGCTCAAGGCCAACCCCGACACCTTCGCTTCGGGCAACGTCCTCGAGGCCAAGCTCGACAAGGGCCGCGGCTCTGTTGCCACCGTGCTTGTGACCCGCGGTACCCTGCATGTGGGCGATACCCTCGTTGCTGGTCTTACCTATGGCCGCGTGCGTGCCATGCTCGACCCCAAGGGTCATCCCGTCACCGAGGCGGGTCCCTCCGACGCAGTCGAGATCCTTGGCCTTCAGTCCGTCCCGAACGCCGGCGACGAGTTCCGCGTGTTCGAGGACGAGCGCGAGGCCCGCACGCTCGCCGAGCAGCGTTCGCTCAAGGCCCGCATCGAGGAGCAGAGCCACGTCAAGCACGTCACGCTCGAGAACCTCTTTGACACCATGGCCGACGCCGAGGTCAAGGAGCTTAACCTCATTATCAAGGCCGACGTCCAGGGTTCCATCGAGGCCCTCAAGGACTCGCTGGACAAGATGGACCAGTCCGAGGTGCGCATCAACACGATTCATGCCGCCGTCGGTGCCATCAACGAGACCGACGTCGTCCTCGCCGACGCCTCCAACGCCATCATCATCGGCTTTGGCGTGCGTCCCGATGGCAAGGCGCGTTCTGCCGCCGAGCATCAGGGCGTCGAGATTCGCTGCTACGACGTTATCTACAAGGCGCTCGAGGACCTCGACGCTGCTCGTATCGGCATGCTCAAGCCGACCGAGGTTGAGGTTTCCACCGGTCTTGCTACCGTTGTCGACACCTTCAAGGTGCCCAAGGTTGGCATTGCCGCTGGTGTTCGCATCGAAGAGGGCGAGATTGCCGCGACCGACTCCGTTCGCCTTGTGCGCGATGGCATCGTTGTCTTTAACGGCAAGATTGCTTCGATGCGCCACTACAAGGACGAGGCCAAGAGCCTTCGCAGCGGCACCGAGGGCGGCATTGGTCTCGAGAACTTCCAGGACATCAAGCCTGGCGACCAGATCGAGGGTTACCGCATCGACCAGGTTGCCCGAACCGAGTAAGAAACAGAGGGTATCGTGAAGCAAAACGCCGCCACTCGCCGTACCGGCGAGCAACTGCGCGAAAAGCTCGGCACCATCTTGCTGTTCGAGATCTCCGATCCGCGTCTTGACCTTGTGACCCTTACGGGTTGCGAGGTCAGCGTGGACCGCTCCTTCGCGCGCGTCTACGTGTCATGCGAAGCCGACCGTTATGACGAGGTGCTCGAGGCGCTGGATAGCGCTAAGGGCAAAATCCGCAAGCTGTTGTCTCGCGCACTCGATTGGCGTGTGGTCCCGCAGCTCGACTTCAAGATCGATCGTTCTACCGACCAGGCAGAGGCTATCGCCGAGGCGCTCAAGGTTGTGCCCGAGACTATGTCGGTCGAGAAGGACGACGAAGGCTATCCCATCGTGGATTCCGTTTCGCTGGAGGGCGATATCGACCATGAGTAGCATCTCCTGCTCCTGCGGTGAGGAGGGCTTGGACGCTCCCGAGCCCTCTTTCGTGTGGGACAGCGTTGTCGAAAAAATCGAAGATGCTGAGACGATCGTCATCTGCGGTCATATCAATCCCGACGGCGATGCTATCGGTTCAACGCTGGCGCTTGGTCAATCCTTGCGCCGGCGCTACCCGCAGAAGGCAATTTCGTGCCTTCTGCCCACCGAGGCACCCGTTCCACGCGTCTATCGCTTCTTGCCCGGGGCGGCAGACATGACCCCGGCATCCTCTTATCCGCTTGATCCCGATTTGTTCATTTCGGTGGACGTGCCTACGATTGAGCGCTTGGGCGATGCGGCCGCGATTGCGATGCGCTCGGAGCACGTGGTCACAATCGACCATCATCCCGCTCGTTCGGAATTCGGTGATGTTGTCGTGCGTCGTCCCGAGGCTGCTGCCTGCGCGGTGATCATCGATGACTTTTTGATCTTTGCTGGCTATCCGGTCGATCCCGATGTCGCAAACTGCCTGCTTACAGGCCTTGTTACCGATACCGGTCGTTTTCAGTACCAAAATGCCAATTGCGAGGCGTTTACCTGTGCTTCGCGGTTGGTTCATGCCGGTGCTGACCCTGCTCTTGTAGCCCTTCGTGTCTATCAGAGCCAGCGCCTGGAGTACCTGCATCTAGAAAGCGTCGTCATGGGTCGCATCGAGGCTGCAGCCGAGGGCCGTATCACCTATAGCTATGCGCTCGCTTCCGATCTTGCCAAGCATGGCGTTTCACCCGATGAGTGCGATGGTCTGGTTGATGTCGTGAGGTCCATCGACGGGTCCATTGTCTGTCTGTTCCTGCGCGAGGTGGGGGAGGGCGAGATTCGCGGTAACCTGCGCTCGAAGTGCTCGCTTGACGTCTCGCAAATCGCTGCCCGGCACGATGGCGGTGGCCACGCGGCTGCTGCCGGATTTACTTTCTTTGGCACGGTGGAGGAGGCGTTGGACGCCCTTCTTCCCGAGCTAATCGAACTTGTTCACACGCTCGATGCGTAAAGGTGATGCATGGTTAAGCGCATTCCTTCTGATATCAATCTATTATTTGCCGTCGATAAGCCCCTCGGGTGCACGTCTCACGATGTTGTTTCGCGCGTGAGACGGGCCTTGGGGGTTCGTCGTGTGGGTCATGCGGGCACGCTTGACCCGCTGGCCACCGGTGTCATGGTGCTTGGTGTGGGGCAGGCGACGCGCCTGCTCGGTATGCTCACGCTCGATCGCAAGAGCTATATCGCCTCCGTTGCCTTTGGAAGCGAGACCAATACCGATGACGCCGAGGGCGAAATCACGCGCACTGCCCCCGTTAGCGCTGAACTCGAGGATGAGGCGTATGCCCGTCAGGTCCTGGCTTCGTTTGTGGGGCCTCAGATGCAGGTGCCCCCGGCATTCTCGGCAATCTTCGTCAACGGCGTTCGTGCCTACAAGCGCGCTCGTGCGGGGGAGAGCGTGGAGCTTCCTGCCCGTCCTGTCGAGATGTTCGAGCTTCAGCTCCTCTCGATTCTGGCTGACGGGGATCGGGTGGTTTGGAACATCGCCTGTACGGTGAGCAAGGGCACCTATATCCGCTCGCTTGCGCGCGATATCGGCCGATTCGCTCAAAGTGCAGCTCATATCGTTTCGCTCCGACGCAGCGCCTCGGGTTCTGTTTCCCTGGCTCATGCGGTTGAGCTCGAAGACATCAGTGCGGATGCCCTTCGTGCGCACGCTATCGATCCTATCTCTTCGCTGGGTTTGGGCAGAGTCGATTTGCCGCCCAAGGCGCTTGCTCGCATTCTTAACGGTCAGACCATCGACGTCGGCTCTTTTGAGGAGAGTACGCCTGAGACGTCTCCGTGTGCGCTCGTGGTCGAAGGGCAGATGCGTGCCATTGCTTGTATGGAGCAGCAGCGCTACGTTATGCGTGACGTATTTCCCCAGGGTATCGAAGGTGTGTCATGAATCGTCCCGATGCATATTCGTTAAGGCGAGATTTCCTGCTCGGCAATGCATCGGCGCCCATTTACGCGCTTGAGGATGCAGCCGCCCTTTCGCATTGTAAATGCGCGGTCGCTATCGGCGCGTTCGACGGTGTGCATCGTGGGCATCGACATCTTATCGACCAGATGGTTGCCGACGCACGTGAGCGTGGGGTTGCCGCTATCGCGGTGACCTTCGATCCCGATCCCGATACCGTGGTCTCTGCAACTCCTGCGCCTAAATTGACGCTCGTTTCCGATCGCCTTCGTCTGCTCGCTTCGTCGGGTGTCGATGCCGTTTGTGTAGTCCCGTTTGACTCTGCCCTCGCATCCATGGACCATGACGCGTTTTTTACGCGCGTTCTCCTTCCGGTTCTCGATATTCGCGCCGTTCATGTGGGTTCGAATTTTCGCTTAGGGTATCACGGCGCTTCCGATGTGGACGTTATCCGCGATTGGGCGCGTGGCAGGGGAATCGACGTTTTTGGACACGAGCTGGTGTGCGAAGACGGTGACGTTGTGAGTGCGACGCGTATTCGCTCGCTTATCGCTTCCGGTTCCATGGAGATGGCGGCGGCGGAGCTTGGACGAACGTATGCGGTTCGCGGACATGTCGCTCGCGGTCGCGGTGAGGGCCACAAGATGGGCTTTCCCACGGCAAATGTTGTAGTCGACTCGAGCATCCTTGCTCCTCAAGAAGGGGTTTATGCCGGCTTTGCCTGTCTTGGCGAGGAGGCTTGGCCTGCGGCTATCAACGTTGGGTTGCCGCCGACGTTCAAGGGTGTCCCAGGGTCTGCGAAGCTCGAGGCTAACATAGTTGGTTTTTCGGCCGATATCTATGAACGAGACATCGCCCTCTCGTTCACTAAACAGTTGCGCCGATCACGTCCGTTCGATTCGCTCGAAGAGCTTATCGCGACGGTTGAGGGCAATATTCAAGACGTTCGCGATCTCTATGGTGAGGGGAGGTACGATCTTCGCGCATGATCAGTGATGAGGATAAAAATCGCGTTCGTGCGGCGACCGATTTGGTCGCGCTCGTTCAGGAGACCGTGGAGCTTCGTCCTCGCGGTCATGAGTTTTGGGGCTGTTGTCCCTTCCATGGCGAGAAGACGCCCTCGTTCCATATCATCCCTGCAACTCAAGTGTGGCATTGCTTTGGCTGTGGTGAGGGCGGAGACTGCTTTACCTACATCATGAAGCGTGAGAATCTCTCGTTTCCCGAGTCTATTCGCTATCTTGCGGAGCGTGCGGGCATCGAGCTTCAGGAAGAAGCCTCCTTTACACGCCGCGGCACGAAGCGCACGCGTCTCGTCGAGGTGTGCGAGGCCACGTGCGACTTTTACCATACGATGCTCATGCGCGGCAAAGATGGCCGCGGGCGCGAGTATTTTGCGAGCCGTGGTTTGGGCTCGGATGTGTGCCAGCGCTATCGACTCGGTTTTGCTCCGGGGCGCGGGGCGCTCGTCAACCATCTGCGCTCCCAGGGTTTTTCACCGCGTGAGATGATAGATGCCAATGTTGCCATCGATCGTCGCGGGGGCCTTGCCGACCGCTTCTACGATCGTGACATGTTCCCCATCTTCGACGAGCAGGGAAAATGCATCGCGTTTGGTGGACGCATCATGGGGGTGGGGGAGCCTAAGTACCTCAATACATCCGAGACCCCGCTTTTTCATAAGAAGCGCAACCTCTACGGTTTCAACTGGGCAAAAGAGCATATCGTTGCGGCCAACGAGGCTATTGTGGTCGAGGGCTATACCGACGCCATCGCCTGTTGGGAGGGTGGCATTAAAAATGTCGTCGCCACGTTGGGAACCGCGCTCACGGAGCATCACGTCAAGACGCTTACGCGCTTTGCCAAGAAGATCATCTATCTGTTCGATGGCGACAACGCGGGACAGAAGGCTGCTGAGCGCGCCATTCAGTTTGTCGAGACGGGTTCTATCGATCTGCGCTGCGTGATCTTGCCCGACAATATGGATCCGAACGACTACGTCAACGCAAACGGTGGCCCCGCCTTGCGTCAGCTGCTCGACGCCTCGGAACCGCTTCTCGATTTTGTGTTCCGCAAGCTCGAACAGCGTGCCGACGCTTCCACTCCCGCGGGTCGTGCGCGCGCTCTCGAGGATGCGTGCCGTCTGATTTATCCACTGCGTGCAAGCTATATGATCGATACATATTTCGTGCGCATCGCCGATCTTCTGGGCGTCGATGTCGAGATGGTGCGTACTGCTTCCAAGCGCGTGTTCAATGACGTTGCTCGCGAGGAAGAGCAGGCCCAGCAGCGCGAGGCCGCACGGGAACGCTATCAACAAGGTTCGACATCGGCTCAGACTAAGGGTCCTTCGGGCAGGTCCGTGTCACGCGCTGGCCGCGACTCGGCGGCTCCTGCCGATTTCGCCCCTGGTATCCCTCTTGTGGATGAAGAGCCTTATGAGCCCTATGACTATCTTCCTGCGGAGGCTCAGGGCGCATCGCCCGCCCCTGCTGTCGAATCCGCCGTCGTCTCCGCATCGCCGGCCGCCGCAGCTCCGATCTATACCGATCTTGAGCGTCGCTCGCTTGCGGGGGAGCGCGAGCTTCTTTGCCTGATGACGAGTCATTTGGATAGATTTAGGCCGTATGGGGATAGGATTTGCGAGATCGATTGGGTCGATGCGCGCAATGAGGCGATCGCTTGGGCTGTTCTCGCAACGCCGGAGGGCGCCGGTCCTGGTGAAGTCATGGATGCAGCCCGTGCGGTCTGCGAGGATGCTGCCTCTCTTGTGAGTGCTGGCACCATCGGCGTAACCAGCGAGCATCCAACCGAGACGAACATCGTGTTCTTGCTCGATACGCTCGAGCTCAATACCTTGCGTCGCCGCATGCGTACGGCTCAGGCGCGCCTGCGCTCGGAATCGGGTATGGATGCCGCGATGCGTCGAGAGCTTGCGATCCAGGCGACGCAAGATGCCGCCCGCGCTCGCGAGCTCGCGTCTGCCGTGGAGGGGGTCGCCGACCCGTTCCGTGCGCTTTCCGAGCAGCTGAACCAAACAGACACTGCGCCTAATGAGTGAAGTTGTGTTGAGTAGGTTGAATTATCCTGCATGGGGTATACAAGCCTGTGTTAAAGTAATGTGTCCTGTGTGCTATGAAGGGAGAATCTGTGCCAAATAAGACTGAGAGCATGGGGAACGAGATCAAATCTCAAATCGCCACGCTTCTTCTCAAGGGTGCTGAGAACGGTAGTGTTACCGAAGACGATGTCCAGGGAATGCTCAAGGATATCAGCGTCAGTGAAGAGCAGCTCAACGCCGTCTATGGCATTCTCCGTGAACAGGGTATCAGCGTTGTGTCTTCCGACGACGACGTTGTGATTGATGCCGACGACGATGATCTTGGCGCCGGTACCGATGACCTTGATGACGATCTGGATGACGAGGACAACGAGGATCACGACATCAGGGTAGCCAAGCGCGCCGATGCCGAGATGGCCGCCGCCAAGCCTAAGAAGAAATCGCGTTCACGTACGAGCCGTTCCCGTTCTCGCACGCGCGGCGTTGACGCATCGACCGTCATGCTCACCGGCGATCCAGTACGCATGTATCTCAAGGAGATCGGTAAGGTCGACCTGCTTACCGCTGCCGATGAGGTTGACTTGGCCATGAAGATCGAGGCTGGTCTTGAGGCTTCGAATAAGCTTGAAGCTGCCGAGAACGGCGAGATTGAGCTCACTCGTGCCGAGATGCGCCGTCTGACACGTGTCGAGAACGTGGGCCTTGAGGCCAAGCAGGCGCTTATCAGCGCAAACTTGCGTCTGGTTGTTTCTATTGCAAAGCGCTACGTTGGTCGCGGCATGCTCTTCCTTGATTTGATTCAGGAGGGTAACCTTGGCTTGATCCGTGCAGTCGAGAAGTTCGACTACGAGAAGGGCTTTAAGTTCTCCACGTATGCCACGTGGTGGATTCGCCAGGCCATTACCCGCGCTATCGCCGACCAGGCCCGTACCATCCGCATCCCGGTTCATATGGTTGAGACCATCAACAAGCTTGTTCGCGTACAGCGTCAGCTTTTGCAGGACCTTGGCCGCGACCCGACCCCGGAAGAGATCGGTGCCGAGATGGACATGAGTGCCGACCGCGTGCGCGAGATTCAAAAGATCAGCCAGGAGCCCGTTTCCCTCGAGACGCCTATCGGTGAGGAAGAGGATTCTCAGCTGGGCGACTTCATTGAGGACTCTCAGGCGGTCGTTCCGCCTGATGCAGCGAGTTTCTCCATGCTTCAGGAACAGCTTACGCAGGTTCTCGATAGCTTGGCTGATCGTGAGCGCAAGGTTATCGAGCTTCGCTTTGGTTTGGTTGACGGTCATCCTCGTACACTCGAGGAAGTTGGTCGCGAATTTGGCGTCACGCGTGAGCGTATCCGTCAGATCGAATCCAAAACGTTGGCCAAGCTGCGCCATCCCAGCCGTTCGAGCAAACTCAAGGACTATATCGAGTCCTAAATCCTTAGGCCCCGTCATCTGGCGGGGCTCTTTTATGCAAATAAGGGCGGCATCGTCTTGGATGCCGCCCCTTATTGGTGTGGAAATCGGGGGATAACAAAAAAGCCCACCGTTAAAGGTGGGCTTGAAGTTTCTGGCTCCTCGAGTAGGACTCGAACCTACAACAGCGCGGTTAACAGCCGCGTGCTCTACCATTGAGCTATCGAGGAATGGTGTGTGCTGCTGAGCAACAAAAATTAGTATAGGGGAAAGTTCCGGGGATGCAAGAACTATTTTAAAATTTTTTTCGGCATGCATTTTTAGTTGCTGTTGAGTCGAAATTCAATCAATCGGTTGCCGTCCGTTTGGTGGGGAAGGCCGTTTGTCGTTGCCTTAGTGCTTTCGTCTAAGTTCGCTTGACAAGCGTGTGGGGCAGTTTAGACTGGATACGACCATTAAGCGCGTACGAGATGCTCGCATGGAGACAACCTCATTGAGTGTTCATCTGCCTTTCGAGATGCCGTTCGCCTTGGTGGTCGGCATCTATTTTTTATGCGCCTAGCGCGCATGAATCGGGAAGGAGATCGATGGAACAGTCTTCACCCAAAGCGATCATCATGGACGAAGTCGCCGTCTCGCGTGCTATCAAACGCATCGCGCATGAGATCGTCGAGCGCAACGAGGGATGCGAAGATCTCGCACTCGTTGGCATCGTTACCCGTGGCGACCTGCTGGCAAAGGAGCTCGCGCGCCAGATCGAGGAGATCGAGGGCGTCAAGGTTCCCCTGGGAAGCCTCGACATCAGCTTCTATCGCGACGATTACCTTACGCATTTCTCTCCTGAGATTCACGCGACTGACATCCCCTTTGATGTCAACGATAAGCGCATCGTGCTCGTCGACGACATCCTCTATACCGGTCGAACCATCCGCTCGGCTCTCGATGCGCTGATGGATTTGGGTCGCCCCTCTCGTATCGAGCTGGCCGTCCTCGTCGATCGTGGCCATCGCGAGCTGCCCATCTCTCCGGATTTTGTTGGTAAGAACGTCCCCTCGTCCCATGAGGAGAACGTACGTCTGTATCTGAAGGGACCCGACTCGCACACGGCGGTCGAGATCTTCGATGTTAAGCCGGGCGACCGTGTCGGTTCAGCTCCGCTGGGAGGGGAGTAGCGAATGTCCTTCAACCACAAACACCTCATCGACATCACTGAGTATTCCGATGTCGATATCATGACGATTCTCGAGACCGCGAAGGCGTTCTCGGCCGTTAACGAGCGCGCCATCAAGAAGGTTCCGACCCTTAAGGGCAAGACCATTGTCAATATGTTCAACGAGCCCTCTACGCGTACGCGCAGCTCCTTCGAGCTTGCCGAGAAGCGCCTTTCGGCAGACAGCCTGAACTTCGGCGGCTCCTCCACTTCGACCGTCAAGGGCGAGAGCCTGATCGACACCGTCGAGACGCTCAACGCCTACAAGATCGATTGCATCGTCGTACGCGATAAGCATGCGGGCGCTCCTTACATCGTGAGCCAGAACACGCCTGCAAGTGTTATCTGCGCTGGCGACGGCAAGCATAACCATCCTACGCAGGCCCTGCTTGACCTCTATTCGATTTGGGAGCACAAGGGTAGCTTTGAGGGCCTGAAAGTCGGCCTGGTGGGCGACATCAGCCACTCCCGCGTCTGCGGCTCCCTGCTCCCCGCACTGAAGATCATGGGCTGCGAGACCTACGCAATCGCTCCTGGCACTCTGCTTCCGCCCGCGCCGGACGTTTTGGGTATCGATCACGTCTCTTCTTCTCTCGATGACGTGCTCCCCGAGCTCGATGTCGTCTATATGCTCCGCGTCCAGCAGGAGCGTCTCGAGGGCTCGCCGTTCCCCAGCATTCGCGAGTACCACAACCTGTTTGGTCTCACGCGCTATCGCGAGCCGCTGATGAAGCCCGATGCGATCGTTTGCCACCCCGGTCCTATCAATCGTGGCGTCGAGCTCGATTCCTATATGGCCGATAACCCGTCGCGCTCGGTGATTCTGGAGCAGGTCTACTCCGGTATCTGCGTGCGTATGGCTGCCCTGTACCTGCTGCTTGGAGGTTCCGATAATGGCCTTTCTGCTTAAATCTGCTCACGTGGTCGACCCTGCCGCCGGCCTTGACGAAGTCTGCGACGTCCTAATTGAGGGCGACAAGATCGTTGCTGTCGCTTCCAGCCTTGATGCCGGGGATGCCACCGTCCTCGATATGTCGGGCAAGTATCTCGTTCCCGGTCTTGTCGATATGCATGTTCATCTTCGCGAGCCCGGCTATGAGCACAAAGAGGATATCGAGAGCGGTACCCGCGCTGCCGCCAAGGGTGGTTTCACCGGCGTGTGCTCCATGCCCAACACCGATCCCGTTGCCGATAACGGCTCTGTCATTGAGTTTGTGAAGTCGCGTGCTGCTGCCGTTGGTCATTGCCGCGTCTTCCCTTCGGGCGCATGCTCGCGCGGTCTCAAGGGCGAGGCCCTTTCCGAGATGGGCGATATGGTCGCTCGTGGCGCCGTTGCCTTTACCGATGACGGCCGCGGTGTCCAGGGCGCCGGCATGATGCGCCGTTGCATGGACTACGGCAAGATGTTCGGCAAGGTCTTCATGAGCCACTGCCAGGACGAGGATCTTGTGGGCGACGGCCAGATCAACGAGGGCGCCGTTTCCACGCGTCTGGGCCTGCTTGGGTGGCCGGCGCAGGGCGAGGAGCTTCAAATCGCTCGCGACATCGAGCTCGCTAAGCTCACCGGTGCCAAGCTGCACATTCAGCATATCTCCACCGCATATGGTCTTGAGCTTGTCCGCCGTGCCAAGGAAGAAGGCGTCGAGGTTACCTGCGAGGCGACCCCGCACCATATGTTCCTGACCGAGAATGATCTGGACGAGACCTATAACACTGCTCTCAAGGTCAATCCTCCGCTGCGCACCCAGGCTGATGCCGAGGCGATTCGCCAAGGCGTCATTGACGGTACGGTCGACGCTATCGTGACCGATCACGCTCCCCATGCCGCATGGGAGAAATCGCGTGAGTTTGAGCTCGCTCCCTTTGGCATGACTGGTCTGGAGACCTCGCTTGCCCTTGTCCTCACCAACCTGGTGCGCACGGGTAAGATGGGCTACGATCGCCTGGTCGAGGCCATGAGCATCGCACCTCGCCGCATTCTGGGTCTGGAGCCCGTCTCCATCCGTCCCGGTTCTGTTGCCGATATCACCGTGTTCGACCCCGAGCTCACCTGGACCGTGGGCGAAGACGGCTTTGAGTCCAAGGCTACCAATTCCGGCTTTACCGGCGTTGAGCTTACCGGACGCGCTACCGACGTGTTTGTTGGCGGCAAGCAGACCCTCGCTAACGGCGCAGTCTGCTAAGATTGCTTTCGTCACATGGGCGGCGCCCCTGATGGGACGCCGCCCATTTTTATCCCTTTCCCTGCGTCTGTGAGAGGATTGGAGTGTCCATGCCCACACCATCTCCTGCCCGAATCCATGACTTCGAGGTCGTTTCGAACGACAAGATTGCCGATGGCATCTACTCGATCGTCATTTCGGCTCCCAAGCTCGCTACAATGCTCGAGCCTGGTCAGTTCGTCAACATCGCCGTTCCTGGCGTCTCGGCAAATCTGCTTCGCGTTCCGTTGAGCTACGCCAAGGCGGATTCCGAGGCCGGAACCGTTGAGATCTGGTATGCCGTTGTGGGGGAGGGCACGCGCAACCTTTCTCTTATGGAGCCCGGCTCGACCTCCAATCTCTTGGGGCCTGGCGGCCATGGCTGGCGCGTTCCCGAAGGTACGAGCCGCGCGTTGCTCGTTGCCGGAGGTATCGGCGTTCCGCCTATCCTGGGTGCCGCGACCATCCTTTCCCAGATGGGTGTCGCTTTTGACGTTTGCCTTGGTGCTGCTACTGCCGCCAAGATCGTGGGTGTCGATGAGCTTCGCGCGCTTGGTGCCGAGTCTGTGAGCGTCTCCACCGATGACGGTACGGCTGGCGCTTGCGGTTTTTGCACCGATCCCGCTGCGGCTCTTCTTTCCAAGGGCGGCTACGACTACGTTGCCTCTTGCGGTCCTGCCCCTATGATGAAGAAAGTTGCGCAGGCGGCTGCCGATGCCGGCGTTTATTGCGAGGTTTCCCTCGAACGTATGATGAGCTGCGGTTTCGGTGCCTGCAATACCTGTAATGTCGAAACGGTCGATGGCATGAAGGGTGCTTGCATGTGCGGCCCCGTCTTCGATGCCTCCAAGGTGGTGGTCTTCTAAATGAGCGTGAACATGGCCGTCGATTTCGGCGGCGTCAAGATGCAAAACCCCATTAACACCGCAGCCGGCACCTTCGGTTACGGCTGGCAGTTCCAGAATTTCTTTGATGTCTCCAAGCTTGGAGCCATCACCACCAAGGGCTGCGCTGCCGAGCCTTGGCCCGGCAACCCCGCCCCTCGTATGGCGGAGGTCCGTGGCGGCATGATTAACTCTGTCGGTCTGCAAAACCCCGGCGTTCGCGTGTTTGCCGAGGAGTCCGGTCCCTGGCTCGACCAGCTGAGCAAGGATGGCTGCCAGGTTATCTGCCAGGTATGCGGTCACTCCACTCCCGAGTACGTTCGCGCGCTCGAGCTCTTTGATGAGCTGTGCCCTTGGGCTGCGGGCTTTGAGATCAACGTTAGCTGCCCTAACATCGCCGCCGGTGGTGCCGCTTGTGGCTCCACTCCCGAGGGCGCGAGCGAAGTCATGCGCGCCTGCCGTAAGGTTACCGACCGTCCTCTCTTCGTCAAAATGGCTCCTGCTAACGTTGTTGAAGTGGCGCGCGCTCTCGAGGCAGAGGGTGCCGATGGCCTTTCCATCATCAACTCCATTCAGGGTATGGCTATCGACGTCAACACTCGTAGGTCCAGGGTCGCAAAGCCCAAGGGAGGCCTTTCGGGTCCGCTGTGCCATCCCATCGCCGTTCGCATGGTGTGGGAGGTTGCCCAGGCGGTCGACCTACCCATCAACGGTGTTGGCGGTGTTATGACCGGTGAGGATGCCGCTGAGTTCATCCTTGCGGGCGCTACCTGCGTTTCCGTTGGTATGGCGAACTTCGTCGATCCTACGGCCTCCCTGCGCATCGCAGGCGAGCTCGAGCAGTGGGCGGAGTCTCAGGGTGTATCCGATATCAACGAGCTGGTGGGTGCATTCGAATGCTAGATGCAGACGCACGCGACCGCGTGATTATCGCCCTCGATTGCGACCGCGATCGGGCATTGGAGCTTGGGCATGCGCTTGCCGGTAAGGCCTCTTGGATCAAGATTGGCATGACTCTGTATTACGCCGAGGGTCCTGCTATCGTCGAGGAGTTCAAGGCTCTTGGGTTCAAGGTCTTTTTGGACCTGAAGTTTTATGACATTCCGCATCAGGTCGAGGGCGCCGCTCGCTCTGCCTCCCTTGCTGGCGCGGACCTGCTCTCCGTTCATGGTTCCGGTGCCTCTGCTATGCTCCGCGCCTGTCGTGAGGGTGCCGAGCAGGCTGCGACCGTACGCGGTGACCGCCCGCGCTTGGTTGCCATCACCGTTCTTACGAGCATGAATCAGGATTCTCTGACCGAGATCGGTGTTGATCATCCTGTGGCCGAGCAAGCGGATCGTCTTGCGCGTCTGGCGCAGGGTTCCGGCATCGATGGCGTCGTGTGCTCGCCGCGTGAGGCTGCGCATATGCGCGAGCTTCTTGGACCCGATGCGCTTGTCGTCACTCCGGGCGTGCGCCCTGCGGGTGCCGACCTAGGTGATCAGAGTCGTGTTGCCACGCCGTCTGACGCGATTAACGCGGGCGCTAGCCATATTGTTGTCGGCAGGCCCATTACTGCAGCTCCCGACCCCCTTGTCGCCTATGAGGCCATTGTTTCCGAGCTGGTTGAGAAGGTCGAGTAACGCTTAAGGTAATACGGGGCATTAAATATGCAGGCAGTGCGCGTGCATTCTATGGAATAACGTCCATAAGCTGCATGTTTTTATTTGCCTGCTTGTGCTTTATGCCCCGTTCGTCTAAAGTATGTTCCTGCAAAAGCCGTTTTTGCAGGCATTTTCCCTGCAAAACGCTACTATCGTTCATAAAACCAATCCTATTTGGAGGTTCGAATGCCGCTCCCTCAGCTCACTGATGAACAGCGCAAGGCCGCTCTCGAGAAGGCTGCTGCTGCCCGCCACGCGCGTGCAGAGCTTCGTGAGAAGATCAAGAAGGGTGACGTCTCCCTCGAGTCCGTTCTCAACTCCGATGATCCCATCGCTTCCCGCATGAAGGTTTCCACCCTCATCGAGTCCCTTCCCGGCTATGGTAAGGCTAAGGCCGCTAAGATCATGGAGGAGCTTGGCATTTCCGCCACTCGTCGTGTCCAGGGCCTCGGCGTTCGTCAGCGCGAGCAGCTG
The DNA here is from genome assembly GCA_934621295.1 of uncultured Collinsella sp. Lineage (GTDB taxonomy): Bacteria > Actinomycetota > Coriobacteriia > Coriobacteriales > Coriobacteriaceae > Collinsella. The sequence goes on from CAKTVB010000002.1 coordinate 171,794, forward strand.
CTTGAGCAGCTCACCAAGTAAGTGAGTACTTTTACGCCCAAGCTTTTTGTGATTTCCGGACCGTCAGGTGCAGGAAAGGGAACGTTGGTTGCGCGCGTGCGTGACCTTCACCCTAACCTGGGCCTGACGGTTTCCGCTACCACAAGAGAGCCTCGTCCCGGCGAGGTCGATGGGGTTAACTATCACTTCTTATCCGAGGAAGACTTTCGCCATCGCATCGATGCCGACGAGTTTGTCGAATGGGCAAATGTTCATGGGCATATGTACGGCACTCCTGCATCGGAGGTCAAAAAGAATCTCGATGCAGGAAATTCCCTCATTATCGAGATTGATGTTCAGGGAGCCTTTCAGGTCAAGGAGCGTTTCCCCGAAGCTGTCTTGATCTTCATCATGCCCCCATCTCTTGAGGTCTTGGCCGAGCGCTTGCGCAATCGCGGTACCGAGACGGAAGAATCCCTCTCGCTTCGTCTTGCCAACGCTAGCCACGAGATTGAACTGAGCGACCGCTACGATGATGTTGTGGTCAACGACGATTTGGACGATGCGACAGCCGAGTTGCTGAATGTCATCCAACAGCACGAAAGGAATTGAGGCCATCATGTCTGTTGTTAAGCCTCGTATTGACGATCTGCTTGAGAAGACCGACGAGAACCGCTTCCTGCTCGCCGCTCTCGCTTCCAAGCGCGCATGCGATATCAATAGCATGCTGCGCGGCCAGCACAATCGTGTGCTTGCTGTTCAGGATGTCGACGATATTACTATCGCCATGTCCGGCAAGGACACCATTTCCATGGCCATGGAAGAGATCGAAAACGGTAACATCTCCTACGATCATGACCGTTTCGAAACCGCTATGGGCCATAAGGTTTCGGAGTAGCCGATGGCAAGTCGCGTATGTCTGGTGCACTATCACGAGATAGGGCTTAAAGGCAAGAATCGCGCCCATTTCGAACGCATCCTCATGGATAACCTGAAGGCGGCCTTGGCCGCCTTTTCAGTCTCGACCATTGTTCGAATCTCTGGGCATATTCTCGTCACGTTTTCTGAGACGGGTCAGGCAGAAGAGGCATTTGACCATATGCTTCGCGTTCCTGGCGTCGCCCGTGTTTCGCTGGCGTTCCATACCAACCGTGAGCCAGCGGAGTACTGCGATGCGGCTGTTAGGGCCCTTCGTGAGTTTGGTGAGTTTCGGACGTTCAAGGTTGCGGCCAGGCGTTCCAACACGGATTACCCTCTGACCTCTATCGACCTCAATCGCCAGGTGGGTGAGGTTCTTTGCGAGGCTTTTCCCGATAAAAAGGTGCAGATGCATGATCCCGATGCTACGGTTCATGTGCTTGTGGTGCAGGGAAGCGTCTACGTGTATGCCAAGAGCGAGCGAGGCTGCGGCGGTCTTCCTCAGGGGAGCGCCGGTAAGGTTGTCACGCTCCTTTCCTCTGGTATCGATTCTCCTGTTTCTACGTGGATGCTTGCGCGTCGCGGTGCCGTGCCGGTGCCCGTTCATTTCTCCGGTCGTCCTCAGACCGCCGATACTAGTGAGTACCTGGTGCAGGACATTGTCCGCGCACTTGGTCCCGAGGTTCAGATCGGTCGTGTATACGTTGTTCCGTTTGGTGACTGCCAGCGCGAGATTTCGATTGCCTGTCCTAATGCCCTGCGTGTGATCATGTATCGCCGCATTATGTATTCGGTGGCGGAGTGCATCGCTCAGATTGAGGGTGCGAAGGCAATCGTTACCGGTGAGTCTTTAGGTCAGGTCGCTTCGCAGACCCTCGAGAACATCATGGCCGTTAATGAGGTCGTCGATCTCCCCGTTTTCCGTCCACTGATCGGTTCCGACAAACAAGAGATCATCGAGCGTGCCAAATCCATAGGTACGTTTGATATTTCCACGCAGACAGCTCCGGATTGCTGCACGCTCTTTATGCCCAAGCGCCCCGAGACACATGCCCGCCTGGATGCCGTCCATGAAGCGTGGGAGCTGTTTGACCATGAGGCGATGATTGAGTATCTGGTTAAAAATGTCGAATATATCGACTTCAAGACCTCATGCTATCGTCGTCCCAAGGAGCTTTCACAGATTCACAACAGTCTTGCCCCTGCTGAGCAGGCCTGTTAGATTTCGTTGAGGTTCTTGTAAGGTTGCTCTTCGGCATTTGATGTTGCTCATCCCCCTTCTCTCTTCCTTTGTAAACATGGATAGGGAGGAGGGGGATGTTTCTTGGCTCAATATGCTCATGACAAGGCTTTGTTCAAGAGGACAATCGCGCTTGTTCGACAAAAGCCGCGCTATCTTTTGCTTGCGCTGCTTGTCTTGCTGGGTTTTCTCGTTGCGCTGTTTTGCGGGACCACTGCCGCTCGCGGAGATCGCGATGCTTTGATTGAGCGCTCGAGCGATGAGGCGGTGTCTTCGCCATCCGCCGTGTCAAAAGCGTCCCCCTCTTCGGATGCTCCTTCGGAGAGTGCCGTCCTTATTGTTGATGTGTCAGGCGCCGTCTTGAATCCCGGGGTGTATGAGCTCAAAGAGGGTGCTCGGGTTGATGATGCCATTCAGGCGGCGGGAGGATTGTCAGAGGATGCCGACATCTCTGCACTCAATCGCGCATCGCTTTTATCCGATGGCATGAAAATAACGGTCCCTCATCAAGGTGAGGTAGCTCAGGGTAGCTCTTCTGCTGCTGGGAGTGCGCAGGTTTCCTCGGGTGCACCTACGGCAAAATCGCTGATCAATATTAATACGGCCTCATCAGAAGAGCTGCAATCGCTGAGTGGGGTTGGTCCCTCGACAGCCGAGGCGATTATCGCCGACCGCGAGGAAAACGGCCTTTTTGCTTCAACAGAAGATTTGATGCGCGTCTCGGGCATTGGCGAAAAGAAGTTTGCCAAGATCAAGGATTCCATATGCGTGTGAGGAGGAGGCCTGAGTTTCCGCTGCGTCCTTATATACCTCCGCTTTTCTATTGTGTACTCGGCTCTATCGTCATATCGATGGTGATGCTCGAGAATTCATGGGAGCGAGCGAAGGCAGGACTCTGGTGCGGGTTTTCTTTTGTCCTGCCTATCGCTGTCTCTTTGATTTGTATCGCAGTTTGTCTGACATGCACTCGTCTTATACGTCATCGCAGGGCAGAGGGCTTTTTGAAGGCTTTGCGTCTTGCTTGTGTTTGCCTGAGTGCGCTCATATGGTCGACGTGCCTGTGGTCGAATGCTATGGCCCAACAAATCGAAGAGGTTGAAGGAACGGCGAGTTCTTACGTATTCGAGGTTGTTAGCGATTCCAATCCGGGGGAGCGCGGTTTTTCTTATACTGCCGTGGCGAAAAGGAAAGACGAATCGGGGGCGGCCTTTCGCGTGCGTGTGACGGGGCGGAAGAGCCAAATGCGTGGCGAGCGGTTTTACGCTGTTGGAAGCTTTGCTGTTCTTGGCGATTCCGATTGGGCGCGTTCGCGGTTTTTTAAAGGTGAGGTGGCGCGTCTTTCTCTTCGCACCTGCCATCCGCTCGAACAAGGTACTTCTGCTGACTGCCTTCAAGTGGTGCGACGCCTTCTTCTAGATCGTTTGACTCCGGGTTCTAGCGATGAGGATTCTTTGATTGCCGGTGTTCTTTGCGGCTATACGACTGAGTTGAATCGCGGGTCGATTCGCGAAGATTTTGCTGCATGTGGCCTATCTCATCTGATTGCTGTTTCGGGAAGCCATTTGGCGATCGTTGCGTGCCTCGTGCAAAATACGCTTTTGCAATGCAAGTTGGATGCGCGTAAATCGCGCGTTCTTATGCTTGCTGCTTGCTGCTTCTACACGATGCTTACCGGTGCGGCTCCATCAACGATTCGTTCGGTTTGCATGGTTGCCTGTACAAACGTTTCGACGGAATCCGGTCGCCGCTCTCATGCGCTCTCATCGCTTTCGTTGACGTTAATGGTCATGTTGATCCTCTGGCCCAATCTCGTATTCGATCTAGGGTTTCAACTTTCGGGCTTAAGTGTCGCATCGATTTTGATATTCGGTCGCTATGTATCCTATGCGCTGCACATGCTGCGACTACCTTCCTTTATCGCCGAAGGCATGGGTATTACACTGACGGCTCAAATTGCGACGCTCCCCTTGACGACTTCTGTATTCGGTCAGCTATCTCTCTTAGCTCCAGTGGCGAATGTGATTATCGCCCCACTCGTTTCGCTTCTTTTAGCTTTAGGGGTCATCGCGGCGACGGTCTTTTGGGCTCCGGGCATATCGGCTGTCCTGGCGGGGATTCTCCACTTGTGCTCTTGCGTTATTCTCTTTTTTGTTAGTGCCTTGGCTGCGGTTCCTTTTGCGAGCCTATATGTTTCTCCGCCACCTTACGCTTGGCTCATACCGTTGGCTTGCGCCGTTTTGCTTTATATGACGTGGCCTCGCCCAAGCGGACGAATGGTCTTGGCTTTATTTTCGCTTGTGGCCGTGCTTGCGGGTTCCGATCTTCTCTATTGCGGACGCTTTGCTCCTCCGCAAATCACCGTTCTCGATGTTGGCCAGGCCGATTCCATTCTCATTCGCGATGGAGACCGTTGCGTTTTGGTTGATGCCGGGGTGGATGATGCGGTGCTCGAAGCGTTGGCTTCGGAGCATGTATTGTCTTTGGATGCCGTTTTGGTAACGCACTGGGATAGGGATCACTATGGAGGACTATGCGATATTGCAAGACGATACCCCGTGGGGGAAGTCGTCGTGGCTCAGGGGGCAGCCCAGCACGCGCCTTCCGAAATTGAAGAGAGCGGCTTGAAGCTCGTAGAGGTTGAACGAGGCGATACGATCAACGTGGGGCGGTTTGGGTGCACCGTTATGTGGCCCCAAGAGACGGTAGACGGGGATGATAACGAAGATTCCCTTGTTCTTCTTGCGCGATATGTCGATGGCCCTGTGCATCTCAGCATGCTGTTAACGGGGGACTCCGAGGTTGACCAGGAGCATGAATATGCGCGTGCGGTAGGTGATATCGATATCCTGAAATTGGGCCATCACGGCTCAGCTCAATCGGTTGACATGTCGCTGCTTGAGACGCTCAATCCAGAGGTGGCGATAGCATCGGCTGGAGCTCAGAACAGTTATGGTCATCCCGCAGATGAATGTGTCGCTGCAATTCAAAGCTATGGTGCGCGCTTTTACTGCACAATCGACGATGGTTCGGTCTCGTTCTTCCCTGACGCACGGGGAATACGTGTGCATTGTTCTGGCTCAAGGGGCGCCGCGTTAGAATAGGCAATGTATAACGATGATATGAAGGAGGTACCGTGGCAGAGGCTTCGTTGCTGTGCGGCTATCTGATTGTCGGTGCCGATGAACTCAAGCGCTCTCGCGCCGTCGCTCGCATGAAGGCGCGCTTGGAGAAAAGCGGCATGGCTGCATTCAATCTCGACGAACGCGATATGACACATGATCCGCAGATAGCTGATATCATCGCTTCTTTGGACACTCTTCCCATGGGCGCCGATTTTCGTCTCGTGATTCTCAATGGCTGCGACAAGCTGCCTAAGGCGGTAAGCGAGCCTTTGGTCTCATATTTTGAGAACCCTTCGCCCACAACTGTATGCTTGGTTGTGGCTAACACCCTTGCAAAAAGTACGCGTCTCTATAAGTCGGTGGCAAAGTTGGGACCTAAGGCCCTTGTTGATTGTGCGCCCAAAAAGGGTCGAGAGGTGCCGCAGCAGGTTGTCTCTATGGCACGGGCTTATGGCAAGACGATTGACATCATGGCTGCAGAGGAGTTGGTGAGCAGGGTCGGTGAGAATTCCCGCATGCTCGACAATGAGCTCAAGCGGCTTTCCGCCATGTTGGAGGGGGAGAGCATCTCGCGCTCCGATATTGAGGCGATGGTCGCTCGCACTGCCGAGGTCAAGCCATGGGACTTGCTCAATGCAGTCTCGGCGCGCGATATGAAGCGGGCGCTTGAGCTCTATCAGCTTCAACCGCCGCGCAACGAGGTTCGACTTTTTTCGCTTTTGGTGACGCGTCTGCGCGAGCTTATCTGTGCCAAAGCACTCGATGCCCGCGGGGAAGGCAGAAACCTTGCCCAGGTTTTGGGGCTCCAAGGCTGGCAGGTGCGAAACCATGTTGGCTGGGCGCGCAAGTACAGTATGGATGAGCTTATTTGCGCCCTGCGCGCCGCCGTTGATGTTGAGGCGGCACTCAAGGGGTCTGCCGATTCCGAGCTTGCTCTGCGGCTTTGGATCATATCGTTAATCGAGCGAAGTTAGAAAAACCCGCGAAGCGTGATCTTGGCGCTTCGCGGGTTTTTGCAAAAAACGGGCCCACATTGCTGTGGGCCCGTATAGCGCACGAAAAATGTGCAACCTGTTGGCTAGTTAAGGCCGTTGACCAGGTTCTGGAGACCAGACTTGCGGTTAGCAGCCTGGTTCTTGTGGATGACACCCTTGGCGACAGCCTTGTCGAGGGCGCGGGAAGCGCGGGTGCAAGCAGCGGAGGCAGCGGCCTTATCGCCAGCCTCGACAGCAGCCTGAACGTGCTTGGTCAGGGTCTTCAGCTCGGAACGAATCGCCTTGTTGCGAACGCGAGCGATCTCATTGGTGCGGATGCGCTTCTTCTGAGACTTGATGTTTGCCACTTCTGGATTTCCTTTCGGTTTCTCTTCCGCCTTCTATCCGGCCTCTGAGACACGGTTGTTGAGGTCACAAGCGGGAAGTATAGCACGGTAAATGCTGCATGAGAAGCATGAATGCTATGGAATAGCCGTGTTTCTCACGAGATATGCATGAGCACTGAGCTGTTTTGCTCCCTTTGGTTCGGGTATGATATCCCGCATGGATACTCAAAATACTTCACATATCAGAAATTTCTCCATCGTCGCGCATATCGACCACGGTAAGTCGACGATTTCAGACCGCATTCTCGAGTTGACGAATACGGTCGATGAGCGTGACATGGAGGCACAACTTCTCGACTCGATGGATATCGAGCGCGAACGTGGCATCACCATTAAGAGCAATGCCGTTCGCGTTGACTATACCGCCGACGACGGGGAAACCTATCAGTTCAACCTGATCGACACGCCCGGCCACGTTGACTTCACGTACGAGGTCTCGCGTTCCCTCGCGGCGTGCGAAGGCGCGGTGCTCGTTGTTGATGCTACGCAAGGCGTTGAGGCCCAAACGGTTTCCAACGCCTCGCTCGCCATGAACGCCAATCTTGACATTGTCCCTGCGATTAACAAGATCGATCTTCCGAGCGCACATCCCGATGAGGTGAAGACCGAGATTGAAGATGAGCTTGCCATTCCTGCCGACGACGCCGTGTGCGTTTCGGGCAAGACCGGCGAAGGTATCCACGATTTGCTTGAGGCCATCGTTTTCTTGATCTCGCCTCCGAAGGGCGATGCTAACGCTCCGCTCAAGGCCCTTATCCTCGATTCCTATTTCGATGAGTATCGTGGCGTCGTTGCTACGGTGCGCGTCTTCGACGGGTCGATTTCCAAGGGCGACCAGCTTGTGATGATGCAAGCGGACGTCCCCTTCATGGTGGACGGCGTGGGCGTGAAGCGCCCGGCCGAGGCTCTCGTCGATTCGCTGTCCGTGGGCGAGGTCGGCTTTGTTGTCACGGGTCTTAAAGACCCCGAGGCCGTTCATGTGGGCGACACCCTCACGGCTCGCGACCGTTCGTGCGATGCCCCCTTGCCTGGTTACCGCGAGGCCAAACCTATGGTCTATACCGGTATCTTCCCCATCGACAACAAGGATTACGAGAATCTGCGCGATGCGCTCGAGAAGTTGCACGTCAACGATCCGTCGCTTATCTGGGAGCCGGAGACCTCTGTGGCCCTCGGCTTTGGTTTCCGTGTCGGCTTCTTGGGCCTGCTTCATATGGAGGTTGTCAAGGAGAGGCTTGAGCGAGAGTTCGCCCTTGAGCTTATCGCCACGAGCCCCAGCGTGGATTACCACGTCTTTAAGACCGATGGCGAGATGGTGGATGTTCGCAGCCCGCAAGACCTCCCCGATGTCACGCGCATCGATCATATTGAGGAGCCGTTCCTGCGCGCCAAGATCATCTGTCCGCCCGAGTACACCGGTGCGGTCATGCAGCTTGCTATCGAGCATCGCGGCATCACTACCGATATGATTCATTTGACGAGCAAATCGGTTGAGATGCATTTCGACATGCCGCTCGCAGAGCTCATCCTTGATTTCTTCGATCAGCTTAAGAGCCGTACCAAGGGTTATGCCTCGCTTGATTATGAGTTCTCGGAGTACCGCGTGAGCGACCTCGTAAAGCTCGATATCTTGCTTTCGGGTGACGAAGTGGACGCGCTTTCGTTTATCGTTCATAAGGACAAAGCATACGGTCTTGCACGTGGATTGTGCGATAAGCTCAAGGAGATCATTCCGCGCCAGCTCTTTGAGGTTCCTATCCAAGGTGCTATTGGCAACAAGGTCATTGCTCGTTCCACGGTCAAGGCGCGCCGCAAGGACGTTCTTGCCAAGTGCTACGGCGGTGACATTTCGCGTAAGCGCAAATTGCTCGAGAAGCAAAAAGAGGGCAAGAAGCGCATGAAGGCTATCGGTTCCGTTGAGGTTCCGCAAGAAGCGTTCCTGGCGATTCTCAAGGTGGACGAATAATTGATGACGGTTTCTTCCGCATCGGAGCGCTTGCGTCTCCATTATCGCGAGCAGCCGTTTTTGCTTGCACCCATGGCGGGCGTGACCGATGCCGCATATCGCATCATGTGCCGACGCCATGGTGCGAAAATGGCTTTTTCCGAAATGGTGAGCGTTGCAGGCCTAGCTTACAAGAGCGAGAAGACCTGGGACCTCGTGTTGCCGGCGGCGGAGGAGTCGCAGATTTGCGTGCAGCTTTTTGGCTCCAAGCCCGAGCAGTTCGCATCTGCCGTCGAGGCTGTTGAGGAGCGGGTGGGGGAGAAGCTTTCCTCTATCGACATCAATATGGCGTGTCCTGCGCGAAAGGTCGTTACCAAGGGCGAGGGGTCCGCGCTCATGAAGGATCCTGAGCTTGCGGCTCAGATTGCCGCCGCTGCTGTGAGTCGCGCTCATGTTCCCGTAACGTGCAAGATGCGCATCGGCTATGCCTCCGGCGAGCGCGTTGCTCCCGATTTTGCAGCGCGCTTGGAGCAAGCGGGAGTTTCTGGTGTCGCCGTTCACGGCAGGTTTGCGACACAGCTGTATACCGGTACCGCCGACTGGTCGATTATCGACGACGTGGCATCGCGCATCGATATTCCCGTTGTCGGATCGGGCGACGTCTTTTCTGCCGAGGATGCCGTTCGCATGTTGACGACGACTGCGGCAAGTGGCGTATTCATCGCGCGCGGCACGTATGGCAATCCATGGGTATTCGAAGATGCTCTGAATCTGCTTCAGGGCAATCCCGTGCTGGCACGTACGGAGATGGAGCGTCTTAATGCGCTGCGCGAGCATCTTCGTCTTCTCCACGCGCACGATGCCCACATGGCTCGTGCTCGCACCTTTGCAACGTGGTATCTCAAGGGGATGGCACATGCGGCTGCATGGCGTGGGCGGGTCGTTCGCTGCCAGACATTCGAGGACTTTATGCAACTGGTTGATCTTATTGAGGAAGACGTGCGCGTCTGCGCAGCTCTCAAGGCCGAGGGTCAGGCCGTGCCCGCGCTCTCCGAGATGTAAATCATGGCGATTGAGGCTCTCTATCTGCACATTCCCTTCTGCCAATCCAAATGTGCCTATTGCGATTTTGACTCGGTGGCTGCATGCGGGCTCGATGATGCTCCTGCGGCACAGGCTCGTTATCTCAATCAGCTCACGGCTCGCCTCGATGTTTTTGGCGCAGCGGGACTGCTCGGCGGGGTTTGCACTGTCTATATAGGTGGGGGCACACCCTCGCTTTTGGGAGAGCGCCTGGTCGAATTGGTGCGTTCGGTGATGCATTGGTGTGCGCCCGAGGAGTTTACCTGTGAGGCTAATCCCGAGTCATTCACGAGCTCGCTTGCATTAAAACTTGTCCATGCCGGCGTGACGCGCGTCTCTTTGGGTGTCCAAAGCTTGCGGGATGAGGAGCTCAAAGCCGTTGGCCGTATCCATAACGCTGCGCAGGCGCTCAACGCGATTCGCTGTGCACGAGATGCAGGGCTCGACGTTTCTTGCGACTTGATGTGCGGGCTTCCTTTTCAGACTCAAGACAGCTGGGCAAAGAGCGTGGCACGTTTGATCGAGGCCGGACCGTCTCATGTCTCAATCTATCCCTTGACGGTGGAAGACGGCACACCTCTTGCCTCGATAGTGGATTCACGCAGGTTGATTCTTCCTGATGAGGATGAACAGGCGGATGAGATGGAGCTCGCGAGGCGTTTTCTGGTGGATGCGGGTTTTGCGCCCTATGAGGTTGCAAGCTATGCCTTGCCAGGGCATGCTTGCAAGCACAACATCTCATACTGGACTGGTGTCGAGTATCTGGGTCTTGGCCGCTCAGCCGCAAGCATGCTTGCTCTCGACACGTTCCGGATGTCCTCATTGCTTTTTTCTGACATGCCGGTTTCCGATAATGCCGCTCGCATTCGCCTGGTGCAAACGGATGATGCGGCCTCTGTTTTTGAAATTGAGCAGCTTAGCAGCCGGGAGGCCATAGCTGAGGACTTGATGCTTGCATGCCGTATGACACGTGGAATACCTCAAGACCTGCTGTTTCGAGCTTCTGCCCTTTTTGGAAAACAAATTGTGTCGGATACGTGCGCGCGGGCTATCGGGCTCGGTTTGGCGACATGGGCGGTGTCCGACGGGGAACATTACTTTGATACTTCGAGCGAGCGCGAAGACTTTTTCCCTGGAGCGCTTGTCCCTACAAAACAAGGGTGGCTCGAGGGTAACGAGCTCTTTGGGCTCTTTTGGAATTTGGCATGATGGTTCGCTACAATAGCTTCTATCTGCGGTAAGGCTGGACTCGGCTAGAAAGGTAGCCCTCTATGGCTACGATGAATGAAAAAGACTATTACGCTATTTTGGGCGTATCTAAAGATGCCACGGCAAAAGAGATACAAAAGGCTTTTCAGCTTAAAGCCCGCAAGCTCCATCCCGATATCAACAAAGAGCCCGATGCCGAGGAGAAATTCAAAGAGGTTTCCGAGGCGTATGCGGTTTTGTCCGACGAGCAGAAACGCGCTCGATACGATGCCATGAGGTCCGGTAACCCCTTTGCGGGTGCGCAAGGGCCCTCTGCATCTCCTTACCGAGGTGGTTATGCTGGAGGCATGGGCGGCTTTCCCTTTGGGTTCCCGTTTGATGGCGTGGGCTATGGTTCCCGTCGCGGCTCTTCGGCATTTAATCCCGAAGCCGGTGCCGACGTGGTGGTCGATGTCGACCTTAGCGCCGAACAAGCGAAAAACGGCGCCCGCCGTGCGGTCAAGTATCGCAGGTATGAACCGTGCACGCGCTGTTCGGGGATGGGTTCCGTATCCTCCGAGCATTCGCATACCTGCCCTAGCTGCGGAGGCTCGGGTGCTATCGAGACCGATATGACCTTCCTTTTTGGGGGCGGTACCTTCAGGATCGTGTGCCCCGAGTGCGGCGGGTCCGGACAGGTAATCTCCGACCCTTGCCCCGATTGCGGCGGCACGGGTCGTACGCCCGTTGTGACCGAGGCGGTCATCGAGTTCCCTGCTGGCACGCATGACGGCGACCTTATTCGCGTTTCCCAGATGGGCCATGCTGGCACAAACGGAGCGAGCGGCGGCGACCTTGTTGGCCGTGCGCGCGTTTCGGCGGAACGCCTGGAGGGCAAGGCGGCCATTGGCTTTTATGTTGTGGGCGTCGTCTTGCCGTTTTTGCTTCTATCGGCTTTGAGCGGCGTGTTTGCTTATTTTAGCGTACTGATTCTGCCGTTGATCTTTGGTGTGGTTCTTGTCGTCTCTGACGGCATCGTTCATCGCAGCAACCTTTGGTGGAAGCGGGGCGGCACGCAACTTGTCAACGGATTTGTGAACGGCCTATTGTTCGCTATCATGTCCGTTGGCTTCACACGCTGCGGGGCATCGATGATGATGGGCGTTCGCTAGCTGTGCGTTTGGCCCACTCGAGTGTTTTGGGCCTGCGCGATATGGGTATAGACGTTTGCGTTGGCGCGGATGCGCCCTGTGTTTGTAATGGTTTGGGGAGGATTTAGGTCGTGTCGGAGAGCAGGGATTACTACGAGGTACTCGGTGTCGATAGGGATGCCGATCAGCGAACTATCAAAAAAGCGTTCCTCAAGAAGGCTCGCCTCGTTCATCCCGACGTTTCGGACGATCCCGAGGCTGAAGAGAAATTCAAAGAGCTTAACGAGGCCTATTCGGTTCTTTCCGATGAGCAAAAGCGCGCGAACTACGATCAGTACGGCACGGCAGATGGCCCCATGGGTTCTGGTTTCGTTGACATCAGCGATATCTTCGGCGGGATGGGCGATGATATTTTCTCGTCCTTCTTTGGGGGCAATGCACGCTCGGGACGTGGTGCAAGCGTTCGAAAAAACGGCCGCGATATGGCTATCGCTCTTTCTGTGACGCTTGAAGAAGCTGCTTGCGGCTGCACAAAGACCATCAATTACGAGCGACTTGCCACATGCGAGGATTGCGGCGGCACCGGTGCTACCGATGGCGGCAAGCTCGTCACCTGCACACGCTGCGGCGGCTCGGGTTATGTGACCAAGGCACAGCGTTCGCTTTTCGGCTACGTCCAGTCTTCTTCGCCTTGTCCGGATTGTCATGGCGAGGGCAGTATCATCGACCATCCGTGCGATATGTGCGGAGGCCAGGGCCGAGTTCCCACGCGCGAAAAACTCGATATCGATGTTCCTGCGGGCGTTTCTACCGGTCGTCAGCTCCGCGTTAAGGGCTACGGCGAGGCAGGCCTTCGCAGGGCGCCTTCCGGCGATCTTATCGTTACCATTCAGGTTGAGGAGCATGAGCGCTTTGTACGCCGTGGCGACGACCTGTACTGCGATGTTACTGTTTCTATTGCGCAGGCGGCATTGGGCTGCAAGGTTCAAGTGGCGGGAATCATGCCCGACGAGACCGTGACCGTAACCGTTCCTGCCGGCACTCAGTATGGCGAGATGGTTAAGGCGGCCGAGCTCGGTATGCCTCGTTCCGGCGGTGGCGGCGCGCGCGGCTCGCTGTATGCTCGCGTTCTTATCACTGTGCCTAAGAAGCTCAACCGTGAGGCTCGCGAGGCTCTCGAGAAGTACGCTCATGCCATGGGCGATGAGTTCGATGCTCCGCGCTCCGTGGGCGATCGAATTCGTGACGCCATTGACGACATTATCGACTAGCGAGGAAATACGTGGCTGCACCGTTTGTCTCTGTGATTAACCTCGGTTGCCGTGTCAACCGTGTTGAAAGCGACCGTATCAGCGCGGATTTGGCCCGAGCGGGCTTTTGTCTTGTTGACCCTGAGGATGCGCAGCTTGTTGTTATCAACACGTGCGCTGTGACGGGGGAGGCTGAGGCGAAAACACGCAAAGCGGTTCGTCATACGCTCTCACTCCCGCATGAGCCTCTTGTTATCGTTACGGGTTGCGTAGTTAACCTGCATCCCGATGCGCTTACCGACATCTCGCCGCGTGTGACTGCGGAGCCTTCCAAGGTCGCTGTTGTCGACCGCGCGCGTGAGCTTCTGTCGTACGATGCTCGTCTTTTGACATGCGCTTCCCAGGGGCCGGCTCCCCGTGAGCTCGCGGATATGCTCGGGCGTTCACGCTGGGGTGTAAAAATTCAGGACGGTTGCAACCATCGATGCACGTATTGCATTGTTTGGAAAGCCCGCGGCCCCGAGCGTTCCGTTCCTGTTTCGGCTGTTATGGAGCAGATTGACGAGGCGGTCCAGGCTAATATCCCCGAGGTAGTTCTTACGGGCGTGAATCTCGGAGCCTATGATGCGGAGGGGCCTGGAGATACTCATGTCGAGATTGACGAGCTTCTTGACCGCATTCTGCATGAGACTTCTGTACAGCAGGTGCGCCTTTCCTCCATCGAACCAATGGACGTTTCCGAAGCTCTGCTCAAGCGGATGGGCGAGTCTTCCGATCGCGTAGCTCCGTTTTTGCACTTGCCGATTCAATCCGGTTGTACCGAAACGCTTCGTCGCATGGGCAGGCCCTATTCTGCCGAGGACCTCTTGGGGCTCATCGATACGATTCGTTGCCATGTCCCGGATATCGCCTTATCGGGCGATTTGATTGTGGGATTCCCTGGCGAAACGGATGAGGAATTCGATACCACGCTCGAGGTTGTTGAGAAGATTGGTTTTGCCCGTCTTCATGTCTTCCGCTATAGCGCACGTCCGGGCACACCTGCTGCAAGCTATTCCAATCAGATTGATCCACAGGTCGCGGCCGCTCGCTCTGCGCGCGTTCGTGAGCTTGTGCAACAGTCTTCGCTGGAGGATGCCGCTCGCCGCATTTCCACGCTCGAGCGCGCTGTGCTCGAATATGGGAATCGCGGTACACTGGGGTCGTTCCATCGCGTTATCGTGGACGATGCGGATGCGGCGCTTGAGGGCTCACTTGTCCATGTTTGCATTGACTCTCTGGACGACTCCGGGATGCTTCATGCCCATCTGGTTTGATGTCCTTCGGGAAGGGGGAACTTCTTGAATTCGACTCAAGTGCGCGTTACGGTGCCCGAGGGGATTGATGCTGGCCTCATTACCGGTCCGCAAGACAGTTTGATCCGTGCTCTCGAAAAGCGTGCCCGGGTTGAGATAACCGTACGCGGATCGGTCATTTCCATCAAGGGCCCCTCGCGTTGCTGCGAGGCGCTTGTCAAGCTTTTTGAGCATCTATTTGAGCTCGTTACCTCCGGTGATGTTCCTAATGTCGAGGACGCTGTACGCCTTCTTGATTCGCTTCTCAAGCGAGGCGGGGACGCTTCCGGCATGGCGCAGGATGTTATCCTTACCTATCGCGGCAAGTGTGTTCGTCCGAAAACGGTGGGCCAGAAGCGATACATCGAAGCCATACGTTCCCATGCTATGACCTTTTGCATCGGACCGGCGGGTACCGGCAAGACCTATCTCGCCATGGCTATGGCCATCGCCGCGCTTCAGCGTCATGATGTGGGTCGAATCGTCCTTACACGCCCGGTTGTCGAAGCCGGTGAGAACCTCGGCTTTTTGCCGGGTACGCTTGAGGACAAGGTTGATCCGTACGTGCGTCCGCTTTTTGACGCACTGCTCGATATGATGGATTCCGAGCGCGCGTCTCAGCTGGTGGAGCGGGGCGTCATCGAGATCGCTCCTCTGGCCTACATGCGCGGTCGTACGCTCAACGATGCCTTCGTTATCCTGGACGAGGCGCAAAACACTACGCCCGAGCAGATGAAGATGTTCTTGACTCGCCTGGGTTTCAACTCGACGTTTGTGATTACGGGTGATGCCTCACAACGCGACCTCATCGGTCGACCCGATGGCCTTTCTCATATCCAAGATATCTTGGGCGATGTGGAGCAAATCTCCTTCATTCACCTGGATAGCGCCGACGTCGTGCGCCACTCGCTCGTGGGCAGGATCGTCGAGGCATACGACACCTATGAACAAAAACGCGCCGCCGAGGGCGGACGTCGCGGAAAGGGGAGCGCACATGGGCGTGCTCATCAGTAACGATGCCGAACTCGATCAGCTGCTCGACGCAGACGAAATCGAGGATATCGTTCGTTTTGTTCTTGAGGCGGAAGACGTTTCTCGTGAGGTTGAGGTATCCCTTTCCTTTGTCGACGAAGAGGAGATGCATGGCCTCAATCGCCAATGGCGTGGTATAGACAAGACTACGGACGTGCTTTCGTTCGAATGCGATTCCGCTTTTGACGAGGATGTTCCTCTCGATGAGGCGCTTGAGCTCGGCGATATCATCTTGGCGCCTCAGGTGATCGCGCGTCAGGCTCCGGAATTTGGCAACTCCGCTCAAGACGAGTGCCGCCTCATGCTTGTGCATGGCATGCTGCATCTTCTTGGCTATGACCATATTGAAGACGACGAGGCCGAGGAAATGGAGGCACGGGAGGACGAGATTTTGCGCCTCTTAGCTTCCGCGCGCGGCGAGGACCCTGACGCAATTGAGGTTGGTCCCATTACTCGTCATACCCACGATTAAGGAGCGCCCATGATCCCTGGCTCTTCTAAGGACCATCCGTCGTTTATTCGCTCATTCGGTTATGCCATCGAGGGCTTTGTCACTGCGGTGCGTACGGAGCGCAACATCAACGTTATGCTGCTCGTCGGCGCACTGACCGTTATCGCTGGTCTCATTATCGGTCTTGACCTGGCCTCGTGGTGCATCATTGCCGTCTGCTGTGGACTTGTTATTCATGCGGAGCTGTGCAATACCGCCATCGAGGCTGTCGTCGACCTTGCCACGAGCGAGATGCATCCTTTGGCAAAACGCGCTAAGGATATTGCCGCGGCCTCTGTGTACGTGCTTTCAATCACCGCCGCTATCGTTGGCGTTCTCGTGTTCGCCCACGCCCTTCATATTATTTAGGAGTACTCATGTCCGATATTGAAGAGTTCGATCCCTTTGAGGGCTTGAGCGACGAAGAGCTCGACGCCCTGCTCGCGCAAGGTGCTGGTTTTGATGGTATCGATGTCGAGGAGGCCCCCGATGCCGATCGCGCGCAAGGCTTCCGAAGCGGCTTTGTCGCTCTGGTCGGCCGTCCGAACGCGGGTAAATCGACCTTGATGAACGCGTGCTATGGTCAGAAGGTCGCCATCACTTCGCCGGTTGCTCAGACGACTCGCCGTCGCATGCGCGCCGTCGTCAATCGCCCCGGCTGTCAGCTTGTCTTTGTCGATACCCCTGGCATTCATAAGCCTAAGGATGGTCTGGGCTCCGAGCTCAATCGCAGTGCCTTGTCCGAACTCAACGATGTTGACGTCGTGTGCTTTACTTTGGATGCCACCAAGCCTTTTGGCCGTGGCGATGCTTGGGTTGCCCAAAAGGTCAAGCAGTCTCGTGCTCACAAGGTGCTCGTTATCACTAAGGCCGACCGAGCCGATCAAACGCAGGTCATGGCCCAGATCGATGCAGCCCGCGAGGAGATCGACTTCGAGGACGTCATCGTGACCTCGGCTAACGAGCGTTTTAATGTTGATGAGTTCATCGATTTGCTTTGTTCCTATCTTCCCGAGGGCCCCATGTGGTTCCCTGAGGGAATGGGCACCGATACCACCGATGAGGTCCAAGTGGCCGAGTTCGTGCGCGAGAAGGTGCTGCTCCATACGCGCGAGGAGATTCCGCATTCCGTGGGCGTTATCTGCGATTACTTCGAGCGTACAAAGAAAGTCGTGCGCATCCATGCCACCATCTTTGTCGAGCGCGATGGCCAAAAGGGCATCATCATCGGTCGCAAGGGCGAGATGATCAAACGCATCGGAACCGATGCGCGTATGGATCTTGAGCGTCTCTTCGATTCCAAGGTGTTCTTGGAATTGGATGTCAAAGTCAAGGCAGGATGGCGCGACGACGCTGCCCAGATTCGACGCTTCGGGTATGCGGCGGACGAGTAGTTCTTGGCGGGCGGAAAGACATATCGTACCTGTGCAATCGTCCTCGATAAGGTGAAGCTCAAGGAGTGCGACCTTATCCTGACCCTTCTTGCATCTGATGGCCGGCAGTTTCAGGCGGTTGCGAAAGGGGCCCGTAAACCGGGGGGACGATTGGCTGCGCGCTGCGAGCTTTTCTGCACCGTTGACCTTTTACTTGCCCGCGGACGCTCGCTTGATATCGTCTCGCAGGCAGAGCTGATGGAAGCGCCTTTGGGGGCGAGTCCCGACTACGCACGGCTTATGGCATCGAGCGCGGTGGCAGAGGTCGCCAAACGCTGCTCATTTGAGGATGCCGAAGATCGATATATCTTTCCCATTACGCAACGCGCTTTGGAGCTTTTGGGTTCGCCAGCAATCGATGAGGTCCATCTCGATCTGCTGATAGCGGCTTATGTATTCAAGCTTCTCTCGCATATCGGCTATCGACCTGATTTTTCGGCGTGTGTATCCTGCGGCGATCCGGCGCTTTCCTATTTCTCACCGCTGGCGGGCGGTCTTTTGTGCGCTTCGTGCGCGGCGACTGTTCCTGCAGCGGAGCCTGTTGATGCCGTGACGGTCAACTGGCTGCGTTCGCTTATCGCCTTGCGTTTCGATGAGCTGGCCCAAGTCGATATTGACGCTTCGACGGCGTCGGTGCTTCTTTCCTTTGCTCACCTGTGGGCCGCTACGCACCTCGATTGCCGTCTTCGCGCTCTCGAGTTTGCTTTGGGCAGGTAGGGGAGTACATGTGCAGTTCGTGCGGAGAGCTGTGGCTGTGTTATCATAACGACCTGTTGGTACCCCGATCTTGGATGTGCGCATCACCGGCGGCTTCCCGGCCCGGGGCGAATCGAGGCTTTAGCAATAAAGCCGCAAACGAAAGGTGAAACATGACTGTTTCCAAGGAGCGCAAGGCCGAGCTCACCGCTCAGTTCGGCAACACCCCCGTCGACACCGGTAACCCCAAGGTTCAGGTTGCCATCCTCACCGAGCGCATCAAGGAGCTCACCGAGCACATGAAGAGCCACCAGAAGGACTTCCACACCCGTCGTGGTCTGCTTATGCTCGTCGGCCGTCGCCGTCGTCTTCTTTCCTACATCAAGAAGAACGACATTTTCGAGTATCGTGCCCTCATCAAGGAGCTCGGTATTCGCGACAACATCCAGTAGGGTTGTGCATGTGAGGAGCGTACCTTCCGGTGCGCTCCTTTTTGTGTGAGGAGCCGGCACAAGCCGGCTCTTACGCTGTCGAACCATAAGGGTTTGACATGATTGTCCCGTGGGCAACGTGGCTCACGGAGATGAAGGAGAAATAATGGCATTGGTATCTAAGACGTTTGAGCTGTATGGCAAGACGTACACGTTCGAAGCCGGCGAGCTCGCCAAGCAGGCAACCGGTGCTGCCCTTATCAAGCAGGGCGACACCACTGTGCTGCTTACGGCTGTGGTCTCCAAGGAGCGTAAGAACTACGACTTTTTCCCGCTTACCGTCGATTTCAACGAAAAGATGTACGCTGCCGGTCGCATTCCGGGCGGCTATCTCAAGCGTGAGGGTCGTCCCAGCGAGAAGGCTACGCTTACCGCTCGCATGATCGACCGCCCCCTGCGCCCGAGCTTCCCCGATGGTTTCCGCAACGAGGTCCAGGTCGTTGCGACCTCCCTTGTGGCCGACCAGTCCAACCCCTGTGACGTCATCTGCGTCATGGGCGCATCTTTGGCCCTTTCGCTCGGTGGCGTGCCCTTCGAGGGCCCGCTTGCCTGCGTGCGCATCGGCCGTGACCGTGAGACCGGCGAGTTCCTGGTCAACCCCACCTATGAAGAGCGCGAGAACTCCGATCTCGACCTCGAGCTCGGCGGCACCCGTGACTTCATCTCTATGGTCGAGGCCGGCGCCGACGAGGTCACCGAGGAGGATATGCTGGCCGCTATGCAGTTTGGCCAGGAAGCCCTCGGTGCTTTCTGCGATGCTCAGCTTCAGTTCGTCGAGGAGTACGAGCGCGTCAACGGTGCCATCGTCAAGAAGGAGTATCCGCTCGACGAGCCCGTCGCCGAAGTGCATGACCGCATTTTCGCTCACTACGACGAGATGGCCGCTGCTCTGTGCGATGCCGACAAGCTCTCCCGTATGGCCAAGGTCGACGCGGTGAAGCAGGCCATCGTTGCCGAGTTCACCGAGGAGGAGCAGATCGAGTGGGAGCGCGAGATCCCCGTTAACCTCAAGAAGCTTGAGAAGCAGGCTATGCGCACCATGGTCGTCGAGACCGGTGAGCGTGTCGACGGTCGCGCTGCCGATGAGATCCGCCCCATCATGGTCAAGGACAATTATCTGCCCCTCGTTCATGGCTCTGGTCTCTTCCAGCGCGGCCAGACCCAGGTTCTCTCCGTGCTGTCGCTTGGCATGCTCAATGAGGGCCAGCGTCTCGATACCATCGAGCCCGTCGAGGGCAAGCGCTATATGCACCACTACAACTTCCCGCCCTTCTGCACGGGCGAGACCGGTCGCATCGGCAGCCCCAAGCGTCGTGAGATCGGCCACGGTAACCTTGCCGAGCGCGCTTTGATTCCCGTTTTGCCCGACGAGAATGAGTTCCCCTACGCTATCCGCGTGGTCTCCGAGGTTATGGAGTCCAACGGCTCGTCTTCCATGGCTTCCACTTGCGGCAGCTGCCTTGCCCTCATGGATGGTGGCGTGCCCCTGAAGCGTCCCGTTTCCGGTATCGCCATGGGCTTGATTCAGGAGGAGGGCAAGACTGTTGTCCTCTCCGACATCCAGGGCATCGAGGACTTCCTCGGCGATATGGACTTTAAGGTGACCGGTACCGAGCGCGGCATCACCGCTCTTCAGATGGACAATAAGGCCACCGGCCTGACCTTCGACATCCTGCGTCGAGCTCTCGAGCAGGCCAAGGAGGGCCGTGCGTTCATTCTCGATAAGATGCTTCAGGTTATCCCCGAGCCTCGCCATGAGACTCGTCCGACCGCGCCCCGCATCGTCTCCCTGCAGGTGCCTGTCGATAAGATTCGCGACGTCATCGGTAGCGGCGGCAAGGTTATCCGCGGCATTCAGGACGAGACCGGCGCTTCTGTGGACATCCAGGAGGACGGTACCGTCTATGTTGGCGGTACGGGCGACTCCGTCGATGCCGCCGTCGAGCGCATCAAGCTCATCATCAAGGTTCCCGAGCCCGGCGAGGAGTACACCGGTCGCGTTGTCTCCATCCAGCCGTTCGGTGCCTTCGTTTCCCTGCTTCCGGGCAAGGACGGCCTGCTTCATATCTCTCGCGTTGCCCAGGGGCGCGTCGATAAGGTTGAGGATGTTCTCAACGTGGGTGATGAGGTTAAGGTCCGCGTGCTCGAGGTCGATGAGCGCGGCAAGATCTCGCTCGATCGCATCGATAAGCCCGAGGCTCCCGAGGGCTCTGCGCCTTCGCACAGCGAGCGTCGCGAGCGTTCCGATCGCCCTGCGCGTCAGCGTCGCGATCGCGAGGGCGGGCGTGGCCATCGTGCCCCCGGCGATCATGGTCAGGGCCGCACCCCGCGTCGTCATCATGAGGCCGAGTAATTAGCTTTCTATATGATTTATTCAAGGCATCCGTCGCGTACGGATGCCTTTTTTGTTGAACAGTTCATATAGCAATGTGGTGTACGAGGCATGAAAGCGCCTGCCTGTTGGTATACTGAAATGTCGACTTCGTCTCTTTATTTCTCATTTTGTTTTTATCTGCAAGGTGCGACGGCATCGCCGTCGAGTTTTTATTTCGTTTTCGAAGAAAGGATTTCGCAAAACACATGACGACAACAAAAAAGAACGCTGCTCCGCTCAAGATCATTCCCTTGGGCGGCCTTGACGGTATCGGCAAGAACATGACCGTTTTCGAGTGCGGTTCCGACATGGTTCTTGTTGACGCGGGTCTGATGTTCCCCGACGACTCCCAGCCTGGTATCGACCTCGTTCTTCCCGATTACACCTATGTCCTCGAAAATGAGGATAAGCTTCGCGGCATCATCATCACCCATGGTCACGAGGACCACACCGGTTCTTTGCCGTATTTGCTGCAGGACCTTAACAACAAGGTGCCTATTTTCTCCAGCAAGCTTACCTTGGGCTTTGTAGAGGGTAAGCTCTCTGAGTTCCGCATTCGCGCTCCTAAGTTCCGCGAGGTGAATGATGGGTCCCATATCACGCTGGGTTGCATGACAATCGATTTCTTCTCTATGACGCATTCGATTCCGGGTGCTCTCGGCGTTTTTATCAAGACTCCGCAAGGTACGGTGCTCCATACGGGAGACTTTAAGCTCGATCAGACGCCTATCGATGGCGTGAGGCCCAATTACGGCGCTATTACCCGCTTTGCCAAAAGCGGTATCGACCTGCTTCTTTCGGACTCGACCAACGCTACGGTCCCCGGATTTACGAAGTCCGAGGCCGAAGTCGGACCTTCCCTCTACGAGGTCATTAAAAACGCTAAGGGCCGTGTGTTCGTGGCTTCCTTCTCCAGCCATATCCATCGTTTGCAGCAGATCTGCAACGCTGCTCGCGCCTGCCGCCGAAAGATCGTGGTGACTGGTCGCTCCATGCTTACGAATACGCGCGTTGCTCGTGAGCTTGGCTATCTTGATATTGAGGAGAAAGACCTCATCGACGCCTATGAGCTTTCCGGCGTGCCCGATCGTCAGGTACTCGTTATGTGCACCGGTTCTCAGGGCGAGCCGCTCTCCGCTCTTTCCCGTATGGCAAACGGCGAGCATAAAACGCTCTCTATTCATGAGGGCGATACCGTTATCATCTCGGCAACCCCTGTTCCCGGCAACGAGAAAGCCGTTCAGCAGGTCGTCAACAGCCTCGCCAAGCTTGGCTGTGATGTTTATGACAAGTCTCGCCGTCTGGTCCATGTTTCCGGTCATGGTAGCCAAGAAGAGCTCAAGCTCATGCTTGCCATGACTCATCCCAGCTATTTTATGCCTGTCCACGGCGAGGCAGTTCACCTGCGTGCGCACGCGGGTATCGCTAGGAAAATGGGCATTCCCGAGGAACGCATTTTCATTATGGATAATGGCGATACGCTCGAGATGCGTGACGGCAAGGTCAAGCGCGGCCGTTCTGTCGAGTCCGGCGTTGTGTACGTCGACGGTCTCCGCATTGGCGATACCGACCCGATCGTTCTTCGTGACCGCCAGAAGCTTGCTAACGACGGTATGGTCACCATCGTCGCTACTATGTCGCAAAAGCATAAGAGGATCGAGGGTGTCGAGCTTTCCGCTCGAGGCGTTTCGTTCACGATTGACGACGAATTTACCGCCGATGCCACCGACGCCATTCTGAAGATGGTCGAGAAGGGTTCGTTTAACTTTACGAGCAGCGGTACCGACGCGCTCCGTAAGGCTGTCCGAGACTCCATCTCCAACTTTATCTGGAACCGCACCAAGACCCGTCCGATGATCATCCCGGTTGTCATGGAGGTCTAGGTTGGCTCGTTCCGGCAGCAAGACAAATACAGCGAAGGGCAACGCATCGAAGAAGGCTTCGCTTCGCGCAAATGAGCAGCGCGAAGAGGTCTATGTCGAGGCCGAGCCCCTTGCGGGCGATGGCGCGAACCGTGATATCGCGGGCGTTATCTTGGCTATTGTCGCCATTGCTTCGTTTATCGCCGTAGTGACTCCCGCGACAGCTCCTGTTACGCAGGCTGTTGCGGCCTTCTACCATCTGGGTTTCGGCCTGGGTGCATATGTGCTGCCGCTTGCTCTTTTGGCTGCATCGGCCCTCGTCTTCCTGCGCGATCGCGCGGTTGTTCCTGCAAGGACGTGTGTCGGTCTCGTCTTGATCTTTGTCTCGATTATCTCAATGCTTTCCCTTGCTGCGCCGCATACCTCGCTTTCTACGGTGGGGATGTTCGAGCCGGACGTCCTTGCGTCGTCGGGTGGCTATGTCGGTGCGCTTGTGGCAAGCGCGCTGCAGATGTCGGTGGGAAAGACCATTGGCTATGTTGTGCTTGTCGGTCTTTTGATCTTGGGCTTTGTGATCTTGGGCTTCTCGATCAGCTCGTTTGTGCGTGGCGCATCTGAGCGTGCACAGGAGTTTGTTCAGCGCAAGCATGTCGATGCTAACGAGACACCCTGGGGTGACGCCGATGCGGCGCAGCATGCTTCCGTGGTCGCTGCTGGCCGCGGGAACCCTGTCGCTGCGCGCGAGTCCGGTTCCGCATCGAAGCTCTTTGACGCAGCCGGTACTGCCGAGACAACGTTTTTGGGCGATCGCGCTAAGACGACCCTGATTTCAGACGAGCCCGACGATGTCGATGAGGATCCCTTCGTTGACCTTTCTGAACAGCTTGCTGCGGAGCAGGCTCAAACGACGCTCATTCCTGTGAAGGAGCGTTTTGTCGAAGTCGCCAATGAGGTAGAGGCCATGCCTCCTGCACCTGCATCGCCGATTGCTCCCATGACGGCCCTCGATGTAATTTCCGGCGCCGCCGTGGAGCTCGAGGGCGCCTCCAAGTCTGACGAATTCGGCGAACAGAGCGTCGAGGACGCTTCGACTCCCGCCGATGTCGCCGCGCCCTCCGTTGCCACTGTTGTGACCTCTGAAGGTAACAGGCCCATTCCCGACTTTTTGATGGCTTCAGGTGCTTCTACACCTCAGAGCTCTTCGTCGCCTTCTTCTTCCGAGAAGGAGGTTTCCGCAGCTCAGCCAGTCAAGAAGGCTGCAACAAAATCGTCGATTTCTGCTCCGGCAAGCCAGGAGACCGCCATGTCCTCCGATAGCGATGGTGAGCGTCAGCTCCCCTCGGTATCCATTCTTAGGCATAACCCTGCATCCGCGACTTCCGCTTCATCGGCGAAGGAACTTGAGCAGACTGCGGCGGCGCTTCAGTCTACCCTTAACGAGTTTGGTCTTCATTCTCGTGTTGTCGGTTGGATTTCCGGCCCCACGGTCACAACTTTTAAGGTTCAGCCTGGTGAGGGCGAGCGCGTGAGCCGTATCTCGAATCTGGAAGACGACATCGCTCTCTCGCTTGCGTCCACCGCAGTTCGTATTTTCGCCCCCATCCCGGGGACGTCGCTGGTGGGTATCGAGATTCCCAACCGAACACGCCAAAACGTTAACCTGGGCGATGTTTTGCCCTATGTTACCGGTGGCCCGCTTGAGCTTGCCATCGGGCGCGATGCTGAGGGCGCTCCTATTGTGGCCGACCTCGCCAAGATGCCGCACCTGCTCATCGCAGGTACAACCGGCTCTGGTAAGTCCGTCATGGTCAACTCCATTGTCATGAGTCTGCTCATGCGAACGTTCCCTGAGGATGTTCGCTTGATCATGGTCGACCCTAAGCGTGTCGAGCTTGCGGGCTATAACGGGCTGCCGCATCTGTATGTCCCTGTTGTGACCGAGCCTAAGCAGGCTGCGAGTGCGCTTCAGTGGGCGGTTTCGGAGATGGAGCGTCGCCTTAAGGTCTTCGAGCGTATCGGGGTCCGTAAGATCTCGACGTTTAATGAGAAGCAGGCCGCGGGCGAGTTCGAACACTACGACAATCCGCCTGCCAAGATGCCGTATCTCGTCATTATCATCGATGAGCTTTCCGACCTCATGATGGTTGCCGGAAAAGATGTCGAGGCATCTATCGTCCGCATCGCCCAGCTTGGCCGTGCTGCCGGTATCCACCTCATCGTGGCTACCCAGCGCCCCTCGTCAAATGTCGTTACGGGTCTTATCAAGGCTAATATCACGAATCGAATCGCCTTTAACGTGGCGACTGGTATTGATTCGCGTGTCATCATCGACCAAACGGGTGCCGAGAAGCTCACAGGCTATGGTGACATGCTTTTCTCTAAGGTCGACTGGGGTAAGCCCAAGCGTATCCAGGGATGCTTTGTGTCCGATGACGAGATCAATCAGGTCGTTGAATTCGTTAAAAGCCAGGGCGAGGCCGACTATCACGAGGAGATTCTCTCTGCTGTAACGCCTGCGGCTGTGGTGGGCGGAACTTCTCACGAGCCTTCTGATGACGATCCGCTTATTTGGGAGGCGGCACATATTGTCGTCGAATCGCAGCTGGGTTCTACCTCGGGACTCCAGCGCAGACTTAAGGTCGGTTATGCGCGCGCGGGTCGTATCATGGATATGCTTGAAGAAAAAGGCGTTGTCGGTCCCCCCGATGGGTCTAAACCGCGCGAAGTCCTTCTTGATGAGGAGGGGCTTGCCGAACTTGAATCGGTCGAAGCTCGCATGAGCATGGACACTGATTTGGAGGGCTTCTAATGTCGAGTCGATTTGGAGGGATGCTTCGCGAACGTCGCCGTTCGTTGGGTCTCTCCATTCAACAGGTTGCCAATACGATTAAGATCCGTCCTCAAATCATCGAGTTTTTTGAGAACGGCGATTTTACCTCTATGCCGCCACGCGGATATGCCCAGGGCATGATTTCGAGTTATGCACGATTTCTGGGCCTCAATCCGCGTGACGTTGTAAACGCATATTTCGATGAGCTCTATATTTTTGAGAACTCTGATGAGGGTCGTGCGGGCTCCTATCATGAGCCCCCTGCGCTTGTCTCCACAAGGAGCAATCCCGCATCTACGCGTTTCATGGTGGTCGACGGTTCTCCCGCGCCTTCCTCTTCGCGTTTTGGACAGCGTCCGCCGCAGGCTGGGTATGTTTCTGATACGACGACGGGACATCAGTCTCTTCGCGTGGGCGGTAACAGTCGGCGCAGGCGCGCCCTGCCGCCTTCGGGCGCATCTGCTTACGGTGAGCGCGACGGCTATTCATCAGACCCTTCGGTAACGGCCCGTATACCCATTGACTCCCGTTCTGGGCGTCGCCCCTCCAATTCTTCTCGCTCTCGTGGGCAGCGTTCAGGCTCGCAGCGCTCGACGGCACGCGATCGCGAATCTCGCTCGCTTAACCAGCGGGGCCAGGGGAGGGGAATGGCATCAAACGGTCGTCGCGGCTATACCTCTAACACGTCTTCTTCGCGTTCCGGTTATGGACGCGGACAGCGTCGCGGCTACGAGAGGCGTCCGGCATCTCCGCTTGAGGCTCTGATGGCCAATCCCCGTATGTTGATGGCTGCGTTTGGCGTTGCGGCTCTGCTTATCATCGTGCTATTGATCTCGTTGATTCGTGGATGTACGTCGCGATCGGATCAACCTGTATCTTCGCTCCCGGCGGCGACTGCCGATACCGGCTCGGCATCTTCCTCCGCTTCTTCTGATAAGAAGAAAGTCGATACCGCTGATTCCGATTCGAAGGACGATGGCACCGATTCTTCCGACGACGATGCTTCCGCTGACGCATCTTCCGATTCGACTGACGAGGATAAGACTGCTGGCACGACAAGTGTTGTCGAGCAGAAAGTCGTCAAGATCTCTCTTGCAAAAGGGAAAACCTCTTGGATCGAGGTTAAGGTCGATGGCGTTTCTCGGTATGCCGATACTCCGGTTGGTCCCTATGAAGCGGAATATACTCCTACCAAGTCGATTGAAATTACAGTCGATAACCCAAGCGATGTTCAGGTCACCGAAAATGGCGATAAGGTCCGTTGGGACAGCAAGACTTCTGGTGTTGGCCGAGTGACCATTACGGTTCCTCAAGCCTCTACTACCTCCGCTGCAACCGATGAGAGCACCTCGTCCGATTCCGAAGATTCCTCCTCCGATTCAGATGCTTCAAACTAGCTTTTTTGATTGAAAGGTTGAACAATGGCTAAAGATTCGAGCTTCGATGTTGTTTCCGAAGTAAATATGCAAGAAGTCGATAACGCATATCAACAATGTGCGCGTGAGATTACGCAGCGCTATGACCTTAAAGATTCTGGCGCTACTATCGATTTGTCGAAGGGCGATAAGCTCTTCACGATCGTTGCCCCCGCCGATTTTGTTGCGCGTCAGATCACTGACGTACTCAACTCGAAGCTCATCAAGCGCGGCATCGACTTGAAGAGCATCTCTTGGGATGCTCCGCAGGCCGCTTCGGGCGGGTCGGTGCGTGTACTCGGCCATATTGTCGAGGGTATTGACCAGCCTACGGCTAAGAAGATCAACAAGGATATCAAAGATCGCAAGCTTAAGGTCAAGGTCGCTGTCGATGCCGATAAGTTGCGCGTGACCTCTGCCTCGAAAGATGCTCTGCAAGAAGTCATTGCGTTCCTTCGTGATCAGGACTATGGTCAGCCTTTGCAGTTCACCAACTACCGCTAATAGCCGCTAAGAGGGGTTTTCTTGTCTACTGAGTCTTTTGATACGTCCATTCTTTACGTGACGTTGGGCTGCGCCAAAAATGAAGTCGATACCGACCGTATGCGTTCGCTGTTAAGCGCCGCCGGATACGGCGAGGTCACGGACGCGCAGTTTGCCGACGTTGTCATCATCAATACCTGCTCGTTCCTCGCTTCTGCGACCTCCGAGAGCATTGAGACGACTCTGCAGCTAGCAGAGGAAGTGTCCGATGGCATCCGTGATGTGCCAATCGTTATGTGCGGCTGCGTTCCGTCGCGTTACGGAAGTGATCTTCCTGATGAGCTTCCCGAGGTTGCCGCGTTTGTGCGTGCTGATGAGGAGGATGGCATCGTTGCGGTTATCGATGAGGTGACTGGCACGGTTCGCTCCGGTACGGCGATGCTTCCGTCCATTAAGCGCACGGTTGAGGGAACCGTCGCCTATCTGAAGATTTCCGATGGCTGTGATCGCTTCTGCAGCTTCTGCGCCATTCCTTATATCCGTGGACGTTACCATTCGCGCTCGGCGGCTTCTATTGTCGAGGAGGCAAAGTCGCTTGTTGCCGGCGGCGTTCGCGAGCTTGTTCTTATCGGTCAGGATACGGGCATTTGGGGCGAGGATTTCGATCAGGCGGTCGAGGGGCCCCATACTCTTGCGGAGCTTTTGATTGAGCTTGCGGAGGCGGTCCGCCCGGAGTCCGTTTGGATTCGCGTTCTTTATCTTCAGCCCGAGGGAA
Source organism: uncultured Collinsella sp. (assembly GCA_934621295.1). GTDB lineage: Bacteria > Actinomycetota > Coriobacteriia > Coriobacteriales > Coriobacteriaceae > Collinsella. The sequence continues at coordinate 200,266 of CAKTVB010000002.1, forward strand.
TGACCGATGAGCTAATCGCCGCAATTCGCGATACTCCCGAGGTCCTGCCCTATATCGATATTCCTGTTCAGCACTGCTGTGAGCGCGTTCTTTCCGCCATGAATCGTTCTGGTTCTGAGGAGGAGCTCGAGGCCCTTTTTGCGCGTCTGCGCCGAGAGATTCCCGATATGGTCATTAGGACCACGTATCTCACAGCATTTCCCGGTGAGACCGAAGACGAGGCCGATGCGATGCTTGATTTTATGGATCGCGTTGGTTTTGATTACACGAGTGTTTTCCCATATTCTCCGGAGGAGGGGACGCGCGCGTGCGAGATGCCCGGTCAAATCGATGAGGTCACGAAGGTGGAGCGTACCCAGCGGGCAATCGATCTTGCTGAATCGCTTGGATTTGCCGCTACGGCTTCGCATGTGGGCGAGACTTCGTTGGTTATCGTCGACGGTGTCGAGGAGGGGGAGGATGGCCCCGAGCTCATTGGACACGCATGGTTCCAGGCTCCCGACTGCGACGGTGCCGTCCACCTGGATATCACCGATGCCACCGTTGGCGATGTTTTGAACGTTCGTTTTGTCGATAGCTTCTGTTATGAGCTCGTTGGAGAGGTAGTTGAGTAGAAATATCATGGCCGATGCATCTAACAAGCAACTGAACAGTATCTGGACGCCGGCAAATGTCATCACGTGCGTTCGTATTCTCTTCATTCCGCTTTTTATGGTTCTCGCACTGCTTTCGCATCGTGGGGCCCTGGACTTCGATCCGACTCTATCCCTTGCTGCGTTTGTGCTCTACATGCTTTTGAGTCTCACCGACAAGGTGGATGGCTATCTCGCCCGCTCCCGCAACGAGATCACCGATTTTGGTAAGTTTCTCGATCCTATTGCAGATAAGCTGCTGGTTTTCTCGGCATTGCTCATTTTGCTGCAGCAAAACACGGTGAATATCTGGTTCGTCTTTATTATTCTGCTGCGCGAGTTTCTTGTGAGTGCGCTTCGAATGGTCGCCAGCGCCAACGGGGTGGTCGTCGCCGCAGATAAGCTTGGCAAGTGGAAGACCGCCACTACTATGGTATCGCTGTGCGGATACCTTCTTTCCTTCGTATTGTTTGCTAATGGCGTCTCCTTTGCATCTGTGCTTCTGATCTTTTCTCAAGCGCTCATGGTTATCGCTGTCTTTTTGACCGTTGTTTCCGGTCTGCAGTATTTTTGGAACTGTCGTAAGGTTGTTTTTCGCGTTTAGAGGGGACCTGATGCGCCGTGTGCGCCGCAATTACTCCGGAACAACTTCAGCTTGATATTGATGATGCTGCGCTTCGTCTTGTTCGTTTGGCTAAGGAACGTGGCGTTACGCTCAGCTGTGCCGAGTCGCTGACGGCAGGTATGGTTTCATCGAGCATCGCCGCTGTTCCCGGTGCTTCCTCCGTGCTTCTGGGCGGTGCCGTGACCTATACCAATCAGGTCAAGGAGCGTCTGCTTTCGGTTTCCGAGAAGACTATTCAAGAGGTTACTGAAGTTTCCTATGAGGTTGCTCAGCAGATGGCTTCGGGGGCCTGTTCGCTTTTTGGCTCCGATTATGCTGTGAGCCTCACCGGGTATGCCGGTCCGGGCGGTGGCACGGATTCAAATCCGGTGGGTACCGTTTACATCGGTCTCTGTTCTCCTCAAGCCGTCTTTTCAAAGCGTTTCGTCTTCGCCGGCGATCGTCAGGAAGTTCGTTTTCAGGCATGTTTGGAAGCACTGCGCATGTTGTTCGATGCGCTTGGAAGATAGCTTTTGTTTCTTCTGTCAGTTTTTGCAATTGTTCTGAGGGAAAAGCGACGGCATGAATGCGTCCTTGCTTTTCCCTTTTCTTTTATAGCTTTAAATTGCGCAATCTAGCTGGTCATTTAGTTTTAATCGGGAGGTTTGGACACTCTGTTTGATTCTTGTCAGAAGTTGAGGAATTTTCACAGCTCATTTGTTAGAGATTGCGGAAAGAATGGGAAATACGTGCTCGTAGCATGGCCTCTAGAACGGCTTGACCACGAACAGCTGTTCGGGTATAGTCATTAACGGCAAAAACTGCAGTGAGGAGTTCCCATGGCAAAGAATTCAGGCCCCGTACGCACCGTGCACGAGCGTACCTATGGAGCCGAGCGCGATAAGATGGTAGAGGTTACTAAGGCCGAGATCGAAAAGAAGTTCGGCACTGGCTCCATCATGCGATACGGAGATGGAGGTCCCCAGCTCGAGGTGGAGGCCATTCCGACGGGTTCTTTGGCCTTGGATGCAGCTTTGGGCATCGGCGGCGTTCCCCGTGGCCGTATCGTCGAGATTTATGGTCCTGAGTCTTCCGGTAAGACCACCCTTTCTCTCGAGATTCTCGCTGAGGCTCAGGCTGCTGGCGGCGTTGTTGCATTCATCGATGCCGAGCACGCGCTGGATCCCACCTATGCTGCCCGCATTGGCGTTGATATCGACGAAGTCCTGATTTCTCAGCCTGATACCGGCGAGCAGGCTCTCGAGATTTGCGATATGCTCGTTCGCTCCGGTGCCATTGACGTCATTGTTATCGACTCTGTGGCCGCCCTTGTTCCTCGCGCAGAAATCGAAGGTGAGATCGGCGATTCTTCTGTGGGCCTTCAGGCTCGCTTGATGAGTCAGGCGCTTCGCAAGCTTGCCGGTTCGCTTGCTAAATCTAATACGACCTGCATCTTCATCAACCAGCTTCGCGAAAAGATCGGCGTCATGTTCGGTAACCCCGAGACTACGACGGGCGGCCGTGCTCTGAAGTTCTTCTCTTCGGTTCGTATCGATATCCGACGCATCGACAGCATCAAAGACGGTAACGAGATTATCGGAAACCGTGTTCGCACCAAGATCGTTAAGAATAAGGTTGCGGCGCCTTTTAAGTCTGCCGAGTTCGACATCATGTACGGTACGGGTATCTCCAAAGAGGGCTCGATTCTCGATATGGCTGTCGAGTACGGCATTGTGCGGAAATCCGGTGCCTGGTACGCCTATGAAACAGATCGATTGGGCCAGGGTCGTGAGGCGGCAAAGGATTTCTTGCGCAAGAATCCTGCCCTGTCGGAGGAGATTGAGCATAAAGTTCGTGTTGCCTGTGGTCTTGAATTTGACGATGAGCCTACGGGCGAGGCTGTTGACCCTGCGGAATTGGATGACGGTATTGCCATCGATATGGATGCAGCGTCTTCTTCTGCCGATATGGATTAGCCTGGGTTTCGCATGACGTCGGAAGTTATCGAAATCGATACCGTTCTGCCCAATCGGGAGGAGAAAAAACGTCTCGCGGCCTTCAGCTCAAAAAAGCCGATGGCATCGGTTTCTCTTTCATTGGATAGCGGTGCCTGTCGTGAAATTGTCGTACCTGAGCGTGTCGGCAAGCTCTTGATTAACGAGGGGCTTTCCCTCCCGCTTCCTGAGGAAGAAGCCTTTGATGCGATCCATGAACTTGAATATCGTGTCTGTTTTGCTCAGCTTACCGACATGCTTTCCCGAAGGGATTACTCATCAGGGGAGCTTGATAGCAAGCTAAAGGGCTACGGTTATCGTGCTATCGAGATCGACCGCGCACTGTGTGTTGCGCGCGAAAAACGATATTTAGATGACATTCGCTTCACGACTACGTTCATCCAGCAACGAATTGCCCGTGGATGGGGGAGGCGTAAAATCGAGCTTGAACTTCGGCGACGTCATATCGATGTTAATGACATCGAAGGCTATCCCGAGGCATTTTTTGATGAGGATGAAGATGTTCAACATGCTCTAGACGCTCTCGAAAAAAAGCGCATTCCCGATGTTCGCCCGCAAGAAAAGCTCACTCGTTTTCTTGTCTCACGTGGGTTTTCGTATCAAGTTGCGCGAGCTGCAGTATCCTCGCGAATGGAGGGGGAGAAGGCTCTCTAGGGAGTGCTGCTCGATGTCTCCTTTGCTAGTTTTACGTTGGGCCGCGTTGACATAATCCTCGTGAAAACGTAGGATTATATGGTCATTTGTTATGTGATGCTCACTCATCTTTGATGAGATTGTATATGGCAATTTTCATAGTTCCTACTGGGTGGATTCTCCCTAGCAAATGTCGGCGCTGCCTTTCGAGGCAGTGCCTTTCCTTATGTAGAAAATAAATTGAAGGAGAGGAATGGGCATGGAGGTTATCGTTGGCATCGCTTGCCTTGTTATCGGTGCGGTAATTGCCACGGTCGCCATGCGCAGCGCTAAAAACGGAAGCCTTCGAGAGGCAGACTCTAAGATTCAGTCTGCTCATGAAGAGGCTAAGACCGTCATCAGCGATGCGAAGCGCGCGGCAGAGACGTTGAAGAAAGAAGCTCTTCTCGAGGCTAAAGAGGAGATTATTCAGCATAAGCAGACCGCGGAGAATGAAGAAAAGCAGCGCAAGCGCGAGCTTCGTACGCTTGAGAACCGCGTGATGCAGCGTGAGGAGTCCCTCGATCGCCGTAATGATGCTCTCGATAAGCGCGAGCATCAGCTTTCGAGCCAGGCTGGTCAAATTGAAAAGCGTTCTCGTGAGCTTGATGAGTTGGTTGCCAAGCAAACTACCGAGCTCGAGCGCATTTCCGAGCTGACGCGCGATGACGCTCATCGCGAGCTTCTCGATAAGGTTCGCGGCGAGGTTACCCATGAGGCTGCAACCATTATCCGCGAATCCGAGCAGCAGGTTCGTGCAGAGTGCCACAAGACCGCTCAGGAGATCATTTCTCTTGCCATCCAGCGTTGCGCTGCCGATCACACGGCAGAGGTCACCGTTACTTCGGTGCACATTCCTTCCGATGATCTCAAAGGTAGGATTATCGGTCGCGAAGGCCGTAACATTCGTACGTTTGAGCAGGTCTCTGGCGTCAATCTTGTCATTGACGATACTCCTGAGACCGTTGTTCTCTCGAGCTTCGATCCGGTTCGTCGCGAGACTGCTCGCGTAGCCCTCGAGAATTTGATTGCAGATGGTCGTATCCATCCCGCCCGCATCGAGGAGATGTACAACAAGGCTGCCGATCTTGTTCAACAGCGTGTGCGCGAGGCCGGTGAACAGGCAGCGTTCGATGCCGGTATTCACGATTTGCACCCCGAACTCATCAAGACGCTCGGTGCTCTGCGCTATCGAACTTCGTTTGGCCAGAATGTCCTCCAGCATTCGCTCGAGGTTTCTGACATGTGCTCGATCATGGCATCCGAGCTGGGCGTTGATCCCTATGCCGCCAAGCGCGCGGGTCTTCTGCACGACCTTGGAAAGGCTATCGATCACGATGTCGAGGGGCCGCATGCTGTGATTGGTGCCGACCTTGCTCGTCGCTATGGTGAAAAGCCCGCCATCGTTCACGCCATCGAGGCTCACCATGCCGACGTTGAGCCTAACTCGGTTCTCGCGGTGCTGGTTCAGGCCGCCGATGCCGTTTCTGCGTCTCGTCCTGGCGCTCGTCGTGAGTCTGCTGAAAACTACATCAAGCGTCTTGAGAAGCTTGAAGAGATCGCCAATGCTCATGAGGGTGTTGAGCGTACCTATGCTATGCAGGCCGGCCGCGAGGTTCATGTCATGGTTCAGCCCGACAAGATCTCTGACGCTCAGTCCACGGTTCTCGCTCACGACATTGCTCATCAGATCGAGGAAGAGATGGAATATCCCGGTCAGGTGCGCGTCGTGGTGATTCGCGAGAGCCGTGCTGTAGACATTGCGAAATAACATGAACGATACGAACGAACTCATCTCATTCATCGCCTCGATGTCTGGCGAGGGCAACCTCCGCGTTGAGGAAAACCTGGGGGAGGGGTTCGTTCGTCTTCGTGTTTCCGAGGCTGAGCGCCGGCAGGCTAAGCACGACATTCAGCATGTCGAGGACATTGTTATCGAGATGCTTCGTAACGCTCGCGATGCTGGCGCTACAAGAATCTATGTAGCAACGTTTAGGGAAGAAGGAGTTCGCTCCCTCCTGTTTCTCGACAACGGTTGCGGTGTGCCCGAGGATATGCGAGAGCGTATTTTTGATGCTCGCGTTACCTCAAAGCTTGAATCGATGAAGATGGACCGATGGGGTGTCCACGGTCGTGGTATGGCCCTGTTCTCCATTCGGCAAAATGTTGACGAGGTCGAGGTCGTTGCTTCGGGCAAGGACCTCGGCTCTTCTTTTAAAGTTTTAGTCAACACGAGCGTTCTTAACGAGCGCGCCGACCAATCTTCGTGGCCTATCGCTTCGAAGGACGAAACGGGTGTATATCATTGCGCTCGTGGACCTCATAATATCTTGCGAACTGTCTGCGATTTTTCTCTTGAGGAAATGCATGGGTGTGATGTCTTCATTGGCAGTCCTACCGAAATTGCTGCCACGCTTTACTCTCATGCTCGAGGTGAGCTCGATGCTTCTCGACTCCTCTTTTTAGACACCGAGTCGACCCTGCCCGTCATATCGCGATTGGGATTTGCTGCAGATGCCGCAGAGTTTATGCGTATTGCAGCCTCTATTGGTATCGATATTTCCGAGCGAACGGCCCATCGTATTCTTTCCGGGTCGATTGCGCCGCTTAGAAGCGCTTTGTCGCGTTTACTGCGCGAGCGCGACGGTAATGCGCCTCGCTCCACTGAAGTTGATTTGTTAAAAGATCGCCGCGGACTTAAAATCGCCTCAGATGATCTTTCTCGATTTTCGCGTGATGTCGAACGATGTTTCGAAGATTTAGCTCAGCGGTATTATCTAAATTTGGTAGGCGATCCTAAGATTCGCGTTATGAAGGATAGAATCACTGTTTCATTCCCCATTGAAAAGGACGAATAGCACTTGTGGCCATTCGACTCATGCGTTAAAGTCATTTCATACTCAAAATATGCCACCTTAGCAGGAGAAACGTAGCAATGGAATTCTTGAAGGTCTCAAGTAAGTCTTCCCCCGCATCAGTTGCCGGCGCCATTGCCGGTATGGTAAAAGACGGCGTTCCCGTTAATATGCAGTGTGTTGGCGCTGGAGCGGTTAACCAGGCGATTAAAGCCATCGCCATCGCGCGCGGATTCCTTATCCCCACCGGTTTCGATATCTCGTGTGCGCCAGTCTTCTCCGACATTCTTATCAATGGTGAGTCGCGTACCGCGATTCGCCTTTCTGTTTACGTACATCATGTCTCCGTGCACGCTTCTGACATGGATGGCTATGTCGATGATGTGCAGCGAGTAGGGTAGGTCATGTCTCTTTCACAACTTAACGGCAAAACGTATCTGATCAGGACGTTTGGTTGCCAAATGAATATGCACGACTCCGAGCGTGTGAGTGGTCTGTTGGACTCCTGCGGCTGTATGGAGGTTGCTACTCCCGAAGAAGCCGATATCGTTGTTTTCATGACCTGCTGCGTTCGCGAAGCTGCCGATACGAGGCTATATGGGCAGTGCTTATCTTGCAAAAGTCTTCCCGCTCCTCCTTCCGGTAAGCGCGTGATTGCCGTTGGTGGCTGCATTGCTCAGCGTGACGGAGAGGGCCTTCTTACCAATCTTGATAATGTCGATGTCGTTTTCGGCACTCATAGCATCGCTCATGTTGGCGATCTGATCGCTCAGGCTTTTGACGATGGTAACCACCATGTCCGCTGTGAAGAGCACGAGGAGAACCCGGCGACTACGATGCCTTGGCATCGTGCCACTTCCTATCATGCTTGGGTTCCCATTATGACGGGGTGCAATAACTTCTGCTCGTATTGCATAGTGCCTTACGTTCGTGGTCGCGAGAAGAGTCGTCCTTTTGACGAAATTGTGGATGAGGTAACCGCCCTGTCTCGTATGGGTGTGCGCGAGGTGACCCTTTTGGGGCAAAACGTGAACTCTTATGGTCGCGATTTGTTCGGTGCGCCTCGTTTTGCTGAGCTGCTTCGTCGTGTCGGCGATACGGGTATCGAGCGCATCTTCTTCACGTCCTCTCATCCTAAGGACTTGCTGCCCGAGACTATTGACGCCATGGCTGAGGTTCCTGCGGTTATGCCGCATCTTCATCTTGCCGTGCAGTCGGGCTCATCTCGTATTCTCAAGCTCATGAACAGACGCTATACGCGCGAGTCTTATCTCGACCTGATCGAGCGCGTAAGGGATCGCATTCCCGATATTGCCCTTTCGACCGATATCATCGTGGGCTTCCCTGGCGAGACCGAGGAAGATTTCGAGCAGACTCTTTCCTTGGCCGAGACTGTTCGTTATGCCCAGGCCTATACGTTCATCTATTCCAAGCGCCCGGGTACCCCGGCTGCTGAGATTGATGATCCCACGCCTCGTGAGGTTATCCTCGAGCGCTTCAATCGCCTTGTTCATGTTGTTGAAACTACGGCGAATGAGTTCAACCAGCATGATCTTTACCATGTTGTGCCTGCTCTTATCGAAGGTACCTCGAAGAAGGACGCATCTATCTTGATGGGGAAGAGTGCAAAAAATCAAACGGTTCATGCGCCTATCCCCGCCGGTTATTCAATCGATCAGCTTGTGGGTAAGATTGTTGACATCGATGTCGATGTTGCGCGTACATGGTATCTCTCTGGCACGGTGACCGGCGATCCGCGATGAGTTCTGCTTCTCTGCCCGCTCAGGTAATTGTTATTGCCGGTCCTACCGCTGTGGGAAAAAGCGCTACTGCAGACTGCCTTGCGCAGCGGTGGGGTACCGAGGTTCTTTCGGCCGATGCCATGCAGGTATATGCGGGGATGGATATCGGTACTGCAAAGACGCCGGTTAGCGAACGGCCCGTTCCGCTCAGACTCGTCGATTTTGTTTCTCCTGCCTCCGCTTATTCTGCTGCGCTTTATCAACAGGATGCTCGCGCGCTCATTGATGAAATGCATGAAAGGGGAACCGTTGCCTTGATGTGCGGCGGGACGGGGTTGTATATCAATGCCGCCCTTGACGACATGCGTTTTCCATCGGGTGAGTTCGAAGACGAGCGTCGTCTTGCCTATCAAGAGCTCGCTAGCTCAAAGGGCGACGAGTATATGCATCGGTTGCTTGCCGAGCGCGATCCCAGGAGCGCTGAAGTCATTCATCCGCATAACGTTCGTCGCGTTATTCGAGCCCTTGAAATGGCTGACGACGGTTTGTGCTATGCGGATCAGAAGGCAGGGTTTGCAACGCCTAAGGAGTGCTACCCCTCCAAGCGCTTTTGTCTTTCGATGAATCGTGAAGAGTTGTATCGACGTATTGACGCACGAGTTGATGCGATGATTGAACTTGGCCTTGTTGATGAGGTTAAGCGTCTCCTGGAGATGGGTCTGCAGCGTGATTCCACTGCTTCTCAGGCCATTGGATATAAAGAAATCCTTCAGTATCTCGACGGTGAACTTACACTTGATGAGTCGGTTGAACTCATCAAGCGCGGTTCGCGCAGGTATGCTAAGCGCCAGCTTTCTTGGTTTAGGCGCGATGCGCGTTACCGTTGGATTGAGGTTGATGGCCTTTCTGCATCAGATGTTGCCGATGAAGTACAGAGGCTTATTGAGGGTGTCGCGTGAGTCGATTTTCTTTTTTGTCTACAGAGCTTGAACCTGAACGCGTTTTACTGGTTGGTGTTGATTTTCGCAATAGCAGCTGGCCGGTAGATCGTTCGCTCGACGAGCTTGAACGACTTGCTCATACGGCTGGCGCCATTACTGTTGGACGTGTTGTTCAACGCCTTGATAAGCCGATTCCTAAATCGTTTATTGGTTCTGGAAAGGTCGAAGAGGTTCGTCGGCTTGTCGCCGCTCTTGATGTCAATACGGTTATCTTCGACGATGATCTGACGCCCGCGCAGCAAAGTCATCTAGAGAAGACAATTGGCGAGCCTACTAAGATTATTGACCGCACGGCTTTGATTTTGGATATTTTTGGCCTGCATGCAAAAACGCGCGAAGGGCGTATCCAGGTTCAACTTGCGCAGCTTCAATATCTCTTGCCTCGATTGAGGGGCATGTGGTCCCACCTTGCCAAAGAACAGACTCGCGGAGGTATTGGAAGTCGCTTTGGCCAGGGTGAAAGCCAGCTCGAGGTAGATAGGCGCTTGATCCGCAACAAGATCGCCTCTTTAAGGCGCGAACTTGATGGCTTGGAAAAGCGCCGCTCTGTTCAGGCGAAAAGCAGGAAAGAGTCCACTGCATTTAGGATTGCTCTTGCTGGTTATACGAATGCCGGAAAGTCAACGCTGCTCAATGCGTTGACTGATGCTGGCGTGCTTTCGGAAGACAAGCTCTTTGCAACACTCGATCCAACCACACGCTCCTATAGCCTTCCTGGTGGTCGTGTCGTTACTATTACCGATACTGTGGGGTTTATTCAAAAACTGCCTCACGGTCTAGTTGAGGCATTTAAATCGACGCTTTCTGAGGTTCTTGAAGCTGATTTAATATTGAAAATCGTTGACTTTTCCGATGAAGATGCAGATTTGCATTTGGAGGCGGTTAATCGGGTCCTCGATGAAATCGGTGCCGGTGAGCAGCTTTCTGTTACGGTGAACAATAAGTGTGACCGCTTCGAAGCGTCTTATGTTCATGCTCTCGAATCGCGCTATCCAGATCAGATTTTTTGTTCAGCATATACTGGCTATGGCATTGATGCTCTCATTGATACCATAGCTCTTCGTGCCTCTGCTTCCGATCATTTACTGACAGTGATGTTACCGTATGCAAATGCGTCGTTGCGTGCTCAAATCCATGAGCAGGGAGTGATCTTGAATGAAGAGTTCATTCCCGAAGGCATGCTTATCACAGCGAAGGTGCCTTCTAAGCTAGCAGGCGTATTGCGAAGGTATGAACAGCTACCTGCAGACGAGGCGATGTGTAAAGGCTTTCTGTCAGCTACCGAAGATTAGCTCTAGCGCAAGTAGCGCAAGGGGCTGATGAATGAGATAGATGACCAGGCTTTTTGTGCCAATCCATTCGAGAAGCCGGCTCCATTTTTTTGTTGCCCAATTAGGGTATTCTCCCGTCTTTTCATTAAAGAGGCGTGCGCATTCGGCTCCCACTATATACATAAAGAAATACGGTAGTAATGGATAATAATCTCCCGACATGAAAGTGGGGGAGGGGAAGCCAAGCCAAGCGAGATGCTCTATCGGATAAGCTGTTCGTGGTATTTGATATGTTAAGAAAAAGGCTGCGAGGGCTAGTATCGTCATGAGCAGGGGATTGGGCGTTTTGATTTTTTCCAAACATGTAAAGAGCAACGTTGAGGCGCCCATACAGAATAATATTCCGTAGTTAACGGGCGTATCGACGCCGGCGACACTCGTGGCTATCCATACGAGAAGAGCCATTGCGGAATACAGAAGGCCTCGCTTCAGGTTATTTCTCGAAAACGATGTGGACCATCCGGCAAGAAAAAGGAACGTCCAGCTGATGGAGCATCGCCAGATGTCTTGAAAAGGGCCTATAGTGAACCAATCCATGGGTAAGGCGTAGAGATATGCCAAGTCATAGCAGACATGAAAACCCATCATTGAGATGATCGTTAGGCCTCGAATGTCATCGATAAGATGGATTCGTCCTTGGGAATTTAGGGGTTTGTTCATTGGCGTTACAGACGGCGCATGAGGGCAACAACCTTGCCGAGGATGGTCGGGTTGTCGGCAAGAATGGGCTCCATCGCATCGTTTTCTGGCTGCAGACGAACCCTACCGCGCTCTTTATAGAATGTTTTGACCGTTGCTGAACCATCAATCATGGCAACGACAATATCGCCGTTCATAGCGCTTGGTTGTTCGCGGACAATGATGTAATCGCCATTGTAGATACCAACATTGATCATTGAATTGCCGTGTACTTCAAGAATGAAGGAGCTTGAATCTGAGGCAATTTCTGTTGGGACCGTAAATGTGTCTTCGATATTCTGCTCTGCCAGGATAGGCATGCCGGCGGCTACACGGCCAACAAGGGGAAGGGAGACGACCCCACGCATCTCGGAAGCGATAGATTCACGAGAGACGTTTGAGGAGTTACCGAGATCGCCCTCCTGTTCGAACACCTCTAAAGCACGAGGCTTTGTTTTATCTCGCTTGATGAGGCCATGAGCCTCCAAGGCGGAAAGATGAGCATGCACGGTTGAGGGGGAGGAGAGGCCGACGGCCGCTGCCATTTCGCGAACACTGGGCGGATAGCCCTTTTCCGTCTGGTAGGAGCGGATGAAATCGTAGATTTGCTGTTGGCGCTTAGTGATCTTGCGTGCCATGCTTACTCCTCAAACCCAAACAAATGTTCGAATTTCTATTGACTGGAACAACTGTTCGTAGATAATAATATACGAACATTCGTTCTTGCGCTAGTACCTTTGTCCGCGCAAGGATTTATAACTTTTCTTGGATCGAACAAGAGAGGTGCTGAGATGAATAATTCCATGACATACGGTAACCTGGCGCTTAAGGCATATGACGCGCGCCCTTCATTCCAGGTGATTGATGGCAACTCTTGCGCTTCCAATCGTGGAATCGCGCCTACCGAGAAGGCCTCTGTTGCAAATGCGCATTCAAAATCCGGTCTCTTTTTTATTGCCGCCATTGCGTTAATCGCCCTTTCTTTTACGTTCTTTAATTCAATTGCTTCCCAGCGCGCTTTTGATATCGCTTCTGCATCCACGTCGCAGACGGTCATTTCTGTTCAATCGGGCGATACACTTTGGGATATCGCTGAGGAGCACCCTGTTTCGGATTTAAGCACGTCAGATACTGTTGCTTTGATTCGCTCTTGGAACAATCTCTCCTCCTCTGAGCTTTCCATTGGTATGGACCTTCTGGTTCCCGCTTCCTTCCAATAGGGATTTCTTATTGCATAGGGTATCCTGATTTTCATTAGATTCGGAGGTTCCTATGCGTTGTCCTAAGTGCGGTAATGCCGATACCCGTGTTGTCGATTCACGTACTCAAGAGGCGACTAATGCCATTAAGCGACGCCGTGAATGTTGTAGTTGCGGTTTTCGTTTCACTACATTCGAGCGTTGCGAAGATCCAATTGAGGTTATTAAAAGGGATGGGTCCACGCAGCCCTTCGATAGAAATAAGCTGCTTGTAGGTCTTATGAGGGCTACATCCAAGCGTGATATTGATTTGGGCGCCCTCAACGGTCTTATTGATGATATTGAACGGGAGTTGCGCAGCAGTACGCTAACCGCCGTTAGCTCACACGAGATTGGCGATATGGTTCTTAAACGTCTTGAGAAACTCGACAAAGTAGCCTACATTCGCTTCGCTTCCGTGTATCGTGATTTTAAAGATGTCGATGAGTTCTTCGAAGAACTTCAAAATTTGAGGTGATTGCCGAGATGTCCCGTGTTGATGTTTCCATTAAGCGTTTAGATCCCGCTGTCAGTCTTCCGGAATATGCTTATTCCGGTGATGCCGGTCTCGATTTGCGTTGCAATGAAAGCGTTGATATCGCTCCTTACGAGCGTTGTCTTGTTTCCACAGGTCTTGCCATTGCTTTGCCTGATGGCTATGCAGGCTTTGTCCAGCCTCGAAGCGGACTTGCCCTCAAGCGCGGACTGTCTATCGTTAACACTCCTGGTCTTATTGATGCTCATTATCGTGGCGAGCTTAAAGTCATTCTCATCAACCTTGATGTAGAGCAGACTATTCATCTTGAGAAAGGCGAGCGAATTGCTCAGCTCGTCATTCAGGAAGTTCCAACGGTATGCCTGCACGAGGTTGATGAACTGGATGAGACCGATCGTGGAGCGGGCGGTTTTGGCTCCAGCGGAGTGGCGTAATCGCTTGCGAGCGTCCCGTTATCGGATGTGCGCTGGTTTTTCACCAATATAGAATTCAGCAAAGTGGCGTGTTCGTTTTACGGGCACGCCAACTCGTTTCATGGTTTCGATAACGATATCTTCGGCAGCATGTGGCTTTCTAAGTGCATTTGCATTAACGAGCAGCGCTTTTAGTGCGGCCGGATTCTCATGAAGATGGTTGAGCGTGGTGATGAGTTCTCGAAACGTCGTGGCATGTAAGCTCGCACCAAAAGAGGTGAGCATAGTGGTGTTCGCTTTTTCCTGACCGTATGATTTGCCAAGCAAGAGCATTGGCAGTTTTGCGCAAAGGCATTCGGTAACGGCGAGACCGCCAGATTTGAGAATGGCTACATCTGATGCTTCCATAAGGGAAGCCATGTCTTCGACATAATCGAGAACTGAAACGTTGTCGAGTCCCATACCATTAAAAACTGACTTTAGATGCATCGAGTATTCTTCATCCTTGCCAGGAAGGAAAACAAAGTGCATACGGTCAAAGCGACGTAGATAGGGGATGGTCTGCTCAATTGCTGCCCTAAAGCGAACGTAGGGCTGCGGGAGCGAGGCGCCTGCCATCACCAAGACAATTTTCTTATCGAGAGGAAGCCCAAAAGATTCCTTTATTTGTTCGATGTCACAGGGTTCATCAAAGCCATCACGTACGGGGATGCCAGTGATTTTAATTTTGGATTCTTCAACATGACGTGGCCTGAGGGTCTCCGCCATGAATTCTGTTGCAACGCAAAATAGGTCGGCCTCTTTATGTGGCCACCAACCCTCAATTTCATAATCGGTGGGGATGCAGACTAGAGGATAGTCAATACCGGTGATCATCCGTGCACCGCAGGCGACGTTTGCGGCAGTGATGTGGGTTGTAATAATCGCAAGTGGTTTATTCTCGCGGACATACTCGTTGAACGAAGGGAACATCACGCGAGACCAACCGGTGCCGCCGCCCCAAAGAAGACGTCCGGTAAGCGTATAGCGCCACGTAATGTCGTAAATTGGCCTCGTGGCGCCGGTGAAAGATGCTGCTGTTTTATTGCCGTCAAATTTTATGCGCCCATAATCGAGGATATCTAGAACGTCGATCCGAACGTTCTCTGGAATATCATGGGTGCCGCGCAATTTGTCGATGGCCTGGGCGACGGCATTGGCTGCCGCCCTGTGTCCAGAACCAACCGATGCGTGCATGACGGTGATAACGGGTTGAGAATTTGATGCAATTGTTGAGGCAGGACTCTGCTCAACGCTCATAAGGACTCCTTGTCGACGTGAATTCTATTCTACGATGAGAAATGAATTGATGCGTAAGCTCGAGAGATAAACATGAATTGATGGGTAGTATTACGGTGTACCAAGAAACAGAAACAAGCTTGCTTAATAGCGCGCGCGAAAGGACGAGCCATGCTGACGACAGAGTGTGATTTGGCGGTCATCGGCGGAGGCCCGGCCGGATCTTCCGCGGCCCTGTATGGCGCTCGCGCGGGGATGAAAACCGTTATCTTCGAACCAGGATTACCTGGCGGCCAGATTGCTCAGACGGATATCGTCGATAATTACCCTGGTCTTCCTGATATCAGCGGTTTTGAACTGGGATCTGCTTTATATCAGCATGCGTTGGATGCCGGTGTTGAGCAGGCGCAACGCTTCGTCGATGCTATTCATCTTAAATCCGATGGCTCCTTTTTGTTGAATGTTGGTTCTGATGAGGTCAATGCGCGCACTGTCGTCTGCGCTCTGGGTGCAAAGGCTCGTAAAGCGGGCTTTTCGGGCGAGGATACCTATACAGGAAGGGGAGTGTCCTATTGCGCCACATGTGACGGCATGTTTTATCGAGGAAAACTTGTTTACGTGATTGGCGGCGGTAAGGCAGCTTGCGATGAAGCCTTATTCCTTTCTCGCATCGCCTCGCGCGTCATCATGCTCGTTCGTCGTGATCAATTCCGTGCCCCCAAGGGTATCGTGGATAAGATTCATGCAACGGAGAACATAGATGTCCGTTTCAATACATTGGTTGATTCACTCGAAGGAGAGGCTTTGCCTACCACCATTGTTTTGAAGGATAGTGTGACGCAACAGTTGACCGAAGAACGCTATGAGCAAGGCTCATTTGGCGTATTTGTTTTTACAGGATTTGATCCTGTTGTTAGCCTTGTTGACGAGTTCGTTGATATAGCGGATGACGGCGGAGTTTTCACTGGAGAAGATATGTCTACGAAGACTCCGGGGCTCTTTTGTGCGGGTGATATGCGTTCGAAGTCTCTCAGGCAAGTAGTCACGGCTGTTTCTGATGGCGCCATTGCCGCAACGTCTGCTTATAATTACCTAGCATTAATTTAGGTACCTAATCATATCTGCATGCATACGTCCCTTGGATTGTTTGCTATTCAGGGGGCGTTTTTCTATTTAGTATCCCAAATGCGTGGGTTCTAAAGTAATTACGAGATAATATATCTTATGTAAAGTAGTTCTGCTAGATAAATAGCGCGACAGCAAACATAATTACTGTCGCGCCGTACAACTAAAATGTTTTGTGATGGCCTCTCCTACGCCCAGGTGTAACCAATGATGAGGCCCTGATCTTCGGCATAATACGAGCAAAGCGCTCCGCATGGAAGAATGTGAACTTCAGATTCGGGCCAGCGTTCGAGAATGGTTTCTTTAAGCTGGTTTGCCGCCGGCTCATTCTCAACATGATCGATATATACAAGGCCGCCAGAGAATCCGTCGCCTTCCATAGAGGAGATAATTTTTTTAGACATCTTCTTTTCGCCACGTGCGGGACCGACGATCTTGATGGTCCCCTCATGGCTTGCAGTGCCAAGCACGCGAATATTCAGCTTGCTTGCAAGAGTTCCTGCCAATCGGGGCATGCGTCCGTTTTTAGTAAGATTTTCATAGCTTGACAGTGAAAAAAGTACCTGTGACTTCTCTTCAATATTGTCGATAAAGGCGACTGCCTGCTCAAATGTGGGGTCATTATCGTTTAGGTACCTACTTAATGCAGTTACCAAAACTTCGAGTTTGCCGCCTGCTGCACGTGAATTTACCAGGTGGATATTCTTACCAGAGATGACGCCTTCGTGCACGCGCGCATACTCGTCAAGAACAATATTGCGCGCCATGGAAGCGGCTTCATAGCTCCCCGAAAGATTGGCTGAGATTGTAATTGCAATCACATTGTCAAACTTGCGAAATTGCTCCGCCCAAACACCAGCGCTCGGACAAGAGCTCGAAGAGGCTTCTGGCTCCTCAGCTATGATTCGATTGAGCTCATGTACATCGAGGTTTTCGTCGTCAACATAGTCCACTCCCCCAACATGAATAACGAGGGGGACGGTTGCGTATCCTGTTGAGTGATTGGAAGCTTCGATTGAGCGAAGATTGCAGCTTGAGTCAGCAACGATAGCCCAGCTCATCTACTTCTCCTTTGCGATGCATACCGTTAGGTTTCCCATCTAGTATACAATACTAGATGGGGCGATTATACGTATAGCCATAGCGAGGTGGGTCAATGGACAAAACAAAGGCGCAGCTGACATCACTCATTCCGATGTCCGACAACTCTCCTGCTATTGCCGCTGATCAGCTTATACAACGACCGCCGTTTGACTGCTTTATGGGTTCGGCGGAGATGGATGAAATCAGATCATCCAAGCTTCCCGCATACGATGAGCTTCCAAACCTGCCGCTCTACCGAGATCAAGTTATCTCGTATATAACTTTAATATTAAAGCCGCTTGATCGCTGCTCGAGCTGCGAGTGGCTGACCCCCTCGATGATTAACAATTACGTTAAGATGCATCTCATCAACCCGCCCGTTAAAAAGCAGTACGGACGCGAGCAGATTTCTCGATTGCTCATTATCTGTATACTCAAGCAATTCTTGAGTATATCGGCAATCGAACAGCTCTTTAAAATTCAGTCAGTCGTTAGCTCGCCGCAAGAGGCATACGATCACATGGCGGCCGAAATCAATCATATCGTTGATATGACGTTTTCGGCCACCGATGTTCAATCATTGGAACGAGCTCTTCGCGAGACTGGGGAAATCAGCCGCGAAGAGCTTCTTGTGCGCGCTGCAGCTCAAGCTTTTGCATCAAAAGCGTTGCTTATGGCATATCTCCAATTTGCCGGTTTTGAAAACAATGGAGGACGTGCGCGTTAGTCAACCTTAATCAGCGAGAAGAGTTCGTGATCACCCGACTTGGCAAGCTGTTTGCGCGGGTTAAGGAAGCATAGTTCAAGAATGCTGGCGTAACCTACAAGTGTGGCGCCCATATCCTGGACGAGCTTGCCCGTAGCAGCTGCCGTGCCGCCGGTTGCAATGAGATCGTCAATGATCAAAACACGATCTTCCGGCTGAATGGAATCGGCATGAATCTCGAGCGTATCCGTACCATATTCAAGCTCATAGGAAGCCGAAACGGTGGCACGAGGAAGTTTGCCTGGCTTACGAGCGGGGATAAAGCCCGCGCCCAACTCCAGAGCAACGGGGGTGCCGACCATAAAGCCGCGAGCCTCTGGACCAACCACCTTTGTGATTCCCTCATCTTTGTAATGAGAAACAAACGCATCGACCATTGCCTTGAACGGCTTGGGGTCGGCAAAAAGCGGCGTGATATCTTTGAAGATAACACCTGGTTCGGGATAGTCAGGAATATCGATGATATAGGATTCGAGTTCTTTGGTGTCCATCAGTTACCCCCGTTTTGAGCTGTTGCTTACAGTAGTGCTCGTGGTTTTACCATTCTTTTCTGTAGCTGCTGCAGCGGCGCGAGCAAGTTCATCATCTATCACGTTGACGTCGGCATCTTCGACAACGGCATTGAGAGATTCAAACACACGGTTTTTAAGAAGCGAGGTGCGGACGCCGTCGGTTAGATCATGAAGCTTGTTAAAGGCTCTCTCGAGCTTTGCTTCGCGGCCTTCGTCGGAATCATCCATTCCGAGCATGCCGATAAGGACCTGCTCGAACATGGTAGATTCACGATTTGCGGCAGAAACATACTGACGAAGATTGCGCGGCTCTATATGGAATCGATTGAGCTCGGCACAATAGCGGATAATCTCGAAATCCCGTCCATCGACAAGATCTCGATTTTGAGGACTCTTGATAATGCGAATCAGGTCGTTTTCGGCGAGAGCGCGTATGAAGGAGATCTCAACCCCAAGGATATCGGGGATATCTTCGATGGGATGAAGCTTTTGCTTGGTCTCCTTGGGCTCCGTCTTCATGGGAAGATCGGAGAGCAAGCCCACCTCAAAGGCAAGCGTGGAGAGATCGCTTGCACTATCGAGTTTTTGCTTGATAACAGTTAGGGGCATATACCTGGTTTTTTGCAAGTGCAAAATAACCTCAAGACGATCCACGTCCTCCTTGGAGTACTGTCGATAGCCCTTGGGGGTCCTGTGGGGAGTAATGAGCCCTTCGTCTTCCAGAAAGCGAATCTTTGAATTTGAAAGATCGGGATATGCACCACGCAGATAATTGACAACCTGACCGATGCTGAGGTAGCTACGCTCAGCCAAGCTACTCACCGGTCTCGATGCGCTCCGGCTGGCTTTCGTGGTAGATAAGGGTAAACGTACCAATCTGGATGGAAGAGCCGTCATGAAGCGGTGCACTGCTTACGATCGCGCCATCGACCCAAGTTCCATTGAGTGAACCGAGGTCCTCGATAGAGACGCCCGAAGCATCATGCATGATTTTCGCATGAGAACGGGAGACAGTCATATCATTCAGAAAAATGCTGTTTGCTGGGTCGCGGCCAACGGTTGTGAGCGCTCCTTCGAGCTCGAACGTATTGCCCGTCTGCGGTCCTTTGATAATCGTCAGGACGGGCCTAGAGATAACTTGCGCCTTCATAAGATCGGGAGCAGTCATATCGTTCATCGGCATGCGAAATACGCAGGTTGCATCCCCAGAAGGAATGGAATTATGTGTGGAGTCTACAGCGGCCATGAGAACCCCCATATATCAAGCTGGTAAGACGAAGGTAACGAGTTTATTCTACCCTACTTATTCGGTAAGCGCTCTGGAAGTAGCGGCCTCATCGCTATCATCAATTTCTGGATTGAGGAAATCGTCGTCCTCATCTTCGGGATGGAGCTGAGCTCGCCTAATGGCAAGGCCGCCTTTAATCGTGTAGATTATGGCGGTGATGAGCGAGAAGCAAATGCCGGCGTAGACAAAATAAATGCCCATAGGCACGGAAGATCCGTTAAGGCCCGGGAATTGCGTCAAAGCGGCGGGAAATACATCGAAGCCATCAAGTATCGGAAGGCCTAAGAGCATGAGGCTGAAGCCGGTCATAAGCAACGCAGTGGCGATTTTTCCGGTATATACGACATCGATAGGACGACGATGGTAGCGTCGGACAATAAAATTGCCGCATGCGAGGTATACATCGCGACCGATAATGACTACGCAAACCCAGACGGGAAGCTCGCCGCGAACCACAAGCCCCAATACGCCGGTGAAAAGCAGGGCCCTATCGACGATGGGGTCCATCATCTTGCCAAGCCAGCTGACTGTTCTGGTCATACGGGCAATCTGGCCATCGAGCCAATCGGTTGAGGCGGCGATGGCATAGATCACAAGCGCGACATAGCGGTTCTCATTATTGATAAACAAGTAAAGGAAAACGAGAGTGAGAACGAGACGAATTGCAGTGATGAAATTGGAGATAGTAAAAATCTTATTAGAGGGATAATCGGATGTGCCGATGAGCTCCTTCTTGATTTTCTTTTTCAGACCCACAAGGCTCCTTTGAGTGCATACTTTCACGTTTGCATAATACCCGTGAAATGGCCGATTAACCATGTTATCGGAAATACCCATGGGTGGAAAGATGCGACCTGGCTGCTGGAAATAACTTCTAGAAGCGACCACGATTAAGGATAAAAAAACAGGTCAGAGTAAATTACTCTGACCTGCATTACATGCTGGTCGGGACGACTGGATTCGAACCAGCGACCCCTTGACCCCCAGTCAAGTGCGCTACCAAGCTGCGCCACGTCCCGATATCTTGTTGCGTCTTGCGCAACGAAGAATACTTTACTCAAAGCGGATTGAAGATGCAAGCATTTTTTTAAATTTGTTTGAGCAATAAGGTGCGAGAGAGGATTTCATCGGCAAGAGCATTCTTTTCAAGTAGGCCGAGGTCGTCGGTTTTACACGAAGTAACCCACCATGCGCGATTATTCGACGAACCAAAACCAGCGTCCGTAAGAGAAACATCATTGGCGACAATTGCGTCGCATCCTTTGCGCTTCAGTTTTGCTTCGGCATACTCTAAGACATTGTTTGTTTCAGCTGCGAACCCAACGACAATGCGGTCCCGTTTATTGGAGGATAATTCTGCAAGGATGTCTTGGGTCTGAACAAGAGGAATCGAGTCAATCGGATCGACAGCTTTTTTCAATTTATGGTCGGCGGGTGCTGCCGGCGTATAATCCGCAACAGCCGCTGCAAGAATGGCGATGGTAGAGTGTTCGAAAGCCTTTACCGCAGCATCACGCATCTGTGAAGCGGTTTGGACATGGATACTTTCGATTCCCGCTGGGATGGGAAGGTCGATGGGTCCGGCAACAAGCGTCACGTTGGCGCCGCGATCGCGCGCAGCTTTTGCAAGCTCGAGGCCCATTTTTCCACTTGAACGGTTTGCGATATAGCGAACTGGGTCGATAGGCTCGTGGGTTGGTCCCGCTGTTATGAGCACGTGTTCACCAACAAGGTCGGACGTGCTCTGAAGCAGCGAGAGGGTGGCATCGACGATGATTTCAGGCGATGCCAAGCGTCCGGAACCAACGTCGCCACAGGCAAGATAGCCGGAGTCCGGCTGAATAAAGTGCACTCCCCTACCTTTGAGCACCTGTATATTTTCTTGCGTGGCGGCAGCGCTCCACATTCCCGAATTCATGGCGGGGGCGATGAGGACGGGCGCTTTTGTTGCAAGTAAGGTTGTTGACATGAGGTCATCTGCGATACCGTGCGTCATTTTGGCGATAATATTCGCTGTTGCCGGGGCGACGAGGACCGCATCGGCTTCCTGGGCAAGCGAAATATGGTGGATGGGATCTTCCGGATCATCGAAGAGTCCAATAGCCACTTTCTCATGCGTGAGGCCGCGAAACGTCGTGGGGCCTATAAATTGAGTCGCATGCTCGGTCATGAGCACTTTTACGCGGCATCCCGCTTTCTGCAGAAGGCGCAAGACCTCGCAGGATTTATATGCTGCAATGCAGCCGGTGACGCAGAGAAGGACGGTCTTTTCTTCGTTGGATCCGCAGGCACCCATAACCTACTCCTCGGGAAGGATGACCATCAAGCGATGGCAATAAGGGCACTCGGTGACCTCGCTGGCGTGCCTCAGATCGCTCATGCTCGAAGACTGGAGGGTCATGCGACAGATGCTCGGAACGTTGCCCTCGAGTTTCTCTACGGCTAAATGACCGAAACGATTCGAGGCATCCTTATAGGCATTCGCAATCGAGGGATCGAGACTTTCAAACAGATTGGAGCGCTTGCGTTCGTTCTTATCGATAGCGTTTTGAATATCGGTAGCATGCGTACGTGCCTGCTTGGTTAACGCGACAATGGCGTTTTCGACTTTCTTAAGATTCTGCTCAAGGGTAGCTTCATCAGCCTGGATGCCGTCGAGCTTTTGATGGGCCTCGGCGCGCTCGAACTCAACGCGATCAAGCTTTTTGGCATAGTCGGAAAGAGTAATCTCGAGCTGCTGTACCTGACGGTAATCGTCCATGTCAACTTCGCGACGAGCTTTCTCAATGCCGTCATGGATTGCCTGTTCGCGGTTGTCGAGTTCCTGTAAATCGATTTCAACATCCTTGCGCTGGGCAAAATATTTTGTTACGTCGCCCTTGAGCTTGATGTAGAGCTTACGACGGCGCGCCAGGTCTGCGATTTCAGGCAGATTTTGAAGTTGCTCTTTATCGCGCATGAGCGTAAGGTCGATTTCCTGCAATTCCAAAAGTGTCGAGCCAACGCTCATGAGGTTCTCCTTAGTGATTAATATCGTGCAGTCCACCATTGTGCTGAATGAGTAATTGTAGCTATCGAAGCGGGGGTAACCCCTGCTTGTTGTACGGCTTTCGCCAAGATTTCCACGAATGGTTCCTCTGAGCGATCATGACCGAGCAAAATTACGTCGAGGCCTCGTATTGAGAGGTCCTGGCAGATATGATAGCCCGCTTCCCCGCAAATAATCGCATCCGCTCCTGCCTTGAGCGCCAGTTCACCGAAATCGCCAAGCGATCCACCGAGAAAAGCCACTTTTGATATGGAGTGAGAAGGCCCACCCCATACGCGCGGCTGCGTACGGAAGACGCGGGCAGCGCGAGAAGCAAGCTCGGTGAGGTCGGTTTTGGCAATGTCTGCGACCGCTCCAAGGCCGGGAAGGTCGGGCTGCTGCGTAAATTCTAGCGAGGATGACGCGGTGATTCCCATGAGTTCGGGCAGAAGTGTCCGAGCTGCTAGCGAACGATCGAGATTGGTGTGCATCGAAATTATCGATACGCCGAGTCGAGCGGCTTCATACACAACCGAGGAAGAACTGGGACTAAAGGGTTCTGCCGGTTTAAACGCATCGGGAGCTTTGATATAGACAGGATGATGTGTGAGCAGGACATTCGAGCCGCGTTTGTGAGCGGTGCGGACATTGTCGAGAGTGGCATCAAGGGCGCATGTAACGCCCTCGATTGGAGATGAAGGGTCTCCAACGGATAGCCCAACATGGTCCCATGCCTCGGCGGTATCAAGGGGAAACGCGTGGAAAAGTGCGTCTAGGAGGTTAGCAACCAGCATGAGGCTCTCCGATAATTGCAAAAAGAGACGAGCAGAACCGATCAAGAGAGGCAGGCTCGATTCGGTCGTCAAATGAGATACGCAGAGAACCCAGCGCTCGGTTACGCGGTATGCCCATTGCGAGCAAAACATGACTGGCATCCTGGTTGCCGCTCGTGCAGGCGGAGCCGGCGGAAACTTCAAAACCGCGAGCGTCGAGCTGCAAAATAAGGTCTTCTGAGTCGAAACCGTCAACGGTAATCGACACGATACCGGGTAGATGGTCGACCTCGCGGTACTCCCCTATTGTCGCGTGGATAAGCGAATGGTTCACCAGGTGGTCATAGAGAGAGTTGGAAAGGTCGTTAAGACGAACAAAGTCTTTTGTCACATTTGGATATAGCTCTGAGGCTGCCGCTGCTAAAGCGATAATCTGACGTAGGTCTTGAGTTCCCGGACGTCTGCCCGCTTCCTGACCTCCTCCAAAGATACGGGGTCGAAGGGGCGTACGAGTCTTTAAATACAGTGCTCCGACGCCCACGGGGCCGCCAATTTTATGGCCAGCGAGGGAAAGGGCGTCAACACCGAGACTATCGATATCAAAAGGTACGTGAAGAAAGCCTTGAATAGCGTCGGTATGAAAATAGGCTCCATGATCGTGAGCGCATGCCGCAAGGTCGGCGATGGGCTGAATTGCTCCCGTTTCGTTATTGGCAAGCATTACCGAAACGAGGGCAACCGTATTGTCCATCATGCTGTCGAGGGTTTTTGGCTCGATGACGCCATGGCAATTAGGCGGAATTAAATCGGTAGTAAAGCCTGCGGCATGGAGCAGAGGAATGTTGTCAAGCATCGAATCGTGTTCGATCGCCGAAATGAGGATTCGCGTTCGACGCCTATCGGATTGTCTGGCCCCTTCGGCTATGCCGAGGAGAGCCATGAAGTTGGCTTCGGTGCCTCCTCCTGTAAAGATGAGTTCGCTTGGACGCACCGAGTGTCCAAGCGTCCGAGCGAGGGCGCGTCGGCACTCCTCAAGCTTTTGCGCCGCTGCTCGACCCAGGGAGTGCAGCGAGTTGGGATTGACTCCGGCAAGTGGGCTCTCGTCGTATTCGCGCTGGGCATCAATGGCACAAGGGCGGAGAGGTGTCGATGCGGCGTAATCTAAATTTACTATTTCGCTATGAGCAAAGGGCATGGTCAAGTTACCTCTAGGCGGTCTGTTGAGCGAGGCCTCGAGTTCCTGCCTCACGTAGGTCGCAAACGGCCTGAGCGGGGTCTTGCGACCCAAAGACGGCAGAACCCGCGACAAGAACATCGGCGCCGGCGGCAACAATCTGTTCGATATTGCTCATGCCAACACCGCCATCGACTTCAATCATCGGATTGACGCCATGGCGTTTGCAAAGGTCCTTGAGTTCACGAAGCTTGGCATACGTTCCTTCAATGTACTTCTGACCGCCGAAGCCGGGGTTGACGCTCATGAGGAGGACCATATCAAGATCATTGATGATACTCTCAAGAAGGCAAACCGGTGTTGCGGGATTCAAGACAACGCCGGCCTGAACGCCCTTGTCGTGCAGGCGCGATACGATTCGATGCAAGTGCGTTGCGGCCTCATAGTGAACCGTAATGAGGTCAGCACCGGCGTCAGCATACCAGTCAATGGATTCTTCGGGATTCGAGACCATCATATGTACGTCGAGGGGCACATCGCTCACGCGCTTGGCAACACGTACGACCTCGGGCCCAAAGGTAAGGTTAGGCGTAAAGTGGCCATCCATGACGTCGATATGAATGAAGTCGGCATTGGAGATTTTCTCCAGATCCCCCGCAAGGTTGCCAAGGTCGGCGGAGAGAATCGAAGGCGAAATTTTAACGTTGCGCATTGTTATGCCTTTCCTATTCGATGATTCCGTAGAACTCTTCCGTGGGGACACGATCGACGAGATTGGTCAGGGCCTCTTGCATGCTTTGACCATGCCAAAGAGCATCATTAAGAGCAAACGTAAGCGGTGCATCGACACCAAGGATATGGGCGAGCTCGGTTGCGCTTTTTGCTGCATGGGCGCCTTCAACGACCATATGCGTTTGATTTTGATACTGTTCCAAGCTGGTGCCGTGAGAGAAGGCATGGCCAAATGAGCGGTTGCGCGAATGGAGCGAAGTACAAGTTGCTACGAGGTCACCCATTCCAGCAAGGCCCATACAAGTAAGGGCTTCGCCACCACGGGCATGAACAAGACGGCTGATTTCTGCCAGGCCTCGCGTCATGATAAGCGCAAGCGTGTTATCGCCAAATCCGGCACCTGAGGCAATGCCGCATACAATGGCGATGATGTTTTTAATTGCCCCGCACATTTCGACGCCGATGACGTCTCCAGAAAGGTAGATTCGGAATTCGGGAGCCAGGAGAATCTCTTTGAAGAAGCTGGCGACATCGTTGTCCTCAGCGGCTATGACAGCGGCGGAGAGTTGTCCTTGACACACCTCTTCTGCGTGGTTGGGGCCCGAGAGTGCGGCAATGCGCTCCGGGTGTCCGCATTCGTCGCCTATTACTTCATTCATGAGGAGACCGGTTACAGATTCGATTCCCTTGGTAAGACAAAGAATCGGCGTGGTTTCGGCGATATAGGGCGCTGCTTGATTCGCAATGCTTCGAAGGTGCGTAGAAGGCACAGCGAAAATAATGCCGTCGGCACCATCGAGAGCTTTCTCGATATCGGTTGTTGCGGTAACGCTTTTGGGAAGCTCATATTTAGTAAGGTAGCGAGGATTGATTCCTCGCTCATTGATACCTCGGGCGCATTCTTCGCTATGCGACCACATGATGACGTCGTTGCCATTAGACGCTGCTCGACCAGCAATCGCGGTTCCCCAGGAGCCGGAGCCGATCAGGGTGATTTTCATGATGCATCATCCATTTTCGAAACGCGCTTCGTGAAGGAAAGCTTTGACTCTTTTCCAGCTAGTAGTTTTTTGATATTGCTTCGATGGGCCCATACAACGATGACGCCCATGACGGCCATCAATAGCTTACAGGGAATAGAAGAATAAGGGAATGCGATGCTCACCGTTACGGGGACAAGAGCCGCAGTTGCCATGGAGCCCACCGACACATATTTGGTAATCGCAACAAGAACGATAAAAATGCCAAGGTGAATAAGGGCGAGGGGCCAATACAATCCAAAGAGGACGCCGACGCCCACAGCAATACCCTTGCCCCCATGGAAATGAAGGTAAGGAGAAAAAACGTGTCCGCACAGGCAGGTGAGGGCGACAAGTGCCAGCACCCAATCGGCCGGCGCCCCGGGAGCGAGCATAGCGACGTTGCCCCCAAAGGCTACATTCGCGATGACGATGCGGGAAATGCAGACTCCAAGCACGCCTTTGAGCACATCGAAAAGGAGTGTAACAGCAGCGACCTTAGGTCCTGCGACGCGAAGTGCATTTGTGGTACCGATGTTGCCCGAGCCGGCAGTTCGAATGTCGCCGTTACCGGATAGCTTGCCGATGATCAAGCCAAAGGGAATGCCACAGACAAGAAATGATGCGACAACACATGCAAGGGTGATCGGTAGACAAGACTCCAGAGAAAAGCTCTGCATTACTTATCGTCCTTCCCTATCTCTTTTTGATCTTTTTTGCGGAATCGCAAACGAATGGGAGTGCCCTTGAAATCGAAGGTAGCGCGCATACGGTTTTCGATATAGCGGCGATAGCTATCGTTGATCAGATCGGTATGGTTGACAAAAAACGTAAAAGCAGGCGGATTAGTTCCCGTTTGAGTTACATAGTGCATGCGCAGACGACGCTTACCGTCGACAATGGTGTGGCCAAACTCGCGCATGTCGGTCAAGAGCTGGTTGAGCTTAGAAGTCGAGATGCGTGCCGCGCGATTTTGTGCAGCGGAATCGACGAGGGCCCAGATCTTTTCGACCGAGCGGCCGGTAAGAGCAGAAATTCGCAGATAGTTTGCCCATTTGGCCATTCCCATGCGGCGCTCGACCGTCTCCATCATCTGCTCGCGTGCGTGGTCGTCAGGCAGAAGGTCCCATTTGTTGAGCAGGACAACAATGGCGCAGCCGCGCTCGATGGCGAGGTTGGCAACTTTCTGGTCCTGCTCGGTCATACCGGTGGAAGAGTCGATAACGAGCAGAGCGACATCAGCGCGGTCAATGGCGCGCAGGCCTCGGACCATCGAGTAGTATTCGATGTTCTCATATACGGTGCTCTTCTTGCGGATACCCGCAGTGTCTACGAGGCGATATTTCTTGTCACCGCGCTCAATGACGGTATCGATAGCGTCGCGCGTGGTGCCGGCGACATTGGACACAATGGAGCGATCGGAGCCCAGAATTTTGTTGAACAAGGAGGACTTGCCAGCATTGGGCCTACCGATAATGGCAACAGAGAGGATTCCGTCGTCAACCTGCTCTTCCTCATATTCATCGGGAAGCAGCGCGACCACGTCGTCAAGAAGATCGCCTGTTCCATGGCCGTGCAGGGCGGAAACCGCAATGGGGTCGCCTACGCCCAGCGAGTAAAACTCCCAGAGTCGCTCCTGCTCGCGATCGGGATTATCAAGTTTGTTAACCAGCAGGAAGGTGGGCTTCTTTGCGCGCTTGATCATGCGCGCAACGCTCTCATCCTCTTCGGTGACGCCCGTGGAGCCATCGACGACAAATAAGATGACATTTGCCTCTTCAGCGGCGGCAAGAGCCTGGTCGCGAATCGAGGCAGAGAAGATGTCCTCACTCTTCAGAGGCTCAATGCCGCCCGTGTCGACGAGCGTGAACTCGTGGCCACACCAATCTGCGTCGTAATAGGAACGATCGCGCGTGACACCGCGGCTTTCGTGGACGATGGCATCAGAGGTCTGGGCGATGCGATTGACGAGGGTGGATTTACCGACATTCGGTCGACCGACGACCGCAACAATGGGCTTCATATGTATCTCCTTGCATACGGGACCTGAATTAGAGGTCGAGTGCTTTATCAAGTGCTTGCAGCAGGTCTTTCGGCATCGTTGAGACGATGAAAACCCGTGCTCCCCGTGATTCAAGCTCACGAGTCAGCTGGTCTTGATGATACTCGTCAAGCGTCATGGCATCAGCGTTGAACATGACGCTAGGCATAAAGAACAGAACGTTTGAAAGATCGTCTGGGGTCTGTTCAAGTAGGTCTTGAGCACAAATCAGACCCGTGACATCGACATTGCCTCCGAAATAGCGATTCTCGATGCCCAGAACCTTACCGCCTATGGGGCTATCTTCGACAAACCGAGAAACCACGTTGCGCGCAGCTGTTCCGGAAACAACCATCACGGTGATGCCTGCATCATCCAGAGCACGGCGAATTGCATGAAGGCGTTTAGAGTCGCACGAGAGCATCTGGTCGGTATCGTCCAAATAGCTCCGTATCATGCCAATGCCGTCGTAGTATTGCGGATAGCCGTCATAAAAATCGGCTGTGGGTGGATCGAGCTTCGCATCGAGATAAAACTCGTCTGACATCTGGAAGGTATGGCGTCCAAAGCGCTCATAGGCTCTATCCTGATACGGCCTTACCATTTCGATAACTTTACGTGCGGATACCGGGTCATCCGAATACGAGGTGGTGAAGCGATTCTGGTGCTTGGTGAAACCGAGGGGGACGATTCCCAAGCTCGTTATCTGCTCATGTTCCTCGCAATAGCGAAGCGTGCGAGCCAGCTCTTCCCCATCGTTGAGGCCGGGGCATAAAACGATCTGTGCGTGAATCTCGATACCCGCATCCATGAGCGACTCCAGGACCTCGATGCCGCGCGCGGCGTTTTTACCCATGAGCTTGCGGCGCACGTCGGGGCTAATGGCGTGTATGGAGACGTTCATGGGGCTCATGTCGTGCTCGATAACGTTTTGCACGTCTTCGTCGCTCATGTTGGTGAGCGTGACAAAATTGCCCTGCAGGAAACTTAGACGGTAATCGTCATCGCGTATATAGAGCGTATCGCGTCCGCCCTTGGGAAGCATTGTCATGAAGCAAAAGACACAGGCATTTACGCACGTGCGCATTTCATCAAAGATGGGGCCATCGAACTGCAAGCCCCAGTCCTCACCCGGAAATCGCTCAAGTTCAACGGGAGTAAGGGTCTCGTCGCTTGGATCGAAGACTTCAAGTGCAACGGTCTCTTCGTCCGACTCCCAAAGCCAAACGATCATATCGGTGAGCGGCTTGCCGTTGACGGTTGCAATCCGCATTCCGGGCTCAATTCCCACGTCGTAGGCCGGAGAATCTTCGCGCACGGTCGTCACGAGTGCGCCGAGCCCAGGCTGCGGATCACGCGAGCGCCCGTAGTTTGCAACCGTATGGGCGTAATCTGTAATGGTTTGATCCATGTTAGGAAATTATCTGCTTCAGAGTTGATACAACGTCGTCGATTTGTCCTTGCGGAGTGGAGGCGCCGGCAGTGATACCGATATGGGTAGCGTCAGCTACCCAATCGACTTCAATCTCCTGCGCGTCTTCTATGTGATAGCTATGAGGGCACTCCTCGCGGCAAATTTGAGCTAAACGCCTTGTGTTGCCTGAGTTGCGACCTCCAATCACAATCATAAGGTCGCAGGTAGCAGCTAGTGCTCGCGCGGCTTCCTGGCGTTCGTTGGTTGCGCTGCATATGGTGTTGAATACACGTACCTCGCGGGCGCGAAGGAGAAGCGCATCCACCACCTGTTGGAGATTCGCGCTCGTTTGCGTTGTCTGCACAACAACACCCACGCGCTGGAAAATATCGATGCTCGCGAGCTCGGCTGAAGAACCGATGATATGGCCCTTACCTTCGGTGCAACCGAAAATACCCTCGACTTCTGGGTGGCCAGCTTCACCAACGATAATCACCTGGTAGCCCTCTTCATAAAGGGTTCGAGCATGGTCCTGAACGCGTTTGACAAACGGGCAAGTGGCGTCGATAACGTTTAGGCCAGCAGATTCGGCAGCATCTTTAACCTGCGGGGCAACGCCATGCGCTCGGATAATCAAGGTGCCCTCGTCGACATCGTCAACGGAATGCGCAACGCGAACGCCCTGTCGTTCCAAGTCGCGCACAACATGGGGATTATGAATGAGCTCGCCGAGCGTGGCAATCGATCCCTGTTGCTCGGAGAGAACGCTATACGCTTCTTCGAGTGCACGTCTTACCCCAAAGCACACGCCCGCATGACGCGCGACCTGAATCGTTGGAGAAGCCATTATTTCCTCCCAGGGTGCTTCGCTTGTAGTTCGTCGCGAAGTGAATACATGCGCCTGACCGCTTCGCCTTCCACCCAGGTGCTTTTTTCCTTGCGCTTGAGGTCTTTCGGGGCGTCATCGAAGCTCAACATATCCCCCGCCTTCATCCAGCATTTTAGGGGCTTAGTGAAATGCGAGCCCTTGGGTGTTAAGTCTCTGAATCCGCAAACCGCCATCGGCGAGATCGTGGCCTTACCCATGCTTGCAATGATGGCGAATCCGCCATGGATGACAACGGGCTGATCATCAGTGCGAATGCGCGTCCCCTCGGGGAAAATCAAGACATCCTCGCCACGCTGCAATGCGTGCTGGGCATAGCGAAGGGACTTGAGGTCTGCGGTACCACGCGAAACGGGAATGCCACCTACGCGCGAAAAAGCCCATTTAACGATTTTCGTTTTGTTGAACTCAGATTTAAAAATGGGACGCACGCGATGCCCCTTTGCCCAGATATGGGTAACGATGGCGATCACCTCTGCCATTGAGGTGTGATTGCAGATGATTACGGTGCCGCGTTCGCTGTTGGAGTCAAAAAGCTTGTCAGCGTCTTCAAAGTCCCACCGCCACATAATCTTGGAAAATGCAAACAGGATGGCAAGAACTATGCTGTACATCGCTCTGAGGCACACGGGGAACTCGCGCATTCCGTGACCGTAATAGTCCTCATAGGTTGACGTAAAGTGATGCATGTTAGTCCACCTGCTTAACGAGTGCGCAAATCTCATCGCACACTTCTTCGATGGTCTGAGATGAGGAGTCGATATGATGGGCGTCCTCGGCAGCACACAAGGGGGCGACCGCTCGATGGGAGTCGAGGTCATCGCGACGCTCGATATCGGCGAGGGTCTTCTCTACGAGTGCGTCGATTTCCGCTTGATTGAGCCGTGCGTCTCCAAGACGTTGAAGCACGCGACGACGGGCCCGTTCGCGCGGGTCGGCCGTCAAAAAGACCTTGACCTCAGCCTGCGGGAACACAACGGTGCCGATATCGCGCCCTTCCGCGACAGCATTGCGCGTCTCGGCGAAATGACGCTGACAGCGAAGAAGCGCCTTGCGAACACCCGGGTAGGCCGAAACCTTGGAAACGATGCGATCAGTCTCTGGAGTGCGGATCTCGCGAGAAACGTCTCGACCATCGGCAAAGACGTGCTGGGTGCCGTCTATGGTATCGAATGTGATGGTCAAATCGTTTGCACAGGCGGTGACCGCCTCCTCGTCGTCAAGGTCGATTCCAGAAGACGCGCAGATAAACGCTACGGTACGATACATCGCTCCCGTATCGAGTTTGTCGAACTTCAATCGTTCGGCGATGAGGTTGGCAATAGTCGATTTGCCCGATCCAGCGGGTCCGTCGATGGCGATAATCATGGTGGTTTCCAAGAGGCCTTTCTATCAGGTTAGTGTTTTGCGGCTTGTAGAAGAAGGTCGATTTCTTCGCGGTCGAGCAGCCTCCAGGAGCCGCGATCGACGCGGTTGAGGCTAAGTGGTCCAAATGTGGAGCGATGAAGCTTGATCACCGGGTGATGAATTGCGGAAAGCATGCGCTTGACTTGGTTCTTTCGTCCTTCATGGATGATCACCTCAACGACAGTCGTGCGAGGCGGGATGCCTGTAGGTGCCACTTCTTTTGCTTCATGTTGCGAAAGAATACGGCAAGAAGCGGGCTGGCATGGTCCATCGTCTAGTGTGATTCCGTGTCTGAGAGGTTCAAATTCGGCGTCGCGAAGGATGCCGTCAACTAATGCAACATAGGTTTTGTAGACATGATGAGATGGATGCAAAAGCGCTTGGCCTAAATCCCCATCGGTTGTGAAAAGGAGAAATCCGGTTGTGTCTTTATCGAGTCTTCCTACGGGATACAAGCCGGGATAGCGATCTGTAGGAACAAGGTCTGCAACGCAACGGCGACCATGGGGGTCACTCATGGTCGTGACATAGCCTGAAGGTTTATTGAGCACAAGGTAGGTAGCGCCAGCAGTAAGCGATACGGGATGGCCGTCTACTTCCACGTGATCGACAAGCGGATCGACCTTGGTGCCCATTTCCGTTTTCACTTCACCGTTAACGGTAACCCGGCCGGCGGTCATCAGGTCTTCGGAGCCACGACGACTTGCAACGCCCGCGCGCGCCAGAAAACGCTGCAGACGCATGGGGACCAGGCGTCCATCTTCTGAAAGGCTACGCATCGTCGCCCTCGTTCGTCATTTCTTCCATGTCGATGAGCTCGCGCTCTTCTTCAAGATCGTCGTCGACATCTTCAAGCGTCGATTGAATGGACCTGCCAGAGAGGCGCTCGCGAATAAACTGGCGAGACTGCTCATCGGGTGCGAATTGCTCAAGGTCTGGAAGATCCTTTGTGCTGCGGAGGCCAAATTTCTCGAGAAACGCGCTAGTGGTTCCATAGATAATCGCTTGGCCGTGTTGGGGGTCGCGTCCGAGTTCGCGAACAAGACCCTTATCGACCAGAGAGGATATGACGCCATCGGAGTTGACGCCGCGAATGCCTTTGACCATCTCGCGCGTCACCGGTTGGTGATAGGCGATGACAGCAAGCGTTTCCAGCGCGGCTTGTGAAAGGCGCTGCGTATCCCAGGAAAGAACGAGTGCCTCAACCTGCTCATGGAATGCGGGATGGGTGAACAGGCGCCATCCGCCTGCAACCTCGCGCAGCTGGATGCCACGGTTCTTTTCTTGATATTCAACTTGAAGCTCCGCGAGAAGTGACGCACATTCTCCTGGAGTGATGGAGAGGATTGAGGCAAGCGCTGGTGCGCTTACGGGGTCGCTGGACACAAGCAGCATGGCCTCAAGGGCGCCTCTTAATGAGGATGAATCAAGTGCCTCTAGTTCATTCATCGTTCTCCCCCTCTTCAATCGTCAACGCATCTCCCGGATGGTACGCAGGAGCGCCTTTAACACGGTCAATCTCAATCGTTCCAAACAGTTCGTCCTGTTTTAAGGTGACTGATCCTCGTTTTGCGAGTTCGAGAACAGCGAGAAACGTGGCTACAAGCTGTTCCGGCGTGGCGTCGCCATCGAGGAGTTCCTGGAATGTAGTGTGCTCTTTCGAAATGGTTACACGGTCTATAGAGGCGACGGTAAGCTCGAGCGGAATGCGGTGAGGTGCTACGTGCTCTGCTTCAAGAAGAAACGTCTCCCTGCGTCCGTCAAGGTCGGCACAGATAACTGCTAATCCCCGCAGCGTGATGCCGGAGAGATAGTCGGGCATCAGATTAAGGAATTCCGGATCAGGTCCCGCAACACGAGGATGCATACGACTTTCCGCTTCCATGCGTGCTCCAAGAGCTGCTGCAGCACTTTTGAACTGCTTGTAGGCAATGAGGCGTGCGATGAGCACCTCGCGCAGGGCATCGCCGTCAAGATTTGCATACTCCCCCATTTCCTCTTCATCGAGAACCGGAGCAGAATCCGTGTCATCAGGAACAAGAGAAGCTGCTTTGATGTCGAGAAGCGTTGCTGCAACGAGCAAAAAATCGCTCGCAACATCAAGGTCGAGCGCTTCAAGGCGATCGACCTCTGCGAGGTATTGGTTGGTCACTTCCGTAATCGATATGGAGCCGATATCGACTTTTTGCCGGCTTACCAGCTGGAGAAGGAGGTCGAAAGGTCCTGAATAGACCTGCGTTGAAACGCGATATGACACGAAGCCCCCAATCCTGTTGGTCGCCTAACGATCTTGCCTAAAGAACCACTAGTCTACTATATCGCGCTTACCATAAAAGAAGTGAGTCCCTGTGCTAACGGATAGACCGTAACGTCAAAGTACATGCCGATAATGTCAATGCGGAGCACGCTGGGGAGAAGATAGAGAATGACCAGGAGGATCGGCATCGCATATTGCTGGATGCGATAGTACTCCTGCAAAGCCTTTCCCTTCAAAAAAGGAACAAGAATTGAAGATCCATCCAATGGCGGCAGAGGAATTAAGTTAAAGAAGGCTAGAGATAGATTGACAACGATAAAGGTCATAAAGAAAGAGAATAGACAGTAGAGAAAGTCCATAGGAAGCTGCAAGACGAGTGCTGGCATTAATAAATGACCGATGAGTGCACCGATAAGGGCCAACAGAACATTTGAAAGCGGTCCGGCGAGCGCTACGAGCAATTCGTCGCGCTTAGGGTGCTTGAGGTTATTCAGATAAACGGGAACAGGCTTTGCAAATGCGAAAACAGGTCCACCGGCGGCAAGCATAAGCAACGGCAAGAGAACGGTGCCAAAGGGGTCAATATGGGCCAGAGGGTTCAATGAGACCCTTCCCCGCGAACGAGCCGTTTTATCTCCGAGCAAATACGCAGCAAGGGCATGGGCACTTTCATGTATTACGATGCCGATAATAAGAGCAACGGCATCGATGAGCAGAGTTTGGATATACATCCTATTCCGTTCTAGCGAAGTTTAAAGATCGCGCGCTGCAGGGCGTAATCAACGAGAAAGAGCAACGCTGCGCTCAGAGCAAAATCGAAACGGAACACCCCACCGAATGGGGAGGGTATCAATCCATATCCAGCGATAAGAGAAGGCAGCGCATTGGAAATGTCCAGGATGAATCCCATTAGATGAAGACGAGCGATCAGGCTGGGAAAACACAGCATAATCGCCAGAATGCATAGAGCTATGGCGCAAAGACGCGCTATCCAACTCAAGATGGTGCAAGCAATCGCTCCGGCTCTATGCGCGTCCACGCGAAGTCTCCTCTTCGATGGTGGTTGAAAGCTCCAGCCACTCGTCCTCAAGCGCCGGAATCTCTTTTTTCAGTCCGTTATATTCCATGAGAGCCTGATTAAATTTCTCTTGATCGGCATAAAGTTCTTCAGAGGCCATCAGCTCCATTAACTCATCATAGCGAGCACGATGGGTCTCCAGCTGCTTCTCGACAGTTGCGAGTCGTGTTTTGGTCTTCTTGAGACGTCGATTGAGCTCTGCTCTCGCCTCGGCTTCGGCACGGCGCTGCTCTTTAGTCTTCTTTCCACCTTCGCGCGTGGGCGCAGCGCTAGTCTCTGGCACATGGGAGCGGCGAAGCGTTCGCCCCGCTCTGGAATCTGTATGGGCGGCAGGTGCAGGGGTGCTGCTTGAAGAGGCAGCGGCTCGCTGTGCCAACTCGTCGCGTTTATACAGGTAGTAATCGTAATCGCCATCATAGACGGTCATCTTACCGTCTCGGATATCGATGATACGAGTAGCAACGGCGCGAACAAGGTGTTCGTCGTGACTAATGAGAACGATGGTGCCTGGGAAACGCTTGAGCGCATTTTCGAGCATATCGACGGAGTCGATATCAAGATGGTTTGTCGGTTCGTCAAGGCACAGGAGTGCCTCGGGGGCAACAAGCATCTTAGCGAGGGCAAGACGTGCCTTTTCGCCACCGGAAAGAACGCGAACCTTCTTTTCGATAGCGTCGTTGTCGCTAAAGAGGAAGGCGCCGAGCAAGCTGCGCTGCTGAGGAACAGTCCATTTTGGGGTGACGGTATCGATTTCTTGGAGAACCGAGTTGTTTTCGTTCATTCCTTCGAGGGCATGCTGGGCATAGTAGGCAATTCCAACGTTCGTGCCCAGGTCGCGCACTCCGCTCGAAAGGGGCTCAATCCCCGCAAGCATCTTCATGAGCGTAGACTTACCAGCACCGTTGGGGCCTACGAGCGCTACGTGGTCACCGCGATAGAGTTTGACGTCGAGGTTTTCGTAGATGGTTTTATCCTCATAAGATTTCGAGGCGTTTTCAAGCGAGACGACCATGTCACCCGAACGCGGCGGATCGGGGAACTTGAAGTCGATATGCTTATGGCCTTCGGGCAGGATAACGAGCTCGCTCTTGATCTGTTCGATCTTCCTGATGCGCTCCTGAGCCTGCGCGGCCTTGGTGGGCTTATAGCGGAATTTGTCGACAAATACCTGCATATGGGCAATATCACGCTCTTGGGCGGCGCGCTTTGCACGCATCTGCTCAAGATTGTCCTCGCGCTGCTTGAGGTATGAGCTGTAATTGCCGGTATAGGTGGTAATACGGCGGTTCTCGAGGGCGGCAACGTGGTCGACACAGGCGTCCATGAATGCACGGTCGTGGCTTACGATGAGGACTGCGCCATCATAATTAGAAATAAAGCCGCGAAGCCATTGAACGCTTTCGAGATCAAGGTGGTTTGTGGGCTCGTCGAGCAGAAGAAGATCGGGATGGCGGAGAAAAAGCTTAGCAAGTGCGATACGCATCTGCCAGCCTCCAGAAAACTCCGAACAGGGACGATCGAAATCTTCTGGATGAAAGCCAAGGCCTGAGAGAATCTTCTTCGCATTGCTCTCAATCTCGTAACCACCGAGGTGCTCAAAGCGGTCCTGGACGCGCCCGTACTCGTCGAGGAGGGACGAAACGTCACCCCCTTTTTCCGAGAGTTCTGCAATCATGCTCTGAAGTTCCTGCGCGCGCTCCCCCATTTTGCGAATCTCATGTGCCGAGGCAACGACTTCTTGAAGGATGGAGGTGCTGGAGGCAAGGTTTGTTTCCTGCTCGAGGTAGCCCACCTGAGTATCTTTTGCAAACTGGATAGAACCTCCGTCAGGGGAATCGATGCCCATGATGATCTTGAGCAGCGTTGTCTTGCCCGCTCCGTTAGGTCCTACAAGTGCATAGCGCTCCCCTGCATTGATCTGGAAAGAAGCGCCGTTAAGCAATACACGGGCACCAAAGCTCTTTTCGATTTTATCTGCAAGCAGAATCATGAATCCTCGCTGAGTGACGTCGTAGAAAACTAGTTTGAGAGCTCGCTCGATTTTAAATCTCGAAAATGAAATATATCGTGCTTGAGCCGTCAAAATCATAGCACATGGGCCTATTAGGTCTAATTTGGCGCATATCCGGCGCAAAAAAGAAAAGGCCAGGACTTGCGTCCTGACCTTAGGTTTCGATGGTGGGCGATACAAGATTCGAACTTGTGACCCCATCCGTGTGAAGGATATGCTCTACCCCTGAGCCAATCGCCCGTGTGCTTTTCAGCGAAATTGATAATACCATGACAGCTCGCTTTGTCCAACACTTTTTTAGAAAGTTTGGATCCGGTTGACTCATTTTAGTGAAAGATGGCATCGGATGTCGTCACGAGCCCGCTTTAAGCAAAAGGCCGGACACATGGTCCGGCCTGCGGTTTCCTGGTGGGCCCTCCGGGATTCGAACCCAGAACCCAGGGATTATGAGTCCCCTGCGCTAACCGTTGCGCCAAGAGCCCGTATAGCAAAACAGCCTTCGGTTTCCCAAAGGCTGTAAAGTGCAAATGGTGGAGACGAGGGGAATCGAACCCCTGACCTCTTGACTGCCAGTCAAGCGCTCTCCCAGCTGAGCTACGCCCCCAAGTGGTGCGGAAATAACTATACGAGAACAAAGACGATGATGCAAGAAAAAGTTTGAATCATTTTCGAGCCATCAAACATCTAATTATTCGAACGATTGACGATACTCAAAACGCGCAGGAAGACATTCATGATGTCAACAAACAAATTGCTCGCCATGAGCACGGCATTGGGAACTGTAGGTGGCACCTGCGTGGCGCAATAGGTGTCCCATCCGATAAAGCATGCAAACAGCGCCACAACAACGTAATCGGTGACGGTCTGGTCGATTCCCATAAACATCAAGACGATCTCGACCAGGATCACAGCCATAAGGATCCCCAGAAACACACCCGAGACCATAGCGAAGAAGCGCGGGAACAGAACACCGAGGGTACCGAAGATGAGAGCAATAGCTGCAGTGGCCGTGAAAGCGATGTTAATCGTGGGCAAATCGGCTGCCATGACCCCGATCGAGGAAATAAAGCCAAACGTCGTTATGAAGAGAATGAAACCACTCAGTGACATGGGAGCGCTTTGCCGGCTTTGTGCCACGCTCATTAAGATCAAACCACCGATGGTACCAATGAAGGTGATGCCCATAACGAAAAAGGCATGGGAGCTTAAGTACATAAGAAAATGTATGTCGCGTGTGATGTAGCAGCCTGCTCCCATGACGCAGAAACCCATGAAAATCAAGGCAGCAATGATGAAGTTGTATAGGCGTATGGAGATGGTTTTGCCCTCCACAGCACTGTTTTGAATAGGCGAAATGCCGTCGAATTCGTTCATTCTTAGCTCCAGACTAAGAGAGCACCTGTTTTGCCTCGCTGACGCGTGCGGCCACAATCGCGGCAGCCTCATCGATAGAAATATCCTCGCGCTCCCCCGTCGCGCGATCTTTCAGCTCAAACGTACCGTTCTTCAGGCCACGCTTGCCGATGACAATCTGATACGGGAAGCCCATGAGGTCGTTGTCGGCAAATTTGAATCCGGGGCGCTCATTGCGATCGTCGACAACAACGTCTAGACCCGCCTCAAGGAGTTCCTGAACGAGCTTGACGGTCGCTGCGGCGCAATCCTCTTTCTTGGGATCAAGAGGAATGACGGAAACCTCGTAGGGGGCGACAGAAACAGGCCAGATAATGCCGTTCTCATCATTGTGCTGTTCAACAATGGCCGCAAGCGTGCGGGAAACGCCCACTCCATAGCAACCCATGATGAGCGGTTTTTCCTTACCGTCCTCATCCATAAAGGTGGCACCCATAGCCTCGGAATACTTGGTTCCGAGCTGGAAGACCTGAGACACCTCGATGCCGCGAGCAGCAGAAAGAGGCTTTCCACAATGCGGGCATGGGTCACCAGCGAGAACGGTGACAAGATCGGCCCACTCGTCAACCGTGAAATCACGATCGGGGCATGCGCCTGTAAAGTGGTAGTCAATTTCATTGGCGCCGCAAGCCCAGCTCTTGGACTCTTTGAGGCTGGAGTCGCAGACGAGCTTAATACCGGCAGGGAGATTCACCGGGCCAATGAAGCCCTTGAAAAGACCGAACTCCTTGAGCTCTTCATCCGTCATCATGCGATAGTCTTTGCCAAAAACGTGCTCAGCCTTGCATTCATTGAGCTCATGGTCGCCGGGGATGATTGCAACGACAGGCTTGCCCTCGGAGTCAATGAGAGCAAGCGACTTGCGCGTGCCGTTTTTGGGGAAACCAAAGAACTCGGCCACGGCCTCGATGGTTCCGAGACCCGGGGTTTCCACCTTCTCAAGCGTTCCGTCGCCAGGACCCTCCGTGACGACTACCTTGGTGCTTGCAGCCTCATCATCGGCAGCAAATCCGCAATCATCGCAGTAGACGAGGCTTGCCTCGCCCGCATCGGCAAGCGCCATAAACTCAACCGAAGTATCGCCACCGATTTCGCCCGAATCGGCAACAACGGGAAGGGCATGAACACCGCAACGAACGCAGATGTTAGCGTACGCTTCCTTCATCTTGTCGTATTCCTCCTGCAAGCTTTCTTGCGTAGCGGAGAACGAGTAAGCGTCTTTCATGATGAATTCGCGGCCGCGCATAAGGCCGTAGCGAGGACGGAACTCATCGCGGAATTTATCCTGGATATGATAGAGATTGACGGGAAGCTGCTTGTAGCTGCGCAGTTCGTTGCGAACGAGAGCCGTAATCGTTTCTTCATGTGTGGGGCCGAGGACGAATTCGCGGCCGTGACGATCGTCAAAGCGCACGAGTTCCTTTCCATAGGCGTCAATGCGACCGCTTTCACGCCAGAGCTCAGCGTCAACCATGATGGGCATCATGAGTTCTTGGGCATCATGGCTGTCCATCTCGTCGCGGACGATATCCTCGATTTTACGAATCGCTCGCCAAGCAAGGGGAAGATACGTATAAAGACCAGCTGCTTCCTTGCGAATCATACCGGCGCGAAGAAGCAGACGATGACTTGCAAGTTCGGCCTCCGCGGGGTCTTCCTTGAGCGTAGGTGCATAAAGCCTGGACATTTTCATCGCGCGCTTAGTGGTGGCCACGGTTACTCCTCAAAGTAATAGGTTTAATTAACAACTCATCATACCGCAGAGGGTATTACAGCTTAGAGATTTCATTCAATAGTTCATCGACGATGGCGTCTTCGGGAATTTTACGGACGATCCCGCCTTGCTTGAACAAAAGGGCACAACCTTTGCCACAAGCTACTCCCACGTCGGCATCGCTAGCCTCGCCCGGCCCGTTGACGGCACATCCCATAACCGCAACCGAAACGGGCTTTGTGCAGGAAGTTAAACGCCGCTCGACTTCGCTTGCAATATCGATGAGGTTGACCTGGCACCTCGCGCAAGTGGGACACGAAATCATCTCGGGACCACGGCGACGCAGGCCGAGCGCCGAAAGGATGCCCCATGCGACAGGAACCTCTTCGACAGGATCTGCGGTGAGAGAAACACGCATGGTGTCGCCTATGCCTTCGGCGAGCAAAGAGCCGAGCGCTATAGAGCTTTTAATGGTCCCCTGACGTATACCTCCTGCCTCTGTAACCCCCAGATGAAGAGGAATCTGGGGCAGTTCCTGTGACAACTTGCGATAAGTATCGATTGTCGTGTTTACACTATGGGCCTTAGCGGAGAGGACGATGTTTTCGAATCCACGTGATTCGAAATGCTCGACGAATCGCATTGCAGAGGAGACGAGTTTTTCGGATTGCGTAAGGTCGGCACGCTCCAAAAGGTCTTTTTCGATTGATCCGGCATTTACGCCGATACGAATCGCCGCGCCCATTGAGCCTGCCTTGTCGAGAATCGCATCGACTTTATCCCAAGATCCAATGTTGCCCGGATTGATTCGCAGCTTTGCAGCGCCAGCATCGAGCGCGC
This sequence comes from uncultured Collinsella sp., assembly GCA_934621295.1. Classification (GTDB taxonomy): domain Bacteria; phylum Actinomycetota; class Coriobacteriia; order Coriobacteriales; family Coriobacteriaceae; genus Collinsella. Next base: position 241,782 of record CAKTVB010000002.1, read on the forward strand.
CGAGAGCAAGACGGTAATCAAAATGAATGTCGGCGACGATTGGAACGGGGCTCTCACTGCAGATATCGCGAAAGCTCTTCAGCGCCTCCCTGGTTGGAACTGAAACGCGTACGATATCGCATCCTGCTTTTGCAAGTTGGTTGACTTGCTCCAAAGTAGCGCTGACGTTCACCGTGGGGGTGCAGGTCATGGATTGAACAACGACGGGCGCTCCCCCGCCAATGGTGACGTTGCCCACGTGCACCGGGCGTGTTAGGTTACGTGCAATAGATTCAGCCATGGGTGCTCCTTAGAAGAATCGAAGGATATCGGCTCGAAGCATATATAAAAATAGCAGGGCGAATATGGCTATGCCGCCATAAGAGATAATCGTCTGAACTCGAATTGAGACCTCCTTGCGTCTAATGCGCTGGATGATCTCGATAACAAGTTTTCCACCATCGAGCGGTGGGATGGGAAGCAGATTCATCAAGCCAAGCGAGAGCGAGATAAGACCGGCAAACGTCAAGAAAGTCGCTGGGCCCGCTGCTGCGGCTTGGGCAGACAGTATTGAAATACCAACAATGGACGTCGATTGGTCGAGCACCTGCATTGTTTGCGTTGGAATGAGGAGCTGGGCGACGCCAGCCGCGGTCTGTGCGACATATGCGAACGAAAGGCGAGCCGAGTCAACGATATTGAACCTGATGTGCTCAGTAGTAGCATATATGCCGAGCTTTCCGTCATCGAGCGTCACGTCGACCGTATGCTGCTCCTCCTCATGCTCGTAAACGATGGAAATGGAGGCGTTTGGATCCTTTTGTTCATGTTCTTGCAGACAGGTGACGAGGTCAGTCCAGGTATTAACTTCGACGTTATCAATCTGCAAGATTCGGTCACCAGCCGCGATCCCCGCTTCCGCCGCAGGTGAGCTTTCGATGACTTTGCCGATACGGTTGATATCCTGAGGAACCGTGAAGCCGATAAGCGAGTAAACGCTCATGAGCAGCAGCATTCCAGCGATGATATTTACAAGGATTCCTGCCAAGAGAATGAAAGCTCTGCGGGGAAAAGAAGCGCCATCGTAGGTGCGACCCTTCTCTTGTTTGAAGAGCTCGGCGGCGCCGATATTACCCGACCAGGGTTCTCCCTCGGTCGTTGCATGTTCTTTGTCGAATGCTTTTCCATCCAAAACGGTGTTGCCCATACGGTCGCGAGCCACCGTAGCGTACGTTTCGGGGTAATAGGCGCGAGATCGATTGTCGTCCCCTTCGTAAACGGGGGCAATGGATCCCCAACTCATGAGCATGATGCAGGCTTTGAGGACTTCTTCGGAATCGAGAGCAAGAGTCTCAGCAATTTCTTGAACTGAGGCTTTTCCGCAGCGGTTGATTTCACGTAAAACGTCTGAAGCGTTGGGCGAGTCATCGTGCTCCATGCCGCAGATGGCGGCATAGCCTCCCAACAGAAGCGGCGTGATGCCGAAAAGGGTCCCGCATCGACGCGAACGGTGCGCTAAGCGAAAGCGGCAAGGGAGTCCAAGAAAGAACTCGCTCACCCGAACGCCGCACGCGCGCGCAGCAAGGAAATGTCCGCCCTCATGGATAAATACGAGAACCGATAGAAGTAAAAGACCCCAAAAGATTGAGGCAATAAATGACGGGAGGTTAGGCATGTGGACTCCGGTTATCGACGTGAGATCCGGTCGAGTGCGCGTTGCGCCTGGATGCGAGCCCAGGCATCAGTCTCTGAAAGCTGATCGAGCGAATACACAGGGCTGTTGTCATGTTGGTCCATCGCATATTCGACGATGACATCAATATCGGTGAACGAGCATCGATCATGAAGGAAGGCGTCGACGGCAACCTCGTTTGCAGCGTTGAGCACACAGGGAAGCGTTCCACCCTCTCGCCCCGCAATATCGGCAAGTTTCAGACATCTGAATGTATCGATATCGGGCTCTCCAAAAGAAAGAGACATGAGCTGCGTAAAGTCAAGACGCGGCGAGGGGCTTTCCCAGCGAGCAGGATATGAGAGCGCATATTGAATAGGGATACGCATGTCGGAAGCGCCGAGATGCGCCATAACCGAGCCATCAACATATTCGACCATCGAATGGATTTTCGCCTCACGGTGAATCACGACGTTGACGAAATCCATGTCGACATGGAAGAGGTGAAGAGCTTCGATTCGCTCAAGACCCTTGTTCATAAGTGTCGCAGAATCGATGGAAATCTTGGCGCCCATATTCCATGCAGGATGCGCAAGGGCCTGTTTTACCGTCACCTTAGAAAGCTCCGAGCGGGTTTTTCCAAAAAAGGGACCACCGGAGCAGGTAAGCCAGATGCAGTGTGCATCCTTGGGATTTTCTCCTTGATAGCACTGAAAGATCGCAGCATGCTCAGAATCGACGGGAAGCAGCATGCCCGGTCGTGCCATGGGCATCAAAAGATCGCCGCCAACGACAAGCGATTCTTTGTTTGCCAAAGCGAGCTGTTTTCCACACGCTAGAACTGCGGCGCTAGCAGAAAGGCCTGCAACGCCAACAATAGCCACAAGGACCTCATCAACATCGTCAAAAAGGCAGATATCTACAGCGGCGCGAGCGCCCGTGTAGAGCTTCGTATCCCGTGGAAGATCTTCGAGTATTGGGTCGCAAGCGTGCTGCGGATCGGTAACAGCAATGCGCTTAACGTCAAACTCGCGAGCCGCTGCAACGAGCTCTTCGGTGCTGCCGTGAGCAGAAAGGGCTACAACCTCAAGTTTGTCTGCATGCTGACGGCAAACATCAAGCGTCTGCCGCCCGATAGAACCCGTGCAACCGAGTACGGCAATGCGCTTGCGATCAGCATCTTGAGCCGAGCGTAGCATTGCCATTACAGGATTCCTCCGGCGCAAAGGAGCAGGTAAGCTGTGATGCAGCCAAAAATAAGGGAATCGGAGCGATCGAGCATTCCTCCATGACCGGGGATGAGATTGCCAGAGTCTTTTACGCCCACGCCACGTTTAATGCGCGATTCAATGAGGTCTCCAAATACACCAAGAATAGAAACAACGACACCGCATAGCATCGCAAAGGGCAGGTCAAAGATATAGAACTTCGTTGCCCAGAGGATTGCCCAGATGATCATGGAACCAACAATGCCGCCAAAGAAGCCTTCCCAACTTTTCTTGGGAGAAATCTTTGGCGCCATTTTATGTTTGCCCAAGCGGCTTCCCACGATATAGGCAAAGGAGTCGCTTACCCATAGAGAGGCGCATACGCCGATGGTAAGAAGGGCGCCTTCCGGCCCATGCACCTGTTCGCGCAGCAAGACGATTGCAGACAGCATAAAGCCGGTATAGAGGGGGCCGAAGGCGGTGACGGCAACGTCAGCGATTCGCGTTCGCGGAGAATAGATATACCAAAGGCCAAGAGCGAGAACAAGCACGGCAAATAGCATCGTCACCCAAAGGCTTCCAAACATGGAGGCAATCGGAAAAAGAATCGATGCCGTGAGGCCGATAAATTCATTGGCAACTTTGCCATCGAGTCTCATCATGCGGAAAAACTCAAAGCAGCAAAGCCAACTCATAGCCGCAACAAATATTGTTGTAGGAATGGTGCCAAAATATAGACAGCCGATAAACAGTCCGGCATAGATTAAACCGGAAGCAGCGCGAACAAGAAACGAGCTAAGGCCCCCTTTATTTTGAGAGGGATTCTCATTTGTCGTATCAGCGCTATCAATTGTGCTTTGCGAGCTTTGATCCATGATTAAAACGTCCTAGAAAATGCATAATTATTTTGATTCAGCGCTGAGGCCGCCGAATCGACGATCGCGATGTTGGTACCCCAAGATGGCGCGTATAAGCCCCCATCGGTCAAAATCTGGCCAATAGGTATCAGTGATGTAAAACTCGGAATAGGCTATCTGCCACAAAAGATAATTCGAAACACGCATTTCCCCCGAGGTACGAATGACCAGTTCGGGATCGGGCAAATCACTTGTGTAGAGACCTGATGCGAAGGTCGCCTCATCGATATCTTCAACCTTAAGAGCGCCTGCAGCTACAGCGGAAGCGACGTTGCGGGCCGCCCGAATAATCTCGGCGCGACCACCGTAGTTAACGGCAAGCGCGAGGACCATGCCTGTATGAGCGCGGCATTCCTCAAGACCGTACTCAAATACGTCACGTGTCTTCTTGGGAAGAGCGGAAATGTCTCCTAAGAAGACAACGCGGACATTTTCTCGTTTAAGCAAAGGCAGCTCATCGATAAACGTCTTGGCGAATAGGTGCATGAGCACATTGACCTCATGCTGGGGACGATTCCAATTCTCGGTGGAGAATGCATACGCCGAAAGAACGTCGACGCCAAGGCGCACGGACGCAGTAATGATCTCGCGAAGCGAAACGATTCCAGCTTTATGTCCCTCGGTCCGCGCAAGGCCGCGCGATGTTGCCCAGCGCCCATTGCCGTCCATGATGCAGGAGATATGGCGCGGGATGCGCGCCATATCAAGCAGATCCATATCGATATCTTCGGGGGCGTCTGCGAAGTACGCCTCGAATTTAGCCTGGTCGTATTTCAAGATTAAATCTCCATGACCTCGGCTTCTTTGGCCTTCAAGACTTCTTCGACCTTGGCAACATACTCGTCGGTGAGTTTCTGGACCTTAGCCTGCTCACGGCGAACGTCGTCTTCAGAAAGCTCCTCGTCACGCTCAAGCTTGTTGTTTGCGTCGCGACGGACATTGCGCACGGCAACGCGAGCCTGCTCGGCCATTTCACGGCATTCCTTAACGAGTTCACGACGACGCTCCTCAGTAGGCGCCGGGAAAGGAAGGCGCACAACACTGCCATCGTTGTTGGGGGTGATGCCCAGATCGGAGGAGCCAATAGCCTTTACGATAGCGTTGAGCAGGGCTTTGTCCCAAGGCTCGATCATAAGCATGTGAGCCTCGGGTGTTTTTACAGCGGCGACCTGCGTGATCGGAGTGGCAACGCCGTAATAATCGACCGTAATATCGGACAGAATGTTAGCGTTAGCGCGACCAGTGCGCACCTTGGTAAAGTTATGCTTAAGAGCCTCGATGGCCTTGTCCATCTTTTCACGAGTGTCAGACATAATTAATCCTCCTGAAAAACGATGGTGCCCACGGATTCGCCCGCAAGAGCACGCTGGATATTATTCTCGCCCTCGATATTGAGGACCATGATCGGCATGCAATTGTCCTGGCACAGGGCAGCAGCCGTCGAATCCATGACCTGAAGGCCGCGAACAAGAACCTCGTGATAGGTGATCTTGTCGAACCTCACGGCGTCTTCATTCTTAACAGGATCTTTGTCGTAGATACCGTCGACTTTAGTTGCCTTGATGAGACAATCTGCACCGATTTCGCAGGCGCGCAGGGCCGCTGCGGTATCGGTGGTGAAATACGGATTGCCGGAACCGGCAGCGAAAATCACGACGTCACCTTTCTCAAGATGGCGCATAGCACGGCGACGGATATAGGGCTCTGCAACCTCGTTCATCTGAATGGCGCTCATCACGCGACATGGGCACTCGACACGCTCAAAAGCATCCTGCAGCGCAAGAGCGTTCATTACCGTGGCGAGCATACCCATATAGTCTGCCTGGGCGCGATCCATACCTCCTGCGGCACCAGCAAGACCGCGGAAGATGTTGCCACCTCCCACAACGACGCCAACCTCAATACCATCATCATGAAGACGCTTAACCTGTGTTGCCAGACGCTCCGTGACGGAAGGGTCGATGCCGTAACCGTTGTTGCCCATTAGGGCCTCACCCGAGAGCTTGAGCAGGACACGTTTATAGAGGTAATCAGACAAGAGGTCCTCCTTACTTGTTCATTTGGATTCATTCTATCAGGAATGAGCTTGCGACCCATAAAAAAGCAGGCTATGGGCAAAACCCACAGCCTGCTTTTAAAAGGCTTAAAAGAGAGGCTAGTTTGCCTCGCCGCGGACCAGGCGATCGAAGTCGACAACAGTAATGGTGTCGCCGAGCTCCTTGGAAACCTGCTCTGCGTACTTCTTGATGGTGAGGTTGGAATCCTTAATGAACTCCTGCTCGTTCAGAACGCTCTGCTTGTAGAACTTCTCCAGGCGACCAACGGCCATCTTCTCCTGGATGGCCTCGGGCTTGCCGGACTCGGCAGCCTGAGCCATGTAGATCTCCTTCTCGTGAGCAACGGTCTCAGCAGGGACCTGCTCGCGAGAAGCGCAGATGGGTGCAGCAGCAGCAACCTGAAGAGCGACATCATGCGCAAAAGTCTTGAAAGCATCGGCAGAAGCGGTCTCGGGCTTCTCGAAAGCAAACTCGACCATAACGCCAATCTTGCCGCCCATGTGAATGTAGGTGGAAAGTGCGCCAGCCTCGACCTTACGTGCAGCAAAGCGAGCGATCTTCATATTCTCGCCGATGACATGAATCATCTCGGTGAGCTCCTCGGAAACGGTAGCACCGTTCATGGGAGCAGCAAGCAAAGCGTCAACATCGGCGGGCTCGGTGGTGGCGACAACCTCGGCAACGTTGGTGGCAAAGCCGGTGAACTTAGCGTTCGAACCAACGAAGTCGGTCTCACAGGAGAGCTCAAGCAGAGCGCCGGTCTTGGAATCCTCGGAAACGAACGCGGCGACGGCGCCCTCATTGGTCTCACGGCCGGCCTTCTTGGCAGCCTTGGCAAGACCATTCTTGCGCAGAACGTCAACGGCGGCGTCCATATCGCCATCGGCCTCGACGAGAGCCTTCTTGCACTCCATCATGGGAGAGTCGGTCATCTCGCGGAGCTGCTTGACCATAGCGGCGGTAATCTGTGCCATGATTGGGTCCTTTCTTGAACCAGTTACAATCGCGAAACTGTGTTACTCAGCGTCGGCAGCCGGCTCAGCGGTCTGCTCGGCTGCGGGAGCCGTCATCTCGGCCTCGGTGATCTGCTCCTTGCCAGAGCCAGCGAGGCAGGCATCGGCAAACAGATCGCACATGAGGGCGACAGCGGAGATGGCGTCGTCGTTGCAGGGGACGCCGTAATCGACAACGTCGGGGTCAGAGTTGGTGTCGATGAGGGCGACGACAGGGATGTTCAGGCGCTGGGCCTCCTTGATGGCATTCTCCTCGCGCTTGGTGTCGATAACGAAGAGAGCCTGGGGCAGAGCCTTCATGTCGCGAGCGCCACCGAGGTTGGCCTGGAGCTTAGCGAGCTCCTTGCCAAGCACAGCCTGCTCCTTCTTGGGGAGAACAGCCATGCGGCCGTCCTCGATCATGGCCTCAAGCTCCTCCATACGGTTCATGCGGGAGCGGATGGTCACGAAGTTGGTGAGCATGCCGCCCAGCCAACGCTGGTTGATGTAAGGCATGTTGGCACGCTCGGCGGAAGCCTTAACGGCGTCCTGAGCCTGCTTCTTGGTGCCGACGAAGAGGACCTTGCCACCGTGTGCGCAGGTGTTCTTGATGAACGTATAAGCGGAGTCGGCCTCCATGATGGTCTGCTTGAGGTCGAGGATGTAGATGCCGCTGCGCTCACCGAAGATATACGGCTTCATCTTGGGGTTCCAACGACGGGTCTGATGACCGAAGTGGCAGCCAGCCTCGAGAAGGGTGCGGACATTAATCTTGGTAGCCATGTTTTACCTCCTGGTTTGCCTCCGCACGGGGTCGACCTTATCTGCCACTCGGCCCTGAGCTACCTAGGGACGAGCACCGCGGCAGACAAGTAGCCGTGCGTGTGAAATGAATAGAATTGTGCCAAGCACAACCTGCAAAATAATAACAGGCAGAAAGAAATTCGCAATAGTTGATTCCGATAAAATGATTGGTCCAACATGAATCAGACACGTATCACGCTCGCGGGTGAGCCTGATGTATCGCCGCGCGAAGGCGATCGGGCGATACATGCGTGTAAATCTGTGTCGTGGAAAGCGAGCTATGTCCCAAGAGCTCCTGAACACTGCGCAAATCCGCCCCTCCATCCAAGAGCTCTGTCGCATACGTGTGACGCATGGTGTGCGGCGTTATGCCCGCTGGAAGCCCTGCTGTTCTCACAAGTGCGTCGAACCTTCTTCTCAGAGCCGCCGCATCCATGGGACGGCCGCGGTCGGAAATGAAAAGCCGAGTTGTATCGGCCTGAAGGCGCGCAGACTTTTCGAGCAGGGCCGGTCGAGCCTGCTGTACATAACAATCCAGGGAGTCGAACGCCCTATTGTATAGAGGCACGATTCGCTCTTTGGAGCCTTTGCCAAGCAATCGCAGCACTTGATGAGAGCGGTCGAAATCATCGAGGCAAAGGCGAGCAAGTTCCGAAATGCGGGCTCCACTTGCAATAAACAGCTCAAGCATGGTCTTGTCGCGAACGCCGCCAGGTGTAGAGTCATCCACCGCGCCAAATAAAGAATCAAGCTGAGAGGTACTCAAAACGATAGGGAGGTTCGAGGGGAGCTTCGGCGACTGGAGGGCCGCCGCAGGGTCTTTGTCAATAATCTCCTCGGTATTGAGCCACCGATACAATGATCGAATGGCAGAAAGATGCGCAGCTAGGGTGCGGGGCGCATCTCCAGCACGCTTGCGATCGCCCAAATACCCCCTCAGTTCAGACACCGACACACTGAGACCCTCAACTTGTTCTCTTTCACACCACCTTGCATAAGCCTCAAGATGCGACCGGTAGGCGCGCACGGTTTCGGGAGACAGTCCTTGGACGCGGGAAATATATTCGATAAAGGAATCAATATGGCTATAGAGCGTTACGGTCAAAAAGGTCTCCCCTATCAAGAATCAACCGCTCAAGTGCGTCTTTGCCCCGCTGGGAATAAGCGGCATAGCGATCACGCTTAGAGCGACGGCGGCCGTCCTCAAGAGGCGGCATGATGCCGAAGTTCACGTGCATCGGTTGATAATCCTCAACGGCGGGATCAGTCGCATAATCGATCAAACAACCCAGCACGGATGTTTTGGGAAGCTCGAGATGATCGAGTGACGAAAGATCCGCAAAGGTGTTAAGGGCGGCGAGCAAACCGGAAGCTATCGCCTCGGTGTAGCCTTCGGTTCCAGCAATTTGGCCCGCAAAGCGCACACTTGTACCAGGTATGCGCATCGTCTTGTCCAAAACATGAGGACTATCGATAAAGGTATTGCGATGCATGACGCCAAAACGCGAGAACTCCGCGTGCTCCAGGCCGGGAATCATGCGAAACACGCGCTTTTGTTCTGGGAATGTCAGATTCGTCTGAAAACCCACAAGGTTATAAGCGGTGCATTCACGATTTTCAGCACGAAGCTGGACCGCGGCCCATGGCCTACGGCCCGTGCGCGGATCGGTGAGGCCAACTGGCTTCATCGCGCCAAAGCGAATCGCATCGATCCCCTTGCGGGCAATTTCTTCTGCCGGCTGGCATGCCTGGAATAGTTCGCGCGTCTCAAAGTCTTTCATGATGACGCGCTCGGCTGTAGTGAGAGCCTCAATAAACGCCACGTATTCATCTTTTGAAAAGGGAGCATTGAGGTAGTCGCCCGTATCGGAATCTTCATAGCGCGATTGAGCGAAGAGAATGTCCATATCGAGAGAATCGGCTTCGACTATCGGCGCGGCGGCATCAAAGAACGAAAGGCGTGCGCTTCCGGTAAGCTCCGAAATGGCATCGGCAAGCACGGCGGAACACAGCGGACCCGCTGCTATAACAACCGGGCCGTCCGGAATGGACGTGACCTCCTCGCGAATCACCTCGATACGGGTGCGTTTTGCTATCTGCTCCTCCACGCATGATGCGAAGACATCGCGGTCGACAGCCAAAGCACCGCCTGCGGGCACAGACGCACGTTTGGCGCATTCGAGAAGCACGGAGCCCATCTGCATGAGTTCGCGCTTCAACATCCCCGCAGCAGAGTCTTCGCGCAGCGACTTCAAAGAATTGGAGCAGACAAGTTCTGCGAGATGCTCCGTATGGTGTGCGGCGGACATCTTGTGCGGCCTCATTTCATACAGTCGTACGCGCACGCCGCGATCGGCGAGCTGGCACGCGCATTCGCATCCAGCAAGGCCTCCGCCGATAACACTTACTATTTGATCCATAAAAGACACTCCCCCGTTAATCTATTCATCATGTTGTATTGTGCATGATTGCCGAGGAAGCTTGAAGCAATTCTTTGCTCGGCGCAAATCGTCCATCGAGCAAGCGCTCGACAAATCCGTCGACAGTCAAACTGCTCATAACCTGCAGCGTTTCAATCGAATTAAGGTTAAGGAAAAGCGACAATTCGTTTATGGACATGGGGTTTGCGATTAAGGCGTGTAAAACGCGCTGTTCGAGCTGCGTGCGCTGCTCGAGGGAATCACGCGGCCGCTCTCTGAACATCCTCAGTTTTCCAAACACGCGCGAAATTGCCATTTCGAGTGAATCCTCATCGGCAATGCAGCAGGCGCCATTGGCAATAAGGTAGTTGGTACCGCGCGACTCGGGAGAAAAGATTGAGCCAGGGATGGCAAATATCTCACGGCCAAGCTCAATTGCCGTTTCTGCCGTACTAAATGTGCCGGAAGGCAGACCTGCTTCGGTTATGCACAAAGCGGTGCCGAGCGCCGCAATGATTCGATTTCTGCGCGGAAACGCATATTTTCTCGGTGGCGTTCCCCAGGGATCGAGCGAGACAATCGCCCCTCCTTGCGCTAGCGTCAGATCGATGAGCGACTTAGAGGTGCGCGGGTAAACGACATCAGCCCCACAACCCAAAACAACAATGTGCTTACCGCCAGCGGCGAGAGCAGAGCGACCCGCCGCTTGATCGCAGCCTTTTGCCCCTCCCGACACAACGCATACGCCTGATTGGGCTGCAATAGTTGCGGCGATTTCGGCAATAGCCAGTCCGTAAGGCGATGCGGAACGAGCTCCGATAATGGAGAGCGCGGGTTTATTGAGCAGCTCGATATCACCTCGCACATAGAGCTTATTTGGAGGGCTGGGCAACTCGAGAACACTTGCAGGAAAACGCGGGTCCAAGCGCCCGATCTCGTAACAGCTGGCTTCCATTTTACGCACGGGCCCTTCCTTGAAACATGGCGGCTTCGAGAACATGCGCGCTCGTTACAAAATCGGAATGCGATAGGTCGGCAACAGTTCTTGCCACCCGAGCTAAGCGCACGATGCCACGAGCCGTTAATAGATTTCTTTTTGAGTAGGCCAAAAGGGTATCCTGACCTTCTTCATCGAATTCAAGCGTTCGGATAGAGGCTTCAGCCGAAGCCGGTGCGTCGGACGCAAATGATCGTAAGATGCGGCGCATGCGTGCCGAGCGAAATTCTCTTGCTTCGAGCACCTGCGCTTGCATCTCCGCGGTCGACATCCCTTCGCTTCCCTGAACAATGAGTTCGGCCGAGGGACGCATAACGTTGATGGAAATATCGATTCGGTCGGCAAGCGGTCCCGATAGCTTTGCCTGATAGCGCTCGACCGCAGCGGGAGTGCACCGACATTCGACTTCTGGGTCACCCAGATAGCCACAGGGGCAGGGATTACTTGCGGCAAGCAACTGAAAACGCGCTGGGAAAAGATAGGAACCGTCTGCACGGATAATGCGGACAACGCCTTCTTCGATGGGCTGTCTGAGCATTTGGAGTACATGAGAAGGCCACTCCCCCATTTCTTCAAGAAACAGTACTCCCCCATGCGCCAAACTTGCCTCCCCAGGGCGGACCGGTCGATTGCCACCCAATAAGCCTGCTGCAGAAATGCCGTGGTGTGGGCGGCGAAATGGCCGCCTACCGCAAAGCAGACCCTCCAACGGCTCGCCGGTAACGGAATGAATGCTGAGCGCCTCCAGGAGCTCCGCATCGTCGATGGGCGGTAAAATGTCACAGAGACGCTGTGCGAGCATACTTTTTCCCGCACCAGGCGTTCCAATCATCATCAAGCCGTGTTCGCCAGCAGCGGCGATAACCATTCCTCGCTTTGCGATTTCCTGCCCAACGACATCGGAATAATCAAGACTTACCGTTGAGGTCTGCTGTTTGAATTCAGACTGAACATGAAGGGACGCCCAGGAATCTTTGCCGCCACGAAAGGCGCTGATACTTTGGACGAAATAGCGATTGACGTTTGGAAGCGAAACGGCCTCGCCCAGCTCTCCCCCAACAAGATCCAGACCCATCTCTCGAGCAAGAATTTGATAGGGCACTTCTCCTCGCGTCGCAAGGACGCTACCGTCGAGCGCGATCTCTCCAAAGAAAAGGAAATCTTCGAGACCTTCGCGTGGGATTTGTTTTGAAAGTGCCAATATCGCTACGGCTATTGGCAAGTCGAGACATGATCCTGTCTTTCTTATGTCGCTTGGAGAAAGATTGACAGTGATGCTCTTGCGAGGGATTTCAAAACTGGTTGAACGCAACGCGCAACGAATCCTGCTTCGAGCTTCCAAAACAGTTGAATCGGGCATTCCGACAATCGTGATACCCGGGATCCCTTCTGCCATCGAAACCTCCACCGTCACGGGAAAGGCTTCGACACCGCGAATGCAAGCGGCATGGATCGCATAGACCTCGCGTCCGCTCATCGCTGAGCATCCCATTCAAATGCATCCTGAACATGAGTGATGCGCGCGGCACCGCCGCTCAACAGCGTAATGGCAATAATGTCAAAACGCAGGGAGGTGACGGGATAATGCTCCATTACATAGCAAGAGGCAATACGGGCGTACCGAAGGCGTTTACGCTCATCAACCGCTTCTTCGGGATATATCTCAAGAGCCGAAGACCTTGCAGCGCGTCTAGTTTTTACCTCGACAAGTACGATTTCATCTGAATCAAGATCGTGAGCGATGATATCCGCCTCGCCCTCGCGACAGCGGTACTGTCTCTCGACCACCTCGAGCCCGCGTTCCTCAAGATATGAGCACGCGAGTGCCTCTCCGAGATAACCGAGCTCCTTAGGTGTAAGCGTTTCGATGAACTCAGGAAAATCATCGCCGCTCTTAAGAGCTTCCTCCGCGACGCGCCTTGAATTGCTGATCTGTTCAGCTTGCCGATCCGTTGTAGACATAACGATCACTTCCTTCCCGTGTTGGAGGAAGTATCGATGGTGCAAGTGCCTCAAAAAACCGTGTAAGCTCACAGGGAGGTTAATCGAAAGTCCCCAGATTCTCCCCTAAATCTAACAGCCAAGGTAAAAGGGCCAAAAGTTCATTAAGAGAAGAGAATGCGCTCAACTGAAGCTTAGAAAAGAGTCTCTGTTTCTAGGAAATTGCCACAAAACGACACGCGATGAATGGGAGACAGGCCATGTTCTTTGATGGCTTGAATATGCTCTGGAGATGCATAGCCTTTTGATTGCGCAAAATGATATCCAGGATACTCAGCGTCAAGCTCAACCATCATCTCGTCGCGAGTTACCTTGGCAACGATGGACGCAGCGGCAATACAGGCGACATGTGCATCGCCGTGAACGACATTCCGCTCACAAGAAACCGCCCCAAGGGGGTTACCATCCATCAGGACACAGTCCGGTGCAAGTCCAGTATCCTCAACCGCCCCAACAACGGCACGCCTGAGGGCCGCAGCCATTCCGATTTCGTCAATCACTTCCGGCGCAATATGGCAGATGCCCACAGCTCTGGCAATATCTGTAATCTTGACTGCCAGCAACTCGCGGCGCGCCGGCGTAAGCTGCTTGCTGTCATTGATGCCCCAAATAATGGGTTCTGCAGGAAGGCAAACGGCACATACGGTAAGCGGGCCGGCAACAGATCCTCTGCCTACCTCATCGACGCCAATGACAACGCCATTGCCGCCTAGCTCGACCATCTGCTCATACATCTGGCGGACGCGTTCTTGCTCGCGATGTTCCTTTTCAAGACGGCGAGAGGCGCGCTCGCAGGCCTTTTTAACCTGCTGGCGAGGGTCGTCTTGATAGCGTTCGATAAGCGCTGCGAGTTCCTCGATTTGAGCTGAAGCAAGCTCTGCAGAAATGACGGCAGCCGGAGCGGAGCTTGTCATATTGGCCATGGGACTTCCTATCATTAAAAAAGGACCGCCCGGAGGCGGTCCCTTACCATGTGATTAACAACCGACTCGCAGTTGTGCTTAGCGCTTCTCGGGAATGCGAGCAGCCTTGCCCACCTTGTCACGCAGATAGTAGAGCTTAGCGCGGCGAACACGACCGTGACGAACAACCTCGAGCTTGCCGATCTTGGGGCTGTGCAGCGGGAAGGTACGCTCGACACCAATGCCGAAGGAGATCTTACGGACGGTGAAGGTCTCACGAGCACCGGCACCGCTCATGCGGATAACGTCGCCCTGGAAGACCTGGATACGCTCGCGGTCGCCTTCCTTAATGCGATAGTGCACCTTGACGTTGTCGCCGACGCGAACCTGCGGGATGTCCTCGCGGATCTGCTGACGCTCAATTGCGCGGATGTAGTCCATGTTATTTCCTTACTCTTCTAGAGGTGCCGCACACGAATGTCGACACGTAGTTGAACAAACGAAAGTAATTATACGCAAGTACCTGCGTGAAGCAAGAAGAAATAGCAACAAAAACCTGAGTTTATGGAGGTTCCTTAAAGCAACGTGCCCCCTTCTGAAGAAGGAGGCACGAAAGGGGGAAGCGTCGCTATGGCAATGCGATGCTAGAAGCGGCTAGCGATCGGAAAGCTTTGCCTGAGCTGCGGCGAGTCGAGCAATAGGCACGCGATACGGCGAGCAGGAGACATAGTCGACTCCCGCCTTGTAGAGCTTCTTAATGGAACGAGGGTCGCCACCGTGCTCGCCGCAAACACCAAGATCAAGCTTGGGATTGGTGGAGCGGCCGCGGTCGACAGCCATCTTCACCAACGAGACCACTCCATCATCAATCGTCTCGAACGGGTTGGACTCGAGAACGTGACGATGCAGGTAGATCGGGATGAACTTGGACTCGGCGTCGTCGCGCGAGAAGCCAAAGGTGGTTTGGGTCAAGTCATTAGTACCGAAGCTGAAGAAGTCGGCATGCTGGGCAATCTCGTTAGCGGTAACGCATGCGCGCGGAAGCTCGATCATCGTTCCGATAGGAATGTCGAGCTCAACGGTATTTTCGCGCTCAACATCCTCGATGACGCGCTCGATCACAGAACGCAGCTGCGCAAGTTCGGTGGTCATGGAGACAAGCGGAACCATGATTTCGGGACGCGGATCCAGACCCTGAGCCTTCAAAGTGGCGGCAGCAGAAGCGATGGCACGCACCTGCATCAACGGCAGGTCGGGGAAAACAATCGACAGGCGCACGCCGCGAAGGCCAAGCATCGGGTTGGACTCGATCATGCCGTCGATACGACGCAGCAGGGCGCGCTTGGGCGCAAGCTCTTCTGCGGTTGCGCCCTGAGCCTCGGCGCGGGCAATTTCGACCTCGAGGGCACGCGGATCATCCAAGAACTCATGCAGGGGCGGATCGAGCAAGCGAACGATAACGTTCCTGCCGTCCATCTCGCGGAACATCGCAAGGAAGTCCTTGGTCTGAACGGAAAGAAGGTCGGCAAGCGCATGCTGACGGACATCAGGCTCATCGGTGAGGATGAAGGTCTGGATGATCTGTTTGCGATCGCCCAGGAACATGTGCTCGGTGCGGCACAGGCCGATGGCCTCGGCGCCCAATTCGCGAGAAAGCTTTGCATCCTCGGGATTATCCGCATTGGCGCGAACGCCAACAAGATGACCGAAGGAGGCGTCGTGGCGGATATCATCTGCCCAAGAAAGAATAGTCTCGAGGTCGCCGGAAAGTTCGGCCGAAACCAGCGGCACGGCACCGAGTACAACGATTCCCTGCGCGCCATCGATAGAAATCATATCGCCCTCATGGAGAACGGTATCGGTACCTTCAACACGAACTTCCTTCTTGGCAGCATCAATGCGGAAGGACTCAACACCGCAGACGCACGGAGTGCCCATACCGCGGGCAATGACTGCTGCGTGACTCGTCTTGCCACCATGACTGGTAAGAATACCCTCTGCAGCAACCATGCCCTTGAGATCATCGGGGTTGGTTTCCCAGCGAACGAGGATGCAGGGCTCGCCTGCCTCTGCACTTGCAACGGCATCATCGGAAGAGAAGACGACCTTGCCCACGGCGGCGCCGGGGCTTGCATTGAGGCCGCGTGCCAGGATGTCGACCTTAGCCGTAGTGTCAAACTGCGGGTGGAGCAGCTGATCGAGCTGCGCCGGATCGATGCGAGAAACAGCCTCGTCGCGCGTGATGAGGCCCTCTTCGACCATCTCGATGGCGATGCGCAGTGCGGCCGTGGCCGTACGCTTGCCCACGCGGGTCTGGAGCATCCAGAGTTTGCCCTGCTCGATGGTGAACTCGATATCGCACATATCGCGATAATGGTTCTCGAGCGTCACAAAAACCTGCTCAAGTTCGGCACCGGCCTCTTCAAGACCGGGGGTCTTTTTAAGATCGGTGATAGGTTCGGTGTTGCGGATGCCGGCGACAACGTCTTCACCCTGGGCGTTGACAAGGAAGTCACCGTAGAACTCCTTGGTGCCATCGGCAGGGTTGCGCGTAAAGGCAACGCCGGTAGCGGAGGTCTCTCCCTTGTTGCCAAAGACCATGACCTGCACGTTAACAGCCGTACCCAGATCGTCGGAGATTGCGTGCTGCTTGCGGTACAGAATGGCGCGCTCGTTCATCCAGCTGCCGAAAACGGCCTGGATGGCAAGGCGAAGCTGGAGACTCGGATCGCTCGGGAAGCAAACCTCACCATCGACGACGAGCTCTGGGTGAGTTTCGGCAGAAACATGAGAAGAGAAAATCTCCTTGAACTCTGCGACAAGCTCTTCGAGGTCCTCGGCGGAAAGATCGGAGTCGTTGCGAACGCCCGCGATAACCTTCTTCTTCGTAATGGCGTTCTCGAAGAGATCGGCATCGACATCAAGAACGACATTGGAGAACATTTGGATGAAACGACGATAGGAATCCCAGGCGAAACGGGGGTTTTCCGTCTGCTTGATCAAGCCCTGGACAGACTCGTCGTTAAGACCGAGGTTCAAAACGGTATCCATCATGCCGGGCATGGAGAACGGAGCACCGGAGCGCACGGAAACGAGAAGCGGATCGTTGGCATCGCCGAGCTTCTTGCCCATACGATGCTCGAGGTCATCCTCTGCCTGCGCAATCTCGTCAAGAGCGCCCTCGGGCCAAGTGTTGTTGGCACCCGAGTACTCGACGCAGGTCTGGCAAGTAATGGTGAATCCCGGAGGAACAGGCAAGCCGATGCGCGCCATCTCGGCAAGATTAGCGCCCTTGCCGCCGAGCGTGTAATTCATGCTCGATGCGCCTTCGGTCACATCGGTTCCGTGCTCGTCAACACCAAAACGGTAGACGCGCTGCTGTGTGCTCACGATAATCCCCTTTCATCGCATCTATGTTGATGCACTATCGTGGTATGAAAAGCCCGGACCTCAGATGGAGTCCGGGCAATTAGCATCATAGGCAAAAACCTACGAAATCTTTCGTATTACCTTACATGACCCGTGACCGTAACGAAAGTTACCGTAAACGGCTATACATGTGGTTACTTGATGTAGATACCTATTTTGAATTTCTTCTAGCTCTGGCCGCTCGAGCTGCTTGAACAGCTTCAAGGTGGTCAATAATTTCGGCAGCAGACTCTTCGATTGCCTTTCGGTCGGTACGAATAACAAAGCAACCCAGGCGTTTCATCAATTTATGGGCTTCTTCCATCTCTTGATTAATAGACTCTGGATCAGAATAAGAAGAAGCCCAGGCACGCGAATAGTCATCCCCCAATCGACGGTCGCGAATATCGGCGATGACATTCGTTGTAGAAAGGAGTCCAAACAGCCTCATGGGATCGACCTCAAAGATCGACTGAGGTGGCTCCATCTCAAGCGCAAGGGGAATATTGGCAACGCGATATCCCTGAAAGGCAAGGTACATAGAAAGTGGAGTTTTAGAAGTACGGGAAATGCCCAGCAAGACGATATCGGCATCACGAATGTCGTCGGCTCCCCTGCCGTCATCATGCTCAACAAAATACTCCATCGCCTCGATGCGCTTGAAATATCTTTGATCGGTTCGATGAATTGTACCGGGGATACCATGGGGTTCTTTGCCGGTAAGCTGAGAGATAATGCAGGTTGCAGGACCCATCAAATCAACGTTAGGGATATTCCTGTTCATGCATTCTTCCATCACCGCGTGGCGTAAGTCGGTATTAACAATCGTATGGAATACCGCGCAATTCACACGTTGCTTTGAGTGCAAATCGAGATAAGAAGCCACCTGGGAGACATCCGTGACTTTAGGTAAACGCGAAATGCGGATGCACCCTTCGTCAAACTGACCCGCGGCGGCAAGCACGACCTCGCAAGCCGTATCGCCAAGGGAATCGGAAATAACATGAACGATGGGTGTTGTTTCGTCAAAACTGTCCGGCATTATTGCCCCCTTTATCCTCTTACTGGATACAACTGACATAGTACCCCGCATTAAGGCGTTAAACCGTTCAGGTTCAGGTGGCCGGAATAAAACGAAAGCGAATTGCTCAAATATCGAGCAATTCGCTTTCGTATCAAAATATGTCGAAACAAATTACTTTCGAGCAAGCTCCCCCATATCCGCAACATCATGGAAAACAGCAACGAAGCGATTGAGCAGTCGAAGTCGGTTGTTCTTAATCGATTCGTCTTCATCCATTACGAGAACATCGTCAAAGAAGCGGTCGATCGGCTCGCGCAGTTCGGCGAGAGCCGAGATAACCTCGGCATAGGAAGAGGAATCAATCGCTGCATGCACCTTATCTTGAGCGGCGTCGGTGGCAAGAAGAAGGTCACGCTCCACCGGCAAGAGAGAGGCATCGTCAACATCCAGGCCCAGCGACGAATCAGCCAGATGGCTTGCACGCGCATAGGCCGTAGCAAGATTCTCAAAAGTCTCAGCATCGTTAGCGCGGGCATCGTCAAGCGCATGGGCAAGCGCAAAGAAATCGACAGGAGCCTCGATAGTACCGTGCGAAACTGCGGCAACCGTATCAGAGTTAATCTTCGCATCGCGAGCAATCTGCTCCATACGCCCCTTGATAAAGGCGCAGATATCCTGCGCAACCTCAGGTTTATTAAACGAGAGGCCCTGCTCAAGATAGGCATCAAGAGCGGCATCGACCGAAGCAGCGTAGCCGCAGTGCAAACGATCTGCCAAGATGTTGATAACACCAATTGCGGAACGACGCAGCGCGAACGGGTCCTTGGAACCGGTCGGAGGCTCGCCAATGGCAAACATGCCGGCGATGGTATCCAGCTTATCGGCAACAGCGACAACGCAGCCAGCAAGACCACAGGGAAGATCATCACCGGCAAAACGAGGACGATAATGATCGCGAATAGCCTCGGCGACCTCATCGGATTCACCGGCCGCCTTCGCATAGTAACCACCCATGACACCCTGCTGGTTGGTGAACTCCACAACGGCAGAGGAAACAAGGTCGGCTTTGGCAAAATGGGCAGCACGCTGAGCATCGGATGCAACATGGGCGCCGATGCGTGCCTCACGGCAAATTGCCAAGGAAAGCGATTCGATACGCTCCGTCTTCTGCAGAACGTTGCCGAGCTTTTCCTGGAAGGCAACGCTTGCGAGACGGGAGCGGAAGGTCTCAAGCGAAACCTTAAGATCCTCGTCATAGAAGAACTTGGCATCATAGAGACGAGCACGAACAACACGCTCGTTGCCATCGATGACTCGCTCGTTGTTCTCGGGCTTAGTGTTGGAAACAACGACAAACTCGCGCGTCAGATTTCCGTTCGCATCATAAATGGGGAAATAGCGCTGATTGGAAAGCATCGATTCGCAAATAATCTCATGCGGAACAGCAAGGAATTCCTCGTCGAAAACGCCAACGAGAACCGTGGGCCACTCACAAAGATTGACAACCTCGTCAAAGACCTTCTTGGGCGTATCAACATGGGCACCGGAGCGTTCTGCTTCAATCTGAGCAATACCGTCCAAAATAACCTTGCGACGACGTTCGGCAGACAAAACGCCATGCTCTTCGAGAACGTGCTCATAGACGGCAGGACAAGCGACAACATGGTCACCGGGGCTCAAGACGCGATGACCGCGAGTCGTGTTGGAGCTAGTGACATCCGCGTAGCGCACCGGAACGACCTGATCGCCCAGAAGAGAGCAAATCCAACGGATGGGACGAACAAACGTCGCGCTCTCGGCGCCCCAGCGCTGGGAACGGTAATTGGGCCACTCAAGCGAGGAAATCACATTCTCGGCAAGTGCGCTCAAAATAGGCTGAGCGGGAGCTGCAGGAACAAAGCGCTCGGCAAAAACATACTCGCGACCATCGGTATCCTCACGACGCACAAGGTCAGAAGCCTCAACGCCGCACTTGCGCGCAAAGCCGCACGCTGCCTTGGTGGGAGCCCCAGACTCATCGAAAGCGATATTAGCAGCGGGGCCACGCTTGACCTCATGGACCTCTTCGGTCTCGGTTGCAACATCGGCAATGACCGCACCAAGCCTGCGTGGAGAGGTGATGATCTTGATATCGCCGTGAGCGAGACCGGCATCATCAAGGCCTTTGGCCAAAAGCTCACGATACTGCTTCGAGGCGTGAATGAGCGGAGCGGAGGGCATCTCCTCGGTTCCAATTTCGAGCAGGAAGTCTTTCTTTTCAGACATCGTTTCTATGCCTCCTTCTGGGACGAAGCGTTATCGGCGGAGCCACCGGCCACTTCGGCGAGATAGGACTCGCAGCAGGCCTTCGCGATGGCGCGAACGCGAAGAATATAATTGGCGCGCTCGACAGCGGATAGAGCTCCGCGAGCGTCGAGGATATTGAATGCATGGCTGCACTTCATGACGCAATCATATGCGGGGAGCGGCAGTTTACGATCAAGACAGGAGTGGCACTCGGCCTCGTAATCATCGAACTTCTGGCGCATCATATCGATATTTGCAACCTCGAAGTTATAAGCCGAGAACTCGCGCTCGTTTTCGAGGAAGACATTTCCGTAGGTCATGGGAGTGCCGTCGGGCAGGTAGCTCCACACGATGTCGTATACGGAATTAACACCTTGAACGTACATGGCAATGCGCTCAAGACCATAGGTGATCTCGACTGGAACGGGGTTGACCTCGATTCCGCCCACCTGCTGGAAATAAGTGAACTGGGTGACCTCCATGCCGTTGAGCCAGACTTCCCAGCCAAGACCCCAGGCGCCAAGCGTCGGACTCTCCCAGTCATCTTCGACGAAGCGCACATCATGCTCGTTCGGATCCAAGCCGATAGCCGCCAAAGATTCAAGATAAAGCTCCTGGCTGTTAACGGGCGAAGGTTTGATAAGAACCTGGAACTGATAGTAATGCTGCATACGGTTAGGGTTCTCGCCGTAACGACCGTCGGCAGGGCGACGGCACGGCTGAGCGTAACAGGCCCTCCAAGAGTCTTTACCCAAGGAACGAAGCAGGGTTGCGGTATGGAACGTGCCCGCACCGACCTCGGAGTCATACGGCTGCATGATGACACAGCCTTGCTTTCCCCAATACTGTTGGAGACGCAAGATGATTTCTTGGAACGTAAGAGCGTTTTTCTCCATGCCCTAGATCCCCTCGATTCACGATCGGTTCATACGGTTTGCTATGGTAGCCCAAGTGCAGAGCGAATACGTGCAGCTCGGGTTAACTTTTAGGATGATGCGCTATTTCTACAGGGTGCCGAAGCGGTTGAAGGGCCAGTAGCGCAAAACAGCCACACCGATGATGTTCTTCTGGCTCACCGGTCCAAAATAGCGAGAATCGGCGGAGTTCTCACGGTTGTCGCCCATAACCCAAACGCTGCCTTCGGGCACCGTATACGGAAATGTCATCGTGGCCC
Organism: uncultured Collinsella sp.; assembly: GCA_934621295.1. Lineage (GTDB taxonomy): Bacteria > Actinomycetota > Coriobacteriia > Coriobacteriales > Coriobacteriaceae > Collinsella. The sequence continues at coordinate 263,623 of CAKTVB010000002.1, forward strand.
CATCGGCCTGCGCGGCAAGTGGCCACGACTCCCCCGTTGCATACGGTTCATCGAGCGCCACGCCGTCAACATACAGAACCCCGTCTTTCATATCGACGGTCTGTCCTCCAAGTGCAACAACTCGTTTGACGAGCACATCGTGCTCAGAGCTGGAATCGGGGTTATGGAAGACGACGATATCCCCCGCGCGCACTCCTCGACCGAGCTCAACCGTCACCTTTTCGGCGAGAACTTGGTCGCCAATCTCAATGGTAGACTCCATCGATCCCGTGGGAACCACATACGGTTCAATAATAAAAGAGCGAATGACAAACGTTGCAACACAGGCAATCGCAATGACGATCAACCATTCGGCAAGACCTCGGAGGAAAGAACCGTTATGCGGCGTCACGATGGCTCCAATTCTCGTTATTCATAGGGAATACCATGATATCGTTCGATGAGTTCACGGGCAAAACGAGCCTCTTCCGGTAAAAGATCGGCCGTGTCGATAAGGTCGGGACGCCAGCGACAAGTACGCTCAATGGCATTCTTTCGTCTCCATGCATCGACTTTGGCGTGATCGCCCGAAAGGAGAACGTCGGGAACACTGCCGCCGTTAAACGTTGCCGGACGCGTGTACTGTTCATATTCCAAGAGCCCGCCACCTGCCTGCGTCGCAAAGGACTCATCGACATTTGACATCTCATCGCCAAGTGCTCCCGGCAAAAGGCGAACGACGGAGTCGGCAACAACCATTGCCGGAAGCTCGCCGCCGGTCAAAACATAATCACCGATGCTCAAACGCTCATCGGCATAATCATATGCACGCTCGTCCATGCCTTCATAGCGACCGCAAACCATCAAGATTCGCTCCTCATGCGAGAGTCGCTCGGCAACATGTTGATCAAAAGGGGCGCCACAAGGTGTGAAAAAGATGACATGGGGACGAGGTCCCGTAGAGGCGATATCCTCGATGGCACAAGCCAAGGGCTCAACTTTCATAAGCATGCCCTGTCCGCCACCGTAAGGCTCGTCATCTACCGTACGATGACGGTCGTGCGTCCAGTCCCGCAGGTTATATGCATGAAATTGAAAGAGCCCTGATGTCTTAGCGCGACCCAAAATGGATGTCGACATCACGGTGTCGAACATCTCGGGGAAGACGGAAAGTGTTTCGATAATCATCAGGCGTCCTCACGTTCGCTCTCGGTAACGATACCGTCCATGATGGAAGTATGGATGGGGCCGTCATCGGGAATCGAATCAATCACCTCATCGATGACAGGAATGAGGAGCTCCCCAAAAGGACCCTCGTCGATAGTCCAAACATCATTTGCCGGTGTACAGATGACTTCGGTAATAACGCCAAGATAGCCGTAGCGGGCATCTTGGACCCTTCTTCCAATCAGATCATCTATTGCATGATCGAGGGGCGAAAGATCCAGATCGTCTTCGGCCACAAGAACATAGCATCCGGCAATTGCCTCGGCAGCATCGAGCGAATCGACGCCGCTAAATGAAACGAGCGCTTCAGAGCCACCGCACGAAAGGGAGGTAATCGAACAGAACCGATCTCGATCAAGCGCGGGCGGCGTCAGAGCACACATGAGCCCTTTTTCCAAAAGGAAGGGAAGGCCTCGTAGCGGAGCTACGAGAACCTCCCCTTTGGACCCGTGCGGACGTACCACACGAGCTATATTTCGATAACGAACAGTCAAGGCTTTATCCCAAGACTTCGACTTCGACTGACGTACCAAGACGTGCGGCAAGAGCACGTGCGAGCGTGCGAACCGCCTTGATGGTGCGGCCATGACGACCGATCACCTTCGCGACATCAGGTTCGGCAACGCTAACTTCAATCGTGGAGGAATCCTCGCCGTCGATAACCTCAAGGCTCACGGAATCGGCATCATCGACGATGTTAACAACGAGATACTCTACCAAATCGGCAATGCGATCGGAGACCATCTCCTCGTCAGCGCTCGAAACCTCAAGCTCATCCTCGATTGCGTTGAGCTCCTCGGACAACGTTACTCCTCGGTAGCCTCAGCGGCCTCAGCGGCAGCCTCGGCGGCCTTCTTGGCCTCCTCAGCTTCGCGAGCGAGCTGCTTCTTGGACTTCTTGGGGGCAGCAGCGGCCTTCTCGCCCTCGTTGGCGGCCTTCACCAGAGCGGCAACAGCGTCGGTGAGCTGAGCACCCTTGGTCTGCCAGTCAGCGATCTTCTCAAGATCGAGATTGATGGTCTTGGGCGTGGTCAGCGGATTGTAACGGCCGACCTCCTCGATCAGACGACCATCGCGCGGGCTGCGAGAATCAGCAACGACAACGCGGTAGTACGGACGCTTTTTAGAACCATGACGAGCGAGGCGGATTTTGACTGCCAATGAAAACTCCTCCAACCAAGCAGCTGAGCTGCAACAACAAACAAACGATTTGTAATGATACGCCATCATTCGGAGCAGGTGAAGTCGTGAGAGAAACTTCTTCGGTATGAACGACAGCGTTTTCATATCTTACCCATGAATTGACAAAATGCAAGGGTTTCCACGTAATCGCGCTATACTTGCACTATGGATACCGAACATACATACGATTTAAACCATGCATTCGATTCGCTATTCGGCGTATGGAATGGACCCGCTATCGGACTTTTAGATCTTGACGCCTTCTTTGCGAGTGTGGAGCAGCTTGACCATCCCGAATGGCGAGGCAAGCCCGTCATTGTGGGAGGATCTCCCGAATCGCGCGGGGTGGTATCGACTGCATCCTATGAGGCGCGCACGTTCGGAGTTCACTCCGCAATGTCCTCTGCGCAGGCGCAGCGACTCTGTCCCGATGCGATTTGGACAACGGGCCATTTCGCTCGATATCGGGAGATGAGTGCGCGGGTCATGGCGATTCTCGCCAATGAGACCCCTTACGTTGACCAGGTATCGATCGATGAAGCTTTCTTCGATGTCACACCTGGTAGATTCAACACCGAAAACCCCGTCGATATCTGCAAACGCATCTCGACGCGCGTCTCCGAACTTGGGATCACCTGCTCCATCGGGCTTGGATCGAGTAAAACGGTCGCCAAAATCGCAAGTGAGCGCGATAAGCCCCGTGGACTGACAATTGTACTGCCAGGAACTGAGCGGGCGTTTTTAAACCCCTTACCGGTGCGCGCGATGAGCGGAATTGGAGCCGCCGCAGAGCGCATGCTCAACGATCGCGGCATACGAACGCTTGGCGCCATTGCAACCGCACGGCAAAGCGATTTGATTGCGGTATTTGGAATAAACGCAGACCTTATGCGCCAGCGTGCTCGAGGGGAAGAGGCCAGCGCGGTATCCCCTATCGACGCGCCTGAGGATGTCAAATCGGTAAGCAACGAGCGAACCTTTGCACATGACCTCACCGATCAGGCGGACATAGAAGCAGCTATCGCACTGCTTGGGGAATCGATTGCGCGCCGCATGCGCCAAAAGGCCCTATTGGGCAGCACGGTAACTCTAAAACTAAAATACAGCTGGGGTACAGGGAAAACCATTCAGAGAAGGCTTCCCCACCCCACCGACGACGAAAACGTCTTTGTGCCCGTAGCACTCGACCTGCTTCCGTCGATTTGGTCTGAAGGCATGCATGTGCGCCTAGCGGGCCTTGGCATGAGCGATTTCAACAGCCCTAAAGAAGTTCAAACGGACCTCTTTTGCACACTTGACGAACGCGGAGCGCAAACCTCCGAGCGACGCAAGCTGTCGGTGACGATGGACCAGGTGCGCGAGAAATTCGGCGAAGGGGCGGTAGGCTTTGGCCGTGCCGCCCGTTTCGATAGCGACGTTGTGCGAAAAGACAAGTTTTTGCACAACGAGGATTAGACGAGCTCCACGTCGAGCTGGGGAGCATCTCCCCAAAGCTTTTCCAGACGATAGAAGTCGCGGACCTCAGGCGTGAAAACATGAACGACGACTGAACCGTAGTCCATAAGAATCCAGGTCTTCTCGTCGCGGCCTTCAATGGAGAAGGGATGCTCGCCATATGCTTCGGCAACCTTCTCTTCAATCTCGTCAATCACCGAATCGCACTGACGGGCGTTAGAGCCCGTGGCGATAACGAAGTAATCGCAGACATCAGAAAGCTCAGTAAGGTCGAGAACGCAAACATCTTCTGCTTTCTTATCGAAAGCAGCTTGTGCCGCGCAGCGTGCAACAGAGGCCGCGTCGACGCCCGAAGACGACAGGGAGGCAGCAGAGCGCTCGGAGTCAACGGCAAACTGGTCAGCGTCGGCAATGGGTGCAGACATATCGATCGAATCGGTCATGCGAGTCCTTTCGTAGCGTAGGCATTGTAAATGGTGATAGCCGTAGGATAGAGGTAGCGGCCGGTAGAGATGACAAACGAGAGACCTTGAGAAAAGCACTTGAAAAAGAGGCTTTCAAGGGAGATGTTACCCACGAGTGCGCGGAGCTCGTCGGCATAGTCGCCTTGTCGCATGGGCTCGATGGCGTCGGCGATGAACACAACCATATCGAGCGGCGTCATATCAACGGCGGCAACGGTATGGCGCGCAACCGCTTGCCATACGGCTTCCGGAAGCTCCGAGAAAAGATGAGGCAACTCAACGGCCGCGACAAGACCATGAAGCAACGGGGTGCTATAGGTAGGCGAACCTGCAAGTCGGATGCGGTACTGAGCCGCACGCGCCAATAGCTCACTGTCGTCTAGAACCTTGTCCCAGTCATGGACAAGGCCGGCTGCCTCGGCCAAAAAGGAATCCACCCCATACACCTCAGCAAGGTGCGCAGCGGTTCGCGCAACACCAAGCGAGTGCTTATAGCGACGAGGTTTGACCTCTTCCATGCGAACGCTCAAAAGCTCGCGCATGCGCGTTAAATAACGAAGTTTTTCGGCTTCGGTCGCGTTTTGGATATCAGCTATAATCACTCACCCCTCTCTGACGGTTCTCAGCGCGTCTACGCGCTCACGTGAACCTGTATTGTAGAGCCGATTCTTGCGAATGTAGCCGATTACAGACTCAGAAGTCAGATAGCGCACGCTTTTGCCATGACGGATGCGGTCACGGATGTTGGTGGAGGAGATTGCAAGAGCGGGAATCTCAATATAGCGAACATTGAATTCAATTCCGCTTGCCTCGATGCGCTCGCAAACATGGTTGATATCATAACCGGGACGCGTAGCGGCGATAAATGTAGCAAGCTTTGCCATGCGCTCAGCATCATGCCAGGTCATGATGTCGAGCACCGCGTCAGCACCCGTAATGAAGTAAAGCTTGACGTTCGAAGGGTAATGCGCGCGCAAGGCCTCGAGGGTATCGATGGTATACGTGATACCCTCGCGGTCGATCTCAAATCGACTTGCATCGAAGGCAGGGTTCGCCGCCGTGGCGAGCAACGTCATGGCATATCGGTCTTCAGCATCGGTAACCGAGGAATTCTGCTTAAACGCCGGGGAGCCCGCAGGCATGAACAGGACGAGATCGAGCGAGAGCGCCTCTCTCGCCTGCTCAGCAGTTACCAAGTGGCCATAATGAATGGGGTCGAAGGTTCCACCCATAATCCCCAGGCGGTATTCTCGCCTGGGGTCGGCACCAAGCTCAGGAAGATGAGGGATGCTACTCATCGATTTCTCCGTCAACGAGGGAGGATTCGGCCGTAAAATCGGCGTCCTCAAACTCCTCATCCTCGAAATCGTCGAGCGCGCCTTCATAGGCAAACGAATAGCCCGTAATGCGAACTTCATCGCCCGCGCGACATCCCGCTTTCTCCAAAGCATCGTCGACGCCAATGCGGGAAAGTCGATGCTGCAGATAGATGATGGCGTCCTCATTTTCCCAATCGGTCTGAACGCACATGCGCTCGATACCACGGCCAAGAACACGCCAGATACCGTTGCCCTCGGGCACAACCCTAAAGCGTCTATCGCGCTCATGACGGGCACGCTCCCACTGCTCGGTATCGATCTCATCGGCAGGGGTATCCTCGGCAAGCTCTTGTCGAAGCTTGGAAACTTGCTCGCCAACAGCAAGCATTAAGGAATTGAGACCTGCGCCGGTAAGAGCGGAGACCGCGAAGAACATATGGCCGTCTGCCGTTGCCGCCTGACGAAGAGCCGCAACGCGCTCGGTCATACCGCTTACATCACATTTGTTGGCAACAACGATCTGCGGACGCTCGGCGAGCTCGGAGGCATATGCGGCGAGTTCATCGTTGATAACGCGATAGTCCTCGAGCGGATCTCGATCCTCAAAGCTGCCAGTCACATCGATAACGTGCATGATCAGTGCAGTGCGCTCGATATGGCGAAGGAATTGATGGCCTAGGCCGCGACCGTCGCTTGCACCCTCGATAAGACCCGGGACATCGGCGACAACATAGGAATAATCTCCTGCGCGCACCATGCCCAAATTGGGAACGAGCGTCGTAAACGGGTAGTCGGCAATCTTGGGACGAGCGGCGGACATGCGCGCAATCAAGGAAGATTTGCCAACGCTCGGCATGCCAACAAGGGCCGCGTCAGCCATGAGCTTCATCTCGAGCTCAATCCAATGCTCCTCGGCGGGCTCGCCCTTCTCGGCGAAGGCAGGAGCGCGGCGCGTCGAGGTCACGAAATGGGTATTTCCGCGACCACCACAGCCGCCGGGTGCAACCGTGACATATTCCCCGTCATGCGTGAGATCGGCAATCTCATAGAGGGGCTCTTGGGTTTCGGGGTCGAGCTCGCGCACGATCGTACCCATCGGCACCTTCAGAATCAGATCTTCACCGCATTTTCCGTCGCGACGCGATCCTTGGCCGTGTGTGCCACGTTCCGCACGAAAATGGTGCTTGAAGCGATAGTCGACCAGGGAAGACAACTGAGACGTAGCCTGGATTACCACGTTGCCGCCACGACCGCCGTCGCCACCGTCAGGACCACCCTTGGGCACGTAGGCTTCGCGCCTAAAGGACATGCAACCAGCGCCGCCATCTCCGCCTTTGACGTTGATTCGGCAGATATCGGTAAACTGAGACATCGGATGCCTTTCTCATAAAAGAAAGACCCTTGTCCTGCTCGGGCAAGGGTCTCCCATAGATGCTTGAGATGAAGGGTGCGATTAAGCCTCGACGAGCGGAAGAACGCTGACGCGATGCTTAACGCCATGCGAGTACTCAACGGTACCGTCGACGAGAGCAAACAGGGTGTCATCCTTGCCACGACCGACATTAGCGCCGGGGTGGATGTGCGTACCGCGCTGACGGACGAGGATAGTACCGGTGGTCACGGTCTGACCGGCAAAGCGCTTGCAGCCCAGACGCTGACCACGGGAGTCGCGGCCGTTACGAGACGAGCCAAGACCTTTTTTGTGTGCCATGTCTATTACCTACTTTCTTACAGTTCTCGTGCGAGACTACTCGGCCGCGGGAGCCTCAGCAGCTGCCTCAGTGGTGGCAGCGGCCTTGCGGGCACGCGTCGTGGCCTGGACCTTGGTGATCTTCAGACGGGTAAGCTGCTGACGATGACCCTTGAGGCGACGATAGCGCTTACGCTTGTGGAACTTGAAGACGAGCTGCTTCTCGCCCTTGAACTGCTCGACGATCTCAGCAGTGACCTTAGCCTTCGCAAGCTTGGCAGGATCGGTAACGATCTTCTTGCCGTCATTCAGGAAAACGACCGGCAGGGTGACCTTGGTGCCAACCTCGCCGTCGATCTTCTCGACGTTCAGAACATCATCGGTGGCGACCTTATACTGCTTGCCGCCAGTTGTAACGATTGCGTACATTATTTTGCCCTTCATGCATCAGTTAGTGCAACAGCCGAATATAGTAACAGGTGCGTATGCACCCGTCAACGAATTGAGAGAAAGAATTCCCTGCTAATTCACAAGGACGGCACATGCGTTGCCGCGACGGGTCTGGACGGCACATCGAACACCTCGAGTACGGGTCTCAGTGTAGCGTTTTCGTCCTCAATATGCTGAGAAATCCGACAAACATCATATCGTTCGATAGAAATGAGGTCTTGTATACCCGTCGAGACAATCGGCTCGGATGCAAATGATCCCCCAACTAGACGTCGATCGAGCGCAGCAAGAAGAATCTCGGGTCGAAGCGCTCCCTCGTTGGAAACGCGTGTGTCCAACGTAAGAACCATCGTCTCATCATCCTCACGGGAGACGTCAAAAGAAGCGATGGTGCCCGCAAGATCGAGCTTTTTGAACTTACGCCCGCGTTGATACTCGATTGGACCTTCCGCAAGCAGCTCGTCGATATGCACGGAAATCGATTCGCCGCACGATTCGTAACCAGAAGCCATGTGAAGGACAACGCGATATGCACAACGGGTAATCTGCGCCGTGAGTGCCGGCGTTTTGACATCGATGTATGCAGCAAGGTCGGGAGCTAAATCGACCGGAGAGGCCGCAAGAAGACGCCTGAACGCCTCTGGAGCCGGAACCAAGTCGGTCAAGAACAGGTCATACCACTCGCAGGTCGAGCTCGTGCCCACGGGAAGTGCCGAGGAAAACCCGACGCGCATATGAGGCGAGAAGCCTTGGGTAACCGCATAGGGCAACCCCGCCCTGCGCACAATACGCTCGATAGTGTGAATGACTTCCAGGTGGCCAAGATAGGCAAGACGCCCTGTCTTGCGATAACGCACACGCAAGCGAAATAGAGATTGTGCATTAGGGTCGCTCATCCGCGCTCACCCACCAAAACATTCGAGGCATGAATCGTAGGGCAAATGCCGCAGCCGGTGCACGAGGTACGCGTGCAGTCGGGAGTAGTCTCGCCCTCAAGGGATTTTCGGTATTCGCGCTCAAGGAAGCCGCGTTTGATGCCGGGACTCACGTGCTCCCAAGGAAGACGCATATCAAGATCAAAGGGGGTCGAAGCTACAGCACGAAGATCGATGCCGAGCTCGGCAGCTGCATCTTCCCAGCGAGAAAGATCGAACTGCTCGGTCCAAGCGTCAAATCGCGCACCGCGCTTCCAGGCTCCAACGATAAGGGGCGTGATGTCCCTGCCCCCACGAGAAAGAACGGCCTCGAGCAGCGAGGTGTCTGCATCATGATAGTGCACGCGAACGGCGCGGTTTCTCACGCTGGCAAGCAGCAGCTGCTGGCGGCGCTTGACCTCCTCATCAGGCGTCTGCGCACACCACTGGAACGGAGTTTGCGCTTTGGGAATAAAGACGGAGCATGAAATGGAAACGGAAACATTTCCACGCTGCGCCTTAGGAACGACCTCACGAGCGAGCTCATAGGTCTTGTCGGCGAGGTTTGCGATAGCGACGATATCTTCATCACGTTCACCAGGCAGGCCCATCATGAAGTAGAGCTTGACGCGACGCCAGCCGGCCTCAAACGCTGCACGAGTCGCGCGCTCAAGATCGTCCTCGGTCACGTTTTTATTGATAACATCGCGCAAACGCTGGCTGCCGGCCTCGGGGGCAAAGGTGAGACCGCCCTTCTTCTCCCCCGCCACCTGCAGCGCCATGTCGACACCAAAGGAATCGAGACGCTGAGAAGGAATAGACACGCGAATGCCGGTATCGGCAAGACGACGATTGAGACGCGCCAGGATCTGCGAGCAGCAGGAATGGTCGGTCGTGGAAAGCGAGGTGAGGGAAACCTCATCGTAACCCGTGTCCTTAAGGCCTCCCATGACAGCAGAGACAACCTGGTCGGGAGTGCGCTCGCGCACGGGACGATACGTGATGCCCGCCTGGCAGAAACGACATCCACGGGCACAGCCGCGCAGCACTTCAACAGAAAGACGATCATGGACGAGCTGCGCATATGGCATTACGGTTTGTGGAACCGGATTAGTCGAGCCAAAGTCGGCAATGACGCGCTTGTATACAACGGGAGGAACATCCTCCCCCTGCTTAGGCACCACATATCCATGCTCCGTACAGGAACCTTCATGACACTGATCATAGAGTGCCGGCACGTAGGTGCCAGGCACGAGGGCAAGAGCACGAAGGATTTCGATACGAGAGGCTCCAGCATCTCGTAGACGCTGATGCGTGCGGCAGACCTCAACTAAGGATTCCTCGCCCTCGCCGATCAAGATGGCATCGAAAAATGCCGCAACCGGCTCGGGGTTGTAAACAGAAGGACCGCCCGCAATGACAAGCGGATCGTCTTCGTCGCGATCTTGTGCGAAAAGCGGAATACCCGCAAGATCGAGCGCTTCAGGATAGTTTGTACACGCCATTTCATGCGGAATATGGAAACCCACAACATCGAACGAAGCGAGCGGTGCCGCCCCCTCAAGGGAGAGAAAGGGCACATTGGCCTCGCGCATGGCATCAGCCATGTCAATCCAGGGCAGATAGGCACGCTCGCAGGAAATACCCTCCTGGTGGTTCAGGATGTTATAGAGGATGGTGAGACCTTGATTGGGCAAGCCGACCTCATAGACATCTGGGTAGATCAAACAAGCGCGATAATCAGCCTCTGCAGAGCTAAGCGTGCCCCACTCATGGTCGATATAGCGACTTGGCTTTTCAACGCGAGCAAGGAGCGGCTCCAAGTCGCTAAATCTATCTTCGTATGGAACTCTCACGATATACAATCCTCTAGGCCGTCATGTCGACCACGTCTGGCTGAGCATCCTTGGTCGAAAGATTACGTTTAACAAATGAAGCAAAAGAAGACACCGCGTCATTTGCACGCGAATAATCGATGTCGCTTTCGTACAGGGAGCAAAGAGCTCGACCCATAGCGTAGGTGCCGCCGGCAGCCATAAGGGCTTTGACGGCGAAGGCGTAATGTCCCGCGCCACGGCAAAGCTGACGTGTAATTGCACGCATTCCCAATCCGGACGCAAGAATACCCGCTGCGTCGTAGGCACGATCGAAAGAGATTGGCTTACCAAAAATTGAGGCGAGCTGGATCATCATGCCGATCTGAGCCGCGGCCATAACGGGATAATCAGCCCCCGGAACAAAGACAAGCGCACCCGTTGCCATATTGGCGAGCATGCTCGAGGTGAGAACACGGTTCGCGGCGGCAATGCGCATAAAGGGAAAGTTTGCGGCAAACGCCGTCTGCTTTTCCGTATGGTCGAGAATCCAGCGCGCAAGAGTTTCGAGAAGCGTGGTCTTATCCGTCGCCGAAACAAGCCCGAGCATCTTCGTGTCCTGCTCGATGAACGGCACCTCGACGCTTGATTCGCAAAGCACGGCCACGGGGGCGCCAGCGATAACAATGCGCTGCACAGCGTCCTGCAACGCATCCGATCCGCACGTCAGCACAAGCACGATGTCGGTATCGCGTTTGCATGCGACGTCGAAATCGGCAATACGTGAGACACGAACGATAGCGGAAGTTGTTTGCGGAACAAACGCGTCGCGCACCGTCTCGATAAGAAAAGGCGTAGCCGTATCGTCAACGATAACCGCAACGCGCACAGGATCGTCAGATTGTTTAACCGTTGTAGCACCGAGCTTTGCCATATCGGCGATTTTATTCAAGGGAATACGCATGGGCGCTCCTTTCTACCGGGCTTGCGAACGATGTCTCCATACGGATTGTACGATACCTACGTTGGCAAGCTGCATCAGCATCGAACTCGAGCCAAAGCTGATAAAAGGCAAGGGGATGCCGGTAATTGGCATAAGTCCGATACACATGCCAACATTTTCGAGAAGTTGAAACGTCCAAATGCCCACAATACCAACGGCAACAAGACGTAAGAATAGGGAGTCACTTTTATAGGCGACGCGAATCGTCGAAAAAATCAAGAGAGCAAACAGGGAGAGCAGCAGCATATCTCCCACAAATCCAAACTCCTCGGACGTAAGGGCAAAGATGAAGTCGGTGTGCGCCTCCGGAAGAAAACCCGAAGCAGACTGCGTTGCATTGCCGATACCCTTACCAAAAAAACCACCGGAACCAACAGCAATAAGCGATTGCATCAGGTTATAACCTGCACCCGTGGTATCAGCCGTGGGATCAAGAAAGACCAGCAAGCGATTCATCTGATATGTCTTGATCAAGACATCGCGTCCCACAATGCTATCAACCAACGAATCCGCAGCGAGCAACAGGGCGACGAGACCGATCAAGATTGCAATCGTCGAAAGCACCCACTCCCTACGCGGGCCACTCATCATAATGATGATGGCACCGGAAAAAAAGACGACGAGACCGCTGCCAAGGTCGCCTGCGATAACCACGCAGCAAAACGGAATGGCAAGCATGCCACAGAGTTTCACATAATTGCGAACGGAATCGATACGCCCGTTATACTGCGCTCCAAGCGCGGCTACGATAAAGACCGTGATGATTTTCGCGAACTCTACCGGCTGAAACGTCAAATGAGTGAAGGGGACCTGAATCCATCCCGTCATGCCCTTTGCACTGTAGGAAAGACCCGGAACATAGGGCAAGAAGATGACGATGATATCTATGACCATAAGGAGGGTCGTGATATTGGAAAGCCCGCGAAAATCGGTCTTCCAGCAGAAAAGCGCAAGGACGGTACCCAAGCCAATGCCCACCAGATGTCGCGAAAAGGATGCAGCAGAAATGGTAAGAGAGGCGGTCCAGATAATAAGACAACCGAATGCGACAAGGCCCGCCGCACCAAGGAGAACGGGAAGACTAACCTGACGACGCAGCGAACCGCGCGCCTGGCCTATTCGCTTATTGACATGCTTCAAGGCATCTTTTGTCGAAACTGTACGTTGAGCCATGCGTCTCCCCTCCTTCCTTATCGCGCGCCATCGCCCGCGGTAGTGCCAACAGTATCGGGCTCACCGTAAATCGCACCGAGAACATCGCGCACGGCGTACAGCGAAGCCGTGGCGCCATAGCCGCCCTCTTCGACAAGCGAAGCGACGACATATTTGGGGTCATCATAGGGCGCATAGACAACAAACCAGGAATAATCATCCTCGTTCGTTTTTTGGCCCGTACCGGATTTACCCGCCACAGTCGTGCTCAGGCTTGTAAAGTGCGACGCCTGGTCAGAAGACTCCTCGTAGATAACGCCCTTCAGTCCATCTCTCACAAGATTCAGATGGGACTCTTTTTCGAAATCTCCTTTTAGGCGCTCTTTAGGCTTATATGTCACAGCATCACCTTCGCCGTCACGAGAGACAGCGGAGAGAAAAACATGCGGCACATACTCCTTGCCTCCATTGGCAATGCCAGCATATACACAAGCCATCTGCAAAGGGGTAACCAGGATGTCGCCCTGGCCGATAGCGATATTGGTCATATCGCCACCGTTCCAAGTACGGTCAGACTCGCTCCAACTTGAGAAATACTCCGATTTCCATTCGGCGTCTGGAACGCGACCCGAAGCCTCACCGCCCAGGTCCACGCCGGTAGAAGAACCGAGCCCCCAACTGCGATACATTTCCTGCAATCCCTCAGGATTGTCCTTATCGTAGAAAAAGCCCTTTCCGATGTCGTAAAACACCGGGTCACAGGAATGGACGATACCGTTACGAAGAGTCATCGTGCCATGACCGGAATGGAGCCAGCACCACTTGCCATCCGATTCGCCAAAGCCAGTCCACCAGCCACTGCAAACCGTTGTCTGCGTCTCGGTGAAAATACCGTGCTTAAGGGCGGCGAGCGCGGAAAGGGGCTTGATTGTCGACGCCGACATGTACTGACCAGAGATAGCACGATTGATCATGGGCAGCCCGCTATCTTCGCTGTTGAGCTGGTTCCACACATCGTTTGAGACGCCGCCGATAAAGACGGAAGGGTCGAGCTGGGGCGAGCTTGCCATTCCCAAAATATCGCCATTGGTGCAATCAAGGCACACGCAGGCTCCGCGATTCGTATCGTGCCCATTTTGCTGCGCAATCTGAATGGCACGAGCGAGACCGTCCTCGCAAGCCTGCTGAATCGAAAGATCAATGGTCAATTTAACGTCGCTGCCGGGTTCTGCCGGAACGGCACCGGAACGACCAGTTACCGTGCCAGCGGCATTCACCTGAACAGTCTGCTCACCGCGAATACCTTGGAGCAGACGTTCATACTGAAGCTCGACGCCGGTCTGGCCAACAATATCGCCCGATTTATAGGTAATCGTTCCAGCGCTTTTGTTCTCATCGTCATTTTGCTTTTCGAGCTGCTCACTCGTAATGGTGCCCGTGTACCCAAGAAGATGGCCCGCAAGCGATCCGTAAGGGTAGTAACGCTCGGTGCGCTCGACAACCTCGACATTATTAAAAAGCGAAGCGTGCTCCTGGATATACGCAACGGTTGAACGACGAACGTCCGAGGCAACGGTATGCAGGCTCTGGGCGCTCTCGTTGTAGTTTTGGATATTGCGTTTGACAGCGATATAGGGCATACCGAGCACATTTGCAAGATGTCGAACGGTAATAGTGTCGTCGGCAAGCGAGCGGTACGCGGCGACAGTCAAGCATGGGCGATTGGTAACAAGAGGCGTTCCGTTTCGATCGAGAATACGACCACGCGGCGCGGGAGTAGTTACCGTGCGAGTCTGATTTTGATCGGAGAGCTCCTCGTAATAATCCGAGGAGACCATCTGCATGTTCCAAAGTTTGGCAAAGATCGCAGCAAAGACGGCACCAACGCCCGCGGCGAGCATGGTAAATCGGCCCTTGAAAGCAACCTGAGAAGTATTGCCCTCCCCTTCCGAGGCACGGGGACGGGTGCCGTGAGCGGTGTCATACGTAAATCGATTAGGATTTCGCCGCATCATCACAAGCGAGACCAGAATGGCGATCACCAGGATAGCACCGGTGATGATGACAAGAATTTTAGCATCCACGATACGAGCCCCTAGCGAAGGCCCTTATAGCGCGTTCCACGGGAGCGAGCAGAAAAACCGCTTTGTGAAAACGCATTACCAGCCAGGACGAAAACCGGAACAGCAACAAGAAGCGAAAGAAGAGTGCTCGAAAGGCCGTGGCCGATAATCGCCCAGAATAAATCGGTCTGTACATGCATGAAGAACAGAAGCAGACCATAGAGGAGATTGACGACAATCATCACGATTGCAGTACAGCGCATCGCGTTAGGATTAAGGCCAATCTGAACGCCACGAAACATACCACTCGAAATGAAGCACGTCACCGTCAAAATGAGAGACATGAGTCCGACGGGGACCGAAGCCGTCAAATCATATGCAAGCCCGCAGAAAAAACCAGCGATTGTCGCACGATGCGTATCGCCGCTTAAGATAAAAAGGCACGCAAGAATAAGCATGAAATTAATTCTGCCGCCCATGACCTCGATCTGAGGGGCAAAACCGATCTGGAAGGCAACGGCAGCAACGCAAAGGGCTACGGTCGCCGAACGGGTTTTGCCCGCATCTTTAAGTTGCATGAATACATCCCCTCCCTACTCGGAATCGTCAGACGAATCATCGGAAGAATCGTCGTCTTTAGTGCTGGTCGAAGTAACCGCGCCGCTCTTGTTGGCGCTAGCGACATCTTGGTCGGAGGCAATCTGGTCATCGGTAAGAGAAGTGATTACGAGAACCTCTTCGTTATTCTCCGCGGTAGATTGAGCCCTCACCACGATGGTGTAATAGACATCATTGTCAGATTTCTCGACGGAAGAAACGGTACCGAGAGGCAAGCCCTTGGGATACACGCCACCGATACCCGATGTGATAACGATGTCGCCCACTTTAACGTCCGAATCAGTTGAAACGTACGAGAGGCGCAAAGAGCCATCGGGCTGACCCTGCAGCATACCCTGGGCACGCGTGCTCTGAATCATCGCGGAGACACCGGATCCCTCATCGGTGATGAGCTGAACCGTAGAGGTTGTAGCCGATACCTCCACGATTTGTCCGATAACGCCACCGGAGTTGCACACTGCCATTCCACACGAGAAACCGGCAGCGGTGCCTTTGTCGATCGTAACGGCACGCGACCAAGCATCGGAAGAATTGCCAATGATACGAGCAGCGGTCGAGGTCAGGCTGTACGTGGACTGAAGATTGAGCAGGGACTCCAGACGCTCAGATGTTTTCTTGGACTCAGAAAGCTCGGCAACCTGAGCAGTCAGTTCGGCATTCTGCTCCCTGAGCTCAGAGAGAGTCTCCTGCGAGGCGGTAAGGTTGCCCGCAACATTGCCTGCAGCGTTAAAGGGTGTGGCAATAAGAGAGCCAAGAACTCGAACAGGAGTAGTCACCACGGAGACGGCACCGCGCACCGAATGAATAGGACCACTTTCGCCCTCACGAATATAAAACGTAAGGAGCAGAATCGAGACCAGGCAGAAAACAATCAACGGGCGAACCCCCGTTGATTGTCGCTGTGTATTCAGATGTGATGAAAACCCTTTAGACTTCGGCAAAGATTACCCTTCTAAATCGAGCTAGGCGTTGCTCTGAACGAACCCGCCATCAAAAGCGTTAGCCTCGAGCACACGCGCACAACCATTGACAACGTTGTCAAGCGCGGTGGGGCTCACGTTAACGGCGACACCAGTCTCATCACGAAGACGAACATCCAGGCCACGCAGCAGCGCACCGCCGCCAGTAAGAAGGATGCCGTAATACATAAGATCGGAAGCCAAATCGGGCGGAGTTGCATCCAAAGCGTCCTTGACAGCCTTAGTCATCTCATCGAGAGGCTTGTTGAGCGCACGTCGAATCTCTTCGCTTTCGATGCGAACGGTCTTCGGAAGACCGCTGATCACGTCGCGGCCGTTGACCTCAACATCGAGCTCATCGCGCAACGGAACGGCAGAGCCGACCTTGATCTTGATGTCCTCAGCCGTGCGCTCGCCAATCGCTAGGTTATAGGCGTCACGAACATGCGTGAGAATAGCCTGATCAAACTCATCGCCAGCGATGCGGATAGACTGCGAAACAACAATGCCGCCCATGGCGATAACGGCAACCTCGGTAGTACCGCCACCGATATCGATAACCATAGAGCCCGTCGGCTCTTCAACGGGAAGATCGGCACCGATGGCTGCCGCCATCGGCTCCTCGATAAGGTAGGCCTGACGCGCACCGGCAGAGATTGTCGCCTCAAAAACAGCACGCTTCTCAACGCTTGTCACACCAGAGGGCACGCAAACGACAACGCGCGGACGAGGCGTCCACGGATAGCGCTTATCACTCGCCTTGTCGATAAAGTAGCGAAGCATGGCCTCGGTAACATCGAAATCGGCGATGACGCCATCTTTGAGAGGACGGACGGCAACGATATTGCCCGGCGTCCTGCCAAGCATGCGCTTAGCCTCGATACCGACAGCCAAAATGCGCTCATCGTTCTTATCGATGGCGACAACGGACGGCTCGCGAATTACGATGCCTTTGCCGCGAACAGAAACAAGCGTGTTTGCCGTGCCCAGGTCAATGGCGAGGTCTCCCCCGTACTGACCAAAGAACATATCCATGAAAGAAAACAAGTCGACTCCTACGATAATCGTCGTGAAGACGAAGCATACTCGTGAGAAAGTTTACGTCACTCTAAAGCGAGCGGAGGTGCCAAAGGCGCCTCCGCACAAAAGAACATATCAAGCAGTCACACGTTACTGTGCGGAATCGGTCGTAGAAGAAGCCTCAGAGTCGGTATCCGAAGACTGGTCGGAAGCGCCATCCGAAGAAACCTGGTCCGTGTCGGTGGAATCCCCCGATGATGCATCATCCGTCGAAGCATCCGGCGTGCTCGCATCATCGGAAGACACGGCCGCCTCACCCGTAGCCGAGCCGCCCGTGCCGGCCGTGCCGAAATCAGCAGAAATCGACTTGACTGCCCAACCGATATGGTTGGAAGAACGATCGAATTCAACCTGATAGACAACGGTCGCACCCTTGGAGAGCTGAGCCGTAACCTTGGCGGTAGAGGTCGTCATATTCTGGTCCATTGCCGAAATCGTCACAGTAGCCCCGGAAGGAATGGAGGAAACGATGGCAGACTTCGCATCATCAGAAAGGGACGGCGAGAGGTAGGCGGAAGCGTCCGACCCGTCAGTCACGGCCTGGAACAGACCGTTCACAGCATCCTGCTGCGAGGGGAAACCAAAACCGCGCGTATAGGCGAATCCAAGGCCACCAACGGCGATGAGAAGGACGATCAAGATAACAAGGAACACCTTAAGACCGGTATGACGATGCTTGCGGCGAACCTTCATGTCCTTCTTGTCCTGCTGGATCATCTCGGATTCAGACAGCGTGAAGAAACCGGTATCGGAAGGATCAGGCATGAAGTTGCCAGACTTACCCAGCGGATCCAGTGGATCAGCGCCAGCTCCAAAGGCAACCTCTCCCTCCTGGGTGGAGGCAATGGCGCTCTGAGAGGAAACCGCCTCACGAGCACTATCGAATGCGGCCTGCTGGCTGGCGGTCAGCTCATACAGACCATCAGCTGTGGCGCTCTGGAACGCGTCGATGGCATCGGCGACTTTGCC
This sequence comes from uncultured Collinsella sp., assembly GCA_934621295.1. Classification (GTDB taxonomy): domain Bacteria; phylum Actinomycetota; class Coriobacteriia; order Coriobacteriales; family Coriobacteriaceae; genus Collinsella. The sequence goes on from CAKTVB010000002.1 coordinate 281,960, forward strand.
ATCCGCAACGAGGGACTCGCCAAGACCAGCGTTGATGGAGCGGGTATCGTCATGGGGCCCAACGTAATCCAAAGCGGTGCGATAGGCTTCGATAGCGTCGGCAGGACGGCCAAGCTGCAGGAAGCAAGAGCCGAGGCTCGAAAGCGCCGAAGCAGGAGCCGGATTCGTACCATCGATGGCGGCAGCGCGGAATGCTACGCCGGCATCGGTGACATTTCCCAAGGTGAGCAGAGCGTTGCCAAGGCCGAGGTAAGCCTTATAAGGTGTAGCGTAAGAAGCGTCGCGCGTCGCAGCAGAAAATGCCTGTACGGCTCCGTTCAAATCACCCGCAGCAGAGAGCGCCTTGCCCTGGTTCGTCAAAAGCGCACCCTGCTTGCCATAGGATGTATCCTGCAGCGCATCAGCATATGCCGATGCCGCATCGACATACATACCAAGCCTCATCAAGCAGTTGCCGCGAAGGTGATCGGCCTCGCCGAGCAGCTCACCGGGCTCCTTGGAAGCAAGAAACATGCTAGAAGCCGCCGAAAAGTCACCAGCACGATACGCCGCGCGGGCCTGTTCAAGATACTGAGCGTTCACTATTGCTCCTTATGGACGATGTCGATGTGGACGATTTCGTCACCAGCGCGAAGCGCGGCGATAACATCCTTGCCCTCGAGGGTCTGACCAAAAACGGTATACCCAGAATCAAGATTATGCTGAGCGCCAAGGCAGAAATAGAATTGAGATCCCGCAGAGTCGGGATTCATGGAGCGAGCCATGGCAAGAGCGCCATCATCGTGGCTGTTGTGGGGGTTGGTATTGAACTCCCCCTTGATGCAATAACCGGGTCCACCGGTTCCAGGCATGCCGTCGGGGCCGGGAAGTCCAGCAGCGACTTGCTCCCCCGTCATATCGCGCGTATTGGGGTCTCCACCCTGAATCACGAAGCCGGGAACATAGCGATGGAACTTGAGGCCATCGTAGAATCCCATGGTGGAAAGCTCACAGAAGTTAGCAACATGAATCGGGGCGCCTGCACCGTCAAGCTCCACCTTGATAGTGCCCTTAGAAGTCTCGACGATTGCCACCTCATCGCCGGCAACCTTATATTCAGGTGTATACAGCTCGATACCGAACATATTAAAACCCCTTGGAAATGAAGTCGGATATATCTCTCCTAGTGTAGCAAGAAGGGGCGCCATTCATCAATTCGGCATGCAACGGGGCACTATTTACGCTGAGGTTCCCATGCCTCGATGTTCTCATAATAGGAATCGTAATCGCTGCTTCCCGCTCGGCGCATCGGTGCCAAGATTTCATCCTGGTGATCGCGCGGCAAGTCTCCGTCTTCATAGGAAAGAGAGACATCCCAAGAAGCGCATATCTGATCGATACGGCCGTACATCCACTGAGCAAGCTGCTTCATATGCTCAATATCCTCGGTGTAAACCGAATTATCAGGCGCCTGCAGCTGATCAAGCTCATCCATTGTCTTTTGCACGCTGTCACGAAGTTCATAAGCCGAAGCGGATGCCTCTTCACGATCGGCATGCGACTTAGCAAGATATGCACTGTTAAAAGCATCGACACAAGAACCGAATTGATCAGCGGAACCATAATCGAGAATCTGCTGGTAGATAGTCGTCAGCCTATCGAACACCTGATCATCGGTAAGAGGCTGAGAGTCCTGTTGGCCTCCTTCTTCCTCCGTCTTCGTCAGCGTCACCGCCGAAGCGTCCGAATCTTCAGGCAGCTGTCGACTTGGAAACATCTCGTGTGCAGCGTTCTGGAAAGACTCATAGAATCCCGGCATAACATGCATGGGATCGAAATAGATAAAACCGGCAGCCCCACCCCCAACAAGAAGAGAGACGAGCGCAACGATAAGCCCCTTACGGGGGCGACGGCGGGAATGGTAGGGATCTTCCTGCGTAGGAGCAAGAGGAGCGAACTTCCTTGCCTGCTGCTCAATATCCGCCGCACGCAAAACGGAGGTCTCGGCAGGACTCATCGTATCATTGAGAACCTCAGCAACCGAAACCGACGACGGACGAAAGGCCTCGGTATCAATAAGATCGGGAGTAAGCCGAGGAAAGCTCGCGGTTCTTCCGGCAGCGAGATCTGAAGAGGCGGATTCAACAGAGAGAATGCCCGGAGCAGGCCTCCCACATTTAGGACAAGTTCGATCGTGAATGGAGAGGCGTGCTCCGCAGCCTTCGCAAAAGACAAAATCGGAACGGCTCTCCCCTGCCGCACCGCCCACATAGGCATGGCAGTGCGGACAGAACGTGGTGCCGTCTTCAACAGTCTTGAGGCAGTTCGGGCAGATCACGCACAACTCCATTCAAAACGAACAAACAACTACGCCATCAGCGTATCAAGAACGAAAGGCAGAATGCCGCCAGCACGGAAATACGCGCCCTCCGTCGGAGTATCGACACGAACCTCGGCCTCAAACTCGACGGTAGAGCCGTCTTGACGCAATGCCGTGATTTGAGCATACGACGGGGAAGGCAGACCCTGCGAAAAATCCACGGGAGCGATGTCAAAAACCTCGTGGCCGTCCAATCCCAGAGCATCGGCACTCTCACCCTCTTTGAACTGAAGCGGCAAGATACCCATACCTACCAGATTAGATCGATGAATCCTCTCAAAACTCTGTGCAATGACGGCTCGAACACCCAGAAGTTGAGGGGCCTTGGCCGCCCAGTCGCGGGAAGAACCCGAACCGTACATCTTGCCAGCCAAAATGACTAAAGGAGTCTTTTCGGCGGCAGCGCGCTGCGAAACGTCGAAAATAGTAGAGACATTTCCGTCCCAATGGTCCCACGTGTATCCGCCGACCTTGCCGTCTGCAAGCTTATTGACGAGCTTCACATTGGCAAGACAACCGCGCATCATAACCTCATGGTTACCGCGACGCGAACCGTAGGTGTTGAATTCGGACTCCTCGATACCGTGCTCGCGCAGATAGCGCGCAGCAGGAGAATCCGGCGCAATAGCTCCGGCAGGAGAAAGATGGTCGGTGGTCACAAAGTCGCCGAGATTGGCGAGAGCGCGAGCCCCAGAAAGTTCGAACGTTTCGCTTGCTACGGCATCTTCGAAATAAGGTGGGCGGCGAACGTAGGTCGACCCCTCGCCCCACTCAAACGTGGAGGTGGCGTTCACAGAGAGAGAACGCCAATGCTCGTCACCGTCAAACAAGGTCTTCCCCGTCTCGGCAAATAGATCGGCAGAAACAACCTTGTGCAGAAGCGCCTCGACCTCCTCGTCCTTCGGAAGCAGGTCGGCAAGGTAGACCGGTCCGGCGCTTCCCATACAGACGGGGTCGTTTGAAAGGTCGATATCGAGCGTACCGGCAAGAGAGTAAGCCACTACGAACGCCGGGGCGGCAAGGTAGTTTTGAGCGACATCGGGACTGATACGCCCGTCGAAGTTGCGGTTACCCGAAAGGATGCTCGTGAGCTCAAGCTCATCGGCAACCTCGTGCATTGGCTCGAACAGCGGGCCGGAATTACCGATACAGCTCATGCAGCCCCAACCGCAGACGGAAAAGCCCATCTGCGCAAGAGGTTCGACAAGACCTGCGCGAGAAAGAATCTCGGTGGTGCTGTGAGAGCCAGGAGCCAAAACCTTCTTAACCCAAGGAAGCGGCGTGCAGCCAAGTTCTTGGGCCCTCTTGGCCACAAGACCGGCAGCGATCATCATAGCCGGATCGGTTGCGGTGGTGCAGCTTGTCACGGCAGCAATACCAAGAACGCCGTGCGACAGAGTATAATCCTCGCCACCAAAAGAAACGGTCTTAACAGTATCCTGCGGAGCGCGTCCATGCTGCGCCAACGAATCACGGAAGCGCTGCTGCAAACCAGAAACCACAACGCGATTATGCGGACGCGAGGGGCCGGCCAAAGACGGCTCGATTGAAGAAAGATCGATGTCGATAACCTGAGAGTAAACAATATCGGCACCGTCAAGCGAATCGGCATCGACACCCTGAGCGCGCAAGAATGCCTGAACTCGCTCGATGGCGGCCTTATCCGTACCGGAAAGCTCAAGCTGGGCGAACGTCTTCTCATCCGCCGGGAAGAACGTTGACGTGCAGCCATACTCCGGAGTCATATTGGCGACCGTCGCACGCTGCGTAGCAGTCAGAGTGGACACGCCCTCACCAAAGCACTCGACAAGCTTGCCTACGACACCGACCGAACGGAGACGCTCAGCAAAGGTCAGGGCAAGATCCATCGCGGTGACTCCGGCAGAAAGCGAACCGGTGAGTCGTACACCCACAACAGGGGGAACGAGCATCGTAATCGGCTGACCCAAAGCCGCGGCCTCTGCCTCGATGCCACCGACGCCCCAACCGAGCACGCCCATGCCGTTTGCGGTCGTGGTATGAGAATCGGTACCCACGAGCGAATCGAAATACATGACAGGAGTTTCGTCACCATCGGTTACCGCAACCTGGCAGAAACGCTCGATGTTCAGCTGATGGCAAATGCCGACACCGGGCGGCACAATCTGCACGTTATCGAAGCTCTTAGCGCTCCATTTGAGAAAGGAGAAGCGCTCAGCATTGCGCTCGGCTTCAATACGAGCATTTTCAAGGGCAGCACAGGAGCACGAAACAACGTCGGCAGCCACGGAGTGATCGACCACGAGCGTACAGGGAATCTGTGGGTTGATACGACCGGCGCCTCCGCCCCTATTCGAAGCGGCGTCACGCATGGCAGCAAAATCAACGAACACGGGAACACCGGTAAAGTCCTGAAAAAGGACACGGGCGGGCATGAACTCGATTTCGCCACCAGCCTCACCAGCAAGGCCGGCATCGACGATACATTGAGCGGCAGCCTGGGCTTGCTGCTCGTTTGCCGCGCGCCTCAAGACGTTTTCGAGCAAAACGCGCAAACAAACAGGAAGGCGATCAGCGCCGGGGATATCCAGCACGCGCGCATAAGCGATGGATTCGCCCCCGCAGGAAAACTCATTGCGCGCATAACCGATGCGCATCCCCTCTTTGCTCATATTCAACCCTCTTTCGTCGTTGGTGGGTAAACGTCGATACTACGTGCCGTTTGTTACCGTTTGGTGTCCGGTTTTCTTTTTTTAGAGGAAGGCATGGCGACGCGAATTCCGCCACCGGCCTTGGTGACGCGTTTGAGAGCTCGAGCGGTCGGGGTTGTATCATCAACTGCACGTCGTGCGGACGCCTGAGCGCGAGACAGTTCACGCTCTTCGTGAGCACGTGACACCCTTCGCGCAATCGCGCCCGCCTTTCTCTCAAACGAGGAGCCAGTAGAGCTTACGGTACGCTTTCCGCCACGAAGAGACATCCGCACGCCACGCCCGAATCCGGTGGCACGCTTGGTTACACGCTGAGGAACCTTGTCGAAAGCGTCTGCAAGCAAGAAGAAGAGCAGGCAGCCGAGCAGTGCCACGACAACCGACCCAATAAGCTGCCCCAGGCCAAGAGCCGCAATGGAGAAAAACGTTGGGAAAAAGACGACGCCCACGACAAGACCTGCGGTGACAAAAATGAATACCGCCAGTCGCAGCGGCGAAAACGGAAACGAAATACGCCAGATCAAACTGCAGCCAATTGCACTGGTAGAGATGAGGCACATCGTAGAAAGCACGGGTTTGCTGAACCCAAAAACAGAAGCGGCAAACATGCACAGGCACGAAGCGATGAGCACAGCCACCGAAGCAGGGACAGCGCGCCTGAGCACATTGATGAGAAAGCTGCCCTTGATGCGCGATTTATTGGGCTCGAGCGCAAGCACAAAACTCGGGAAGCCGATGCAGAAAAAGTTTATGAGCGTCATCGTGATGGGCTGGAAGGGATAAGGCGGGAAGAAGATGCAAAGTGCGGCCAGTCCCATGGAAAACAGCGTCTTCGTCAAAAAGAGCGAGGCGGAACGCTGCAAGTTATTGATGGAACGACGCCCCTCCGCTACTACGGCGGGCATAGAGGCGAAGTCGTTATCGATCAGGACGATCTCCGCCACATTGCGCGCGGCATCGGAACCAGCGGCCATAGCAACGGAGCAGTCCGCCTCCTTGAGCGCCAGCACGTCATTGACACCGTCGCCGGTCATAGCAACCGTGTGGCCACGCGACTTGAGGGCGACGACAAGCTCGCGCTTCTGTTGGGGCGTCACGCGACCAAAGACATGATATTTATCGACTGCTGCGTCAATCTTCGAAGGCGTATCGAGCGTAGTCGCATCGACAAACGCTTCGGCACCGGGAATACCAACCACCTTGGCGATAGACGAAACCGTGCGAGGGTCATCACCCGAGATGACGTTGAGCGCGACGCCCTGTGCGCAGAAATACGCGATGGTATCGGCTGCGGAAGATCGAATCTCATCGCGGATGGTCACGAAGCCCAAAGGCCTCGCCTCACCTTCCATATCTCCCTCATCGGTAAAGCCGTCAACGGAGGCAATAACGAGGACACGGCAGGTATCGGCAAGTTCGTTCACCGCCTCCTCAAAGGTTTTATACACATCGGGAGGCAAAACGAATTGCGCCGCTCCCATCACATAGGAACCCTGCTCGAACGAAGCGCCGCTCCATTTCTTGGCAGAAGAGAAGGGAACGACGGCAAGAGGCTGAGCAAAGGAAATATCGGTACCGGCATAGTAAGAGATAACAGCCTGACACGTCTCGTTAGCGTCTGCAGAAGTTGCCTTGGCGATGTTCGCAAGAGCGAAATCGACCAGCGCAGCACCTTCGGAATCAGAGTCCTCGAGCAGCACGGCACGGCCGTTATCCGAAGCGGTATACACGCCAGCAACCTGCATTTTTCCAGATGTAATAGTGCCCGTCTTGTCCAAGCAGAGAACATCGACTCGGGCAAGCGTTTCGATACAGTACAGCTGTTGCGCCAAGACGCGGCGACGCGCCAAACGAATCGTCGCAATTGCGAGAACCGATGAGGTGAGCAAGACAAGACCCTGCGGAATCATGCCCAGAAGCGCGCCTACAGTCGAAAGGATCGCTGCTGAGACGTCGGCCCACGCCTGGAAGCCCGAGAAGGCCCAGGCCCAAAACGTCATCGAACCGCCGTCTTGCTCAAACGCCACATGCACGCTCGAATAGAACAGAGCAATGCCCAGGGGCAACATGATGACGCTCGCAAATCGCACAATGGCATTGAGCGCCTTCATGATCTCGGAATTGACCTTCTTGACGTACTTCGCCTCGTTGTTGATCTTTGCAACATAGTTATCGGCGCCTACATGGATCACGCGAGCATAAATAAAGCCGGAATCAACAAAGCTGCCGCTCATGAGCTCGGATGCGGGCTGCTTGCGAATCAGGTTGCTTTCGCCGGTAAGAAGGCTTTCGTTGACCTGGGCATCACCCGAAACAACGACGGCATCGGCGGGAATCTGGTCGCCTCGGCCCAAGCGGACGACATCGTCGAGAACGATTTGGTCCAAATCCACCTCAAGCTCAGAACCATCGCGAACGACCGTCGCGCGCTTGCTTGCAAGGAGCGTAAGCTTATCGACCATACGCTTGGAACGCCATGACTGGATGATACCGATGCCGGTATTGAGCACGACGATGCAAAGAAAACTCAGGTTCTTTATGGAGCCGGTGAGGATGACCAGAATGGCCAAGACAAGATTGATGAGGTTGAAGAGCGTACAGAGGTTCTCGATGATAAGCTCTTTGACCGACTTGGATTTTAGGTCGGTGTTGACATTGACCTTGCCCGCAGCAATCCGCTCGGAAACCTCAGCGCTCGACAAGCCCAGCAGGGGTTCTGCAACCGCCATGGAGGAAGTCGCCGCAGCTTCATTCGCATCGCGGACATTCACGGTTTTATCGGTCATGGTTACCGCCATTCGATCGTGGCATATAAAAAGAGGATCGACGAGGCGTACCTCTATCGATCCTCGCATACGCAGGTGGCGCCCCATGTTGGGTTCGAACCAACGGCCTTCTGCTCCGGAGGCAGACGCTCTAATCCCCTGAGCTAATGGGGCCAACGAGCAGATAGTATACAACGGTTACCCCATTGTTAACGAGCTTACGACAGCGCTACGTTACAGATTGCATAACTTGTTCATCTGACCAGATATATACGGTTATTTGGTATACACTCGAGTGCTACGCATTGCTCGAATTATTACAGAACAGGAAACCGACGACATGATTGCCATTCTCAAAAAAGGAGCCTCCGATCAGTCCGTCTCCCACCTCGTGAGCTGGATTCACAAAAAAGGCCTCGACACGCACATCAGCCGCGGCAAGGAGGAGACGATTATCGGACTCGTGGGCGACACGAGTCGAATCGATCCGTTCCTGCTTGAATCAATGGATATCGTCGACCAGGTCAAGCGCGTCTCCGAGCCTTTCAAGAAGGCCAACCGCAAATTCCACCCCGAAGATACCTGTGTTGACTGCGGTCACGGAGTGAAGATTGGCGCTGGCCAGTTCCAAGTTATCGCAGGCCCTTGCTCAGTCGAAGGCGAAAACCTCATCCGCATCGCCCGACGCGTCAAGAAGGCCGGCGCAACCATGCTGCGCGGCGGCGCTTTCAAGCCCCGCACCTCTCCGTATGCCTACCAGGGAATGGGTGCCGAAGGCCTCGACCTGCTGCGCGAGGCGGCCGATGAGCTCGACATGCCCATCGTCACCGAAATCATGGACCCCCGCGACGTCCAGCTCTTTTTGGACAAACATATCGAAGTCATGCAGATCGGCGCCCGCAATGCGCAAAACTTCCCTCTCCTCAAAGAGGTCGGTAAAACCCAGACCCCTGTTCTTCTTAAGCGCGGAATGTCCGGCACCCTCGACGAACTACTCATGGCAGCCGAGTACATCATGAGCGAGGGCAACGAAAACGTCATTCTCTGCGAGCGCGGCATTCGCACCTTCGAAACACGCACGCGCAACACCTTCGACCTCAACGCCGTACCCGTGCTTCACCACCTCTCGCATCTTCCCGTCGTGGCCGACCCCAGTCACGCCACCGGTTACACCCGCTATGTTGAGCCCATGGCGCTTGCCGCTACGGCAGCCGGCGCCGACGGCTTGGAGATCGAGGTACACGACGATCCCAGCAAGGCATGGTCTGACGGTGCTCAGGCACTCACTCCCGATCAGTTTGACGACACCATGCGTCGCATCCGCGCTATCCGGGAAGTCATCTGCCAAGAGACCGTGCAGGAGTAGGTCATGGGAACGGTAAGGAACGCGCGCGTTAACCAAGGCGGGCCCAAGTGCGCCGGCATCGTGGGACTGGGTCTTATCGGCGGCAGCTTTGCCCGAGGCTATGCGCAGGCAGGCGTTCGCGTGCTGGCCTGGGATCCCGATGAAGACGTTATGGTGGCCGCTAGCATGGGCACCGTCTCCGGCGAGCTTAACGACGAGACGCTCGGTGAGTGCGACATCATCGTCCTTGCCTGCTACCCCGAAGCCTGTATCGAATGGCTTGAGGCACACGGACGAGCGCTCGCTGACGCCACCGATACGCAGGCCATCATGGGCCCCGTGGTGATCGATACCGTAGGCATCAAAGGCATCGTGTGCGAGCGCGCCTTTAACCTGGCGCGTGAGAATGGCTTTTACTTTGTAGGCGCACACCCCATGGCGGGCACGCAGTTCTCGGGCTATGCACACTCTCGTGCCGACTTATTCGAGGGCGCGCCGTTGGTGCTCGTCCCGCCCGCAGTGAACGATTCCCTGAAACTTGAACTCTTAAGTCAGGTACGTGAGATGGTGCGTCCTCTGGGTTTTGGAAAGTTTAGCGTTACAAGCGCCGAGGAGCACGACCACGTAATTGCTTTTACGAGTCAGCTTGCACACGTGGTGTCCAATGCCTACGTAAAGAGCCCAACTGCGCAAGAGCACCATGGTTTCTCGGCCGGTAGCTATCGTGACCTCACACGCGTCGCGCACCTCAATCCGTCCATGTGGGCCGAGCTCATGACCGATAACGCGCAATATCTCAGCCAAGAGCTGACCTGTCTTATCGATTCCCTCGCGGCCTATCGCGATGCACTCGATAGGAAGGACGAAGAGCAGCTCAAAGAGCTTCTTGCCGAGGGAGATCGCATCAAGCGCGCTCTCGACGCCAACACCCCCGACAACGATTAGCCACCAGGAGGAACCCTCGTGCAGACGATAGAAGTTGCCACCTCATCGAGGATATATAACGTCCACATCGCATGCGGGCTGTTGCCTCGTGTGGGCGAAATCGCGCGCAACACCGCCGGTGGCTCCCGGGCCATGGTCGTGTCGAACACCGATGTGGCCCCGCTTTACTCTGCTGCTGTTCTCGAGTCGCTGAGCGCCGCTGGGTACGAAACAGATATTCACGTCGTGGAGTCGAGCGAGACCGTTAAGAACATGTCCGAACTCGCACTCCTCCTTGAGCACTGTGCAGAGGCAGAACTCACCCGCGATGACCTTGTGGTAGCGCTTGGCGGTGGCGTCGTCGGCGACCTCGCCGGCTTTGCCGCCGCAACCTACATGCGCGGTTGCAAACTCGTACAGGTGCCCACAAGCCTACTCGCAATGGTCGATTCTTCCGTTGGAGGAAAAACGGCGGTCGATCTTGCGCACGGTAAAAATCTTGCTGGTGCCTTCTTCCAGCCGCGTGCCGTTGTCGCCAGCGTTGAGGCTCTCGATACCATTGCCCCCGACTTATTTGCCGACAGCTGCGGCGAAGTTATCAAATACGGCGTGATGTGCGACCCCGACCTTTTCGCCTCGCTCGAAAAAACGCCGCTTACCGAGTCGCGCGATGGTCACGAGCGGCTCGAGGGAGTGATCGCACGTTGTGTCGAAATCAAACGCGATGTTGTTTCGAATGACGAATGCGAGCGCGGGCTTCGCCAGACCCTCAACCTTGGGCACACCATCGGGCACGCTGTGGAAAGCGCAAACGAGTACCGTCTTGGCCATGGGTCCTCAGTTGCCGCGGGCATGTGCATCATGGCGCGCGCCTGCGCAAAACGCGGTTGGTGCAACAAAGATGTTGCCCATCGCATCGAAGCGGCCGTTGCCGCCCACGGCCTTCCCACCTCAACCGATTTCGATGTCGACACGCTCTTCAGGCATGCCAAGGCCGATAAAAAACGCCATGGCGACACGATGAATATCGTAGCCATAGAGGCCATCGGATCTGTAAGCATCAAAACGCTTCCCCTCGATGAGTTCCGCACGCTCATCGAACAAGGACTGTAGACATAAGGCAGGAACATGAAAGCGATCATCAATCCACGTCCACTCGCTGGCACCGTGCCCGCAATCGCATCGAAGTCGATGGCACACCGCCTGATCATCGCCGCGGCACTTGCAAACGACCCCACTCACGTGGTCTGCAATACGACCTGTGCCGATATTGAGGCGACGGTTCGCTGTCTTACGGCACTGGGCGCAAAGATCGAGGCCACCGAAGACGGCTTCTCGGTTCGTCCCGCCCCCAGAAGCGTTGAATTCGGTCTACTCAAAGCCCTTCATGGGGGCACGCTGGATTGTGGCGAGTCCGGCTCCACTCTTCGCTTCATGCTCCCCGTAGCGTGCGCCCTGGGCGCCGAGGCGTCCTTCATTGGAGCCGGAAGGCTCGGTTCCCGCCCGCTGGCCCCACTATCCGACGAGATCATCGCCGCAGGTTGCGATCTTGATGGTCTGGGAGGCTTTCCGCTCAAGACCTCCGGGCGCATGCGAGCCGGCCGCTTCGTACTTCCTGGAAATGTAAGCTCCCAGTATATATCGGGTCTTCTGCTCTCCTTTCCCCTCCTTGACGGCGCAAGTGAAGTCACCGTCATGGGAAAGATTGAAAGTCGCCCGTACATCAACCTCACGATTCAGGCGATGAAAGAATTTGGTGTAGAGGTGACCGTTCGCCACGCGGATGCCACGTCCACTCAGCCCGAATCAACGACGTTTTCTGTCAACGCCCGAGGGTATCGCTCCCCCGGCACCGTACAGGTGGAAGGCGATTGGTCGAACGCTGCATTCTGGCTCTGCGCGGGAGCCCTAAGCAATGCCCCCATCGCTGTTGAGGGAGTCTCTCTCAACTCTGCCCAAGGAGACAGAAACGTCATGGCGGCCCTTTCTCGCTTTGGCGCGCGTATCCAGCGTGCACCAAAGTGTGCGACCGCCCAGCCCGACGCACTCAACGGTTTTGAGATGAGCGCACAGGATATCCCCGACCTCGTTCCCGTTATCTCGGCAGTGGCCTCCTGCGCACAGGGAACGACCGTCATTCGCGATTGCGCACGCCTGCGGATCAAGGAGTCCGACAGGCTTGCCACCACCGCCTCCGAGCTCAATGCTCTGGGCGCCCACGTTGAAGTTGACGGTGATAACTTGATCATTCACGGCACAACCGAGCTCAACGGCGGCACCGTCGACTCCCATAACGACCATCGCATCGCCATGATGGCCGCTGTTGCCGCTTCGCGTTGCAACTCCCAGGTTATCATCAACGAAGCCGAAGCGGTCAACAAATCCTACCCTGATTTCTTTGATCACTACCGACTTCTGGGCGGCGACGTTACGCTCATTGAGGAGTAGCTCATGTCTTCGACCTTCGGAAATCACATTCATCTGAGCATCTTCGGCCAATCGCACTCCACGGCCATCGGCTGCTCGTTGGACGGCCTGCCTGCCGGAATTCCCGTTGATCTGGAGGCACTTCAAGCGTTTTGCGATCGCCGTGCGCCAGGCAAAAATGATACCTCGACACCTCGACGCGAAGCGGATACCGTTCACGTACTGAGCGGAATCGCCGACGGGCACACATGCGGAGCACCCTTTGCCGCCGTCATCGAAAATACCAACACCCGTTCCAAAGATTACAGCGAACTGCGTTGCGTCCCTCGTCCGGGCCATGCCGATTGGCCCGCATATGTACGCTACGTCAACTGGCACGATGTCGCCGGCGGCGGTCATTTTTCCGGGCGACTCACAGCGCCGCTGTGCATTGCGGGCGGCATTGCCCTACAAGCCCTTGAACAGCTCGGCATCACCGTTTGCGCCCATATGCAACAGGTAGGCGCCATCACCGACGTGCACCTAAACGACCTGTTTCGTGAAAAGACGCAAGTCGAGGCAATCCTTCAAAACGAACTCCCCTGCATCGATTCCCAAGCCGCGGCGTTGATGCGAAAGACCATTCTTTCGGCTAAAGAGCGCCTCGATTCTGTAGGTGGCGCAGTGGAGTGTGCGGTTTACGGTGTACCCGCAGGCATCGGTGACCCCATGTTTGATGGAATCGAAAATCGTATCGCGCAAATCGCATTTGGCATACCAGCCGTCAAGGGTCTTGAATTCGGCGCAGGCTTCAAAGTGGCCTCGATGCTTGGAAGCCAGAACAATGACGCCTACCGCATAAGCAATGGCCACGTATGTTGCCAGACCAATCATGCAGGTGGCGCTCTTGGCGGCATCACCACCGGTGCTCCGATCGTCTTTCGCGTTGCGCTTAAACCTACTCCGTCCATCGCACAGGAGCAGCAAAGCGTAAACTTGCCCGATGGAGCAAACGCGCCTCTTTCTGTTAAAGGAAGGCATGATCCGTGCATTGTCGCACGCGCCGTGCCGGTCGTGGAGGCTGCGGCCGCCCTTGCCGTGCTCGATGCGCTTCTTGAGGATGGCCGGTTTGAGGTTCCCCCTTCGCCCGATTTCTGCCCCCAACGCTGCAGCCAATAACCGATCATCACTACTCGCACAAGGATGCCCGATGGAACTCACCGACGTCAGAACCCAAATTGATGCAATCGACACGCAGCTGCTCGACCTCTTTTGCCGTCGCATGGACCTGGCTCAAGAAGTTGCTGCCGCAAAAAAGGGAATGAAAAAAGCGGTCTTCGACCCCGCCCGCGAGCGCGCAAAGCTTGCTGACATCATGGATCGCGCACCCGAACGCTATGCCTCGCAAGCCGTCTCGCTTTTCTCGCTTCTCATGACCATGAACAAAGCGGAGCAGCAAAAGATCCTTCACGAGAACGACGCGGAAAGCCTTTCCTCCCAAGCACGCGCCTCGCTTCTTCCATCTTCGGAGGCCTTCCCCAGCACTGCACATGTAGCATGTCAAGGCGTTGAGGGCGCGTATAGCCAGATTGCCGCATGCCGCTTGTTCCGCGTTCCCGTCATATCGTATTTCACCACATTCGAAGGCGTGTTCCGCGCTGTTCAAAGCGGACTTTGCGAATATGGCGTACTGCCTATCGAAAATTCCACGGCAGGCTCGGTCAATCATGTCTACGATCTCATGGCTCAGTACCGTGTATCCATTGTCAAGAGCCTGCGTCAAAAGATCGACCATCAGTTGCTCGTATCGCCGGGAACAAACCTTGAGAACATTACCGAGATTTGCTCCCACCAGCAGGCAATTGCTCAATGCTCCGATATCATTGAGCGTCTTGGCGCACAGGTAACCGTTACGGAAAACACGGCCATGGCCGCTCAAATGGTCGCCGAATCCGATCGGGATGATATCGCTGCAATCTCGTCTCGAAACTGTGCGGAACTCTATGGTCTCGAAGTGGCCGCACGTGATGTACAAAACGCCGACTCTAACTACACCAGGTTCGTCGTCATTTCTGCTGAGCCTAAAATCTACCCCGGCGCCAACAGAACATCTCTCATGGTCACCCTCAAGCATGAGCCCGGCTCGCTCTATCGCATGCTCGAGCGCTTCTATGCTCTGGGAATCAATATGGTCAAGCTTGAAAGCCGCCCCATTCCTGGACGCGATTTTGAATTTGTTTTCTATTTTGACCTCGAGGCCCCCGCAGCCAGCAACGAGCTTGATACACTCCTGGATTCACTGGATGACATCTGCGATTCCTATGTCTACTTCGGCACATATACGGAGGTTCTTTAAATGACTACGCGACCCTATGGCGTTTTGGGCAGAGTGCTGGGCCATTCCTACACCCCCACCATCTACAGGGAACTTGCTGGACTTGACTATCGACGCTTTGAACGTGAGCCCGAAGACCTTGAATCCTTCCTCACGGGTGACGAATGGGAAGGCGTTAACGTAACCATTCCCTATAAGCGCTCCGTCATCCCCTATCTTTCAGACATGAGCGACATCGCCCGTCGTTTGGGCAACGTCAACACTATCACGCGCCGCGAAGATGGCACCCTATATGGTGACAACACCGATTACTATGGCTTCAAATGCCTAGTCGAATCCCTTGGCATCGATGTCTCGGGGATGAAAGCCGTGGTCTTTGGCGGAACCGGGGGCGCTGGAGCGACCGTCATGGCCGTACTTGCCGATATGAATGTAGAGGCGGTGTCCATCAGCCGGCACGGAGAGCGCACGTACAAGGATCTTAAAAATCTTTCCGATATTGAGCTAGCCGTCAACTGCACTCCTGTTGGAATGTATCCCAACTGCCCCGATTCACTCTGCGACCTTAACGACTTACCCGACCTCAAGGCTGTTGTCGACATCGTGTACAACCCTGCACGCACTGGAATCATCCTCGAAGCAGAGAAGCGCGGCATCTCTTGCGCAAGCGGTCTATTGATGCTTGTCGCTCAAGCGGCACAGGCGGTCGAGCGCTATACCGGCAAACCCATCGACTTAACTCGCACCTACGACGTAACCGAGCGCCTTGCAGCCTCGGAGCAAAACATCGCGATCATCGGCATGCCCGGATGCGGCAAGACGCGCGGTGGCAAAGCCTTGGCTTCGATTCTTGACAGGACTTTTGTTGATATCGATCAAGAACTTGAATCGCGCCTTGGATGCAGCTGCTCTGAATTTATCGAGCGGGAAGGCGAAGAAGCGTTTCGCCAACAAGAAACCGCCTGTCTGGCCGATATCGCCAAACGCAGCAGTTTGGTCATCTCCTGCGGTGGCGGCGTGGTCACACGTCCCGAAAACTACCCGCTTCTGCATCAGAACAGCGTAATCGTTATGATTGATCGCGCACTCTCGCAGCTCGCAACCCATGGCCGCCCCATCACGACACGAGACGGCATCCAAGCACTTGCCGCGGCGCGTATGCCGCTCTACCACGCTTGGGCAGATTATGAAGTCGCCTCGCAAAAGACCCCGATGCAGACGGCATCGCTGATTCGCGACACCTTGCCACCTATGATCTAGCAGAAGGCTGTAACCATGAATGCGCTCGTCATCAACGGACCAAATCTCAATATGCTCGGCATCAGGGAACCAGATATCTACGGTCGTCAAACCTATGATGACCTTGTCGAACTATGCCAAACCGCCGGACAAAACGAAGGTTTTGACACCGTCGATGTCTACCAGTCAAATCATGAGGGAGACCTGATTGATGCGATTCAGCAGGCCCTTGGGGTCTATGACGGCATCGTTATCAATCCGGCCGCCTATACGCACACAAGCGTCGGCATCCTCGACGCCCTCAAGGCAGTTCAGATCCCTGCAGTTGAAGTGCATATTTCGGCAGTCGATGAACGTGAGAGCTTTCGGCAACTATCATACGCTGGCATGGCATGCTTTGATCGCGTAGTTGGAGAGGGCCTTGAAGGCTATGCGCATGCGCTTCGCATCCTCAAAGAGCATCTATCACGATAGACAGATGGCGGGCATCGGGTTAATCCAGAGTGCCCGCTTCTTCCAGAAGGGCTCGCGCATGGTCGATTGACACTTGCTCGGTATCTCCCGAAAGCATCCGCGCGATCTCCTCGATACGGCCATCCCCCGCAATCGGAGCAATCGAGGTGACGGGGACCTCGACGTCGCTATCCTTAGTGACAAGATAATGACGCGATGCTGCAACGGCGATCTGTGCGGTATGGGTGACAACGATCACCTGATGGGTGCGTGCAAGGTCGGAAAGAACGGACGCAAGGGAACGAGCGGTTGCTCCGCCCACGCCGGCATCGATTTCGTCAAAGACCATTGTCGAAACACCGTCGGCCTCACCAAGAACAACGCTGCAAGCAAGCATGACTCGCGAAAGCTCGCCACCCGAAGCGATGCGACGCAAAGGGCGCGGCGTTAAACCAGCACCGCTGCGATACAGCAGCTCATACGCGCAAGAACCCGATTCGGTCCAAGCTTTGCGATCGAGGTCTCGAGTCTGCCAAACAAGCTCGGCATTTCCCATCTCAAGACGGGCAAGCTGTTTTCCCACCTCTCGGCAGAAGCGAGGCCCGGCAGCAGCGCGACAGCGGGCGAGCTTTTTCGCAGCCTCCTGAAGGACACCCTCCGCTTCGTCCACGCGACGTTTAGCCTGAGCAAGGCGAGCATCCGAATCATTTACAAGACCCAAAAGCTCGGCACTTTGACGATAACGCTCAAAAACATCATCCATCGAAGGTCCGAATTGACGCTTCAAAGCGTTAAGCGCACCTAAACGATCATGTTTACGCGCCAGATCGGCGGGATCAAAATCAACGGAATCGCGATAGCGACGGAGCTCGGCAGCGGCATCTTCCATGGTGATGGCAGCGCCACTCAGCTCATCGGCAAATCCAGCAAGTGCAGCATCAACACTTCCCATGCGTGAAAGCTCAGCAATAGCACTATTGAGGGAATCGAGTGCTCCGCCTTCGCCAGATAGGCACTCCTGAGCATCATTTGCACAGGTAGCAAGCGCTTCTGCGTGTTCAGCTCGAGGAAGAATCTCTTCCAATTCCTCGAGTTCACCCGGCTTAGGATCGATCTCTTCGATTCTCTCGACACAAAAACGAGCTTCTTCGAGGCGCGAACCCTGAGTGCGCGCAGCTCGTTCAAGCTCGCCATATTCCCTCAACAGACGCTTATGCTCACGAAAAGCAGCAAGATAGGCAGCATGAGCAGAAGCGATGGTATCTCGCGACCAGGTATCGACCATAGCCAGGTGGTATACGGTGTCGAGCAGACGCTGATGTTCATGCTGGCCGCATATATCAACAAGAGGACTCACCTGTGACGCAAGTTCCGATACGCTTGCCAAGGAGCCATCGATTTTCACACGGCTCCGGCCGTCGGCGGAAAGTCGACGTTCGACAACAAAACCCTCCGCATCGGCATCGCTACGATAGAGCCGACCTTGAACAAGAGCTCCGGACTCGCCCTCGCGGACACACGAAGAGTCTGCACGCTCACCCATCAGCAGCTTTAAAGCCGAGAGAAGCGCCGTCTTGCCAGCACCCGTCTCGCCCGTGAGGACCGTAAGACCGGGAGCAAACGAAATCTGCGCATCGCTAATCAGCGCGATATTGCGGACAAGCAGCTCATCAATCATGGCGAACACCGTAAAAAACACGAGAAACAGAATTATAGAAGCTCTCGGGGCCATAATCGAGCAGCAGAATGTCTGCGTCGCCGCGCCTAACGGCAACATATTCCACTTCACCCTCGGGACTCAAGAACTGACCATCCACGGCGATGGCGGGGACAGAAGGCCGGTCATGCGACATGGCAATTTCCACAACATCGGATGGGGAGGTGAGAAACGCACGAGCCTGAATGGTATGCGGCGCAATGGGAACGCAGACCATACCCGAAAAATCAGGACTGACAATGGGGCCGCCGGCGGAAAGCGCATAGCCAGTAGATCCCGTTGCCGTAGATACAACAACCCCATCGCCACGAAGGCGATCGATATGATGACCCGAAACGCAGATATCGAACTCGACCATATCGGACAACGGCCCACGCGTGAGAGCCAAATCGTTAAGGGCTTGAGCCGTGATGACTCGCTCCTCACCATTTGGCAACATACTGTGGACCTCACAGCAAAGCGTTGCGCGACGGCTCACATGCATCTCGTCTGCAAGCGCATCGGAAACAACACGCAAGATGTCGCCTTCCTCGGGATTCGCAGCCGTTAGGAAGCCAACATGACCATAAGAGAGGCCCAAGATGGGAATCTCGTTGACACCCACAAGATGAGCCGCTCGCAGCAAGGTGCCATCGCCGCCAAGCGAGATAACAAGATCGAAATCGGAGATATCGGTTTCGTCCTTAATGCCGGATCGCTGGTCAACCGCCCAGGCAACCTCGACACCCTGACGTGTAAGCCAAAGCTCAAGCGTCAAGCCACTTTGAATCGCCTCGTCCTTGTAGTAATTGGGGACCAAAAAGACTTTCATAGCTCCTCAGCCTTCTCCTTGAGCCTCGAAATCTGTGACCTCATATCGTCTGTTGAGCTGTCATTAAAGCGAACGCGATCACCATAAATGAAAAACTCGCGATTGCCTTTTGCTCCATGGATAGGCGATACACAGATATCGACGGGATACAGTCCGCGACCGGCAAAAAGGTCGATGGTCTGCGAAAGAACTCGCGTATGGACCTTTGGGTCCCGAACGATACCGCCCTCCCCCACCTCGTGGGCTTCCGCCTCAAACTGAGGTTTTACAAGCGAAACAAACGCACCATGCGGTGCGAGCAATTCAAGCGTTGCGGGCAGTATGGTCCGAATGCTCGTAAAGGAAACATCGCAAACGGCAAGGTCAAAGGCGGAATTAAACCCTTGGGCGGGAAGGTCAACGATGTTGGTACGCTCATGCAAATCGACACGCTCATCGTTTCGAAGCGACCAATCAAACTGAGCATGACCAACATCGACCGAAACAACGCTGCGAGCCCCACGCTTAAGCAGACAATCGGTAAAACCGCCAGAAGAGCAACCAATATCAAGGCAATAAAGGCCGTCAACATCGACTGAGAAGGCATCCAAGGCCCCGCAAAGCTTAAGACCGCCACGGCTCACGTAGGGAATACGACCCTTAACATGCAAATCGCACCCAACTTCGACCCGTACTGCAGGAGAAGAAAAGCGCTCTCCCGCACAGGACACAAGTCCCGCCATGCACATGCGCAAAGCATCATCGCGCGTCTGGCAGATGCCCTGCGCAATCATCTCATCATCTAAACGGCGCCGCTTCATGCGAGCAACTATTCTACTGTAGATTCGGAATGCGAATCATCCTTCGCCGATGTCTCTTCAAGTTGAGCGGCTTCGCGATCGGATAGCTCAAAGTTATCCACCATCTCAACTGCCTTAGAGCCCAAGGCAATAGCCTCGTCAAAAAGATCGAGGCTATGCTCAAGGGAAGCGTCTTTTGCGCGCACGGCAGCAACGATATCGTCCATGCGCGCCATGACGTCATCAAACGTATGGACTGTCGTCTCGGACATGACTAGTCGTCCATATCCGTCGTATCGAGAACGATGGGCTCATCAGCATCAGCTTCATCATCCGACTCATCCTCACGCGGAGAGAGGGATGCGTCAAAGGCAGCATCGGCAGGCAGCTGGTCCTGACGGGCGATGCGACCGAGAACGCCATTGACGAACTTCGCAGACTCATCGGTACCATATGCCTTGGCGATCTCGACAGCTTCATTAATCACAACAGCGGTATCGAGGCGGTCGCCCGGATCTGCGCAGCGCAGTTCGAAAACAGCGATACGCAGCAAATTCCTGTCAGAAGCAGGCATGCGATTAAGATCCCAGTTCTTAGAGCACGCAACAAGAGCGGAGTCGATCTCGTCAATATGCTCGTATGCACCGCAAGCAAGCTCGATAGCGTAATCGTCCAAGGGACCCTTGGACAGAAGATAATCGCCAGCGAGAACGGCATCTACCGGCTTATCGAGAGCCTCGGCCTGGAACAGAATCTGAAGCGCCTGGCTACGCGCAAGCGTACGGCCACGATTGACTTTAGAGCTCAAGAGCTACTCCTTGGGGAAAACCAGGTTGTCAATGCAAACATCGACAGCACTAACGGCTACGCCAACCTGTGCATCAATCGCTTTTGAAACAGCGGTTCGCACAGCCTCGGCGAGCTTTTTAAACGGATAGCCGAAAAATACGGTCAGACGAACAACGATGTGGAGAGCATCGTCTTCGACCGTAGCCTCGACCGCAGGAAGAGACGGAGAAGAAGTCTTGGAAGAGAACATCGAAACAAGGTTTGCAGCAAGGTCGTTATTACCAACCGAGGCGACGCCTTCAACGTCAGCAAGGGAACGGACGACAATTGCAGTCAAAACGTCCGGTGCAATAGCGATGCCATCAATCTTGATCTCTTGACTCATATGACTCACCCATTTCTAGCAAAGATACTCGGGCATATGCTCAGGAATGAAATCAGTGTACACGATTCCAGACGCAAACTGAGCGTTTCGCACAACATCCCGATGGAATGGAAGCGTTGTGGCGATTCCCTCAATCTCGCACTCATCAAGAGCGCGGCGCGCGCGGGCAAGCGCCTGTGCACGATCGGCGCCCCAAACGATAATCTTGGCCACCAAAGAATCGTAGGTGGGCGGAATCGTATAGCCCTCGTATACATGCGTTTCCACGCGCACGCCCGGTCCGCCAGGCAGACGAAGGTGCTTGATGGTGCCGGGACAAGGCCTAAATCCATGCTCGGGATCCTCAGCGTTGATGCGGAACTCGAACGCATGGCCGGAAGGAACCGTAATGCCTCCATCGGGAACCGTCATGGGCTCACCGGATGCAATACGCAGCTGCTCACATACTAGATCGGTACGCGTAATCTCCTCGGTTACCGGATGCTCCACCTGGATGCGCGTGTTCATCTCCATAAAGTAGAAGCTGCCGTCCTCGTCCAGGAGAAATTCAATGGTTCCGGCATTAACGTAGCCAACTTCGCGCACGGCCGTAATGGCAACTTTACACATCTGGGCTCGTTGCTCATCGGACAGCGCCGGGCTCGGAGCCTCTTCGACAAGCTTTTGATGACGGCGCTGAACGGAACAGTCGCGCTCGCAAAGCGCTGCGGCATGGCCAAAAGAATCGGCCAGAACCTGAATCTCCACATGACGAGGGCGCAAGATAAGCTTCTCGAGATACACCTCATCGTTACCAAAGGCAACACGGGCCTCGGAACGAGCGGCATCAAATTCCTTCTGCAAGTCGGCCGGATCATGCACCTCGCGCATACCCTTGCCGCCGCCGCCAGCAGATGCCTTGATGAGGACAGGGTACCCAACGGCGTCAGCAAAGGCACGCGCCTGCTCAACGGATTCAACAGGGCCGTCGCTTCCAGGAACGGTGGGGACGCCTGCAGCCTTCATGGTCTGTTTGGCGTTGCTCTTCTCGCCCATCGCATCGATAACCTCGGGAGCGGGACCGATGAACACAAGGTCGTTATCGGCACAGGCACGTGCAAATTCGGCGTTCTCGGACAAAAAGCCATAACCGGGATGGACCGCTTCGCATCCGCGAGAGACCGCAGCACCGATGATGCGAGCATAATCGAGATAACTCTTTGCGGAAGGGGCAGGTCCGATGCAAACGCGCTCGTCAGCTTCGCGAACAGCGGTAGTATTCGCATCCGCCTCGGAATAGGCGATGCAGCTTTCCACGCCAAGATCTTTGCAAGCACGAACGATACGCAACGCAATCTCGCCGCGGTTGGCGATCAGAATCTTCTTGAACATCCGGATATCGGCCTTTCATGATGCGAACAGGACGGGGCGAATATAAACCCTATTTCGAAGTAATGGGCTCCAGATAGAACAGCACCTGGCCGTACTCGACGGCGTCGCCATTCTCGACGCACACCTCGCGAATGGTGCCCATCTCGTCGGCGGCGATTTCGTTCATAAGCTTCATGGCTTCGACAATGCACAAGGTGGAACCTGCCATGACCTCGTCGCCCACGGCAACAAAGTCCGGATCGTCGGGGCTAGGTGCCGAATAGAAGGTGCCGACCATGGGGCTCTTAACGGGCTTCCAGCTCAAAGGACGCTTGGCGTCGTCTGCCTCAGGCTCCGCAGCAGAAGTTGCTGCCGCGGCAGGAGCTGCCGGCACGGCCTGTGCAGCCGCGAGATTTGCCGCAAGAGCAACCTCGGGCTTGCGAACGGTAATCTCGCTACCGGCATCCTTGATGCTGATCTCGCCGATCTTGCTCTCCTCAACAGCGCGAATAAGCTCGCGAATCTGATTCATATCCACGTAATCATCCTCCTTGGTCTGACTTGCGTCCTCATCGTGCAGGAACTCAACCGATTCGTTCGAGGGGTGTTTGGACAAAAACGCCCTGGCCTCCACCGGGAACATTGCGTACATCAAGACGTCTTCATCGCTATGCGCAAGCTCGCCGATCTCTTCGGCGCACTGAGCGAAGGTTGGCGGCTCGTCGAGCGCCAACTCATTTCCTAGCGTGGTCAAGTCGACGTTTTCGCCAAAGACCTTATGCATGATCTCGGAGTTGAACGGCGCGGGAGCATGGCCGTACGCGCCAAGCAGGTAGTCGCGCATCTCCTTGGACACGATGCTCCAGCGCTTACCGGTGAGCACGTTCATAACGGCTTGCGTACCGACGATTTGGCTCATCGGGGTAACGAGCGGCGGGAAGCCGACCTCGGCGCGGACGCGCGGAATTTCGGCCACGACGTCTTCCAGACGGTCAGTCGCATGTTGCACCTCAAGCTGGCTCATAAGGTTGCTCATCATGCCGCCGGGGATCTGATGCTTATAGACCTGCATATGAATGAGCGAGGAGACGCCACGCTTATAATGGCCGCGACGACGCACCTCCTCCCAGTAGTTCGCAATCTCAAAGAGGAGGTTCAGATCAAAACCCGTATCGAAAGCAGACTCCTTGAAGGAAGCGGCGATCATCTCGACTGCGGGATGGGAATTACCCGAAGCAAGCGGTGCAGAAGCCGTGTCGACAATCGTGGCTCCGGCCTCGGCGCCCTTGATAAAGCACGAGGGAGCCATACCGCCAACGTAGTGGCTATGCAGATGGATGGGCACATCAACGGCGGCGCGAAGAGCGTTCACGAGCTTCTCGGTGCGATACGGCGTGAGAAGACCCGCCATATCTTTGATGCAGATGGTGTCGGCACCGAGCTCCGCAAGCTTGCAAGCATAGTCCACATAGGAATCAAGCGTATGTACCGGGCTTGTCGTATACGAGATAGCGGCCTCGAAATGTGCTCCGCAAGCTTTCACGGCACGGGCGCAATCTCGCATGTTGTCGATGTCGTTCAGGGCATCGAAAACACGAAAGACATCAATACCGTTCTTGTGCGCACAGGCAATAAAACGGTCGACGACATCAGAAGAATAATGGCGATAGCCAACGAGGTTCTGACCGCGCACAAGCATCGCAAGCGGCGTCTTGGGCGTAGCAGCCTTAATCTGGCGAAGACGGTCCCAAGGGTTCTCGTCAAGAAACCTCAGGCACGAATCGAACGTGGCGCCGCCCCACGCCTCGATGGCCCAATATCCAACTTCATCCATCTTGGGCAAGATGGGAAGGATATCGCCGATAGTCATGCGCGTCGCCCAGAGCGACTGCTGTCCGTCGCGGATGGTCGTGTCCATCACGCGGAGGCGTTTATCAGCCATGTGAACCCCAATCTACGTGCTCTCGGTATAAAAAGGGCGGGGTAAACTCCCCCGCCCGATGCGGAATCGATGTACGCCGAAATTAAACGCGAGAAACGAACTTGCCGTCGCGCGTATCAACCTTGATCCTCTCGCCCACGTTGAGATACATGGGTACCTGCACAACAGCACCGGTATCGATAGTTGCAGGCTTGGAACCACCCTGGACGGTATCGCCCTTGAAGCCGGGGTCGGTCTCGGTGATCTCGGCCTCGATGAACATGGGAGGATTGACGCCCATAAGGTCCTCGTCTGCATACAGAAGCTGGCAAACGTCGTTCTCGCGCAGCCACTTCTCGTTATCGCCGATGAAATCAGACGGAACGGGGATCTGATCGTAGGTCTCCATGTTCATGAAGTAGTAGTTATCACCATCATTGTAGAGATACTGCATCTCGGTGGTGGTAAGGGTAACGCTCTCGAACTTGGAGCCGGCGTTGCAGGTCTGCTCGACAACACGACCCGTCTTGAGGTCCTTGGTCTTATAGCGAACGAAGGCACCGCCCTTGCCCGGCTTGACATGCTGGAACTCGACGATAGTGCAGATCTTGTCCTTAATCTTGAGACCGAGGCCGTTCTTAAAATCGGCGGTGGTGATGCTAGCCATGATTACCTTTCTAACACTGAGCGACAAAGCGCTCTATACAGACAGCTTAAAAGTATACACGTTTCTCAGTTTCCTACGGTAAAGTACGCAAGGAAACACGACGTATTGCAGGTTTGTTTCGGCGTTAACAGTCGATGACCTGAAGCTCATGCGTAGACTTAGTGAACGGCTCGTAACCGTCCTCGGTTACCACGCCGTAATCCTCAAGGCGCACGCCGCCGATGCCAGGCAGATAGACACCAGGCTCGATAGTGATGACGGAACCCGCCTCGATGATATTCATCGAGCGATTGAAGTTCGGCATCTCATGGATATCGATGCCCACGCCGTGACCAAGACCGTGGTTGTAATAGTCACCATAACCGGCATCGCCGATGATCTTGCGCGAGAGCTTGAAGATGTCATTACCCTCAACGCCGGCGTGCACTGCTGCGGCACACTCCTCATGCGTACGGCGCACAAGCGCGTACAAATCAAGCTGCTCGGGCGTGGGCTCACCTACTACCACGGTACGGGTCATGTCGCTGCGATAATCGCAATAGCCCGCACCGTAATCCATCAGCACGAAGTCACCACGCTGGACAACACGATCGGAAGGCACGGCATGCGGATTAGCCGTATTGGGACCAGAAGCCACGATGGAACCAAATGCAAGGGAATCGGCACCATTGCTGAACATGAAGTTCTCAAGCTCGGTACGAATCTCTTTCTCGGTCAGGCCGGGCTTGATGAAGGTGAGCATGTGCTGGAAGGCAGCGTCGGTGATCGATTGCGCATGACGCATGAGAGCAATCTCCTCATCGTCCTTCACGGCGCGCATGCGCTGAAGGTCATGATGAAGCTGCGGTAGGCTCGCCGTGATGGAAAGATCCTCGAGGGCACGCATGATTCCAAAATAGAAGGAGATCTGCATGTCATCCTCAACAGCGATTACACGAGAACGCGTATCGCGGGCGCGCTCGGCAACCCAACGGGGCATGGTGCCCTCATTCATATCGAGCTTCCAGGGAGAATCTGCCGGGAGATTCTCCTGGAACGTATTAAAGTAGCGCGAATCGGTATGGAAGTAGCACTCGTCGGCCGTAATGAAGGTGACGTGCGGGAACTCAAAGGTATAGTCGAACGTACCCTTTGCGCCCGTGAGCCAGCGAAGGTTAGCTTCGTCGCGAATAACCACGGCGTCATAGCCGCGCTCCTCCATCATCTTGCGCACACGCGCGATGCGACCGATAGGTCCATTAAGCTTGTTGTCCATCAACAATCACCTTTCCAAAAACGAGGTTGAATCTACGCATTGATCAATTCGGCACGCGAAGAAAGATACGCCCTCGCGTGACGCTCGAGAACATCATCGTCAACAGTTGCAAGGCGAATGGTGCCGGAAGCCTTGGGGATGGAAAGCATGAAACGGTTTGCCAATCGATACGCCTCGTGTTTCAAAGCAGCAATAAAGACATCGACGTCCAAATCGAACGCGATTTCTTCAATTCCCAAATCATCCAGACGATCGTCCTGATCAAAAACGGTATCAAGGTCAAGGCCAAAAACCTCATGAGCAAGACGGGCCTCGAAGCGCAGACCTTCTGCAAGATACTGAGCAGGAGTAAATGCGTCCTTGAGACATGCTGCAAGCGCACGCGCCGTAGGCTGACCGTAATTAAAGGCCTTACGAGCAGAGGGGTTGGAGGCCTTGAGAACGCCGCTCCAGGCGGTTTGCGCCATGCCGAGCATGTCGATATAGGAAACCTCTTCGCCCGCAAGATAACCGGGAATCTTCTTGGCAAAGTTATCCCAGGAACGAGTGGACTCGGTCATTGCGGCAGCAACGAGATACACCGATCCGAGCATTTTATCGTCGGCGCTCTGCCCCATCACCAGATCAAGATCGCAAACGACGAGCGAAACCTGGGGATGAAATGAAACGAGACCCTGAGCCGAAGAAAGGCCAAGGGGACACATGCGCGTAGCGGCGAGACACATAGCATCAAACGTGGTGGGCACATGAGCGCAAGCGCAGCCACCGCACCAGCTCATGGCAACATAGTCGACAACCGACACCACATCCATGCCCCCCACCGAAACGATAACGTCCTCGCGGGTAAGCTGGGACTGAGCGCAGAAATCCTGAATCCGTTGAGCACAATCAACCGTGCAAACCGCATCATCGGCTGCAAGTTGCATTATGCTGACTCGAAAACCGGCATCGACAAGACCGCGGTCAACAAGTGTGAGAGTCGAATCGGCAACTCCAGGCTCGATGACAAGAACAGCGCGCTTGGGAGTGGTCACGACGTTTGCGGCGAAACGCGAAAACTCCTCAAGAGCACCGCATCCGATTCGATAGTCGCAACCAAAGCCACCAAGGTTCACAAGCTGACGACGAATCATTACAACAACCCACTTTCTAGCAAGAGTTCGGCACATTCAAAGCCGACTTCCGAAAAGGTCTTTCCACGAATATCAAGCGTCAGGTCGGCTGCTTGCTGATAGAGAGGCCGGCGATGTCGCAAAAGATCCGCGGCATGGGATTCTGAGCGAAAATCGGGGCGCGTATCGCTTCTGCGTATCTGTCTTAGGGAGTCATCGATATCACCGTCAAGGTACACGCAATAACCCAGCTCGTGAATGAGCTCGATATTACGCGGCGTTTCCACGATGCCGCCCCCGCAGGAGACGAGCAAGCTGCGGCACGAAGAAAGCGACTCCAAAACCTTGGTCTCGAGAATGCGAAACGACGCTTCCCCATCAGACTCAAAAATCTGCGTAACGGTTTTTCCTGCCCGGCGTTCCACCAAACGATCGGTATCAACATAGCGCCGATTAAACATATGCCCGAGGTTTCGGGCCAAAGTGGATTTTCCCGCTCCAAGGAACCCGACGAAGAAAATATGGTCGCAGCCTCGTTTTTCAAGCGATGGCATGCCGACTACTCCTCGCAGGGAACATGCGCAAGAGCGCGGCGCTCAAAGATGCGAAAAATCTGAGTGTACCAAAGGTCAACATGGGTCTGAGGCTTCACGAGGATGCTATCGACCCCAGCAAAATTACCGGCCCAGACATCCGTATACAGCTGATCGCCAATCATAACCGCCTGCTCATGCGGCACCCCCATGCGATCAAGAGCACGGTGAATAGCGAAAGGAAGCGGTTTGCAGGCAAAACAGATGGCCGTCATGCCCAGCTCACGGCTGGAACGAGTAACTTGGTTTTTATGCCAATTGTTGGACACCATATAAAGGGAAAACCCAAGATCGCGCGCATGGTCAAGCCAAGCGGCAACCGATTCGGGAGCGCTTTTCATGTCGCGCGGCACCAGCGTGTTATCGCGATCGAGCATAATGGCGCGCTTCCCTTGGGCCCAAAGTTCATCGAGGTCAATGCGCTCGACGCAGGAAACGTATCGGGTGGGAGAAAACCAACTCATGATGATAGGGACTCCGAGTACTCTTGACTGTCTTTTTCGAACTGTTCGTAATCAGAAGAGAATTTATGGGTGCCGTCTCCGGCAGCCGAGGCAACGTAATACAGATAATCGGTTTTATCGGGATTGAGGGCAGCCTTGATCGAAGAGATACTTGGGCTGCAAATTGGTCCCGGAGTAAGACCGTAGTTCTTGTAGACGTTGTACGGCGAATCAATCTCAAGGTCGCTGTAGGTCACAGCCTGGCTCCCACCGCCGCGCGCATAGACAATAGCGGCATCGATCTGCAGCGGCATATCGACCTCCAGGCGATTGTAGATAACGCTCGCAACGGTCGGACGCTCAGAATCGACCGCGGTCTCGCGCTCGATAAGAGACGCCATGGTCACGATCTGCTGAGCGGAAAGACCGTTTGCCCCCTTGTCCAAGTCGAGAGATGCGGTCTCGGACACAAATTGATCCAGAAGCTTGCGAATGATGTCGTCAGCCGTAGGGGTGCCCATAAACGTATAGGTCTTCGGGTAGAGATAGCCCTCAAGAGAATCGTTATAAGCGCTCTCTAGGAACGGATAGTCATCAACATACTTCGAAGCCTTAGCCTGTGCCAGGAACTCGTCTTTCGAAATCCCATAGACCGCTTCTACGCGCTCAGCAGTCTGTTCCAGCGTGAGACCCTCCTGAATAGTAAGGACAGCGCCAGCATTGGGACCCGCAACGAGCTGCTTTACGACGTCAACGGCATTCATGCCAGTCTTGAGCGCGTAATCGCCCGGCTTGAGGGACATCTCGGCTCCCTCTTTAGCAACGGCGGCATAGTAGTCCTTCGGATTCTCGACAATGTGATTCTTCGAAAGAATCGAGGCGATGTCGTCGCCCGAAGCACCCTCAGGAATCGTAATGGTTACATCCTGTCCAGCCGGGACCGTTTGTTCCTGTTGAGGCGCAAATATCGATTTGACAGCTGGAACCACAAAGAAATATGCGATGGCGGCAACAACAAGGACGGCAACAATCGCCACAATCGCCGGAGCCTTTGAACGACGTTGCTGCTGAGGGCGACGGCGCGCTGCTCCTCGAGAACGCGTGGCGCTCGAGTAAGACGAGGGCGCATAGGGTCGCGGAGAATGTGCCCCTCGGGATGCACGCGAAGCGGAGCGCGTCTGGGGCGCGGGTCGATGCGAAGGCGTGGCAACACGACGAGCAGGCGCTGCCGCACGGCGGCCCTCGCGAGGCGAAGATCCTTTAGGGGTGTTAGCCACGTTCATCCCTTTCTTGTCGAGAGTCGAGCCATGATTGCAAAAAGAGCGAAGCAGCAATCATGTCCACCTTACCGCGCATCTGTTTCTCCGAAAGTCCCTGCTCTCGCAAGATGCGTTTCGCTTCAGCAGAGCTCAAACGTTCATCTTCAAAGTATAAGGGGAGATCGAGAGCATCGGCGATTTTTTGCGCCTGCGCCTCAACCCGCTCGGCCTGCGGCCCGCGCTCCCCCGCCATGGTCATAGGACGCCCAGACACCAAGACATCGGGCTCATAGTCTTCCACGATATAACGGAAGGACTTTGCAAGCCCGATGACCTCGGCAGCAGGAAGCACCTTGATCGGCGAGGCGACGCGGCCGCTACGGTCCGACACCGCAATGCCGATACGCGTCTCGCCGATATCAAGAGCAAGTGCAACCACGTTGATGCCTCTTAGGCGCCAAGCTCGGTACGAGCAAGATCGAGAGCGGCAGAGACGCCCTCTGCGTTCTTGCCACCGGCCTGAGCCATATTGGGTCGACCGCCGCCACGGCCATCCACTGCAGGGGCAATCGTCTTAATCAGGTTGCCAGCGTGGAAGCCCGCAGCAATGGCATCCTCGGCAGCGGCAGCGAGCAAAGCAGGCGTACCCTTTTCGGTAACCGTAGCGATAACGCAAGCGGCCTGGGTGCCAAACTTGGTGTGAATGGTATCCCAAACGTTACGAAGGTCTGCGGCCTCAAGACCGGGAACCTCGGCAACAACGAGCTTATAGGAACCCATATCGGCAGCGGAGTCGATTGCAGAACCGATTGCATCGGAAGAACCGCCGGTCAAAGCCTTCTTAAGCTTGGAGTTTGCCTCGCGAAGCTCCTGGCTCAGCATCTCAACACGAGCGGGAACCTCCTCGGCACGGCACTTGAGCGTTGCGGCACAGGAGTCGACAAGGGCTGCACGACCGGAGAGGTATGCAACGGCGCCCTCAGAAGTCACAGCCTCGATACGACGCACGTTCGAGCCAGTAGAAGACTCGTTGACAATCTTGAAGAAACCGAGCTCGGCCGTATTGCGAGCGTGTGTACCGCCGCAAAGCTCGCGCGAGAAAGGCTTCTCTTCGGTGCCAACAGAAACGACGCGCACGACGTCGCCGTACTTCTCACCGAACAAAGCGACAGCACCGGAAGCCTTCGCCTCTTCAATGCCCATCTCGACCGTGACAACCGGCTTGGCAGCAAAGATCTGCTCGTTAACAAGATCCTCGACATGCTTAAGCTGTTCGTCGCTGAGCGCCTCGAAGTGAGTGAAGTCGAAACGCAGATGCTCGGGTGCAACAAGAGAGCCGGCCTGGGAAACATGCTCGCCCAAAACCGTCTTGAGAGCGGCATCAAGCAGATGGGTTGCAGTGTGATTGCGGCGAAGAAGCTCGCGGCGATGGTCGCATACGGCAGCACAAACGGTATCGCCCACATGAATCTCGCCAGACACGACATGGGAAACATGCGCATACAGGCCGTTATGG
The DNA here is from genome assembly GCA_934621295.1 of uncultured Collinsella sp. Classification (GTDB taxonomy): domain Bacteria; phylum Actinomycetota; class Coriobacteriia; order Coriobacteriales; family Coriobacteriaceae; genus Collinsella. The sequence goes on from CAKTVB010000002.1 coordinate 313,073, forward strand.
TTATTGGTGTCCGAAACCTCAAGATCGGCAGCGCCGCTCATCGAACCGGCATCACCCATCTGACCGCCCATCTCGGCGTAGAACGGCGTGCGATCGAGAACGACCTCGACATCCTGGCCAGCAGCTGCCGCATCGACGGAAGCGCCCTCGACTACAAGAGCAACAACGCGAGCGTCATCGAGGGTGCAATCATCGTAGCCGCAGAACTCGGTAGCAGCACAGTTATCGGAAAGCTCAACCCAAACATCGTTGAACGAGCCCCAAGCGTCGCCCTTGACGGCTGCGCGAGCGCGATCCTTCTGGGCAGCCATGGCGGCATCGAAGCCGTCCATGTCGACCTCGTGACCGGCAGAACGAGAAATCTCAACTGTCAGGTCAATGGGGAAACCGAAGGTATCGTGCAGCTTGAAGGCAATCTCACCATCGAGAACGGCGCCGTCCTCAAGCTGAGAAAGCGCCTCGTCCAGGTAAACACGACCGTTATCAAGCGTGGTGGAGAAACGCTCCTCCTCGGCGGCCACGATACCGCGCACAAGAGAGACGTTCTTCAAGAGCTCGGGATAGGCCTCGCCCATAAGCTCGTTCACGGCGTCGATGAACTTGTTGAGGAAAGCGCCCTCGATGCCAAGCAGACGACCATGGAAAACAGCACGGCGCAAAAGGCGACGAAGGACATACTCCCTGCCTTCGTTACCAGGAAGGACGCCATCGGAAATCATGAAATCAACCGCGCGGGCGTGGTCGGCGATAATACGCAGGGAGCGCGAAGCACCTTCGTAGCTCTCGGGGTCATACGTCTTGCCAGAAACCTTCTCGCCAAGCGCAATCAGGCCCTGCATGAGGTCGCCATCATAGTTGGCACTCTTGTGCTGCATAATCGCGGCCATACGCTCAAGACCCATACCGGTATCAAGGTTGCGATGCGGAAGCTCGGGCATAGAGCCGTCTTCCTGGCGATCAAACTGCGTGAACACAAGATTCCAGAACTCCAAGAAGCGATCGCAGTCGCAGCCCGGGGCGCAATCCGGATTACCGCAACCAACTTCCTCACCCTGATCAAAATAAATCTCGGAACAAGGGCCACACGGACCGGTGGGGCCTGCCGCCCAGAAGTTATCATCCTCGCCCAGACGGGAGATATGGTCCTCGGGAACGCCAAGCGAACGCCAAATGTCATGGGTCTCGTCATCATCGGTGAAGACAGTGAAATACAGACGGTCAAGCGGAAGCTTGAAGACGTCGGTGATGAGCTCGAAGGCCCAGGAGCAAGCCTGCTCCTTGGAGACGCCACCAAAAGAAAAATCACCGAGCATCTCGAAGAAGGAGAGGTGACGACCGTCCTCGCCAATGACGTCGATATCATTGGTGCGCACGCACTTCTGACACGAGCAGGCACCAATTTCCTTCATGGTCTTCTTGCCCTGGTAATACTCCTTGAACTGATTCATGCCCGCATTGGCAAGCAGCAGAGAAGGGTCATCGGGCACCAAGCTCGAGGAAGGATAGAGCTTAAGCCCGCGCTCCTCAAAGAACTTGAGGAAAGCTGAGCGGATCTCAGCGGTGGTCATCGTAGGGAAGTCTACAGCCATGGTAAGAAAACTCCTCGGTCAATGTAGGGCGTCACCAACGGACGCCTCTGTTCAAACAGAGTGATTGTAGCAGCTAACAGGTAGTGTGTATGCCGTCGAAAAGCGACGGCGCGCAGCAAGGGTCAAATCGACACAGAGAAGCGTACAAAGAGTAAACGCACGGAAGGGAAATGCCCCCTATTCTCCGTCGCTATCATCCTTCGAAGGCTGCTCAGTATCCCCTTCGCCCACATTGCCCTCGACGTGGTTTTCTTCGGCGCGAGGCATACGGAAAATACCTGTTTGAGAAGGGCGTACGCTCGTCTGCAATATGGACAGGGCCGACCATGGATTATCCAAGTCGGGGCGCGGCTTTGCTTGCGCATCGGGCATGTGGTCGTCCCTGATAATCTCAGAATCCGAAGCGAATTTATCGTCGCCCAACGCGTCGAACGCAGCGACCGGCAAGCCTTCATTGTCAACAAAAGGCGTGCCTTTGAAAAGAGCTCCGTCGTAAGAGACGATTTGTCGATTCGTATCGTTCTCAAAATAAAAGATGAACAGACCTTTTAGCGCCGCGCAAAGAGGAATAGCAACAACCATGCCAAGCGCCCCCATAAGGGCACTGCCCACAACAAGTGCCGCAAGACTCATGGCCGGATGCACCTGCACGGCGGACTGCATCACTTTTGGCGAAACAACGTTATCGGTGATATTTTGCGCAACGACTGTCACCAGCAACGTCCAAAGCGCCAGGAAGGGGTTGATAAAAAACGCCAGAATCGTCGCCGCGGCAGCCGAAACCCAAGGACCGACAACAGGGACAAGATGCATGATGCCAGTCAAAACGCCCATAAGCGAGGCGTACGGGTGACCGATAAGCAAAAAACCCAAGAAGGCCAGAAAGCCGCCAACGATCGACGTGATAACCATGCCGCGCATATAGCCGCCGATCGAGCGGGAGAGGATGGCGACCATAAAACGGTAGCTCGTCTCTTTTTCCTCGCCCACAATCGTGCTGATCTCGCGATGGATGCGCGGATAGTCGCAAGCAAGCCAATAAGCAAGCACCAGGCCTAAGAAGACGACGAAAAACTGCGAGGCGATAGCGGTAATGAAGGGGAACATCCCCTTGCCAAGGTCACCTGCAATCTGCTTGCCATACACCTGGACGATGTTTGCAAGCGAAGCGAAAACGGAATCGATATCAAGCGCCCAAGACCCTTGCGAAAAGGAACGGAAACGCTGCAAGGCAGAAGTAATGAGCGTGCCGAGCTCGCGCAGCTGTGCGGGCAGGTTGGACAAGATCTCCAAACACTGCTCGAAGAACATGGGAACAACAACCATGACGACGCAGGCGATAACGGCGATGACCACGATCAAGCCAATGAGGGCGCCCAAGCCGCGTGGAATGCCCCGATGCTCAAGGCCGTTAACGATAGGCGACTCGACAAAAGCAATAAGCGAGCCGACAGCCAAAAACTCGATAACGGGAGAGAGAACGCCCAAGACATTGAGAACCGTTGCAGCAATGACAATCGCGCCCACAACGGACCAAATGCGAATGAGCGTCAGACGGGCGGTGGGAAGCCGCAGCTCGGCAGCCTCACGACGTCGCGCAGAGGTATCCCGTGCCATTACTTCCCCATCACTCCCTCGGGATCGATCTTATCCTGGACCTTTTTAAGGGTACGACGCAACAGGCGGGACACCTGAACCTGAGAAATCCCCAGTTCCTTGGCAATCTCAATCTGCGTCATCCCCTTGAGGAAGCGCATCTCGATGATCTCTTTCTCGCGCGGCGTAAAGTCGCGAAGAGCCTCTTCCAAAATCAAGCGGTCGTCCGTGAAATCAAGCTCAGAATCTTCGGTAGCATATCGATCGAGAACAGAGGGTGCGTCCTCGGAATCGGCACCACCGGCCGGAGCCTCAAGCGGAACAGAGCTATAAGCACTAGAAGACTCCATGGCCTCGAGGACCTCATCCACCGTGGCGTCAAGATATTCGGCAATCTCTTCAACCTTCGGAGAACGCTGAAGCTGTATGGTCAACGCATCGGTTGCCTGATTGACCTTGGCAGAAAGCTCCTGAAGACGGCGCGGGACGCGCACACTCCAGCCCTTGTCCCTAAAGTGACGCTTAATTTCACCCAAAATTGTAGGAGTCGCATACGTTGTGAACTCGAGCCCGCGATCGGGATCGAATCGATCGATAGCTTTAAGCAAGCCCAAATAGCCGACCTGAATCAGGTCGTCGAGAGGCTCGCCGCGATTTTTGAATTTATTAGCAAGGAAGCGAACAAGATTCATGTGGGACATGACGAGCTTCTCGCGGGCATCCATGTCGCCATCTTCCTTAAGACGGCGAAAGAGCTCGCGGGTACGCTCCTTATCCCATGCGACCTTGCCCGAAGAGGACTTTTCGGCCATTAAACATCCGCCTTCATATCGAGCACGAGACGAGTGGGGTCGCTGAGCTTTTCATACGAATCGCAAACGGAGGTCAGGATAAGGTCGGCGTAGGTGCATGCCGAGTCATCGCCCTCGGCAATCGACGCGTCGCCCATGTCAAACGTCATGCCCACATGCTGGTCATCGGCATCAAAATCAACCGTTACCATTTGGCCGGGCATGCAAGAACAGGCAAGGACAAACGCTTCTTCTGCCGCCATGCGAAGGTCCTCGACACGGTCTACCGACATGGAGGACAGGACAGCAATATTTGCTGCAGTCATGCGCACGAGACGTGCAAGGGCGGGCGTCGCCTCAAGACGAAGGCTCACGTTATTCATGATCATCCTCCGAACCCGACGCCGCGCGATCGGCATCATAGGTGTAATAGGACTTGTCAGACGTTGCGACATCAGTCATCTCATCCTGATGCTCATCCATCTTCTCGGATGGAGTATCAGCATGCAGGCTGCCAGCTCCCGCAGACTCGGTCAAGGTGCGATCGGGCGAAGCGGGCTCATCGTGATGCTTCTTATTAAAAAGTTTCTGTACCTTCTCGGTGGCAGCACCAGCGATATTGGACATGGCACCCGAGGCAGTCGAAACGCCACCGGTGATTTGGGAAACATCGCGCAAAACGCCATTCACCTCGATCAAATCGGCCGAAAGAGCCTCAACGGCGATCGTGGAGCGCTGGAGCAACGGCTCGACCTGCTGAATAGCGGGCTGGAGGTTCTCGACAGTCTCGTCGAGTTTATTGATAACGGGGCGCACATCATCGATCGTATCGTTGAGCTTACCCATCGTTTTATCGAGCGTATCGACGGTTCCACGCGTACGACGAAAAACAAGTGCGAGCTCAACCACAGCCCAGGCGCCGGCTACGATCAAAACGATAAGGGCAATCTGTATGGGATCCATCAATGCCTCCTGCATTAAACGATCGTTGGAAACGAGATATCGATAAACAAGGATACCCCTGATACGGGGACGCTAGACAATCAAGCAAGGATATACGCGAAGCGAAAAGAAGCCTTCTATTCCGCCGGATCCGAAACGACGGGCGCCCGGCCGCTACGATCGCGTTCGCTTTGCTCAAAACGCCATTGCTCCCATCCCCTGCCGTCAGGCTTCCAAAACGCCCCTCGATCAAGCCCCTCGGGGAGATAGCGTTGATTGACCCAGCCCTCGGGGTAGTCATGAGGATACAGATAGGGCCCATAGGAATCGGATCCGGGGCGATGGCGATCGCGCAAGTGGGAGGGCACCTCGCGAAGACCGCTCGAGTGCACGTCAGCCAAAGCAGCATCTATCGCCGCCTCACACGCGTTCGACTTGGGAGCAAGCGCCACATAGAGCGCAGCCTGCGCAAGATTGATGCGGCACTCCGGATACCCAATGACCTCAGCAGACTTAAAAGCGGCCTCGGCGATCAAAAACGCCTGCGGATCGGCATTGCCCACGTCCTCGGAGGCCTGGATCATAATACGTCGAGCGATAAATTTGGGGTCCTCGCCCGCATCAATCATTCGCGCCAGCCAGTAAACCGTCGCGTCAGGATCGCTTCCGCGCATGGACTTAATGAAGGCGGAGATGATGTCATAGTGCATATCGCCGTCTTTATCGTAGGTAAAACCCCGACGCGGATTTGCGATCTTCACATCATCAACGGTAATGGGAATAGGGTTCGAGGAATCCTTCTCACCATCTTGTCCATGATCAGACGTAAGCGAAACTTCACTTGCAAGCTCGAGCGTCGTGAGGGCCGAGCGCGCATCCCCCGCGGCAAGCATGCAAATAGCTTCGATAGCGTCGTCCGAAACGGAAAAAGCGCCATCAAGACCCTTAGGCGAGACGATGGCATGGCGAACAATGCGAGCGATATCCTCATCGGCGAGATGCTCGAGCTCAACAACGCGTCCGCGCGAGAGAAGGGCGGAATTGACCTCAAAGTAAGGGTTTTCCGTCGTGGCGCCGATCATGACCACGGTACGGTCCTCAACGGCATGGAGCAGAGCGTCTTGCTGTGAGCGAGAAAAGCGATGAATCTCGTCAATGAACAAAATGGTGCGCCGATCATAGGTAAGCAGGCGATGCTTTGCCTCTTCGATTTCGCGACGCAGATCCTTTACCGAGCCGGTGACGGCAGAGACCTCTACGAATTCGCTCCTCGTGTGCTTAGCGATGATATGCGCAAGCGTCGTCTTGCCCGTACCGGCCGGACCATACAAAATCACACTGGACAAAACATCATGTTCGATGGCGCGACGCAACCAGGAACCGGGACCGACGGCCTTATCCTGACCAACATATTCGTCCAAAGACTCCGGGCGCATCCGAACGGCAAGAGGTGCGTGCTTGAGCGAGCGTTCCCGCTGGGCTGAAGAAAACAGAGTGTCCATAATTACTGCTCGTTGATATAGGTTCGACGGGGAAATTCAAGTTCAGGGAAGAGCTTGCAGGCAAGTTCGGTGAAGTAACTATCGGACATGCTCGCGATATAGTCCACGACCGTCTGGTTGAGGTCGCTTTGCCAATCGTAAGAGCGACCGTAATGAGACAGGGCACGCTCGATGCGGGCGATATGGTGACGATAGATATAGCTCGACGTATCTCCGCGCTTAAGGTCGGCAAGGAAATGCTCGTACATGAGCTCGAATGCGCGCGTGAGCATCTCGGAACGCTCTTCCTCAACCCCCGCCGAAAGATAGATCTTGCTATAGTTCTCGGTTTTGGCGCGGGAAAGCTCGCAGAAGAGCCCCTCGCTCATCTCGATATGATCCTTGCCGTAGCTGTTTTCGATGATATCGACCGAAGCGTGCGACAAAATCCAAGAGTTATATAGGCTTCCAAATCCATCATCGAAGGCATCTTCATCCAACAGACCCGCCTCGATGGCGTCTTGCCGGTCGCGCCCAACGTAAGCGATGATATCGGAAATGCGCACGACGCACCCCTCGAGAGTCGCCGGGCAGAGCGTCTTGATATAGCCGAAGTCCTCGGTATAACACGATTCCATGACCGAATCGAAGGCATCGAAAGAAGAAAGCCCCGACAGGCGAAACGCGCGCTGCTCGTATTCACCGTTATGGGTGAGGACACCATCGAGCGTTTGGAGCGACACGTTGCGACCAAAGAGCGTGTCGAGAACACGCACCGAGTGGACATTGTGGTAAAACGACCGCCCCGTATGAGCTTGCAACAGCTCGTGCAAACGACGCTCCCCCGCATGACCGAACGGAGTATGGCCAAGGTCATGCCCCAGCGCTATGGCTTCGATAAGATCGCAGTTAAGGCCCAAAGCAGCGCCGATATCACGAGCGATGCGCGAAACAAGCTGGACGTGAAGGCCGCGGCGAGACAGGTCATCGTTGCTGCGAAGACTAAAGACCTGGGTCTTGCCGTTCAGGCGATTATAGGCAGGAAGATGGATAATCTTCTCGATATCACGCACGAACGGAGGGCGAAAAATGGTGGAAGCATCCCGAGAGCGAGGAAAACGCCGAATGACATCGCCGTCATCGCAACGGTACGGATTGACCCAACCGCTGACGCGATTCTCGTCCATTTGCTCAAGCAGATCGTCGCTGAGCGTCTCTGGCATGTCGAGAAGACGGGCGTGCAAGCCCTGTGCGGAATCACTCATGAACCATCCCTTCGTCCTGCACCATCATCGCATATCAAAGAATTAATGCACAGGATTCAAACAATATGAGGGCCAAGACAAAAGACGGGACGAGAAACGGAAGGAACGGAGCGTGTGTACGCGAACGAACCCAACAAAACAGGCAAAGGAATAAACATGCGATGCCGAGTGCCGCAAATGCGCACAGCGGATGAATCAACAGCATGGAAAAGAAAACCTTGATATCCCCCATGCCAAATCCAGCGCTGCCCCTTGCACGACGCCACAAAAGCTCGAAAGCTGCCAACAGCAAAAGGAGCACCACAGCCAAAACAAGGCGATGAACAAATGCGCGTTCAGAGATAGAAAACCCCAAAAGCGCCGACGACGATAGGGCCAAAGAGATCGCGAGACCGTTAGGACAACGATTCGTCCGAGCGTCGCAAACTGCAGCTGCAGCCGCTAAGCACAGATAGATGATGAAAAAGACTAGTCGCACTGTCCCAATAGTCATCATGACTGCATGCACCCCCTTTCATACGCGCAAAACTGCACGGTATGTACCCCGAAGACGCGATGAGAGACAGGTGGGCCTCAAAATACTACTGAGCGCCTTCCATAACCTCGTCGAGTGTGACAGCAACTTCATGAGGCGTGGGGACCCAGTCGACCTTAAGGAACAAAGCGGCAACCGTAAGGGGGATGTAGGAGAACATGAACAGCGGGAACGTGAAGAGATTCGTAACGATACGCCACTTCTGCTTGCAGTGGATATGGCTAAACTCCGCGATCGTCGTGAGCAAACCCATGACAAAAAACGTCCCGTACATGTAGGCAAGCGTCATAAGAATGGAGCCAAAACACATGCCCAGCTCACGGTCGGTTGCCAAAAAGCCATGCGAAAGCGAACCTACGAGCATGAACGTACCGTTGGCAAGAATCGAGATGAGCGTCAACAGCATGCCCGGCGCAATCGTCATCATAAGGTCGTACGCGGCAAAACGCCTAAAGTGAAACAGCGATTTGAGCAGATGGCCACCGTAAGTAAAAAAGACCTGGTAGAAGCCTTTAGTCCAGCGCATGCGCTGCTTCCATGAAGCCGAAAACGTAACAGGTTGCTCATCATAGAACTCAGCGGGCGCATATCCGATGCGCACACCGTGAACAGCGCAGAAAGTAGAAAACTGGATGTCCTCGGTAAGCGTATGGAAATCCCAACCATGCATGCCTTCGATAATCTTAGAAGAGACCAGGTAGCCCGAACCAGAAACGGCACACGAGGTCTTGCAGATCATGCGCGAATTGTTGAGGAAGCGAGCCTCGCGCAAAAACCACGTCGCATAAGCAGCAGAAATCCAGGAGCTTCCGAAATTCTTGGAATTGCGGTAGCTCGTCAGTGCAAGGTATCCCTGATCAAACGCATCGTTCATGATCTTCACGTAATCACGGGAGAGCAGGTTATCGGCATCGAAAATAAAGAACGCTTCATACGCATCTGGATATTCGCTAAGAATGCGATCAAAGCCGTAGTCCATAACCCAGCTCTTGCCTTTGCGTGCAAGGTCATTGCGCTCGTACACGATAGCTCCTGCATCGCGGGCGGCCTGAGCAGTGTTGTCGGTACAGGCGTCTGCCACGACGAAAATATCAATGAGCTCGGAAGGGTAATCCTGCTCCTTGATTGACTTTACCAAGTTCGCGATGACGGGCTCCTCGTTATGAGCCGCAATAAAGAAGGCATAGCGATGCTGCTTGCGGGCAGGCGGGAGCTTAACCTCGCCGTGAAAAAGTCCGATAAGGAAAAAGACGACCTGATAGAGAAAACAAAGGCCAAACAAGCTACCGACAATAAAGTTAAAGGCGACGATCGGCGTCATGCCGGAGAAATCAAATGTCATCGAGAACCTCGAGATATATCAAAATAAGCGAACAGCATTAAAGTCTAACGCAGGCAGCAACGCAGATGGTGAAGCTTATGTGCTCGCTCATACGTACATGTTGAGTTGAGGGATGATGCGCTCCCCTGCCTCCGTGCGACCCATAGAGCGATCTTCGAGCTCATCGAGAGCGGCAGAAAGATCCCAGGGCAACTCATCGGTACAAGCGACGGTCTCCCCCGTCACCGGATGCGTAAAACGAACGCTCCAGGAATGAAGGAACTGGCGATCAAGTCCCAAATCGGCACGACCGGCATTGCGCTTACCGTACAGTGGGTCGCCCACAAGCGGATGATTGATATGGCGCATGTGCACGCGAATCTGATGCGTGCGCCCGGTATACAGATGGCATTCGACAAGCGTGTAGCCGTCGTCTCCGCGTTGTGCCTCAAAACGCTCAAGCACCTGAAACGTGGTAATGGCCTGGCGCGCAAACGGATCGTCGGATACCGCCATCTTCACGCGGTCGCGCGTGGAGCGAGCGATACCGGTGTTGATGGTTCCGGAGTCAAGCGAGATGTATCCGTGGCACAAGGCGATATAGCGACGGTCAAGCGTGCGCGTGCGGATAAGATTTTGCAATTCGCGCTGCGTGTCGTCGTCCTTTGCCGCAAGCATGAGACCCGAGGTATCGCGGTCCAAACGATGCACGATACCAGGGCGATCTTCTCCTTGGACTGTGCCCAGATGATCGATTCCGCAGTGATATACGAGTGCATTGGCGAGCGTGCCCGAATCATGTCCATGAGCTGGGTGACATACGAGACCACGTTGCTTGGACAAAACGATCAGGTAATCATCCTCATAGCGAATATCCAGAGGAATCGCTTGGGGGATAATCTCGGTAGATTCATCGATATCGGGCAGTTCTACGGAAATTCGATCGCCAGCGCAAACGGCGTATTTCTTAGAAGCACAGGTCTCACCGTTCACATCGACGGAGCCGGCCTCGAGCAAACGTGCGCAGGCGGAACGCGAGGGCATGCCCGACTGAGCGCCAAGATAGGCATCAATACGCGAACCGGCATCGGCAGAATCAACCAAATAATGCATGTCAGCCATCAGGAGTCGCCCTTCTTACGAGATGCACGTTTCGCCTCACGCTTTGCTCGCGCCTGCGCATCGCGACGGTTGAGCTCTGCAGTCGCATCGACCTTATTGGCGGGAGAAAAGAAGGTAAACCCAATGAAGGCCAGGACGACTCCAACGGTGATGCCGATATCGGCAACATTGAAGACGGGGAAATCGATGAACTCCGTGGCAAAAAAATCGACGACATAACCGCATGTCAAACGATCGATGGCATTGCCCACAGCGCCACCCACCACCATGGCAAGACCAATAACCTCAAGACGCGAGAGCAGCGGAGTCTTCCATAGATACCATACCGTAGCGGCAATTACCGCCAGGGCAAGCAGGACAAAAGCCCCGCCCAACCCTTCACCGAGCGAAAACGCTGCACCGATGTTTTGAACATAGTCAAGGCGAATCACGCCCGGTATAAGCTCGGGACCAGGCTTACCCAAGACGAGAACGTTTCGCACAACCGCTTTGGTAATCTGATCGAGCACCAAAAAGAGAGCAGAAACGCCAGCGGCAGTGGTAAAACGCCACACACGATTGGGGCTCATTTCGGGCTGTTGCTGTTTCATTCATACTCCTTGCCAGCAGTTTTTCTGCAAAACCATATCACACAAAAGGGGGCCACCGATGAAATCGATGACCCCTCGACATGCACATAAAAGAATGCGGATACGATACCGCTACTCCCCCAATGCGGCGGCGCAACGGGCGCAGATATGCTCGTGAGCACCATACGTCGTAACATCGGTGCGGTAGTTCCAGCAACGGTCGCAGCATTCGCCATCGGCAGGTTCGACCGTAGCGCACAGTTCATCGCCGAATGTCAGCTCAACGGCAGAGACAATGTAGAACTCGGCAAGGTCAACGGCTTTGTCGCCGCAAAGCAGATCATACATCTCGACAGGAACGGTCGCCTTAACCTTAACCTGCTGGCTCTTGGTGAAGGTGCCGGCAGCACGAGCCTCTTCGAGCGCCTTGGTGACGACAGAACGAAGCTCAAGCGAAGCCTCGAGGATGCCCTCGAACTCATTGGCCTCTTCGAGGGTGATGGGACCCTTGTACCAATCGAGCAAAGCCGCGTACTTCTGGTTGTCCACAATGCCTGCGGGAGCATATGCCATAACCTCATCGGTGGTATAGGCAAGGATGGGCTGCATATCGCGCAGCAGCATGGAAAGCAGCTCTGCGAGCACGGTCTGAGCACTGCGGCGCTCGAGAGAACCAAGCTTCTCGCAGTACAGGCGATCTTTCAGAGCGTCCAGATAGACATTGGAGAGCTCGGTGACCACGAAGTCGTACAGAGCGCGGTAAGCGCGCGGGAACTCATAAGAGGCATAAGCGTCATCGACCTCGGCCTGAACCTGAGTCAGGCGGGCAACCATGAGCTTGTCAAGCGGCATAAGCTCGTCAAAGGCGACGCGGTCATGCTCAGGATCAAACTGTCCCTCGAGCTCGGAGAGCAAGAAGCGATAGGTATTTCGGAAACGACGATATGCATCGGAGGTGCGGGCGAGGATCTCGTGGTCGATGGAGACATCGGAGCTGGTGTCAACCGAGGCCACCCACAGGCGGATGATGTCGGCACCCATCTCGTCGCAGACCTTGTTAGGGTCGATCACGTTGCCAAGCGACTTGGACATCTTACGGCCCTTGCCGTCCAGCGTGAAGCCCTGCGAGACAACCGCCTTGTACGGAGCGATGTCATTCGTGCCCACAGAAGTGAGAAGCGAGCTTTGGAACCATCCGCGATGCTGGTCGGAACCCTCAAGATAGACATCGGCAGGGTACTGCAGCTCGTCACGATACTCGCAGACGGCCTTCCAGGAAACGCCGGAATCCCACCACACATCGAGGATGTCGCGGTCGGTCTTGAGATGGTGGCCGCCGCACTTGGGGCAGACGCAGGCGTCACCCAGGTAGCTTGCCGGCTCATCGGTAAACCAGGCGTCAGAGCCCTTCTCGTGGAAGAGCTTGATCACAGCGTCGAGCGTATCGTCATTCATGACCTTTTCGCCGCAATCGGCGCAGGTATAGCTCGGAATAGGCACGCCCCAGTTGCGCTGGCGCGAAATGCACCAGTCAGGACGCTGCTCGACCATGGCGCCGATACGATTGGCGGCGTGTGCCGGGTACCACTTCACATGGTTCTTGATCTGATCGGCAGCAGTCTCGCGCAGGCCGGTCTTGTCCATAGAGACGAACCACTGGTCGGTGGCGCGGAAAAGAACCGGATGCTTGCAGCGCCAGCAGTGAGGATAGCTGTGCGTGATCTTCTTCTCCATCACAAGCGTGCCGCGCTCGCGAAGGAACTCGATGATGTGCGGATTGGCCTCATCGGTATCCATACCGCTGAAGGGGCCGCCGCAGCCAAACTCATCACCGACATAGAACTTGCCGTCGTCGTCGACCGGCATGCAGATATCCATGCCCTCCTTGACGCAGACATAGTAGTCGTCGGCACCATGGCCAGGCGAGTTGTGGACGATACCGGTACCGTCTTCGGTGCCAACGTAGTCGGCAAGAAGCGCCACACCCTCGATACCGTCAAAGACAGGCTGCTTGTAGTGCAGGTGATAGAAGACTTCGGCATCGACAACGTAATCGGCGCCATCGACCTGAACCGGGGTGTACTCCCAGCCAAACTGCTCGCAGCAAGAAGGAGCGAGCTTCTCGAGCATGATCTCGGCGCGACCGTCGTGCTCGACCGCGACGTACTTCTCGCCGGGCTTGAGGGACACGGCCTGGTCGGACGGAATGGTCCACGGGGTCGTGGTCCAGATGATGAAGTCGACCGGGCCATCGAAAGCCTCCAGGCCCGCAGGTTTGCTCGTAAGCTCAAAGCGGACGAAGATGGAAGGAGAGGTCTCGTCGGAGTACTCGATCTCGGCTTCGGCAAGCGCGGTATGGCAGTGCTTGCACCAGTGGACGGGCTTATGACCGCGATAGATCATGCCGCGGTCGAACATGGCCTTGAAGACCTCGATGTCGGCGGCATCATGCTGGTGATAAAGCGTCAGGTACGGATTATCCCAGTCGCCAAGCACGCCCAGGCGACGGAAGCCGGCCTTCTGGAGTTCGATGTTCTCGACAGCGAACTCGTTGCAGAGCTCGCGGATCTTCGCCACCGGAGTCTCATTGAACTTAGCGGTGCCGAGCTTCTCCTCGACCTTGTGCTCGATAGGCTGGCCATGGCAATCCCAACCGGGGACATACGGGGTCTCATAGCCCTGCATTGCCTGATAGCGGTTGATGATGTCCTTGGAGATCTTGTTCATGGCATGGCCGATGTGAATCGGGCCGTTAGCATACGGGGGACCATCGTGCAGGACGAACTTCTTGTGTCCCTCGTTCTTTTTCAAAACCTGCTCATAGACCTTGTTGTCCTGCCAGTCCTTGAGACGCTTGGGCTCGGACTTGGAAAGACCGGCGCGCATGGGAAAACCAGTCTTAGGCAGGTTCATGGTCTGCTTGTACTCGTTGGCCACGAATACCCCTTTCGTATACACACGGACGCTCTCGCGTCCTTTGGGCACAAAAAATGCGCCCGTCCCTACCAGCTGGGACGAAGCGCTCTCATGCGGTGTAGCCGCTCATGCTCTTCGTTTAACCACCCAGCTTAGATGCGCAGACATACCAGACATGCCCTGCATCCGATACTCGGCTGGTCTATATCGGCGACCATCCCGGCGACGTCTACTGAGGATATGCTCCCGTTGGGGCCGCAGCTCCGGGGTGATTTTCATACGGGCGCGCACGCCGGACTCTCAGCCATGGTCCGGCTCTCTGATGTGCGCGTGTGACCGACTACTCATCCCCATCAACGCTTGACAGGTTTGTATGCTAGCACGAACGAACAGCGCAAGCACCGATGTTTTACAAAGCAAAGAAAGCGGGACAAAATCGTCGTAGGATTATGTCCCGCCTGAGCGTCGCCCTGCTTCGCAGATGCGTTTTAGCTGAGCTTCTGACCGCAAGACATGCAAAAAGCATCGCCTTCGGCAATAGGAGCGCCACATGCGGGACACGCGGAAGCGGTGGCAGACGCAGCAGGGGCCTCTGCTTGCTGCTGGGCAGCAAAAGCATCCTTAATCTCGGCGATGGGCTTGCCGCAACCCGCACAGAACAGATCGTTCATGCCCATGCGCGCCCCGCAGAACGGGCAAGCAAACGTGGCAGCAGCCTGAGCCGCCTGCTGGGCCTGGCGCTCGAGCTCATCGAGCTGCGCCTGAAGCGACGCACGCTCGGCATCGACGGCCGCAATACCATCATAGAGAGGCTCACGGCCCGAACGAAACTCCGGGCTATCCTTGGTGGCATCGTAAAGGCTTGCACCGAGCTGTGCCGCAAGTGCCTGCCGGCGCTTCGCAGCATCGTTCATCTGCACCTTAATCTTCTGCGTATCCACGGCACGGCCAGCACTCGCCATACCGCGATTCATCGAGGCTTGGATATCATCGAAAAAGCCCATTGCCGTTCCCCTCAATGCATTTGGAATCCCATTTAACAAGGACACTATGCCACATCGAGGTGAAATAGTGGTGAATAGTGAGATTTGTTAAGGCATCCTAGCAACTGTGTTCACAGCACATTCTCTAGCTGAGACGTTTGCCAAAAGCATCGGCATCTTTGATAGCCTGGGCAAATCGAGCGTCGGTGAAGGGCTCGGGGTTGCCCTGCCTCCATTCGTTAGTAGCATGGGCCGCCTCACAAAGTGCGGGAATGCAGCTCTCGTCCAAGCCAACGGCCTCGAGCGTCACCGGAAGACCGAGTTTCTTGTTAAAGGCGGCATAGCGTGCAAGATTCTCTTCATCACCGATGTAGGCGAGCAAAACGAGGAAGCCGAAACTTACGACTTCACCGTGAAGATAGCTACCCGGGCGGTCGATAGAGCAACTTGCGTTATAGAACGCATGAGCAACGCTCGAGTTGTAATAGAAATCATTCTGGTTGGTGAGGTTTGAGACGTAACCCGTGTTGACCACGATATCAAGCGCGATCTGTCGCACGGCCTCCGAGCTCACGCCCGCGCGCACATCGGCCAAGCCCTGCTCTCCATAGGTAAAAAGAGGTTCAGAGCAAGTGCGAGCCAGAGCCAAGCCCAATGCAGCCGTATGTTCCAAGCTTCCGGCGCTCGTAGCATACTCGACTTCGGGTTGCTTTGAAAGCGCGTCACCGATACCAGCCCAGAAGTACTCCGCAGGCGCCGCTGCGATAATAGCGGGGTTAATAAAGATATGGTCGGGACAATGCGGATAGCTATACCCCTCAAGCGAGCCATCAGCGTTGTACACAACGGCGATGGCGGTGCCCGCCGAGCAGTTGGAGCAGATGGTGGGGACCGAAAACACCTTTTTATTGAGCTCGATATTCGCCGTCTTCACTGTATCGATGGCCTTACCGCCGCCAATTGCGAAAAGCACGTCTGCAGCCTGGGCCAAAGGGCTACTAACGATCTTGGCGATATTCTCCCGCGTGCTGTTCTTGCCGTACACATGACGACCGAGCACTTCGATATCGGTGTCGGCAACTGCCGCCTCGATGCCGGAAGCAGCTGCCGCAAGAGCGCGTTCGCCACCGATCAACATGATCTTTTTAGCCTTATGAAGCGCCAGGACCTCAGGAATCGCATCGAAGCAATCCTCGCCGATGGTGTAGTTACTCAACTCGACAGTTCGCATGGAATACCCTTCTCGAAACGATATTCGACGGTCTTGTCAGAGGCCGCCAGTTTTACGCGCAATGCCATAATTCTGATAACGCACCGCGAATCACACATCAAGAAACAAATCATTAACAAACGCCACAGCTTGATATGAATCGAAACGCCCCGCGCACCTCAAACAGATGAGGCACACGGGGCGTACATCAAAGGCGTAACAGCAATCCGAGGAATCAATTACTGCGCTTTGGGCATCAGCGGATTCTCGCGCGAAAGGAGGGTCATAAACTCCTCGCCGGTGATGGTCTCCTTCTTGTAAAGATAGCGAGCGAGCTCGTGCAGCTTGAACTTGTTCTCCTTCAAGATCTGCATGGCACGGGCGTGAGCTTCCTCGATGAGCTTTGCCACCAAAGCATCCACCTGTTCAGCCGTTCCCGGAGCGCAGGTGAGCGAGGTGTCCTGGTTGAGATACTGGTTTTGAACCGTACCCAGAGCCATCATGCCAAACTCATCAGACATACCAAAACGCGTCACCATGTTACGCGCAAGCTTCGTTGCCTGCTCGATATCATTGGCAGCGCCCGTCGTCATCTCACCGAAGATAAGCTCCTCGGCAGCACGGCCACCGCAGTAGACAGCGAGCTTGTCAAGAATCTCCTGCTTGGTTGTCAGGAACTTCTCGTCTTCCTCGACCTGCATCGTGTATCCGAGGGCACCGGAAGTGCGCGGCACAATCGTAATCTTGGTGACGGGAGCAGAACCCTTCTGACGCGCCGCCACGATGGCATGGCCAATCTCGTGATACGAGACGACCTGCTTCTCGTGATCGGAAAGAACCGTGGACTTGCGCTGCTGGCCGGCAATGACCACCTCGACCGACTCTTCGAAATCCTCCTGAGTAGCGCGCTTGCGTCCCATGCGAACGGCACGAAGGGCGCCCTCATTGATAATGTTCGCAAGGTCGGCGCCGGACGCGCCCGGCGTGGCACGCGCGATGGCCGTGAGGTCGATTGGCGGCTGCACCTTAACGTCCTTAGCATGAAGCTCAAGAATCGACTTGCGGCCGGAAAGGTCGGGAAGTTCAACAGGGATACGGCGATCGAAGCGACCGGGACGAAGCAGGGCCGGGTCCAAGCTGTCGGGACGGTTGGTAGCCGCAAGGACAACGATGCCCTTATGGTTGTCAAAGCCATCCATCTCGGTTAACAGCTGGTTCAAGGTCTGTTCACGTTCATCATTGCCCGACAACCCACCGCCGTCGCGCTTCTTGCCGACAGTATCGATCTCGTCAATAAAGACGATGCAGGGAGCTTTTTCCTTAGCCTGCTTGAAAAGGTCGCGTACCTTGGCGGCACCACGGCCAACAAACATCTCGACGAATTCGGAGCCAGAGATGGAGAAGAACGGCACGCCGGCTTCACCGGCAACCGCCTTGGCAAGCAGGGTCTTACCGGTACCCGGAGGTCCCACGAGTAGAGCGCCGCGAGGAAGCTTAGCGCCGATCTCTTCATAGCGCTTCGGATTCTCAAGGAAGTCGACAACTTCCTTGAGAGACTCCTTGGCCTCTTCCTGACCAGCGACATCCTTGAACGTCACGCCCACGTCTTTGGAAGCGATCACGCGCGCGCCGGACTTACCAAGACCGCCACCGCCAAAGCCACCGCCGCCAAAGTTCATCGAGGGGCCATCGTCACCCATAGCCTTCTTCATCTTACGGTTGAGCCACCAGCCAACCAGGAAGAAGATGGCGATGGGCAACACCATAGTGAGCAGGTAGTACATCATCAACCCGGAGTTCTTATCGGGAACCACCGAAGTCAGAGAGGCACCGGCATCGAGCACGCGATCGGTGAAGCCCGAATCGTTGGGAACACCAACCGTCTTATAGGCGATATCCTCGCTCTCACCCTTCTTGGTGTAGTAAATCGTGTAGTCATCCGTGTTGTACTCGACCTTATCGACCTTCTTCTTTTTCAAGGCGGTAACAAACGTCGAGTAATCTGTCTCGGTGATCTGCTGGGTGCGCCCCAAATTGGGGAACAGAACCGTGCTGAGCACGAGATAGACAACGAACGCGATGAGAACGTAGAGGATCATATTCCGTCTACGCTTGCGATCATCCATCTCCATTGGCAAAACTCCATCTCGAGAATTGTTGATTACTGTTTGATACCCTATCGGCAATAAGATAATCAAATAGTTTGTGAAGCGAAGCTCCCCCAAGCGATAAGCTCATAACGATATGCGTCACGCACACGAAAGACTCGAGGATATGATGGCTCAGCTCGAATGCGGAAAAGTTCAGATCTATACCGGAGACGGCAAAGGCAAAACCACTGCAGCGCTCGGGCTTTCCCTGCGTGCCCGCGGGCTGGGGCTCGACGTCCTCTTTCTCCAGTTTGCAAAAAAGCTCGTCTGCGCCGAACACGAGATAGCGCCACAGATAGGCCTCGAAATTGCACAAGCCACACGGGAAACGCCGGAGCTCTGCGCACGGCAGATCCTGGATCTGGCACACTGGGCGTTGGCGCCTGCAGGAGATGCCCCGCACGCAAGCATCCCCATCGCCACACGAAACAGGCCCGTAGACGTACTTGTGCTCGATGAGGTGGGCTACGCGATGCATCGAGGCTACGTAGCGCGAGCAGACATCGAGCATCTCATCGAGTCAAAGCCCGCCACAACCGAACTGGTGCTCACAGGACGTGGGCTGCTCGACCTCGCCGATGCGGCAGACCTGGTCACCGAAATGGTGCCAGTAAAGCACTATTTCGATGAAGGCCTCCTCGCCCGACGCGGCATCGAGTACTAGAGCGCTATCTCAAAGCGCTCCTGACGCTCACGGGCGCGGCCCAGCCAGTTGCCGGAGTGATGGTAGATGGCAAAAAGAATCGCCGTCACAACCCAGGTAACAGGGTAAACCATGAGCATCGTGCCCATCTCATGATGCAGCGGCACGATGGTAAAGAGCCAAGCGATACGAAGAACGCAGGTGCCCAGCAACGTCATAATCATGGGCTGCAAGCTCACGCCCGAACCGCGAATGGCTCCGGAGGCGTTATCGACCACCGAGTAGAAGATATAGAACGGCGCAACATAGTGAATCATCAAGCGCGTATAATACGTCACGCCAGCATCATCGATAAAGAAGCGCGATAGCGGATCGACAAAGAGAATCAACAACGAGGACAAAGAACCCACAAGCACAAGCGACATGACAAGCGAGGTATGGTAGCCCTTGCGCATGCGCTGGTAATTGCGCGCACCGAAGTTCTGTGCCGTAAACGTCGTAAGCGCCACGCCAAGAGCTTCAACAACCAGCCAGACAAAAACGTCGAGTCGGCTTGCCAAACCACAGCCCGTAACTGCATCGGCACCAAAGCTATTGATGGTGGATTGCACGATGATGTTGGAAATCGAATAAGCAGCAGACTGGATGCCGAGGGGCAAACCGCACGACACCATGTTCTTCAAGATCGCAGGATCGATGCGCATGCGACGGAACTCAAGGCGCCATGCGCCCTCAGCCTTATGCATACGGTGAAGAATCAGCATGCAGCTGTTTGCGATGGCGAGAGCCGTAGCGATGCCGCAGCCCAGTGCTTCAAGGCGAAGCCAGACCACGAACACAAGATCGAGCGCGATGTTAACAACGCAGCTCACAGCCGTGATCAAAGCGGGCCCACGCGTATCGCCCACCGCACGCAAGAGGGCCACACCCATGTTCATCATGAGTGTAAAGGTCATGGCGCCCAGATAGCAACGCGAATAGAGAATCGCATCGGGAAGAAGCTCTTCGGGCGTGCCCATGAGGCGCAGGATATCGGGGATAAAGATCACGCCAAAAACGGTAACGCAAAGGCCGATGAGCAGCGAAAGCGTCATGGCCGTGTGCACGGCGCGAGAGAGTCTCTCATCATCTTTTTGCCCAAAAAACTGTCCGGCGCAAACGGCACAGCCAGCGCCCAGGCCCACGCAAAAACCGACAACAAGCTCGGTCAAGCACGTAGTTGCCTGAATGCCGCCAAGAGCGTCTTTGCCGCCAAATTGCCCGACAACGAACGTGTTGATAAGCGTGTACGCCTGCTGAAAAAAGGAACTGAAGAAAATGGGGATGCACAGCGTAAGCAGCTGCTTCCAGATTACGCCCTCGGTAACGTCAACCGCAGTTTCCTTGGACCTAGTCATTCCGCTCCCCTCTCTTCCTTTAAGCGCAACAGCACCATAGGGTACGCCGTCGCGCACATAGCTTCAAGCGACGTTTTGCAATATATGCAACGTCCGCGCAGTTTTGTCAAAAAGGTTAAGCGAACATCCCGGGACGGTAATGATAATCATTAGGAACATGAGGGCAGAGCTGCCAAAATGCAACCGCGCTCGCCGCCGCCACATTCAAGGAATCCACTCCGTGCGCCATGGGGATGCGAATGGTCTTGTCGCATCCGCTAATCGTGCGCGCCTGCAAACCCTCCCCTTCGGTGCCCATAAAGATGGCAAGACGCTCAAGCTCTTGAAGCTCGGGGGCGTCGAGAGAGACGGATTCGTCCGTCAAGGCCATGGCAGCGCACTCGAATCCAGCCTGGTGCAGCACGCTCAGACCATCATGCGGCCAGACACGCGCCTCGGTTCCAATGCGGGTCCAGGGAACCTGAAAAACGGTCCCCATCGACACGCGGACAGCGCGACGATACAGAGGGTCGCAGCACGTGGGACTCACCAGGATACCGTCGACGTTAAGGGCAGCCGCACTCCTAAAGATGGCGCCGACGTTCGTGTGGTCCACGATTCCCTCGAGCACGCAGACGCGCACGGGGCTTCCCTCGGCACGCGCATTCAACGCGGCGAGAAAGGTGCCTGCATCGGCCAGCGGTGGGCGACGAAACGCAGCGAGCGCGCCACGCGTCACCGTAAAACCGGTAAGATCGCGCATGAGGTCCATCGACCCTACAAACGCAGGAATATCGAGTTCTAGACGTTCCTGTTCCAAACGCTCAAAAAACGGTTGAAGCTGAGGGACCCATCGCTCACCCAAAAGAAAGCTCACCGGCTCGAGCCCCGCATCGACAGCGCGCTCGATCACTTTTGCGCTCTCGGCGATAAAGATGCCCTTCTCGGGCTCAAGGACGCAGCGAAGCTCACGTTCCGTCAATTTGGTATAGGCATCAAGACGCGTATCTTCGAGAGAGTCGATGCGTATGAGCTGAACGGCCACAGACTACTCCCCTGCCTTCCCGTCACGGCGTCGATACGTTGTGAACTCAAACGAAACGCCGGCGTCTCCCTCGCCTTCGGCTACCTGCTGCGTCTCGGAGCAAGAGACAAGAACCCATGCAGGGTCCTCATCAAGATTGGGAAAATACGTATCCGAATTATGCAGACAGTGATTGCGAGTCACTTCTGCCTCGCAACAGTAGGGCAACAGCTGCTCATACACTTTTCCTCCTCCGACAACCCACGCGAGCTCGGAGGGCTTAAGAGTAGCAAGAGCTTCCTCGATGGTATGGACGACCTCGGCACCACGGCACAAAAACAGCGGGTCGCGCGTGAGCACGATATTGCGGCGGTCTTTGAGCGGACACGCACCGGGAAAGCTCTCGAGGGTCTTGCGGCCCATGATGACCGTATGGCCTTTGGTGCAAGAGACAAAATGACGCATGTCAGCGCGGTTGGAAACGACCATGTCGCCGTTTGCGCCTATACCCCAATCGTCGCACACCGCAACGATGGCCTTCAAATTGTCCATCAGTTTCAACCTCTCACTTATGCAATGTGATGATCAGACCGGCTTACACCGCAATGGGAATGTTCTTGATCTGAGGACCGTGCTCATACCCCTCTACGATCAAATCGTCAGTCGTAAAGTCGTAGAAATTCGTCACCTCGGGGTTGAGGGACACGCGCGGCGCGGGATGCTGGGGGCGCGCGATAAGCTCACGAACGATATCGACATGGCGGTCATAGATATGCGCATCGACGATCACATGGAGGAGCTCTCCGGCAATCATTCCACAGCTTTGCGCCACCATCATCAGCAAAATCGCATACTGGCATACGTTCCAATTGTTCGCAGCCAGGATATCTTGGCTGCGCTGCATAAGCACCATGTTAAGCGTGGGCTTCTCGTCCCCGGGCTGCTCCGTGACGTTGTAGGTCACGCTGTAGGCACACGGATAGAGATGCATCTCGGATAAGTCACTGAAGGTATACATGTTGGTCATGATGCGACGCGAGAACGGCGTATGCTTTAGGTCGTACAAAACGCGGTCCATTTGATCGAAGTCGCCCTCCGAATAGTGGGATTTCTGGGCGATTTGGTAACCGTACGCCTTGCCGATAGAGCCGGATTCATCAGCCCATTCATCCCAAATATGACTGTTAAGGTCGTTGATGTTATTCGATTTACGCTGGTAGATCCAAAGGATCTCATCCATGGCGCTCTTGAGAGCCGTGCGGCGAAGCGTCAACGCGGGAAACTCCTCGCGCAGGTCATACCGATTGGTAACGCCAAAATTCTTGATGGTATAAGCAGGGGTACCATCCTCCCAGCGAGGACGGACCTTCTGACCTTCGGTCGTCGTGCCGTTATCGAGAATATCCTGGCACATGAAAACAAAGAGTTCATCGGCCTTGCTCATCGGTGCCTCCAAACGATTGCGAGCGATGCACCCCATTGTACGACAGCGAGCATCAAAGCCTTCATGGCCATTCCTACACACACGGATACCCCAGCAATAAAAGGCGAGTCCGAAGACCCGCCCAAAGCAAATGGAATTGTCCAAGTTCAGAAGAACTATTTACGGCGCATCTGCTGCTCCATCTGGCGCAGCATATCCATGTCGCCGCCACCCATACCGGGCATGCCGCCCATAGCGCCAAGGTTGCCCACGCCGGGGATGCCGGGCATGCGCATCCTCTTGCCCTTCTTGCCCTTCTTGCCGCTCGCCTGCTGCTGCATGGTGCGCATCTTCCCCATCATTTTGTTCATCTCGCCCCACTGCTTCATGAGGGAGTTAACATCCGCCGGGGTCGTACCCGAGCCGCGGGCAATGCGAGCGCGACGCTGGCCGTTGATGATCGACGGCTTAAGACGCTCGGCCTTGGTCATGGAGTGAATGATGGCCTCGTTGCGATCAAAGATCTTCTCATCCAGATTGCCACCCATCTGATTCAGAGCGCGCTGACCGCCAGGAAGCTTGGAGAGAATGCCCTTCATGCCGCCCATTTTCTTGACGGCGGCCATCTGCTCAAGCATGTCGTCCATGGTAAAACCGTCGCGAAGCATGCGTTTGGCGTTCTCGATCTGCTTGGCGTCGGCCATCTCCTGCGCCTGCTCGATAATGCCAACGACGTCGCCCATGCCCAAGATGCGCTTGGCCATGCGATCGGGATAGAACGTCTCGAGCGAATCGGGCTTCTCGCCCATCGAGACAAACTTGATGGGCTTGCCGGTAACCTGACGCACGGACAGGGCGCCGCCGCCACGGGCATCGCCGTCGAGCTTGGAGATGATGACGCCGTCGAAGTCAGTGCGCTCGGCAAACGTGGAGACCACGTTGACGATGTCCTGACCGGTCATGGCGTCCACAACCATCAGGACCTGATCGGGCTTGACCGCACGCTTGATATCGACGGCCTCCTGCATCATCTGCTCATCGATCTGCAGACGACCGGCGGTATCGACGATGACCACGTCGCGCATGTTGTCGACAGCCTCGCGAATAGAGCCGCGGGCAATCTCGACCGGATCTTTGCCGTCGCCACGGAAAACCGGCACGCCGATCTCGCCGCCGAGGGTGGCAAGCTGATCGGCTGCAGCGGGACGGTATACGTCGCACGCGGCGAGCAAGGGGCTGCGGCCCTGCTTCTTCAGCAGGTAGGCCAGCTTGACGGCAGCCGTGGTCTTACCGGAACCCTGGAGGCCCACGAGCATGATCACGTTGGGGATGCGGCTTGAGAGGACAAGCTTGCTCTCGGTGGAACCCAAAAGCTCGGTAAGCTCATCGAGCACGATCTTGACGACGTTTTGCGCCGGGGTGAGCGACTCCATGACCTCGGCGGTCATGCAGCGCTCCTTGGTCTTGGCGACAAAATCCTTGACGACCTTAAAGTTGACGTCAGCCTCGAGCAGCGCCATGCGAATGTCACGCATCGCACTCGTGATATCGGCCTCGGTCAGCTTGCCCTTACCGCGCAGGCGGTCAAAGGTATCATTCAGACGATCGGAAAGGCTGTTGAACATCGACTACTCCTTGTCGCCGTTGCCCACCAGGGCACGGCAAAACTCGTGGGCATCAAAACGCTGCAGATCCTCGACCTGCTCGCCCACACCGATACGAAAGATGGGAAGCTTGAGTTTGGAGGCAACAGCCATGGCGATACCGCCTTTGGCCGTGCCGTCGAGCTTCGTCATGATGATACCGTCAAGACCCAGTGCCTCGTTGAACTCCAAGGCCTGATTCAGACCGTTTTGGCCCGTGGCGGCATCGATTACAAGAACCGCACGCACAGGCATGGGGCCCGCCGCGGCAGAGGCAGCACGCTTACGTGTGACATTAACCACCTTGGCAAGCTCGCGCATAAGGTCGGCACTTGTGTGCAGACGTCCAGCGGTATCAATCAGCACCAGCTCACTTCCGCACTTGTCGGCCTCATCCAAGACGTCATAGCAAACACTTGCAGGGTCGCTTCCTCGATCGCGCTTGACCACGGGAACGCCCGCGCGCTGGCCCCAAACGTCCAGCTGCTCGATAGCGGCAGCACGGAAGGTGTCGGCGCTGCCGATAATAACGTTTTTCCCCTCATGCGCGGCGGCGCTGGCGATCTTTCCCACCGTAGTGGTCTTACCGGCTCCGTTAATGCCCACGAATAAAACGACAGAAGGCGTGTCGTCAAAGGGGTCGAACTCAGCCTTTACAAACGTCTCGGCCAGGCGATCGGTCAAAGCCTCGCGCAGCTGACGAGCGGAGGTAAGGTTGCGCTTCGCAGCCATATCGCGCAGGTCGTCGGTAACCTGCATGGCGATATCGGCACCCATGTCGCCCATGACGAGCGTATCCTCAAGATCCTCCCAGAAGTCCTCGGTAACGTCGCCGCCAAAATAGAAAATCTGATTGAGCGCCTCACGGCTGCGCTCGAGTCCACGCGAAAGCGAATCAAAGAAACCCATCTACGCGTTCACTACCTTTCCAGTCTCACGGTCGAGCCTCTGGCTAACCACGCGGCTCACGCCGTCGGCCTGCATCGACACACCATACAAGACATCAGCATCTTCCATCGTACGACGCTGATGAGAGATAACAAGCAGCTGCGTGCTTTGACGCAAAACATCGATGGCACCGATAAGCTTAGACAGGTTGGAGTCGTCAAGGGCTGCCTCAACCTCATCGAGCACATAAAATGGCACCGTACGCGTGCGATAGACCGCAAACAGAAGCGCGAGCGCCGTCAAGCTCTTCTCGCCACCGCTCATGAGCATCATCTTGGTGATGCGCTTGCCACGTGGCTGTGCCACCACTTCAATACCGGTTTGCGCAGGATGCTCGGGATCGGTCATCTCAAGATGTGCCTGACCACCCGGGAAGAGCATGGAAAAGACCTCGCGGAAATTGGCATCGACAGCATCAAAGGTCGTCAGGAACTGACGGCGCATCTTGCGATCGATGGCCTGCGAAATCTTCGTGAGCGAAGTGCGGGCGCCCTCAAGGTCTGCCAGCTGGGCGGCAACATAATCCGCGCGCTCGCGAAGACGTTCATACTCCTCGAAAGCCACCTGATTCACCGGGCCCAAATTGTTGATTTGGCGCGCAAGATCGGCAAGCTCGCGCTCGCACGCCGCACGGTCATCAGGCGCAGGCAGGGAAAGCGCCTCTTCGAGCACCGTCTTGCCATCGGCAGTAATGGCCTTGATGGCGGCCTCGACTTGCACCTCCAGCTTACCTCGCGCAACCTTGACCTCATTTTGGGCAGTCTTGGCCTCATCGACCTCGCCTTTCGCGCGCTCCACTTCGGCGCGTGCGTCGGCGATTGTCTTCTTAAGCGATGCAGAGTCGGCCTCCTCAATGGACGCCTGATCTCGCAAGCGAGCAGCCCAGTCGAGAGCGCGCTCAGACAAGGCTTGATAGCGATCGTGCAAAGGATCGACGCGAAGACGCAAGACCTCGAGCGAACGCGACGCCTGACGCGTGGAGCGAATGCGGCGGTCAATGTTTTCGAGTCGATGCTCCAGCTCGGGCTTACGGGCCTCAAGACTGCGCAGGCGTTCGGAAGACTGAGCCAGGCGAACCTTGGCATCAGCGAGCTTGCTTGCAGCTTCGGAATCCTCTCGGCGCAAGGCCTCGAGCTCGTCGTTTGCATCCTCAATCTCAAGAGCGAGCGAATCGGCACGTTCGCGCTCAGAATCGCGCGTCTTTGCGAGTTCGTCTAGACGCGGCTGGGCCTCGCGTACGGCACTCGCCGATTGTTCGTGTCTGCGTTCAACCTGTTTGCGCTCAGATTGCGATTGGTTATACGACTGCTCCAAGCGACCGATTTCAGAAAGCAAAGAACGCTTTTCGCCCTCGATGCGAGCAATGTCGCCTGCAACCTCGGCCTCAGCGGATCGTGCCTGGGCCACGGCATCGGAAGCCTCCGAAACCTGATGTCCAGCATGTTCGAACACGGAGGAAAGGTCGGGCTCAAGGCCTTCGAGACTGCGGATGCGGCGCTTGCGTTCGAGCACGCCATCGGCAGCATCGTCTGCAGAACCAATGCGAACAGCGCCACCAGATGTAACGCGGGCTCCATCGCGCGTCACGTACATGACACCCGAAACGGCAGGAGCACAGAGAGCCTCATCCAGAGAGTCAACGACATAAACACCGCCGAGGATGGACGCCACGGCGGCAGCAAAACCGTCGCGGACATTCAAGCGCTCAACCAAACGGAAACCAGCAGCGCCGGCAGCCGAATCGGTGCCTGCAGCGTCGCAAGAAAGCAGCAACGCCTCGCCAGAAGCACCCTTTTGCTCAACGGCGAAAGAACTCAAACGAGCAAGTGCCTGATCGTCAGTAGTGACCAAAGCATCGATATCGGAAGAGAGCAGGCCTTCCACAAGCGACTCGAGGTCTTCTGGAGCCTCGATAAGGTCGCCCAGTCGTGCAGCGATATCCCCGGCATGGGAATTTGCAATTGTAGATGTGAGCGGAGAGGCGCCTTTCGCGCGCTCATCGAGCTTCTTCAGGCTGGCAAGCTCACTTCTCACTTCAGAAAGATGCTGGCGGGCCTCGGTCTCACGGGCACGGAGCTCTTCAAGAGCACGCTGAGCAAGATCGATCGCGCCCTTCGCGTCCTCACGACGCTGAGCTGTCGAGGAGAGCTCAGCGTCGAGCTCCTCGGCACGGCTGCGACGGCTTTCGAGAGAGGCGGCCAAGTTTTCCATCTGCTCATCAAGCTGATCGAGGCGCGACGCATACATCGAATCCTCGAGCTCGGCATTAGAAATCGTCTCTTTGACTTTGACGTATTCAAGCGCCGCCGCATCGGCGGCACGTTGGGCCTCACGTTGATCGCGCGCAAGCGCGGTGATGGAAACATCAAGCTCTTTACGGCGCGCATGGAGCTTCTCAGCTGCCGGAGCAGCCTCGTCAACATCCTCGCGCGCAATACGCGCCGCAGCGCACACCTCGTCGAGCTGCGCAGAGATCTGCTCGAGCTCGTCCGCAACACGTTTACGCTGATGTTCGGAAGAAGAGAGCGTGCCGCGCATCTCGGAAAGTCGAGACACCATGTTGCGGCCCTTTTCCTCGAGCAAACGCATGTCGGAACCTATACGGCCCACCACATCTTGCATATGACGGCGCTGCTCGCCAAGGTCACCGACAAACAGCCCCTTTTCTTCAAGCATGACCTGGAGTTTCTCGAGCTCGCGCTGCTTCTCGCCCAAGCGATAGCTCGCAAGCTCGAACGCAGCATCGGCCTCACGCGAGGAAGATTCCATATCGCCCCAGGAAGCCTGAAGGCGGCGCAACTCATCGACAGCAAGAATCTGCGTAAGCTCGTTGGCCCGATCGGTAAGGTCGCGGTACTTTCGTGCCCGATCAACCTGACGCTCGAGAGGGCGCAGCTGACGCGTAATCTCGCGATTGATATCACGAGCGCGCTTGAGATGCTCGTCCATAGAAGCGATCTTCTTGAGTGCACGCTCCTTGCGTCGCTTGTGCTTGGAAATGCCAGCGGCCTCTTCGATCAGCGCGCGGCGCTCCTCGGGACGGCTTTGTAAGATGGCGTCAAGCTTGCCCTGGCTGATGATGGAGTGAGTATCTTTGCCCAATCCGGAATCGTGGAGGATATCCTGAATGTCCATGAGTCGGCAGGGACTCGAATTGATCAGATACTCCGACTCGCCCGAACGGTACATACGCCTCGTGACAGCAACCTCGTTAAAGTCAACCGGAAGCATATGGTCGGAATTATCCAAAACAAGCGTAACCTCAGCCACACCAACGGGCTTGCGCGCCGATGAGCCGGAAAAGATGACGTCTTCCATGGCTTGGCCGCGCAGCTGCTTGGCACTTTGCTCACCCAAGACCCAAAGGATAGCGTCTGAGATATTGGATTTACCCGAACCGTTGGGGCCCACGATAACCGTCAGCCCGGGCTCGAAAGACATATGCGCACGATCGGCAAAGGACTTAAAGCCCTTGAGTGTCAGGGACTTGAGATACACCTATGCCTCGCTTATCCGAGCTTTTTCTTCAAAATGACGCCGTTATGCGTGTAGCCCATGCGCTCAAGCGCGTCGAGAGCAGCAGCCGCCTCGGCTTCCTTCTTCGAAGAGCCCGTACCGCGACCACGGCGAATTCCATCGACGAGCGCGACCGCCGTAAAGGTGGGCGCATGCGCAGGACCGCTCGTGTCCACAAGCTTATACGCAGGAGGATCAAAGCGGTCGCCCTGCACGCACTCTTGCAAGAAGGATTTAGGATTCGAGGGGTGCTCGGCGCGCTCGGTTGCCAGATGCGGCTTGAGCGTACGCGAGATAAACGCCTCGGCAACATCCCAGCCGCCATCGAGGTACAGGGCACCGACAAGAGACTCATAGACGTTTTCAAGCGCAGAGTGCATGCCACGCGCGCCCGTTCCCGTCTCGGAGGCACCAAAGATGATGCATTTATCGATACCAAGCTCGCGGCCCACATCAGAAAGCGTGGCGCCAGAAACCAGCGAGACCTTAAGGCGCGTCAGCTTGCCCTCATCAAAATCGGGATAGGCCTTGAACAGGGCAAGCGCCACAATGGAACCCAAAATCGAGTCGCCCAGAAACTCCAAGCGCTCGTAGGATGCAGAAACAGGCTGGCCTTCTACGGCAGAAGGATGCGTAATAGCAGAGCGAAGCAGATCGCGATCGGAAAACGTATGACCACAGATTGCCTCCGCCCTATTCATTTTTTCAGCGATCGGATACACGCGCTCATTCCCCCAGAGCGGACTTGATGGCCTCGATGGCCTCCGCTACAGAATTGATTGCCTCGAGCTTCTCGTCGTCGATCTCGATATCAAACTCATCTTCCATCGCGGTCACAAGCTGAAGACGATCGAGAGAATCGGCGTCAAGATCGTCAAAGGTGGTCTCTTCAGTGATTTCATCGGCGTTGATGCCGAGCACATCGTTGGCGATGTCGGCAACCTTCTCAAAAATCTCGGAATGCTCCATTGTGGGCTCCTTTCACCCATATGCGGCGCGCAGCCGCAACGCATCAACATTGTGATTCTACCGCATTGGCCCGACAGAGACCGGTTAGCGAACGATGTTCTCCATGGATGAGGCGAGCTTATCCACGAGACCCTCGCGAACGGCGTAGGCAGACGCCAGCGTACCGTTTTTAATAGCCTCCACGCTGGTAGCGCCGTGGCCGATAAGAACAACACCGCGAAGACCCAAAAGAATCGCGCCGCCCTTGGCATCGCCCGAAAGCTTAGCCTTGAGCTGCTTTAAACCGTCCTTAACGAGAAGCGCAGCGATCTTTCCGCCCAAAGAACCCATAAGCATGCCCTTGAGCTCTCCCATGAGCAGCTTTGCAGCTCCCTCGGTTGCCTTAAGCGCAACGTTTCCCGCAAAACCGTCGGTAGCAACAACATCAAAGTTGCCGGAGGTCAAATCCGTACCCTCGCAGTTACCCGCAAAACCCGGCACGCTCTCGCTCATCTGAGAGAAGCACTCCTTGGTGAAATGCGAGCCCTTGGTGTCTTCGGAGCCATTGGACAAAAGGCCCACACGAGGATTTGAAATGTCACAGACGACCTTGGCATACGTGGCGCCCATCTGAGCGAAACGAACAAGGTCTTCGACCTCGACATCGGGATTGGCTCCCATATCACACAAAACGGTCAAGCCACCCTGTCGATTGGGAAGAGCCGAGGTAAGGCACGGGCGAATGGGGCGACGTGCGCCCTCGCTCTCATACTTAAAAGGGGTTACATAAGCCGTGGCCGCAGCAGTGATAGCACCGGTAGCGCCGGCGGAGAAAAAAGCATCCGCCGTACCCTTCTTGACGGCTCGACAACCGATCACCACCGAGGACTTGCGCTTATGCATAACAGCCTGGATGGGGTCATCCTCCATCGTGATGACATCGGGAGCCACCAGCGGCTCGACGCGCTCATGCTTCTGCGCAAACGGCTCGACGATATCCTGGGGGCCAACCGCCACGACGGTCAAATCGGCGTCGGCGGCAAGTGCGGCCTCGATGCCCGCCATAACGACTGCCGGTTCCTCGTCTCCGCCCATAACGTCGACGCAAACACGAACCTTATCCATGAACTCTCCCTCTATAGCGAAATGGCCGACTCAAAGAGCCGGCCATGTCTGTTCCAGATCTTTCACGCCATGCAAAACAAGATCGATGATGCAGCGCGCAGCATTACCTTAAGCAAAAGCTACTCGGTAACGATGACCTCGCGATCCTTGTAGAAGCCACAGTTGGGGCAGACGTGATGCGGAAGCTTGACGGCGCCGCAACGAGGGCAAACAGAGCGAGACGGGGCGTCAATCTTCATGTTGGCGGAACGACGGGTGTGCACAGCTCCACGACCCTTTTTTTGCTTAGGTACTGGCATGATGACCTTCCTTATACATAACTATTGCCTGGCACAATTACGCGCAAGCACCGATACTATCACATTCCACTGGGTTTTGGTGGAAGTTTTTCTCCATCAAGAGTTGACCATACAATAGCGACTTACTCATCGAGCTTGAGATTTTTCAACGCCGCAAAGGGATTGGAATCCGAAGCGGCATAATCGTCTTCAAGCTTATCCGCACACGTGCAGGGAGCCTCGTTGAGATTCGCCCCGCATGTGGGGCAAAGACCCGCGCAATCGGGACGACAGAGAACCACAAAAGGCGTGTCCATCACAACGGCATCGGCGATGGCATCCGAAAGATCGATGGTGTGATCCTCGCCCACAAGCTCGAACCCATCTTCATAGCTCTCCGGGTCCTCAGGCTCCTCGAAGAGGTAATACTCCTCGATCTCACCTGCAACCTCGAAATGCGCGACATCGAGACAACGATCGCACTCGCCGGTAACATGTGCGCGAACGATACCCGTCGCAAGAATGCCGTCACCGGTATTGGTGAGCATCACGTCATAGGAAATGCCATCGTCAAGAGAAAAGGACTTCTCCCCCGCTTCATACGTCGCGGCGTCGATATGTCCCGCAACCGGAAGGGTATCGCCGGGATTCTCGACCTCATCCTCAAGGTTGACGACAACGGAAGCAAACTGCGACATGATTACCAAACGCCATTCTGCTGAGCGGAGTTAGCGCCCTCGTTGAGCTGCTGACGGCAGCGGGCAACCGTGCCGGTCAAGCTCTTGAGGTTCTCCTCAAGATGAGTGAACACCTGCTCGGCATAATCCTCGGCGGCATAGCGCGTCTCACGCTCGTACTGCTGGGCACGATCGCGAATGTCATCCGCCTGCTGCTGAGCCAGGCGAACGATCTCTTGCTCGCCTGCAATAGTGAGCGCCTGCTGCTGAGCATCGGCGATAATCGAATCGGCCTGCGCCGTGGCGCTGGCCATCAACTCGTCACGCTCCTTGAGGATCCGGCGAGATTTCTGCCACTCCTCCGGATAGCTCATGCGAATCTCGTCAAGAATATTGAAGAAGATCTCCGTTTCGATGACCTTGAACTGCTGGTTCTTGCCGAAAGGCGTCTTCGCTTCCTCGATAAGCCCCTCGAGTTCGTCTACGAGGCTTTCGATCCTCTCGCCAGGAAAGTTGTCCCCAGCCATCCTGTCTCCCTTCGTTTGCTTATAATCAACCGCTAATAGTAGCACATGAACTGTATTGCCTCGCACAAAGTGGCGGCTTGTGTTGCTTACTTGAATCGCACCGCAAGGGCATGAGCCACATTATCGGGAACAAAGCCGGACACATCGCCTCCAAGCGATGCAATCTGACGTACAACAGAAGACGAAATGTAACCATACTGCGGAGCGCTCATAACAAAAATCGACTCAAGGTCTGCATCCAGGCGATAGTTAAGATCGGCCTGCTGTAGCTCGTACTCGAAGTCGGTCATGGCGCGAAGACCCTTAACAAGGGCACCCGCCTGAATCTCATGGGCAAAATCAACCAGAAGGCCGCAAAAAGGCTTCACCTGCACGTTCTCAAGATCAACAAGCGCCTCGGTTGCAAGACGGACGCGCTCATCGAGAGAAAACGCAGGGCCGCTGCCGCCCTTGCCAAGGGACTCGGCAACCGCAACCGTCACCTGTGAAAACATGCGGGACGCGCGTCGCACCACATCGATATGTCCATACGTGATGGGATCGAACGTACCGGGAACAAGCGCGTGGTCGATGGTTTGAATCATAATCTGCCTTCGTTGGTATTTGTTAGGTAAAACAAGCTAAAGCTAACGATCGATATCCTCAATAGGAAGCGCGCTGTCAAAACGCAAAAGATCGACAGCGGTGGAGCCATAGCGCTTCTCGCGCTCGACACAAAAGCCATCCGGTCGCGGGCCTTCATCCGTTGCAGCATGCTCAACGAGAACAAGGGCACCAGGAGCCAGCAGCCCCGATTTGGCAAGGGATTCCGCCAGCTGCGTGGCGGGGTCTGCCCCCAACGCATACGGAGCATCGACCATCACAAGGTCGAACGGCGCGCCTTCAATACGACCGCGTGCCGCCGAAGCGAGGCAATCGGCGCAAAAAACGCGATACGAGGAGCGCGGGGCGGAAAGCGACTCGAGATTTTTACGCACAAGGGCTGCGGCAGAACGATTGATGTCAAAAAACGCTGCAAATGCAGCACCGCGCGAGAGCATCTCGATTCCCAATGCGCCTGATCCCGCGAAGGCATCGAGCACCCGAGCGCCCTCGATCCCCTGAGGAAGCGAGGAGTCGACCATCGATGCCATGGCTTCCCTCACACGATCGGTCGTAGGCCTTGTGATGTCTCTCCCCTGCGGCTCGGCGATCTTACGCCCACGCCATTGTCCGGAGATGATCCTCATCCTCCGCTTACCTCCTTGAAGATATTTCCATACCGTTCAACAACCTGCAGACGCAACGGAAACGTAGCCTGCGAGGACAAGGTAGGAGCATACCGCAAAAGCTCGCGTGCGTCCTCGTGAGCAGCCTCGATAATATCCGTGTCGGCATCAAGATCGACAAAACGCAGAGTCACACCGCCGTGCTGACGAAGACCCAAGATCTCCCCTTCATGCCTAAGGCGAAGATCCTCCTCGGCAAGCGTGAAACCGTCGTTGCTCTTCTCAAGGGATTCGAGTCGGTCGCTCGCCACGGTATGACGAGAACCTGAGAGCTGCGAGAGGACAAAACAGGTGCCAGGCAAGCTGCCACGGCCCACGCGTCCGCGAAGCTGGTGAAGCGTCGCCAAACCAAATCGCTCACCGTTTTCGATAATCATCACCGTGGCCCGGGGAACATCGACACCCACCTCGACCACGGTAGTCGCCACGAGGATATCCACCTCTCCCCCACGGAAAGCATCGATCACGCGGTCCTTGTCCCGCGGGGAAAGACGTCCGTGAAGCGCCGCTATGCGCGCCTCAGGGAACAGATGAGACAGGTGCTCGACCTCCGCCTCGACGGAATGCAGACGCTGAGCTGCAACAGGGCGACCTAACTCATCGAGCTCCAAGCCGGGCTGGACGTCAAGTTCGCCTTGATCGTCCTTCTCGGAAACGAGCGGGCAGATAACGTATGCCTGTTGTCCCTCTTCGAGAGCAGCGCGCAGCGCACCGTAGGCGATATCACGGTTTGCGTCGGCGAGAACGCGTGTGGTCACGCCCGCGCCAGCAACGGGCCGATGTCGGATAATGCTCGTCTCAAGGTCACCGTAGACCGAAAGCGCAAGGGTGCGCGGAATCGGGGTAGCCGTCATGACAAGCAGGTCAGCGCCGGGCCCCTTGGCACGCAAAAGATTACGCTGCCCCACGCCAAAGCGATGCTGTTCGTCGATTACTACGAGCGAAAGGTGCGAAAAGACAACATCATCCCCCAACACAGCATGGGTTCCAAAGAGGATATCGAGCTCACCGCAGCCAAGGGCGGATAACATGCAATCGCGCTCTGCAGCAGGTGTCGATCCGGTAAGCAACCCACAACGCACGCCGGCCCGCTCAAGAACGGGCATGCATGAAGAAGCATATTGTCGGGCCAACACGAACGTGGGAGCCATGACACAAGCCTGCGTGCCTGTATCCGCACATGAGGCCAGCGCGACCATCGCAACGGCAGTCTTCCCCGTTCCCACATCACCCAAAAGCAAACGATTCATGATGCGATCGGGACTTTGCATATCGGCCAAGATCTCATCGACAGCCGTTTGCTGCTCATCGGACAACGCAAAGGGAAGCGACTGCAAGACCGCGGCAACATGCTCCCCCGCCACATGCCCCACAGGCGTGATGCCCAAAAGGTTAGCGTCGTTGCGCAATCGAAGAGCAAGCTGTAGATAGAGGACCTCGTCATAAGCAAGCCTGCGACGAGCAAGCGTGACCTCAGCGAGAGACGAAGGGAAATGAATAGAGCGCAGCGCACGTGAGATACTCATAAGACGACGTCGCGAGCGCAGCTTAGCTGGCATGGGATCGCAAAACACATCGGCCGTCTCACAGGCAACCGAGACAATGCGACGCATCCAAGCCGCACTCAAGCCTTCGCACGCACCGTGCACGGGCACGATTGCCCCCAGAGAAGAAGACGAATCGAGACGCTCGTAATGCGGAGAAGCCATCTGTTTAAAGCCGTAGGCGAACTCAACCTTCCCCATGACGGCAAGGCGATTACCAGGCTTAAGCTGCTTTGCAATCCAAGGCTGCTTGAAAAACGAAACGCGCAGAACACCCGAATCGTCTACAAGCATCACCTCGGTCACGGTCAGTCGAGGCCTCGGACGCTTTTCCATCACGCGATCAACGGTCGCGATAATGGTGCACACCTGGCCAAGCGGTGCGGTCTCGATGCTGTAGCCACGCGTGAAATCAAGATAACGACGCGGGATATGAAGGAGGAGGTCCCCCACCGTCTCGATACCGAGCCTGCGGAGAGCCTCCTCACGTGTACCCGAAACAAATTTAAGACGCGAAACATCCTGCGAAAGGATGCCCGTCCGAGAAAGACGCGCGGAAGCCTCGGGTGTCATGATTGCGCGCGTCATATCGCACGGCCTATTCGATCGAGAAGATCACCGGATAGAGCGGCTGCTCACCACGGTGCGAATCGATCTCAAGATCAGGCTGAGCCTCCTCGATAGCGGCGAGAAGATCCTCGAAGTCCTCGTCGGACATGTCGGCACCGGCGAGAATGGTAAGCGTATCGCCCTCTTCCTCGTCCTGCATGCGGTTGATGCAGTCGATGGTGACCTGAGCCACATCGGAACCCACGATATCGATAGAGCCGGAGATGATGCCCATGACATCACCAGCATGAATCGGGCTGCCATCGGAAGCGGAGCTATCGCGAACAGCGGTCGTGACCTCACCGTCGCGCACCTCAGAAACAGCCTCTGTCATGGTCTCGACAACCTCATCGAGCGAAGCATCGGGAACGACGGTAAAGAGAGCAGAGAAGGCCTGGGGGACGGTCTTGGTGGGAACGACGGCAACGCGCTTGTTCTCGCATGCAGAAGCGGCGGCCTCGGCAGCCATGCGGATATTGCCGTTGTTGGGAAGGATGATGACGGATTCGGCGTTCACCTGGTCCACCGCAGCCAGAAGGTCGGCGGTGGAAGGATTCATAGTCTGTCCACCAGAGACAATCATATCGACGCCGAGCGACTTCAAGATCTCGGCCTGACCAGAGCCGGCAGCCACGGCAACAAAGCCGAGCGGCTTCGCGGGCTCGGCGGCAGCAGCCTGATCGGCCTTAATCTTTTCGGTGCGCTCATGGGACTCCATATCCATGTTATGGATGAAGACTTCATAGACCTGGCCGTACTTGAGCATATGAGCCAAAATCTTGTCAGGGGTATTGGAGTGCACGTGCACCTTATAGTCAGGATAGGCACCTACCAGAAGCTCGCAATCGCCCATGGAAGCAAGGAACTTGAGGCACTTCTCCTCGTCGAACTTCTTCTCCGCCTTGAAGAGGAACTCGTTGCAATAACGGAACTCAGAGCCCTCCCAGTCGTCATTGGCCTCAATCTCAACACGACCGAGCGCGTTTTCCTTCGCAGAGCTCGCGTCGGCATCAAACGTTGCCGAAAAGCCCTCGATGTTGGACGTACGACCCAAAGCTGCCGATACGAAATTCTCGACAAAGATGGCGAAACCGAACGCGCCGGAGTCGACCACGCCGTTCTCCTTGAGAACGGGCAGTAGATCGGGCGTGCGCGCCACAGACTGATAGGCCTCGACGACGATGGCGTCGAGCGCGTCGGCAGGGGCCATCTTTTTCTTGGCGCACTCGTCGGCCTTAGTGGAAATGTCGCGAAGCACCGTGAGGATGGTGCCCTCGACCGGCTTGCGAACAGCCTGGAAGGCGACTTTCACGGCGTTGCGAAGAGCAGCTGCGATATCCGCGGTGCTCACGGGATTGCTCGCCGAGATAAGGCCCTCTGCAACACCTCGAAGAATCTGCGAAGTGATGACGCCGGAGTTGCCACGAGCGCCCATCAGGGAGCCATGGGTGATGGCGGCGGCGATGGCCTCGATGTTGGCGTCTGCGGGCAGCTCCGCCACCTCCTTGACAACAGAAGCCAAAGTCAAGGACATATTGGTACCGGTGTCGCCATCGGGCACGGGGAAGACGTTGAGCTTGTTGATTTCCTCGGCCTTATCGGCTACCGCCTTCGCGGCAATGGGAAAGCAGGTGCGGATGGTATTGGCAATCATATTGGGTGAATCTCCGAACAAGAAGAGGGTTAGCCGCGGGACTTGAGAGCATCGACATGAATGGCGATCTTAAGGTGAGCCGGATCGATCTGGGCGATCTCGGCCAGAGTGAACGACACCGAACTCGTGAGGTTCGCGCAGACCGACTTCATGTTGACGCCGTTTTCGAGCACGACATGGAGGTCCACGGTAAGGCCATCTTCGGTGCTCGACACCATGACGCCTTTACGCAGACGCTGGCCAGGAAGCAGGCGCACGCTCTCGGCACCCTGAAGCTGCTCGGCCATACCCACTACGCCGTAGCAGGACATGGCGGCATAACCGGCGATATCGGCGATGACGTCGTTAGAGACACTCAAGGTGCCAGGAATGGTTTCAGACACAGAAATCTCCTTTCCAGATGCATATCAGGCATCGGTTTGCGGGAGCAATCATCCCTGTATTTTACAACGCAAGCGCATGTAAATCAGTAATCAATCAAGCGCACACATGATGAGCGGAGTACAAGTGTGGCATGAACCCCCCAACAAGGAGGCGCCGATCGATCCGAGACATCAAAAAAGCCACCCGAAGGTGGCTTTCAAGTTCGTGACGGAGCCGATATATCGGCATGTTCACGCGTGGCTGCCGCGAAAGAACTTAGGAACGGGCGACCTTGCCGGACTTAAGGCAGGAGGTGCAGACGTTCATCTTACGACGCTGGCCGTTGACGACAACGTAGACACGCTGAATGTTGGGACGGAACTTGCGGATGGAGACGCGGTGAGAGTGGCTGATAGAGCGACCAGCAACGGGGTGCTTACCGCAGATTTCGCAAACTTTGGACATGTGTAACCCTCCTTGGGCGGCGTATGTTGTTGATGCCGCGTGAACAAACAGCATTGCACTATATCACAGAAGTGAGATGGTGCGCGATATTTACACAATGAACTTGGAAAACCATAGATAAGTGGAGCAGATCGTTCCCAAGCAAATGCGCAGGCTATGATACCCCACTTTTCCCTGCATGCAAGAGCTAAAAGTGAAGAGTGACGATTATGAACACCGGCAACCTACTTATATATAAGGTAAGGCCCAGCCTCCGCAAAGGACACAACCTTTAGGGGTACGCTTACGTTAGAGCATAACGACTTCTTTCGGTTTCTTTATTGAAACGCTTCATCTTTCGCTTCTAACGAAGAAACGACACCCGACCGTAAAAACGGAGGTGATACACCTATTCATCTGCGAAATCTTAAGGAGCCAAACGTCTCGAATCCTTCAGATTCTCGCCATAATTGAGTGCCGAAATCACAAGTGAAACGCTTCATTTATGCCGTTTATCGACAAAATTCTACCGCTCGTATCCAAACGCCCCTATATGCCATAGAATTTCGGCTCGTAGGCATAGCCCAACTAAGAGGAGGAGCTTAGCATGGCCAAAAAGCCAACGACAGATGCCACGCCCGAGATCGTAGACAACATCGACGCACTCGAGGCAAAGCTCGCGCGCATGCGTGAGGCACAGAAGGTCTTCGCCACCTACACTCAGGAGCAGGTCGACAAGATCTTCTATGAGGCGGCCATGGCTGCCAACAAGGCCCGTATCCCCCTGGCCAAGATGGCCGTTGAGGAGACTGGCCGCGGCGTTCTCGAGGACAAGGTCATCAAGAACCACTACGCTGCCGAGTACATCTACAACGCTTACAAGGACACCAAGACCTGTGGCGTGCTCGAGCGCGACGAGGCTTACGGCATCACCAAGATCGCTGAGCCCATCGGCATCGTCGGTGCCGTCATCCCAACCACCAACCCAACTTCTACCGCAATCTTCAAGACTCTGATCTGCCTGAAGACCCGCAACGCCATCATCATCTCCCCGCACCCCGCCGCTGCCAAGTGCACCATCGCCGCAGCCAAGCTCGTGCTCGACGCTGCCGTCAAGGCTGGCGCTCCCGAGGAGATCATCGGCTGGGTCGACGTGCCTTCCATCGACCTGACCGGCAAGGTCATGGCCGACGTTGACATCATCCTTGCCACCGGTGGCCCGGGCATGGTCAAGGCAGCCTACAGCTCCGGTAAGCCCGCCCTGGGCGTCGGTGCCGGCAACACCCCCGTCATCATCGACGACACCGCTGACATCAAGCTCGCTGTCAACTCCATCATCCACTCCAAGACCTTCGACAACGGCATGATCTGCGCATCCGAGCAGTCCGTGACCGTCATCGACAGCGTCTACAAGGAGGTCAAGGAGGAGTTCTCCCGCCGCGGCTGCTACTTCGTCAAGAAGGGCAAGGAGCTCGAGGCCCTGCGTGAGGCTATGTTTAAGAACGGCGCTCTCGATCACCGCATCCCTGGCATGGCTGCCGCCAAGATTGCCGAGCTCGCCGGCATCGAGGTCCCTGCCAAGACCAAGATCTTGATCGCCGAGGTCACCTCGACCGATCCGGAGAAGGAAGAGTTCAGCCACGAGAAGCTCTCCCCTGTCCTCGCCATGTATCATGCCAAGGACTTCCAGGAGGCCGTAGACAAGGCCGAGCACCTCGTGCTCGCCGGCGGCCCGGGCCACACCGCGTCGCTCTACGTCCACCCCGCTCAGAGCGAAAAGATCGCCCTGTTCGAGAACACCATGAAGGCCTGCCGTATCGTCATCAACACCCCCTCCTCGCAGGGCGGCATCGGCGACCTGTACAACTTCGGCATGAAGCCGTCCTTGACCCTGGGCTGCGGCTCCTGGGGCGGCAACTCCGTCTCCGAGAACGTTGGGGTGAAGCACTTGATTAACGTCAAGACCGTCGCGGAGCGCCGCGAGAACATGCTGTGGTTCCGCGCTCCCGAGAAGGTGTACTTCAAGAAGGGCTCCACGCCTGTGGCGCTCGACGAGATCGGCCGTGTCATGGGCAAGAAGCGCGCCTTCATCGTGACCGACCAGTTCCTGTTCAAGAATGGCAACACCCGTGCTATCGAGGCCAAGCTCGACGAGATGGGCATCGCACACGACTGCTTCTATGACGTCGAGCCCGATCCCTCCCTGCAGTGCGCTCGCCGCGGTGCCGCTCAGATGCGCCTGTTCGAGCCCGATGTGATCATCGCCGTAGGCGGCGGCTCCGCTATGGACGCCGGCAAGATCATGTGGGTCATGTACGAGCACCCCGAGGTCAACTTCGAGGATATGGCCATGGACTTCATGGACATCCGCAAGCGTGTCTACACCTTCCCCGAGATGGGCCAGAAGGCCTACTTCGTGGCCGTCCCCACCTCTTCGGGCACCGGTTCCGAGTGCACGCCGTTCGCCATCATCACCGACAAGGACACCGGCATCAAGTGGCCGCTCGCCGATTACCAGCTGATGCCCAAGATGGCTATCGTCGACGTCGACAACGCCATGACCGCCCCGCGCGGCCTGACCGCCGCCTCCGGCATCGACGTTATGACCCACGCCATCGAGTCCTATGTCTCGATCATGTCCTCCGACTACACGCGCGGCCTCTCCGAGCGCGCTGCCAAGCTCGTATTCGAGAACCTGCCCTCCAGCTTTGAGAACGGCGCCAAGGATCCGCATGCCCGCGAGGAGATGCACAACGCATCCTGCATGGCTGGCATGGCATTCGCCAACGCTTTCCTGGGCCTCAACCACTCCATGGCTCACAAGCTCGGCGCCTTCCATCACATTCCCCACGGTCTGGCAAACGCTGTCATCCTGACTCGCGTCATGCGTTACAACGCCGCCGAAGCCCCGGTCAAGATGGGCACCTTCTCGCAGTACCCGTATCCCAACGCGCTGCACGCGTACGCCGACATGGCTCGCTATTGCGGTGTCGAGGGCAAGGATGACGCTGAGGTCTTTGAGAACTTCATCGCCAAGCTCACCGAGCTCTGCGATTTCATCGGCGTTAAGAAGACGATTGCCGAATATGGTGTGGACGAGAAGTATTTCTTGGATACACTTGATGAAATGACCGAGCAGGCGTTCAACGACCAGTGCACCGGCGCCAATCCGCGCTACCCGCTCATGAGCGAGATCAAGGAGCTCTACCTGGACGCATACTACGGCCGTGAGCCGCAGAGCTACGGCGTCTAACAGTAGCAACTTCGGGTTTGAAAGGAGGTAACACGCTATCAGCGGTTACCTCCTTTTTTCATATGTCGGTTGCCCATCTGGGCAGAAGGGACGCATCGATCATGAAACTTCCGGAGAACAAGGTCGAGCTGGTAAAGCGCGGCAACAAGGTCGTCTATGACCTGGGTGACAAAATCGTGAAGGTCTTCAACGAAACAAAACCGCTGTCCGATGTGTTCAACGAGGCGCTCAACCTTGCCCGCATCAACGAATGCGGCATCCCCAGCCCCAAGGTGCTGCAGGTATCCGAAATCGAAAACGGTGGTGGCTGGGCCATGGAAACCACCAAGATCCCCGGCACCGTAATGGCCGAGAAGATGCAGGCGGAGCCCGGCCACTTTTACGAGTATCTGGAGCAGTTCGTCGACCTTCTGATTGAGATTCACGGCTATCGTT
Organism: uncultured Collinsella sp.; assembly: GCA_934621295.1. GTDB lineage: Bacteria > Actinomycetota > Coriobacteriia > Coriobacteriales > Coriobacteriaceae > Collinsella. Next base: position 355,241 of record CAKTVB010000002.1, read on the forward strand.
GCCAGCAGCTCAACCGCCAGAAGGACAAGTACGCCCGCATGATCAAGAGCCTCGACGAGATTGACGGCACCACGCGCTACAACCTTCTTGAGCGTCTTGACGGCATGAAGAAGGACACCTGCGTGTGCCATGGCGACTTCAACCCCACGAACATCATCGTTGGCGAAGACGATAAGCTCTACGTCTGCGACTGGGCACACGCCACCCAGGGCGAGCCTGCAGCAGATGCAGCCATGACGTACCTGCTCCTCTCCATCCAAGACAAGCAGCAGGCCGACACCTTCCTCGAGATGTACTGCGAGCGCTCTGGCACGCCGGTGCAGATCGTGCGTCAGTGGATGCCTGTTGTTGCGGCATCCGAACTCGCCCGCAACCGTGAGGGCCAGGATCGCGAGGCGCTCCTGAGCTGGGTCGACGTTATGGACTATCAGTAGGCCGCAGGCAAAATCGGGCTGCTAGCGCCGCTGCAAATCAATCGTAACAACCTGCACACATAATGCCGCGGGCCGATGCAAAAATGCATCGGCCCGCGGCATCTATCATTTCAAATTAAACTAGTCAGCCAAAAAGCCAGCAAGCGATTATGCCTTCATGGCATCGAACGCAAGCCCGGGATGCCTCCACAACATTGGAGATACCCCAATCGGAAAGCAGCGGCATCTGAGCATGATCAATATTCCAGCAAAAGCCCTGTTCAGACACCTCCGCCCCAGCACTTAAGGGAATGCATGAAAAACGGCGACCGCAAGCTGTATCAATCTCCCAATCATCGCCCGCACGAAGGATCCGCGCTTCAAAATCGTCTTCGATAACGCGAACAGAAGCCCGCGCTCCAGCAAGACGTCCGAACACGCCAAGCGCATGGTCGGGAGCGCCTCCAGAAACGCACGTGCACACAACCTCGGCACGAGGCCAGCGCTTCTCAATTGCACGCAACGCCAGGGCAAGATCGGTCGCATCCTTATGGGGATCATAGCGCTCAACCTCAAATGAAGCAGCCTCGGAACGCGATTGCGCTGCCTCGACAAGGCGAAGACCGCGCTCCCCCACCGTATCGGCGTCACCGCAAAACAGATCGCACGAAAGACCAGCATCGAGAACAGCATCCAAGCCGCGATCGACCGCAACGATACGAGCACATCCCCGTGCCGCGCAACGAATAGCGTTGGCAGAAGAGCGATCTGGGGAGCCACCGACGACAAGCACGCGATCGACATTAGAGTTATACAAGCCCCTCATCCTCCTCAAGCCCGTCGTATACCTCGATATCGTCAAGAAAGACGGCCCGCGCTACCTCCGCGCGCCGCCGCATCAGCTCTGCGCACAAGCCACAATGGGAGCACCCACTCGCGCAGAGCTGCCCAGGGATTCAATCCACATACGAAAGAATGCGATCAAGCGTAAGCTCAGTAAAGGAATCGATGAAGATATCGCTATTCGCCTGGACATCGAGACGAGGGCCACGGCCCTCGGGATCAAAGATGCCCACGCGGCGATACCCCGCAGAAGCGGAGCTGATAAGACCGAACGGCATGTCCTCGAATACCCAGACATCCGCATGGTCGACATCCTTCATGCCGTGAATCTCGCTCAGCTTTTCCAGCGCCAGATTGTATACATCCGGATGATCCTTGGAAGCACCCGCATCTGCCGTAGTGACGATCACATCGAAATAGCGGCCGATACTCAGCGCATCAAGACCGATTTGAACCGACTCTGCAGGGGTTGACGTGGCAATAGCCATTGGAATGCCCGCATCGTACGCGGACTTCAGGAAATCGGCAACTCCCTCGCGAACAGAGACTTCTTCGCTGTAACCGCGCGCAAGCATGCCCAAAAGACGATCGTAGACCTCTTGCGCGTCTTTACCGACACCCCATTTGCGATGGTATCCCTCGCACTCGCCCATAACGGAAAGAGACTCGAATTCAGCAAAATCATCAGCCACGGTATCGACACCGTATGTCTTGAGCAGTGCGGGCTGTACGCGCAGCCACATACCCATGGACTGCAAAATGGTGCCGTCGCAATCGAAGATAAATGCACGGGGCATCTTCTGGTCGAGCGTCATGAAATCCCCTCTCGGCAGGCTAGCCTGTAACGGAAAACCAATACTCCAAACGGTGACCATGGTAGCAAAACAACAACGCAAGACGAAGGGCACCGAAAGCTACGCATCTAAACCGAAAATACGAAAATCAGGCGTTGTCAAGCGTCGTTCACCCATGGATTAAAATCGACCGTCCCGCGCTCTAACGAACGGGAATGAGCTGCGAAGTGCTACTGTAAATGAGGTTATTTTTCTTGGACGAACCCGATATTCGATGGACTGATTACCGTGAGCAAACAAAACGAAACCCTCGCTACAGCCACCGTCGAGTCTTCCCTCGCCATCAGTAAAGACGATATCTATTTGTTCGGTCAAGGCACTTGGCTTGGCTGTGCCGAGAAGCTCGGTTCCCACCCCGATATCAAACACGGAACCCGCGGCTGGAGTTTTGCCGTTTGGGCGCCTGTGGTCCAAAGCGTAAGCGTCGTTGGAGATTTCAACGCGTGGACCCCAGGGGCACATCCTCTTGCACGCGTACATCAAAGCGATATTTGGCAGGGATTCATTCCCGATCTTAAGGTTGGCGAGCTGTACAAATACGCGTTGGAAACGGATTCCGGAGAGATTCTTTTCAAAGCAGATCCCATGGCGGTGGCAGACGAGCTCCCGCCGGGAACGGCCTCGAAGCTGTGGTCACTCGACGGTTACCAGTGGAACGACGCTGCATGGCTCGAAGATCGCCGCGCCTCAAACCATATGAAACAGCCCCTCAATATCTACGAGGTGCACCTAGGCAGCTGGAACCGCCATGGCGATGAACCCCAGGGAGAACCGCGCGAAGACGGAACCTATCCCGGCCCGGGCGATCCCTTCCCCGCCCAGCGCGGAACGTATTACAGCTACCTCGACCTTGCGCAGGAGCTCGTGCCGTACGCAAAAGATATGGGATATACCCATATCGAAATCCTTCCGGTGACCGAACATCCCTTCGACGGTTCATGGGGCTATCAAACAACGGGTTACTACGCCACCACGGCGCGTTTCGGAACGCCCCAGGAGTTCATGCAACTCGTCGACACCGCCCATCAAGCTGGCATCGGCATCATCATGGACTGGGTCCCCGGCGGCTTTTGCGCAGATGCCCATGGTCTCGCCACGTTCAACGGACACATGCTCTACGAGCACGAGATTCACCCCAACTGGGGCACGCACAAGTTCGACTTCTCACGCCCCGAGGTAGTGAGTTTCCTCACCGCCAACGTGTTGTTCTGGCTTGAGAACTTCCACATCGATGGCATCCGCATGGATGGCGTCTCGAGCATGCTGTATCTCAACTTCGGAATCGACAACGAAACCGACAAAAAATTCAACACCCTGGGAACCGAAGAGGACCTGGATGCCAGCGCCTTCATCCGCTCCGTCAACACTTGCGTTTCCGAGCGCATGCCCGACGTGATGATGATAGCCGAGGAATCCACCGCTTGGCCCCTCGTTACCTACCCGCCAAGCGAAGGCGGTCTGGGTTTCCACTACAAGTGGGATATGGGATGGATGAACGATACCCTGCACTACATGCAGACCGATTTTCCCTGGAGGCCGGGCAATCACGGACTGCTTACGTTCTCGATGATGTACGCCTTTAACGAGAACTTCGTGCTGCCGCTTTCGCACGACGAGGTTGTCAATGGCAAATGTTCGCTCATCGGCCGTATGCCTGGTGATTGGTGGCGCCAGTTTGCCGGCATGCGCACACTCGCGTTCTACCAGATGACGCACCCAGGCGCAAAACTCAACTTCATGGGTAATGAAATCGCTCAGTTCATTGAATGGCGCTACTACGAATCCATCCAGTGGTTCTTGACGCAAGAATACGAGACCCATCGCAACCAGCAACGGTTCATTCGAGCCCTCAACGCGTTTTATCTTGAACAGCCTGCGCTCTTCGAGCGATCCTATACTCCAGACGGCTTTGAGTGGATCGATGCCGATAACACCGATCAGTCCATCGTGACCTTCGTGCGCCACGGCGACGATCCGGCCGATGACCTGCTCATCCTCATCAATTTCGACCCGGCATCCTACGAGCGGTTCCGCATTGGCGCCCCGCGCGAAGGCGATTGGATGCTTGTCTTTAACAGCGACGACGCGCGCTACGGCGGCTCGGACTACCCCACGCGCGAGCTGGTTTCGAGCGAACCCGTCGCTTGGAATGGCCGAGAGAACTCGATTGAGACTCCCGTGCCCGGTCTTGCAGGCCTCGTCTTCCGCAGGGTCGGCCCCTCGAGCTATATACCGCCCAAGCCGCCCAAGCCCGCCGCTCGCAAGCGTTCAAAGACCCCCGCAAAGGCATCCGCCAAAGCGTCCAATACAAGCAAGAACAAGAAGTCCCAGCGCAGCCGCGCGCACAAAGGAGAAAATGCATGACGAAAATTTTCGAAAACCCTCAGCAGTTCGCTGACGAGTACCTGAGCGTTCTCACCGCCGAAGTCGGTAAGGACCTTGCCGGTTGCACCAATACGGAGCGCTACCAGGCGCTCGCCAAGCTTATCGCCCAAAAGGCAAACCAGCAGTTCGCGCAGTCCGACTCCGAAAACGCCAAGAGCGACAAGAAGAAGGTCTACTATTTCTCGCTGGAGTTCCTGCTTGGCCCCCTGCTCGATAATTACCTGCTCAACTATGGTATCCGCGATGTTGTCACCGAGGGCCTGAGCAGCATGGGCATCAAGCTCGACGACGTCTTGGCCGAAGAGGGAGACCCCGGCCTGGGGAACGGCGGCTTGGGCCGTCTTGCCGCCTGCTTCCTCGACTCTATGGCCGCCGAAGGCATCCTGGGCTTTGGCAACGGCATGCGTTACCGCTATGGACTCTTCCGCCAGAAAATCGAGGGAGGACGTCAAGTCGAGGTAACCGATAACTGGCTCGACAAAGGCTACCCGTGGGAAACGCGACATGACGAGAGCTCCGTTATCGTTCGTTTTGGCGGAGAGGTTGTTCGCCATGAGGACGAAAACGGGAAGTTCTGGTTTAGCCAGGAGGGTGGGGAGATGGTAAAAGCCGTCCCCTACGATGTGCCCATCATTGGCATGGATGGCAAGACCGTGAATCGTCTGCGCCTATGGAGCGCCGAGCCCGCGCAGGAGGACTTCGATCTTGACGCATTCAACCGTGGCGACTACGCTGCTGCCGCGAAGTTCCGCACTGATGCCGAGGCAATCTCGGAAATCCTGTATCCCAACGATGCAGGCGAGCATGGTCGCATCCTGCGCCTTAAGCAGGAGTATCTGTTCGTTGCCGCTGGCCTTGCGTCCATTATCCGCAACTTCAAGTTCGATCACCCCGATGCCGATTGGAAGCGCTTCCCCGAGCTCGTGGCAATCCACACCAACGACACGCATCCCGCCATGTGTGGCGCCGAACTGATGCGCCTGCTGGTGGATGAAGAAGGCCTGGATTGGGATACCGCCTGGGACATCGTGACCAAGAGCATTTCCTACACCAACCATACCGTTCTTCCCGAAGCCCTGGAAAAGTGGCCGATCGATACCTTCCAGTGCCTTCTTCCGCGCGTCTACATGTACATCGACGAGATCAATCGCCGCTATATGGAATCCTTCCCGCGCGAGGGCGAAGGTTGGCAAGATCGCCTGCGCAACACCGCTATCCTCTGGGATGGACAGGTGCGCATGGCAAACCTCTCCGTCATCTGTTCCCATTCCGTCAACGGCGTGGCACAGATTCATACCGACATCCTCAAGCGTGAGACGCTGCATGATTTCTATGCAATGACGCCCGAGAAGTTCAACAACAAGACGAACGGCATCTCGCCGCGTCGCTTCCTCGCCAACGCCAACCCCTCGCTTGCCCGGCTCATCACCGAAAAGATCGGCGACGGCTGGCTGCGCGACGCCGAGGAGCTCAAGCGCCTTGAAGCCTTTGCAGATGACGACGTCTTCCTCGATGCGCTCGCTGCATCCAAACGCGAGAACAAGGAACGCCTCGCTCGTTATATCGCTGCGCAAACCGGTGTTGAGCTCGACGTGGATTCCATCTTCGACGTTCAGGTCAAGCGTTTCCATGCCTACAAGCGTCAGCTGTTGAACATCTTCAAGGTCATGGACATCTACAACAGGATGCTTGCAGACCCGAGCTACAAGCCGCATAAGACTTCGTTTATCTTCGCCGGCAAGGCAGCAAGCGCGTACACCTTTGCCAAGGAGACGATTCGCCTTATCAACTCCGTGGCCCACGTTGTGAACAACGACGACCGCGTCAACGACTACATCAAGGTCGCCTTCGTTCCCAACTTCGCCGTTTCCAACGCCCAGCTCATCTATCCTGCAACCGAAATCTCCGAGCAGATCTCGACGGCAGGCAAAGAGGCGTCGGGCACCTCGAACATGAAGCTCATGATGAACGGAGCCCTTACCCTGGGCACCCTCGACGGCGCGAACATCGAAATCGCCGAACTCGCAGGCGTACAAAACGAAAAGATCTTTGGTATGAAGGTCGAAGAAGTCGAAGCGCTGCGTCGCGGCAACTACTTTGCATGGGACGTGGTGAACAACGACCGCGAGCACATCGGCCGCTGCGTCGAGCAGCTCGTTGACGGCACCTTTGGCGCGCTCTCCGGCAACTTTGAGAGCATTCATGCCGAACTCATGAACAACAACGACTACGACTTTGTCATCGCCGATTTCGCGAGCTATGCGCAGGCTTGGCGCGAGCTTACGGATTCCTACGACGACACGCGTGAGTGGCAGCGCAAGGCGCTCGCCAACATCGCGAATTCCGGGCACTTCTCGAGCGATCGCACCATCCGTGAGTACGCTCGCGATATCTGGCACGTATAGGTAACCGTCAATCGGCAAAAGGAGAAACCGATGAGCAAGAAGGAATGCATTGCCATGCTCCTCGCAGGAGGACAAGGCAGCAGGCTGGGTGCATTGACCAGCAAAATCGCTAAACCAGCCGTCTCCTTCGGCGGCAAGTTCAGGATTATCGACTTTTCGCTGTCAAACTGCGCCAATTCGGGCATCGACACGGTGGGCGTGCTCACGCAATATCGCCCCTACCTCCTCAACTCCTATGTGGGTTCCGGTGAGGCATGGGATCTGGACGAGCGCGGCGCCGGTGTATCGATTCTGCCCCCCTATGCCACGCAGGAAGGCGGTAGCTGGTACGCAGGCACCGCCGATGCCGTTGCGCAAAACATCGGCTACATCAAGGAGCATGATCCCGAGTACGTTTTGATTCTTTCTGGCGATCATCTCTATCGCATGGATTATCGCAAGATGCTCAAGGCGCATATCGAGCATAACGCCGACCTCACGATTTCGGTCATGCCCGTGCCCTGGGAAGAGGCCAGCCGCTTTGGCATCATCACCAAGGACCCCGAGGACGATCGCATCCTCAAGTTCACGGAGAAGCCCGAGAAGCCCGATTCCAACCTTGCTTCTATGGGCATCTATATCTTTAGCACCAAGCTTTTGATCGATGCTCTGGAAGAAGATGCACTCGACCCCCGTTCCAGCCATGACTTCGGTAAGGACATCATCCCCAAGCTGCTCAATGATGACCGCCGTCTGTTCTGCTATGAGTTCCATGGCTTCTGGAAAGACGTCGGCACCATTTCGAGCTTCCATGAGACCTCGATGGACTTGCTGGGCGAAAATCCCGAGTTCGATCTGTTCGACAAGAACTTCCCCATCATGAGCAACGTCACCACGCGCCCGCCGCACTACATCGGGCCCGATGCGCGCGTCGAGGATTGCCTGATCTCCAATGGCTGCAAGGTCTTTGGCAGTGTGCGCCACTCCATCATTTCGACCGACTGCGTAATCGATGAGCGCGCTGTCGTTGAGGATTCGGTGCTGCTGCCCGGCGCCCATGTCAAGGCTGGCGCCCACGTGGCCCGCGCGATTCTGGGCGAGAACGCCGTTGTCGAGGAAGACGTCAAGCTCGGCAGCGTCGATGTGACGAAGGACACCGCCGTCGTTGGAAATGATGTTGTGATCGGGAAGGGGGAATGAACCGATGATCAACCGTAAAGCCATCGGCTACATCACCGCAAACTATACCTGCCGCACGAGCTCCAAGCTCACCGAATGCCGTCCCCTGGCGGCCCTGCCAATCTTTGGCCGCTACCGTCTGATTGACTTCCCGCTCTCCAACATGATGAACGCCGGCATCAAAACCGTCGGCGTTGTGATGCCGAGCAATTACCGCTCGCTTATCGACCATATGGAGTCGGGTCGCGATTGGATGCTCGACCGCAAAAAGGGCGGCCTGTTCCTACTTCCCGGCAACGCATTCGGCGCCTCCAAGCGCGGCATGCGCTTCTTGCTGCGCGACATCATCGCCAACAAGACGCTCTTCCAGCGCTCCGACAAGCCCTACGTCGTCATGTGCGGATGCAACATCATCTTCAACATCGACCTCGCCGAGATCATCGATGCCCACGAGCGCTCTGGCGCCCAAGCCACGATGGTGTACTGCCGCGCCGAGCGCGAACACGACGATGACGTAACCGCCCTGGAAATCGGCGAGGCGGGACGCGTGCACGCCCTGCACGCCGGATGCTCCTTCGGCGACAACAAATTCCTTGACTGCTGCGTTATCGACCGAAACGTGCTGCTCGACATTATCGACAACTATCAAGACGTTGACCATCTGGACCTCTTTGAGGCCATCGAGCCCGAGTTCGGCCGCATCGACGTATGCTCCTACGAGTTCAAGGGCCTGGCGCTCGGTGTCTTTGATGAGCAGTCTTACTACCAGCGCTCCATGGAGATGCTACGCCCCGATCTGAACGACCGTCTGTTCAACCCCGATCGTCCCATCATGACCAAGGCCCACGATGCACCGCCCGCAAAGTTCTGCACGGGCAGCACGGTGTGCAACTCTTTGGTCTCCGCGGGCTGCTTGATCCAGGGCACAGTACGCGGGTCCATCCTTGCACGCGACGTTATCGTTGAGCGCGGCGCCTCCGTATCGAACTCGATAATCATGCAGAGCTGTGTGATCCATAGCGGAGCGCGCGTGGAGAACGCCATCGTCGATAAGAACAACGTGATTCCCGCGCAGACCGAGCTGCGTGGTACCCCCGACGCCACGCTCATCATCCCCAAGGCGCCCCTGGCGACCAAGGAAATCGCGACCCTTGACTAATCTCAACGATTCACTTAACCCGCGATAGAGAAAGGAAACCCAGCATATGACCGAAGCGGCTACCAAACCCCTTCATGTGGTGTTCGCGAGCGCGGAGGCCGCTCCGTTTGTCAAGACGGGTGGCCTTGGCGATGTCGCGGGCTCGCTCCCCCACGCCTTAAAGGCAGCGGGAGCAGAAGTCATCGTGATGGTGCCCAAATACTCCACGATCGATAGCTCCTACCTCAGCCAGATGGAACATGTCACCGACTTTTACGTGCCCCTGGGCTGGCGAAACGAGTACTGCGGCCTTGAGCGCCTGGTGCACGACGGCATCACCTATCTCTTTGTAGACAACGAGCGCTATTTTAAGCGCGACTATCCTTATGGCTTTTTTGACGATGGCGAGCGCTTCGCATTCTTCTCCAAAGCCATCTGCGAGTCCCTGCAGCACCTGCCGGACGGCTTTGTGTGCGACATTCTCCACTGCAACGACTGGCACACCGCCATGGCACCCGTGTTCCTGCGCGAGTTCTACCAGGGACTTCCCCTTTACGAAAACGTGCGCACCGTCTATTCCATCCACAACATCGCATTCCAGGGGCAATACAGCGACTTCGTCCTCGACGATATCCTGGGACTCGGCGGCGTGGAGGCTGCGGCACGCCAGCTGAGAAGCGATGCCGATTCCATCAACTACATGCTTGGTGCCATCAACTACTCCGATGCCATCACGACCGTTTCCCCCAGCTATGCGGAAGAGATCCGCACGCCCGAATACGGCGAGGGCCTCGATGGCGCCCTGTGCCGCCGTCAAAATGTCCTGCACGGTATCGTCAACGGTATCGACGTGACGCGCAACGATCCGGCGCACGACAAGCGCATTGCCGCCTCCTACTCGATCGACAACATGACAGGCAAGGCGCTCTGCAAGAAGGCTATCCAGGAAGAGTTGGGCCTCGAGGTACGCGACGACCGTCCCCTTATGGTTATGGTCACGCGTCTTACCAGGCAAAAAGGCATGGACCTGGTCATGTACTGTCTTGAGCGCATCCTCGACGGCGGCGTTCAGGTGGCAGTCCTGGGCACGGGCGACGCCGACTACGAAGACGCCTTGCGCTGGTATCAATCGATCTACCCCGGTCAGATGGCGGCGCGCATTGAATTCGACCCGGCGCTTTCGCAGCGCATGTATGCCGGTGCCGATATGTTCCTCATGCCCTCGCTCTTTGAGCCGTGCGGATTATCCCAAATGATTGCCATGCGCTACGGCACCTTGCCCATCGTCCGCGAGACCGGCGGTCTGCGCGACACCGTAACCCCGTACAACCAGTACACGGGAGAAGGTACCGGTTTTTCGTTCGCACACTTCAATGGTGAGGAAATGGGCGATACGGTCTTCCGCGCGGCGCGTCTGTTCTGGGACGAGCCCAGCGAATGGAAGAAGCTTGTATCCCAGACCATGTCCTGCGACTTTAGCTGGACGGCATCCGCCGCGCGCTATCTTGACCTTTACCTGAGCCTGCACCCGGATTGCAGCATTTCTCAAGCTGAGACAGCACCCAAACCGGCCACCGCTGGCAAGCCAAAGGCCGAAGCAGCCAAAGATACCCCGGCGGTCAAGCCCAAGCCTGCGACAAAGACTACATCGACGCGCACGCGTAAAACGACCGCCCACACAAAGAAGCAGGCCGACGTAGCGCCCGGCGGCACCGATGCTGAACCTGCACAAACGACTCCCCCAAGCACTACGGAGCCCGCGGCTAACAAGCCACGTACCAAGACCCCCGCAAAGAGCGCCGCAAAAAATACGAGCACGCGCGCGCATAAGGCCTCGACGCGTGCGACCAAAACTGCTACGGCAAAAGCGGTGGAGTCCAAGAAGGAGCCGACAACAAAGCCCGCCGCCCCACGTAAGACTGCCACCACAAAAGCGGAGACCCCTTCGACCTCGACAAAGACCGCCGAGAATCCCGTGAAATCGGTCAGGGCGCGCAAAGCGAGCAGCACCGGCACAAAAAAGGCCGCTTCGCACAAGACTTCCCCCACGGAGCCGAAAGGCCGCAGCCGATCAACCAGTAAGTAACCGCGCACCCACACATAAGGCACCAAACGCACAGATGCGGGATGTTATGGCAGCAAAGCTGCAACATCCCGCATTTTCTTTCGGATTCTTGTAAACTTGTACAGTGCTTTTTATACATCCATCAAAGGAATAACCGTCGATGACTTTCCGACACAACTCCCGCTCCCCTCTATTTAGAAACCCCTTTGGAGCCGTCCCCTGTAATACGGCAGTGCGCCTGAGCTGCCAGGTCGATAGCTGCCAAGCTCAAGAAACAACATGCACGCTGCGCATCTGGATCGATGGCGAAGGCGAAACGCTCATTGCCATGGATCGTAGCGAGAACGGCATGTTCTCGGCAACGTTCACCAGGGACACACCTGCTATCGTCTGGTATTCATTCATCATTTGCCGAGCCGATGGCAGCGAAGTGCGCATCGGGGCCCCAACGGGCGCCCAGGGTGGCGAAGGAGTTGTCTACAACTACACCGAAGTTCCCTCGTTCCAGCTCACGGTGTATCAGCCGCGCCGTCAACGTCCCGCGTGGTATGAGGGCGGCATTGCGTATCAAATCTTCCCGGATCGCTTTGCGCGCGACGCCGCTTGGCGCGAGCGAGCTGCCGCCGAATGTGCAAAGCCCCGACACGGCAGCACCAAACACCTTGTAGAGGACTGGTCCACGCCCCCTACCTATGCCAGAAACCCCGACGGCTCCATCACCTCATGGGACTTCTACGGCGGATCGCTCAAGGGCATTGAAGAAAAACTCCCCCACTTGAGCGAGATGGGCGTCACGGCAATCTACCTCAACCCCATTTTCGAGGCAGCGAGCAATCATCGATACGATACGGCAAACTACTTGCACATCGACCCGATGCTGGGAACCGATGAGGACTTTCGCGACCTATGCCAAGCAGCACACGAACGCGGCATCGGCATCATTCTCGATGGCGTTTTCAACCACACGGGCGACGATTCAATCTACTTCAACCGCTACGGCAACTACCCGATGCCCGGCGCTTGGCAGGGCGGTAAAACCCCTTGGAAAGACGCGTTCAACTTCAATGAGGACGGGACCTACGAGTGCTGGTGGGGCGTGACCAACATGCCGGCGCTCAACGAGAATTCCTCCGCCGTTCGCGAACTATTGCTGGGAAAGGACGGCGTGATTCGCCATTGGCTACGCATGGGCGCCGACGGCTGGCGCTTGGACGTAGCAGACGAGCTTACCGATGGCTTTATCGCCGAGATTAAGCGCGCGGCAACTGCCGAAAAGCCCGATGCGCTCGTACTGGGCGAAGTCTGGGAAGACGCCTCGAATAAGATCAGCTATGGCAATCTTCGTCGCTACCTGCTGGGTGATGAGCTCGATGCTGCCATGAACTATCCGTTTCGCGACATGGTGATTGGCTTCCTCACCGGAGCCGTGGGCATCGACGCCTACCGCGCCGCCGAGATGATCGAGTCGCAACGCGAGAACTACCCCGACGAGGCCATGCGCTGCTCGCTCAACCTTTTGAGCAGCCATGATCGCGCGCGCATCATCTCCGTTCTCGGCGGTATGGACGATCCGGACGCTATCCCCGAAAACGAGCGCGCGACCTGGCATCTTCCCGACGACAAGCTCGGCCTCGCTAAAGGACGCTTCTGGCTTGCCACCCTCATGCAGATGACCTACCCCGGCGTACCCTGCGTCTACTATGGCGACGAGGCCGGCCTGCAGGGCGCGACAGACCCGGGCAATCGCTCGACTTATCCCTGGGGCCATGAAGACCTAGACTTCCAGGCCATGATTAAAAACGCCGCCTCCCTGCGCCGTTCCATGCCGCTTTTTGCCGCCGCATCCATAGAAGCGCGCGCCCTCGATGCCGATGTCCTCATGTACATGAGGAAAGGCCCTGACGGCGAGCATGTGAGCATGCTCATCAACCGCGATGCATGCAATACGCATACGGTACGCATACCCTTTACGGGAGAAGCCGCCACCGACCTTATCTCCGGTCGCACCGTCTGCGCCGAGGACGACGGGATGACAACCGTAACGCTCTACCCGCTGGGCAGCGCTGCGATCTATTTCCATCCGCATGCGCGCCTGCAAAAGCCGCTCGATCACGGCTGGGGCGTGGTATGCCACGTCACGTCCGTCCCCGCTGAAGGCAAGCCCGGAACGCTGGGTGCCCCGGCACGTCGCTTTGTCGACCATCTTCAGGAGATGGGGGCATCGTACTGGCAGGTGCTGCCCCTCAACCCGACAGACGAGCATCGCTCCCCCTACGCCGGCCCCTCTGCCTTTGCGGGCAATATCGACCTGCTGGAAGAGAGCCCCGCCAAGCTTCAGGAGCAGTTCCGCGCGTTTATCGCAAACGAAGGCGAGCACAAGGCCGATTTTTGTGCCTTTACCGAGCGAGCAAGCACCTGGCTCGACCCCTACTGCGCATTCGCCGCAGTGAAAGATGTGCACAAGGAAACCTCGCGCCACACATGGGAAGACGAGCTATCGCGCTATGACGTCGCGATTCTCGACGATCCCGCCTATCGAGAGCGCGCACGCTATCATGCCTTCACGCAATATCGTTTTGACTGCGAGTGGCGCGAGCTCAAGCGCTACGCCAACGAGCGCGGCATTCGCATTATCGGCGATATTCCCATGTACGTCTCGGATGACTCCGCCGATACCTGGAGTGAACCCGAGATGTTCCAACTCGATGCGGCGGGAATGCCGGCAGAAATCGCCGGCACCCCACCCGACCGTTTCTCAGAGACAGGACAAGTTTGGGGAAACCCCACGTTCCGTTGGCGCCACATGCATGACGACGGCTACGTGTGGTGGACTGAGCGCCTGCGCCGTTCCCTCGAGCTCTATGATGAGGTACGCCTGGACCATTTCCTTGGTTTCCAGTCGTATTTCTCCATCCCCGCCGGAATGACCGGCGCCGCAGGCCGATGGATTCCCGGTCCTGGCCTGGAGCTGTTCTCGCGGGTCCATGACTTGCTGGGACCCTTGCCGTTTATCGCCGAGGACCTGGGGTACCTCACGCCAGCAGTACGCGCCCTCAAGGCGCAGTGCGGCTTTCCCGGCATGGATGTGCTCGAGTTCTGCGATGACGACCCTCGCTTCTCGATGCCCGACAATCCCGCAAACGTGGTCTACACCTCGACCCATGACACCTCGACGCTTATGGGCTGGGTGGGGTCTCGCTGGTTTGCTGGCGCGAGTGAAAACGATGCCGAGCTCCAAAGGACCGCACTCGACATGATCGAGCGCGCCTTTAAGAGCAACACTCCCCTTGTCATGCTCACGCTCCAAGACGTGATGCTCCTGGGCGACGATGCCCGCATGAATGTTCCCGGGACCACCGGGGGCAATTGGTCGTGGCAAGCAACCGAGAAAGAACTCAAAGCCTCGATTGAACGCATGAAGGAACTTGCCGTACGTTGCAGACGAACTCTTATGTGCCAGAAATAGGCTTGTCGAGTTTTGAGAACAAATCGGGGCAGATTCGGGTACAGTAGGCAACGTTGCTTACATCGTATGGCTTAAGAGGAGAGTTTCATGGCACGGTACGACTATCGCTGCGGCTCATGCGGCAAAGTCTTTGAAGTCGAGCATGGTATGACGGAACATCCAGAGATCGTATGCCCCGATTGCGGCGGCGCCACCGAGCGCGTCTTCAACGCAAGCGGCATCAAGTTCGAAGGCTCCGGTTTCTATAACACCGACCAGCGCGGCGGGTCTTCGAGCACCTCGGCAACGTCCGGGGCATCAAGCGAAAGCCATTCCTGCGGTTGTGCCGATTGCCCCCACAATAACTAGCGCCATCAACGCAAAAAACCAAAAGCTCCCGGCTGCCCACCTCGATGAGCAGCCGGGAGCTTTGTTTAAGCGGAAATAAACCCAGATAGCCGAGCGGTTTTAAGCCTTCCGGCGAATAAGACGAACACAGAAGTGGCCATCGAAGTCCTCTGGTTTGAACGGGAAGGACTGGAACAATCCGCGTTCATCCTCGTGTGCACGAAGATAATCGACAGCCGCGGGCTCCTTTTGGAAAGCAAATGCCGCATGAAGCGGCGCGACCTCAAACGCAAGCCCCTGCTCTGTTTGTAAAAACGCATCAAGCACCTGTTCGTTTTCTGCCATAAGCACCGAGCAGGTTGCGTAGATCAACTCGCCTCCGGGCTTCACACGACGCGCAGCCTCCCGCAACAGCTGCAGCTGCAACTTGGGAAGGCCATCCTCGATATCGCTCGAAACCAAACGCCAAGGAATTTCGGGATGACGACGCATAGTGCCCGTACCCGAACAGGGAGCATCCAAAAAAACCGTATCGAACAAGATGCGCTCACCGGCAACATCGATCTGCGCAAGCGTCGCATCAAGATTGCAGCCATCTCCGGGCGCTAATTCGATACCCTCAGCAAGATCGGCTTGTTCCAGGCGTTGGCGATTGATTTCGCATTTTGCTGCAGAAAGATCCATGGCAACATGGCGTCCATGTAAACCGCATCGACTCGCACGACACGCCATGACATATGTCTTGGTACCGCGTCCGGCCCCGATCTCCAAACATGAGCCAGGACGTACGGTTGAAGTGGCGATGATCTGGGCGTTGAAGTCCGATACCGCAAGGCTGCCCTGTGCCAGATCTTCTGATGCGGCGACCATCGAAGGGACGCTCACCAGATAGGTGCCGTCAAGCACGAAGGGCTCGATGCAGCCGGACACGGAGTTGGAAAGCACGGCTCCGGGACGGACGCAGATGCAAGCGGGAGCAGGCGCGCCACTGAAGCAAAGCGATTCTTCGGCATGGCCGCGATGCGCAAGCGAGGCTTCAATCTTTCGAGCAAGCCAAACGGGAATACCCTGGCGGCGCGCAGCGGCAACAACTTCGCGCTGGCCCTCCTCGACGTCCCGTGCAGCAAAAAACGCAGTGCGCCCCTCATCAACGCGACGTAGCACCGCGTTTGCAAGGCCTGCTGCAGAGCGAGCCTGCGAGCGCACGAGCTCAACGCCCTGACTCACCGCAACATGTCCCGGCGTATCAAGATAGAGCATCTCAAACGCAGGGATGCGCAGCGCCATGCGCACGCGAGCGGAAACTTTCGAAGGCTTGGCGATATAGCGGTCAAGCGCCTCGTCAAGCGCGCCCACGGTGGCGGTCACGCCCAAGGCAAGAGTCAAAGCAAATGCTTCGTCACGCGCATCGGATAGCGTCCCCGCAGAAGCCGCCAGGATGTCACGGACAAAGCCTCGGCCATCCTGGGCTTCCATAAGCGCACTCAACGCACGGCGACGCGCAGGTGAAAGCTTGGTCACGAGAGCATCTCCCAGGTAAGGTCATTGCCATGCAGTCCCGCCGCCCAAGCACTCGCGTCCATCTGACGCTTGCCATCGGGCTTAACGGACGTGACCTCAAGCACACCATCAGAGCAACCGATATAGACACGCTTACCCTGGCAGATAAGCTCACCCGCGGCACAAACGGGAGCAGCCCCATCCGTGCCTACGGCACGCATAATGCGCACGGGCTTGCCGGCAGCAACACAGCGCGCAGGGGCTGTATCGGAGGAGGCGAGCACGCGACGCAGGTTGACAAGGGCGTTTTCCTGGGGATCCAAGCGCATCTCGGCCTTCGAGATCTTCTGAGCATGCGTGACGAGAGACTCGTCCTGCTCGGTCCACACCGCAGTTCCATCGGCAAGCGTCGGAAGGGTGTCGCACAGAAGGTCCGCACCCAACTGAGCCAGCTTAGCAGTAAGTTCATCGGCGGTCTTGCCCGCCACCGAGCAGCTCGCCTGCGCGCAGTAGGCGCCGGTATCGACACCATGACCGATACGCATGATAGAAATGCCCGCGCGCTCGTCGCCAGCAAGAATCGCGCGCTGAATGGGAGCGGCGCCACGCCAGCGCGGCAGCAGCGACGCGTGAACGTTCACGATACCGAGCGGCGCCATGTTCAAAACCTCATCGGGCAGGATGCAGCCGTAGGCGGCAACGCAGAAGATATCGGCCTTGGCCTCGTGCAAACGATCCATGACCTCCGGGGTGATACGCGTGGCTTCCATCACGGGGATATCGAGTTCAAGAGCCGCAGCTTTTACGGGAGAGGGCTCGAGCTTCTTTCCGCGGCTACGCACGGCGTCGGGGCGCGTAAGCACCAAGACCACCTCGAAGCGCGAAGCAAGCTCGCGCAGGGAGGGCACGGCAAAATCCGGCGTGCCCATGAATACAACGCGCATTCGTGCGCTCCTTTCCAGCTGCTACTCCGTCTCGCCGGGCTTGGCACCGCGAGCACGCGCCTCCTGATAATCATGGAGAGCGGCGATCCTTTTGCCGGGAGCCAAGCGCTCGAACATCGTCTTGCCGTGGAGATGGTCGATCTCGTGCTGCAGACACACGCACATCAGGTCGCCTGCCGCCTCATAGCGCATGAGGTTGGCATCGAGGTCATATGCCTCAACAATCACATGATCGGGACGGGAGATCTCGCAGTTAATGCCCGGAATGGACAAGCAGCCCTCGTTATAAGGTGCAAGCGTGTCCGACTGCTCCACGATAACGGGATTGATGAGCACATAAGGATCGAAGTCATCGGCACCCGTATAATCGGTATCGATGACCACAAGCTGGATAAGCTCGCCGATCTGCGGGGCAGCAAGGCCGCAGCCACCGTTGTCAAACATCATCTGCTTCATGCGCTCGGCCAGGCGCTCGATCTCCGGGCCAATCTCGGTGATCTCGGCGCACTCCTGGCGAAGACGGGGGTCGGGCGATATCACGATGCCGTTAATCTCCATTGACGCCATCGCTCCTTTCTCATTTGTGCGGCCCCATATCTACATCAGATCGTATGCGTCCACATCGACGCTCAAACTGATGCCCTCACGGGAACCGACGCTCGCAAGTGCGGCACGTATACAGTCTGAAACATGGTACCCCACCGGGGTCTTACATATAAAGTGGAACCTGAATCGGTCCTTCGCACGCTCAATCACACAGGGCACGGGGCCAAGCAAAACCGGACGCGATGGGAGTTCGGGCTCCCCATCCTCGGATAGCGGAGTGAGACCGATAGCAGATGCCGGGTCGTCTAGACCCATTTGAACGCGAACCGCGGCGGCGAGCTCCTCGATATAACGACGGCAAGCGCGTTCGTCGGCACCCCAAACCACAACATTGGTCAGCCGCACAAAAGGCGGATAGACTGCCTCTTCACGCTGGGCGAGGTCGCTCTCGGTGAATATGGAACGATCGTGCATCGCCACGGCGCGAATCACCGGATCGTCCGGCAGATAGGTCTGGATGATCACGCGGCCCGCCTGCTCTCCCCTGCCCGCACGGCCCGCAAGCTGTTCATACAGGTCAAAAGCGCGCTCGGAAGCCCGGAAGTCGGGCATCTTGAGGGCGTAGTCGGCATTCACAACAGCAGCAAGCGTCACCTCAGGAAAGTCGAGTCCTTTTGCAATCATCTGCGTGCCAAGAAGCACCGCGCATTCTGCAGCATCAAAGCGCTCGAGCAGTTCCTTATGGGCATCCTTGCCGCGGGTCGAATCGGCATCCATGCGGATGACCTCAACATCGTCGGGCAACAGCTGGATAAGAGCATCCTCCACCTGTTGAGTGCCTAGCCCCATCTTCGCAAGATAGCGACTTCCGCACTTGGGACAGGCAGAACCCGCAGCGGGATAGGGGCGCACGTGATACGTGGCGCCACAGGTATGACACTCGAGGGTATGCGTACGCTCATGATAGGTAAGCGCTGTCGAGCAGTGCTTACAAGTTGGCACGCAACCGCATTCCCGACACATCAAAAAGGGGGCAAATCCGCGGCGATTGTGCAGAAGAACGGCCTTCTCACGACGCTCCGCCACGCCTAGAAGCGCCTCACGAAGCTCCTTGGAAAACATCGAGCGACTCCCGCCGATAAACTCACGGCGCAGGTCGCATATGGTAACTTCGGGCAAGCGTGCAACACCAGGCCGCTCGGGCATGCAAACACGAAGCCAACGCTGGCCCGCATACTCGCCCGCACGGCAACGAGCAAGGGCTTCGGAGCTGGGCGTCGCAGAGCCAAGCACGAGCGGGCACCCATAGACCGAAGCCATATGCGCTGCCACCTCGCGCGCATGATAGCGAGGTGAAGACCCTTGCTTATAAGATTGTTCATGCTCCTCATCGATGATGATGATACCGGGATTGCGCAGAGGGCAAAACAGCGCCGAGCGCGCGCCCACCACCACGCGGGCAGCCCCCGCTGCAACCATATCCCACTGATCGCGACGCTCACCAGCAGAAAGACGCGAATGAAAAACCGCGACCCGCGAGCCAAAGCGCGAGCGAAAACGGCCTACAGTCTGAGCGGTGAGCGAAATCTCGGGCACGAGGACAAACGCCGATTTGCCATCCTCAAGCACACGTTCGATAGCAGAAAGGTACACCTCGGTCTTGCCCGAGCCGGTCACGCCATCGACAACGATCACGCAACCAGCTGCATCGTCGCGCGCAGCCTCGATGGCATTGAGCGCCTCTCGCTGCCCCGCCGTAAGCGAGACGGGCGCGGCACCGTTGGCGGAGGACAGCGTGGTCGCATCCTCGCATCCACGCCAAGCACGGCGCTCCTCGACACGCACTACACCGCGACGCTCGAGGGCACGCACCGTAGCGGACATATCGGTATAGAGAACGCGCAGCTCGCGCGTGGTTACCGGCCCGCAGGCCAGAGCATCGAGCACCTGGCGCTGACGCACGGCTCGCGCAGCCGGCTCAAAGGATCGTCCTTCTTCGGTGAGTGACACCCAGCGTTCATGTGCTTCGGACGTGGCAGGCGCCTCCACATGATAGGACCCTTTGGCGTCGCGTACGAGACGAGGCGTCCCACCCGGGGGCAAAAAGAGCCGCAGACACTCCGAAACCGAAGCCACATACTCACGCGCCATCCAAAAGGCGATGCGAGCAGACTGCTCGGTAAAGGCAGGAGCGGCCAAGATATCGCGGATGCACTTGATGCGCGAAGGATGGGGCACGGAGCCCTCCCCGCTCAAAGGCAAGCTGTCCATGCGCTCACAGATATAGCCCAGTGCCATACGAGATCCAAAGGGCACAAGTGCCGTGGCACCAACAAGCGCCGTAGCCGTAAGCTCTTCCGGCACGCCATAGGTAAACGGCTCCGAAAGGGCGCGCGAGGGGATATCGACCACCACGCGCACGTAAGCACACGGGGTAGCAGATAAGGAAGAGGCGCCCGCGGGAGCAGGCGCCTCCTTCGGCTTACTATCCAATTGGGGAAAGAGCGAGGGCTGCTTGTTCATGCCTCAATTCTAACCCAGGCTATGCGCTCACGCCGCACAGTGCGCGAAGTTCATCAACGCGGTCGGTCTTCTCCCACGTGAAGTCCGGATCGTTGCGACCAAAGTGGCCGTAGGCAGCCGTCTTCTCGTAAATCGGACGACGCAGGTCGAGGTCGCGAATGATGGCACCGGGACGCAGGTCGAAGGTCTTGTTGATAGCCTCGACGATGCGGTCCTCATCCACATGGGCGGTACCAAACGTATCGACCATAACGGAGAGCGGCTTAGAAACGCCAATGGCGTAGGCGAGCTCGATCTCGCAGCGATCGGCAAGACCAGCAGCAACCACGTTCTTGGCAACCCAGCGTGCCGCATAGGCAGCAGAACGGTCAACCTTGGTGCAGTCCTTGCCCGAGAAGGCACCGCCGCCATGACGGCCCATGCCGCCATAGGTATCGACGATGATCTTGCGGCCGGTAAGGCCGGTGTCGCCCATCGGGCCACCGACGACAAAACGACCGGTGGGGTTAACGTAAATATCGGCACCGCGCCAATCGATGCCCTCGGCATCCATAACGGGGGCGATCACATGCTCGATCATGTCGTTCTTGATGATGCCCATATCCTCGATCTCGGCGGCGTGCTGCGTGGAGACGACGATGGTGTCCACGCCTACGGGCTTACCGTCCTCGTAGCGAACGGTAACCTGAGTCTTGCCATCGGGACGCAGGTACTTCAAGGTGCCATTGTGGCGCACTTCGGCCAGACGCTCGGCCAGGCGGCTCGCCAGGTAATGTGGCATGGGCATCAGGGTCGAGGTCTCGTTCGAAGCGTAGCCGAACATCATGCCCTGGTCACCTGCACCGATCAGGTCGATCGGGTCGGTAGTGGCACCGGTCTGGGTCTCAAAGGATTCGTCCACGCCTTGAGCGATATCGGGGCTCTGCTCGTGGATGAGGCTCATGACACCGCACGTATCGCAGTCGAAACCGTACTTGGCGCGGTCATAGCCGATGCGGCGGATGGTGTCGCGCGCGATCTGCTGCACGTCAACATAGGCCTGCGTGCGAATCTCGCCGGCGACGATCACGGTTCCGGTGGTCACAAGCGTCTCGCATGCGCAACGGACGTTGTCAACGTTGGCAGGTACGCCGTTGGGGGCCACGTAGCCCTGGGACTGCAATGCGGCCTCTTTGGCGAGGATGGCGTCGAGGATGGCGTCGGACACCTGGTCTGCGATCTTGTCGGGATGTCCCTCGGTCACAGATTCTGATGTGAACACGAAGTTGCCGCGATCGGAGGTGGAACGATTAGTAGCTGGCATGGCATGCCCCTTTCAATAACGCGCCCGACGACCGTTACCATTCCGTCGGGCATATGTGGTGTAGGCAGACATTCTACTCTCCTGCCTAGTAAACGCAATCAAGTGTAGTCCTCCCGGGTCATTAACGCTCCCGTCAGTTGTGCCATTTGCACCGAATTATTCGATGAATGGCCCCGTACGACGCCAAGACCCTCCCATGGTAGAATCACACCCTGTTTCACCTTGCGAACCCCAACGACCATCAAAGGCTAACCCATGACCTTCATGACCATCTTTTTGCAGATGCTCACCTTGTGTATCCCTATCGTCGGCGGCATCGTCGCTGCGCGCGCGGGATTCCTCGACCAAAAGATGAACACCGCCCTCACGCGCCTCGTTATGAACATCACCCTGCCTTGCATGGTTGTCGCCTCCGTGGGTGCCAACGAGACCCTGCCAGAAACGCCCGTTCTTCTCACGCTTCTCGCTGCCTCCATCACCGGCTACGCCATCGCCGCAATCATCGCGTTCATGGTCACCGCACTCATGCGCACACCCGCGGCGGAGCGCAGCGCCTGGCACTTCTCCATCACCTTTGGCAATGTGGGATTTATCGGCTACCCCGCGCTCTCCGCTATCTTTGGGCCACAAGCCGTGCTCTACGCCGCAATCGCCAACATCCCCTTCAACCTGTTCAATTTCAGCATCGGTGCAGCCATGGTCAAAGCCGGAGCCCAAGATGCGCAAGAGCAGCGCGAGCTCACGCTTGGCGAACGCCTGCGCGAGCTTGTCCACGACGCGGCGAACCCGACGTTTTTCGCAAGCTTCATCCTGCTTGCCCTCGTCTTGCTGGGAATACATGACCTTGGGATCCTCGGGGACGGTTTGGCGACAATCGGCAACTTCACCACACCGGCAGTGCTTCTCATGCTCGGCTCTACCCTGGCGAGCTACAACGCACGCGAGATGCTCGGCAACTGGCGCGCCTATGTAGCAGGGGCAGCGCGCTTGATTCTCGTTCCGTGCGCGATTCTCCTCATCTTGGGCGGCTTTGTCACCGATCCGCTGGCGCGAGGCGTACTCGTGGTGGGAAGCGCCATGCCCGCCGCCAGCAACGGCGTGTTGTTCAGCCTCCTGTACGGAGTTGACCCCAAACCGATGATGCAGGCGAACTTCGTGACCATCGTGTCCTCGATTTTGACTATCCCGCTCATCGCGTTGATGGTGTAGCGGCAAGGCCAACCGCCAAACAGAAACAGAAGCCAAAGCACAGGACGCTTCCGGGCCCTTACGCCCCAAGCGAGTGTTGATATCCGTCATTTACGCCGATACCGCGCTCCATATAACGCTCGCGCCGCTTGTGCTCTATAATGCATGGGTCAAACAGTTGAACCTATCTATGCAAGGAGCATCCATGAGCTCAGACGTTCGCGTCCGCTTCGCACCGTCGCCCACCGGCAAGCTGCACATCGGCGGCGCTCGCACCGCCATCTACAACTGGGCATTTGCCCGCGCCAACGGCGGCACTTTCATCCTGCGCATCGACGATACCGACCCCACCCGTTCCACCGACGAGAACACCCAGATCATCCTGCGCGCCATGCGCTGGCTGGGACTCGACTGGGACGAGGGCCCCGAGGTCGGCGGCGAGCACGGCCCCTACGCTCAGACCGAGCGCTTGGACCTGTATCGCGCCGCCGCTCAGAAGCTCTGGGACGAGGGCCGTGCCTATCCGTGCTTCTGCACGCCCGAAAAACTCGCCGATGATCGCGCTGCCGCCCAGGCGCGCAAGGACCCGTTCCAGGGCTACCAGCGCACGTGCCGCAATATCGACCCCGCAGAGGCCCGCGCCCGCATCGACGCTGGCGAGCCGTATGTCCTGCGCATCAAGGTCCCCGAGGACCGCGGCGACGTGGTGATTCACGATGCCGTCCACGGCGAGGTGACCTTTAACGCCCGCGAGCTCGATGACTTCGTTATCTTCCGCTCCGACGGCACCCCCACGTACAACTTCGCGACCGTCGTCGACGACGCCATGATGGGCATCACCCACGTCATCCGCGGCGACGATCACCTGTCCAACACCCCGCGCCAGGTTATGGTCTACGAGGCGCTCGGCGCGCCCGTTCCCACGTTCGCGCATATCTCCATGATTTTGGGCGCCGACGGCAAGAAGCTCTCCAAGCGCCATGGCGCCACATCGGTGGAAGAGTACCGCGACCAGGGCTACCTGTCCGACGCTTTCGTCAACTATCTGGCGCTGCTCGGTTGGTCCCTCGACGGCGAGACGACGATCGTTCCCCGCGACGTGCTCGCTTCCAAATTCTCGCTCGACCACGTGTCCAAAAACCCGGCCACGTTTGACCCCAAGAAGCTTGACTGGATTCAGGCAGAGTACATTCGCACCATGACCGACGAGGAGTTCGCCGATAAGATCATGGTTCCCGAGCTGCACGAAGCCGGCATGATCGAGGGCAACCTTGAGTACGACGAAGCCTGGATCGACGCGCTCGCCGCCATCGCAAAGCCACGCACCAAGTTCCCGGCAGACGTCGTGACCGTGGCCTTCCCCATCTTCGCCACCGCCGAGACGCTCGAGTACGACGAGAAATCCGTGGCAAAGGGCCTGGCCAAGGAAGGCATGGGCGCCATCCTCGACGAGGCTGAAGCTGCGCTCGCCGACGCCGAGTGGACGCCTGCGGCAATCGATGCCGCGCTGGAGCCGCTGCCCGAAAAGCTCGACCTCAAGAAGCGCATCGTCTTCCAGGCCGTTCGCGTGGCGATCTGCGGCAATCTGGTGAGCCCCCCGCTATCGGACACCATGGCGCTCATCGGCCGCGAAGACTGCATGGCCCGCATCGCCCGCGCCAAAACGATGGCTTTGTAATCAAGCAAATACAGCACCCGAAAAGAGAGCTCGGCGAATGCCGAGCTCTCTTTTCATATCCCAAACGTGCGCGAAGCGCACACTTCTTTCCTCCCCGCTTAGCCGTAGGGACGCGAATGCTCTATCCTAGAGGCGGTTGGCATGCCGAGTTTCGGTAGATTCCGCACGCAAAGAAGCGTCCAGTGGACGCTTCGTCTTGCGCAGGACTGACCGAGCCGAAACTCGGCATGCCAACCGCCAACCTCGCAGTTAGGAGTCACCGTGTCTGGAACCCCGCAAACACTTGCCACAACCTCAGCATTCGAGGTCCTCGGCCCCATCATGGTGGGCCCCTCGTCTTCCCACACCGCAGGCGCATTGCGCTGCGCACAGGTCGCCGCCTCACTTGTCGACGGAGACGTCACCAACGTGACCTTCACCCTCTGGAATAGCTTTGCCCACACCTATCGAGGCCACGGTACAGATCGCGCCCTTGTGGCCGGCATCTTGGGTCTCGATACCGATGACGAGCGCATTCGCGACGCCTTTGACATTGCACATGACCGTGGTCTCACGTACGCCTTCGATGTCGCCGGCGACGACGGCTCCATCCATCCCAACACCGTCGATATCGATATGAAAAACGCCCGTGGCGAAACCATGCAGGTGCGCGGCGAGAGCCTCGGCGGAGGCAAGATGCGCATCAGTCGCATCAACGGCGTGGGCGTCGACATCTCCGGCATGTACAGCACCTTGTTCGTAGCCCATCGCGACCTACCGGGCGTGCTCGCCGCCCTCACCAACCTGCTCGCCTATGCGCATGTCAACATTGCCTTTTGCCGCACATACCGCACCGAACAGGGCGGTCAGGCATACTCCGTCTTCGAGACCGACGGAGCCGCCTGCGGCGAAGTGCTCCCCGTGCTCAAAAATCTCGATCACGTAGACTTTGCAACCTTTATCGAGCTGCCCGGATCTGCCTCTTCGCTCTCCCCCGGCGTCTCAACGCCCGAGCTCTTTGATGACGGCGCCCAGCTTCTCGATGCCTGCCGCGGGCGCAACATGAGCATCGGAGCCGTCATGGAGCTGCGCGAGCATCGCCTCATCGGCGAAGAGCGCGCCCGTGCCTCCATGGCGCGCACCCTCGACGTCATGCGTGAGGAGACCAGCGCGCCCCTCGCGAACCCCACACCTTCACTTGGCGGATTTCTGGGCGGCGAAGCGCAGCGCGTAGCAACGGCTTCGGAAAAAACGCGTCTCTCCCTTTTGGGCGAGGTCCAAACCGCCGCGACCGCCAAAGCCATGGCCGTGCTCGAGCGAAGCGCATCCATGGGCGTCATCGTCGCAGCGCCCACGGCAGGCTCCTCCGGCATCGTCCCTGGATGCGTCTTGGCACTGGCAGAACACCTTGACGCCAGCGACGAGACCATCATAGAGGCGCTCTTCTGTGCAGCGGCCATCGGCCTCAACCTTACGACCTCCGCTTGCGTGGCGGGAGCCGAAGGCGGCTGCCAGGCCGAAGTGGGAAGTGCAGCAGCCATGGCGGCAGCCGCACTCGTCCAGATGATGGGTGGCACGCCCGAACAGGCACTCCACGCTTCCTCCCTCGCACTTTCCAACCTGTTGGGCCTCGTGTGCGACCCGGTGGGCGGACTCGTGGAAGTGCCCTGTCAAACACGAAACGCCATCGGAGTGGCAGCCGCATTCTCCTCGGCACAGCTCGCACTTTCCGGCATAGCCAGCCTTGTTCCCTTCGACGAGATGTCAAAAGTCATGCTCAGCGTAGGTCATGCCCTGCCCGCGAGCCTTCGAGAGACCGCGCGCGGCGGCATCGCCCAAGCGCCCTCCGCGCTCTCGGCATGCGCCCGCTGCGGCATCTGCGCCTAAGGTTTAGCAGCGTCGCCGTTTCTGCACTTCAAATGCTCCTCATAAAGTGGTGAAAACTCCATATCGCGCATCCAATTTAAGAGCGAATAGGTATAATCGCCTATGCTAGATGGCAAGTTTTCAATCAAATCGAGGAAAGACCCGATGGCATTTGATGCACAATCCGGGAACGGCGGCGTAACACCGCCTCAGCCCGTGACGCCCAACTCCACCCGAATCATGCCCCCTGTCCCGCAGACAACTCGCATCCATTCGGCAAACACACGCCCCCAGCAGCCTGCTGGCGCACATCGCGCGCCCAGCCATATGGCTCCCCCTGAGACCACCTCAAATGCAGGCGATTCCGCACCCCAAGAGCCCAAGAACCGCAAACGCGGCAAGATCGCAGCCGCTATCGCGGGAGGCGTCGTTGTCGTAGCCTATATCGCCGGCGTCATCACGTTCTCCAACATCTACTATCCCAACACGTCGATTGCCGGTGTGGACGTATCTCTCGCTACGGCAAGCACCGCGGCGGAGCGAATTGAATCTTCACTTGCAAACTACTCGATGCACCTCACCGGCTGTGGCATGGACTGGACCTTTACGCCTGCCGAAGGTACATTCTCCATCGATGCTAAAGCCGAGGCACAAGCCGTTCTATCGGGAGATTCCGCCTTCGCCTGGCCCGTCAAGCTCGTGCAGTCGCTCGCCACGGGTAATGTCAAAGAAGATCTCTCCTCACTCGACGAGACGACAAAGGCCACCTACGACAAGGATGCCTTTAACCAGGAACTCTCCGCTGCCATCGAGGCTTTCAACCAAGACCGAACCGGCACCTTCGACGCTGCTGGCGCCTATGACACCGATGCCGGCAAGTTCACCATCGAAAAGGCCCGTTCGAGCCAGCGCATAGACGCCGATGCGGTAACCAAGGCGGCGACGGAAGCCATCGAGCACGCACAGGCCACCTGCTCTCTCGACGATTCCGCGTACGAGCCCCTGGCTGGCGGCGCCACCAACGAGCAGCTCCAAAAGGCCTGCGATGCCGCAAATGAGCTGCTCGGTGTCAACGTGAATCTCAAGATGGGCGGAGCCACCGTAGCCACGCTCGACGGCGCTCAGATGTGCAAATGGATCACCTTCGACGACTCGCTCAACCCCACGCTCAACCATGACCAGCTGGCCGAATGGATCCACAACCTCGCCGAGACCAAGCTCGACACCGCCGGCAGCGAGCGCACCTATACGCGCCCGGATGGCAAGCAAGTCACCATCGGCGGCGGCACGTATGGTTGGATCAGCGACGAGGCATCCCTCGCCCAGATGATTCAAGACGCCGTTGCCAACAAGCAGACGGGCGACATCGACATCCCCACCAAGCAGACCGCTGCGAAATACACCGATGCGGGCCAGCCCGATTGGGGTGCCTATGTCGACGTCGACCTTGCCGAGCAGCACGCGCGCTACTACGATGCCGATGGTAACCTCAAGTGGGAATCTGGCCTCATCTCGGGCAACCCTAATCAGGGCAATGCCTCGGAAACGGGCATCTACTCCATCAACAACAAGGAGCGCAACGTTAAACTCACCGGTAAAAAAGACCCGGAGACCGGAGAGCCCATCTACATCTCCTATGTCGATTACTGGATGTCCTACATCGGCGGTGCCGTGGGCCTGCACGACGCCAACTGGCAAGCATCCTCAAGCTTCTCCAATCCCAATGCCTACCTGAGCGTGGGCAGTCACGGATGCATCAACCTTCCGCCCGCCAAAGCAGCAGAGCTCTACGACATGATCAGTATCGGCGACTGCGTGGTCGTACACAACTAGCGACACACTTAAACGCTCATCAAAAACGGCGAACCCTAGAAATCGGGTTCGCCGTTTTTTTGCAAGCCGCTAACGTTCAAACGTCGCCCTACGCATCAAGACGCCCCTCCAGCGACATCAAGCCATGTTGAGTGAGCTCATTTGCAACTGCAGAAACCTGCTCGATAGGAATCGACCCATCCGAAAGCACCCAAGCCCGATAGATGCCTACGATACCGCTCAGCAAAAACGAAAGATAGTACTCGAAGAGCTCATCGGGTAAGTCGCTCGGCACTATATTTCCCTCGATCAACGCACGTTCGAGCGGTTTACGAATACGGGTAATGAATTCTTCGGGCGGCAACAGCTCAAAGAGGCGTTTGTTGATGGCGATGTTTTGACTTACCACGCGATTCACCGTTGCAAAAAACGTATCCGCAGCAATCTGCACGTCTTCGGCACTCTCAGCCTGATGTCCGCTCAAAGCCTCCTCCACCGTATTGACGATATACTCGACGGAATCCTCGGCAATGGCGTCAAGCAGACCGTCGATGCTGCCAAAATGCAGGTAAAACGTCTTTCGATCGATATCGGCCTCACGCGCAATAGAGCTGATGGTGATTTCGCTCAAGTCCTTCTTCTCAAGAAGCTTCTCGAACGCGGCAAGGATCGCCTTGCGCGTACGCACCACGCGGCGGTCGACGCGCACGCCCTTTTCCGTTTTTGTGTTGGCCATCGCAACCACCTTTGTAGAAAAAGATACGAACTTAGATTCCTTTGTTGAATAGACACAATAGGAATTTCTACGTTTGTTGAATATATCACGTTTGGGTACTATGCCTGTAGCGAATGAGCCAGGCGGTGCAATTTCGCAGATGCTGTCCACAAGCGACTCGTTACCGCATCTACGACCCCAGCCGCTTCTCTCGAAGACAGAGAGACCCGCACCGCCCGGCCGCTCGTCGATATCATCAGGAGGATACCCATGGCACTCAAGCAAACCGCCGAGCGCGCTGCGCTCAACAAGCTCATCGACTATCTGGACGAAGACCCCGTAAATCACGTTGATAAGATCATGAACCTTATCAACAAGCTCGTGCCGGACAACGTTTTCCCCACGCAACGCGAGGCCTTCACCAACGTCATCAAGAGCCGCGGCAACTGGTACGACCTTATCATGCGTGTCTTCAAGCTTAATCCCGAGATGCGTACGCGCCTGCTCAAGACCCTCATCGTCGACGGCAATATCTTGGCTTGGCCCGAGCAGGAGCAAAACCGCGATAAGTACCAGTGCAACATCCCCTGGGCCATCCTTCTCGACCCCACGAGCGCATGCAACCTGCATTGCACGGGCTGCTGGGCTGCCGAATACGGCCACAAGCAGAACCTCTCTTTTGAAGACATCGACTCCATCGTCACCCAGGGCAAAGCGCTGGGCACGCACATGTACATCTACACCGGCGGTGAGCCGCTGGTACGCAAGGCCGACCTCATCCGCATCTGTGAGAAGCATCCCGACTGCGCGTTCCTGTGCTTTACCAATGCCACGCTCATCGACGAGCAGTTCTGCCAGGATATGATCCGCGTGGCCAACTTTGTTCCCGCCATCTCTGCCGAGGGCAACGAGCACACCACCGACGCCCGCCGTGGCGAGGGTACGTACAAGAAGATCGAGCGCGCGATGAAGCTCCTGCGCGAGCACGACCTTCCCTTTGGCATCTCCTGCTGCTGGACCAAGGCCAATGCAGATACCGTCGCCACGGAGGAAAACATCGACTGGATGATCAATGAGGGCGCACTCTTCTGCTGGTACTTCCACTTTATGCCGGTGGGCCGCGGCGCCACAGCAGAGCTCATCCCCACGCCCGAACAGCGTGAGCACATGTACCACTTCATTCGCGAGATGCGCGAGAAAAAGCCGCTGTTCACGCTCGACTTCCAAAACGACGGCGAGTACGTGGGCGGATGCATTGCAGGCGGCCGTCGCTACCTGCACATCAACGCCGCTGGCGACGTGGAACCCTGCGTGTTCATCCACTACTCCAACGCGAACATCCACGATGTAAGCCTGCTCGACGCGCTGCGCTCTCCCCTCTTCATGAAGTACTACGAAAACATGCCGTTCAACGACAATTACCTCAAGCCGTGCCCCATGCTCGAGAACCCCGATGTGTTGCCAAAGATGGTCGCGGAATCCGGTGCACACTCCACGGACCTTGTGGAGCAAGAAACACCCGAGCAGCTGCGTGAGAAAACCAAGGCCGCAGCAGAGGCTTGGAGCCCCGTTGCCGACCGCCTATGGACCGACGAGAGCGACCCGCTGTTCTTCAAGCGCCGCGACGATCGCACCCAGGGCATGGCGGAGTCCGACATGCACAAGTTCGCCGCCCAGGGCCGCACCCTCAAGCAATAATGTGACAAAAAGTCGACAGGTTTATTTTGTCACATTTTCACGTATCCTCCACATAGCCACGCAAAACGCCCTCCCGGCAGCAAGCCGAGAGGGCGTTTTCATCAAATAGCTCATCAAATAGCACCGGAAGCTGCCGGCATCAACCGCCGTTCAAGCATTCCTCTATGCGCGAGGCTTCTTCTTAAACTGAGACGGGGACACAGTGATGCCATCTGCCGACTGGCGTACCGTCTTGCGTGCAACAGGCTTTTTGCGCGAAGAGCCCGAAGGTGCAGCACCATTGACATCCGAGTGCTGGGAAGACGACGCAGGCGCGCCCTCAATCGACCCGATAGCAGCCAGGGGGGCAGCAATCTGGTCTTCATGGTGGGAAGCATGGCCGTGCTTCCTGCCCTTCTTATGACCAGAGTTGGACGAAAAGGACTTGGATGATCCAGACGGCTCTTTGCCAAAACGACGCAAGACACGGTCCCAACGGGCATGAATGCTGGCGTTGTGAGCGCTTTTAAGACCCAAAAGCGGCGCAGCCAGGATAGTTGGGGCAATGAACGTGATAAGGCGCCACAGAAGATATCCTGCTGTTGCAGCAGAGCCAAAGAAATGGCCCAAAAACAGCGCGAAGCCTCCCTCGGCACCACCGGTACCGCCCGGAAGGGGCACAGCAGAAGAAAGCAGCTGCACAAAGGCGCTCGCCGCCATAACCGAGAAGAAATCCACCTCGTGCTTGCCAAAGGCGAGCATCAAGAAATACGGCACCAAATAGAAGAAGGCAAGCTGCAGCATGGTGATGATAACGGTGAGCACCATCGAAGAGAAATGCCCAGCAGAAAGCTTGAACTTGTCGGAGAACGAGTAGATCTCGTTATCGACAAAGCCGCGCCATCCCTCAATCTTCGACTTGGACATACCAACGCGCTCGAGCAGGTTGATGATCCAATGCGCCAGACGCGTTACCATGCCCGGCATGAGCGCCACGGCAAAGATGCCGAGCAAGATGAGGCAATGGCCGCCAAAACTGAAGACGCACAGCAGCGTGATGTCACCGTAATGCTCAGCAAAATACGGCATCCTGGCCAAAAGCAGAATGGCACCCCAGGCAACGAGACCAAACTGGTACACGATGAATCGCGTAAACTGCGTGGCGCCGGCCTCTCCCACGTTTTGTCCTGCCTTGGTCAGACGGTAAATCTGAGCAGGCGTGGAGCCCATCATCATGGGCGTGAGATTGCCAAAAAAGATGCCCGAGGCCTCGACGGAAATAAGATCGCGAATACCCACCGGCGAATTGGGATCGAGCCACACGGCAATCGCGTAAGCAAGGATACCGAAGACGAGGTACAAGAACATGAAGAAGCAGGCAACGAAGAGCCAGCCGCCCTTCACAGACGCCATGGCGCCCCAAAACTGCGCCATCTGTCCCGTGACCACCAAATAGACGATATAGGCGATGAGGACAATGCCGATGAAGATGGCGCCACGACGCGCGGTTTTGGTGTCGTCGCCGCCGGCAACCTGAACGTCAACCTGCGGATGAGAAGTTTTGTGCTTAAGGGGCCCCGTCATGGTTCTCCTTTAATTGGACGTAGAACGTGTTCCATTGTACGTCCTGAGCGCCATTATCCCCAGACTTCCATGTAAGCACGTATCACATTTTTGAAAGGTAGCGCTTTGGCGCGATCCATTAGATGGCAGATGCGGCAGCAAACAATATGAAAAAGGCTCCCGAAGGAGCCTTGAACAATCGATGGTAGCCCGTACCGGATTCGAACCGGTGATCTCCGCCTTGAGAGGGCGGCGTCCTGAACCGCTAGACGAACGGGCCATATGTAAGATGCACTGGCTGGGATGGAGGGAGTCGAACCCCCATTGACGGAACCAGAATCCGCTGTCCTGCCATTAGACGACATCCCAAGATGCATCCAGTCGCGCTCGGCTGCTGCCGTTGCGCAAGAAAGTATATTACGGCAGATGCTATCGATGCGCAAGCCCCAATTTAAACTTTTTTCGCCGGCTTAAAATTCGATCGATGTGGCCAGCATCAAAGAACCCTCGACATGAAAAAGGCTCCCGAAGGAGCCTTAAACAATCGATGGTAGCCCGTACCGGATTCGAACCGGTGATCTCCGCCTTGAGAGGGCGGCGTCCTGAACCGCTAGACGAACGGGCCATGTACCGAAGCATTGCTGCCTCAATGCGAAAGCTATATTACGGGATACTAAGGCTTTTGCGCAAGGGGTGATTTAAAATCGTCCTAATTTATGGATGAATCATGAAGAGACGAGGTGGAAGCATCTGCGCAAATGCCGGCCACCCGCGCGAGATAACGCAGCAAATCATCCCGACGATTGGAAACGCCACCTTGCATCGTCGCTGCGAGAGCCTGCTCCAGCAACTCACCGATCCGACGACCGGGCTCTACCCCCGCGGCGATAAGGTCACGACCCGAAATAGCCAGGGTCTTCACGCTATAGGCCTCACCCGCCTCGAGCAGCTCGTGAGACATCCCCCGCATGCGCTCGACTTCCCACACGTACTCAAAGCAGAGCGCAGACTTGCCCAGTGCGTCGGCACGCTTAAGGTCGAACAGCTCATCCATGAGCCGAGGGGTATCCACACCCTCCGCCGCAAAGTGGTTCATCATCTTCAACAGGCTCTTTCGATCGGCCCTGAGTGGGCGATCGTGGTATTTGATGAGAAGACAGGCGTCGCGAATCAAATCATTTGGCAACGCCAGGCGATGCATAATCTTTTGCGCCATCGAGGAGCCCAGTTCAGGATGGCCGTAAAAATGGCCATGGCCCGCCTCGTCCTTAAAGAACGTTTTGGGCTTTCCGATGTCATGCAGAAGAGCCGCCCACATCAGGGAAGGCGAAATGGCAGCCGCCTGACCCTCTCCCTTGTCCTGTGCGCGAGCGAGCACACAGGCCACGGTAAGCACGCGATGGGTATGGTCGTAAACATCGTAATCATGGTAGATACTGCACTGGTCAAAGCCTCGTCCGCGCGCAAGCTCGGGAATGGCGGCACACATCACCTCGGGATAGCGCTCGAGAGCATCTCCCCCAAGCCCGGTTGCGAGAACACCCTGCAGCTCAACGCCAACGCGCTCGCGCGCGACGGCATCAAGCAATGGGGCACAATCTGCCAGGGCCCTTCGCGTGGCAGGCTCCACGGTAAAGTCCAGACGGCAAGCGAAACGCACGGCGCGAAGCATGCGAAGGGCGTCTTCCTCAAAACGACGGCGCGGCTCCCCCACCGCCCGGATCTCACGACGCGAAAGGTCGCCCACGCCGTCATAGAGATCGAGAAGTCCACGAACGGGGTGCCAGGCCATGGCATTCACCGTGAAATCGCGACGCGCGAGGTCATCTTCAACGCGGTCAGCTTGGGTGACTTCCTCTGGATGGCGGCCATCGGTATAGAAGCCGTCAAGGCGATATGTGGTGACCTCGATGCGCTCGCCGTCCGCAATGGCAGTAATGCCGCCGAACTTGATGCCCGACTCAACCACGCCGATGCCCGCAGCCTCGAGTGCCGCCTTGCTTTGTTGCCAAGGGGCCGAACAGCACATATCGACATCGTGGGAAGGTGCATGCATGAGGGCGTCGCGAACCCAGCCGCCCACGACCCATACCTCAAGACCCGCCGCCTCAAGCGCGCGCAACACACGACACGCGGGCCCCGAAAGTCGCGTTCCCTCAAGATCGACATCCTCATATGCGCTGATATCCGCCACCGATTTCCCTTCCCTGTACGTTTTGCCCACCAGTATACCGACTCCGCTCCCCACCCCCCCACTCCCCCGTGACAAAAAGTCGACAGGTTTATTTCGTCACATTTTCACGAGTCCTACATATTCAGACGCAGCCACCAAATACTCGCGCCAAGGCAACCGGGGCAAAAAGCGACCCGGCTGGCGGTCGCTGTCTTTCTTTCGCCCTAGAACAGGAATATATTTGCGATGGTCAGCCGTCACGATCCCGTTGCGACGCATCGCACGGGAACGTATGCATTTGATTGGAGACAAACATGACCATGCACGCCATAGACCCCACCATCACCCGGGAAACATCAGCCCGCATCGCGCAGGACCGCGCTACCGTCATTGCCCGCAATGCCGCCAGTTCATGCGGCATCCGAGCCGCTGCGCACAATCCACAGGCAGCATCGCTCGCCTCGACCACCTTTGATGTGCAGCTCAAGCAGGGCGACATCACCAACCAGAAGCGCTCCGGTCGCTGCTGGATGTTCGCCAGCCTCAATACCATGCGCTACCGCATCATCAAAAAGCTTGGCATCAAGACCTTTGAGCTTTCGCAGGCATATCCCCTCTTCTGGGATAAATACGAGCGTGCCAACTGGTTCTTCGAAAACATTATCGCCACCGCCAATCAAGACCTTGCCGGCCGCGAGGTGTCTTTCCTGCTAGCAGACCCGCTGTGTGACGGAGGCCAGTGGGACATGTTCCGCTCGCTCGTTAAAAAATACGGCGTGTGTCCCAAGGAGGCAATGCCAGAAACGGCAAACTCCTCCAATACCCGTGACCTGAATAAATACCTCACCCGCTATCTGCGTGCATGTGCAAAGAAACTCCGAGAGGCGGTGGCAGGCGGTGCGGGCACAGAAGAGCTGCAGACGATCAAGGACGAGATGCTCTCGGATGTCTACCGCGCGCTTGTAATCTGCTTGGGCGAGCCGCCCGCGTCGTTTGACGTCCGAATCCGCGATGAGAAGGGCGAACTCAAGGCATCGGGAACCTATACGCCGCAGGAGTTCTTCCGCGAGTACGTGGACATGGACCTCGATAGCTATATCTCGATCATCAACGCGCCCACGCCCGACAAGCCTTATTGCCGCTCCTACACCGTTAAATACCTGGGAAATGTCGCCGAAGACGGCGGTGTGCGATACGTAAACCTCCCCATCGAGTCACTCAAGCGCGCGGCGGTAGCGCAAATGCGTGACGGCCTGCCCGTATGGTTTGGCTCCGACGTGGACCAGGGATTTGATTCCGAGCGCGGTCTGCTCGACCCCGCCTCTGTTGACGTCGATGCGCTCTTTGGCCTGCCTATCGAGGCCGGTCTCAACAAGGGCGATCGCCTGCAATACGGAGAATCGCTCATGACGCACGCCATGACCCTTCAGGGCGTGAGCCTTGATGAGGAAGGTATGCCAACCTCCTGGCGCATCGAGAACAGCTGGGGCGATGAACACGGCCGCGACGGTTACGACATCGGATCTGCCAAGTGGTTCGACGAGTATGTCTACCAGGTGGTCGTAGACAAGAAATACCTCACGCCCGAAGAGCTTGCCGCCTTCGAGAGCGACCCGATCGAGCTTGCCCCCTGGGACCCCATGGGATCTCTCGCCTAGCCCAACGCCCCGACAAGACGATGTGACAAAAAGTCGACAGGTTTATTTCGTCACATTTTCATCGGTTCTTCACGATCGTTGAATGACGCCCCTGCCAATGCCCGTCAAGCGCTCCAGCTCACGTATGCTGAAGCCGTGTGCCCTTAAATCTCCCAAAAGGTCATCACGCTCGGGTTTTGGCAGGGCTTTTATCTTCGCGGGACTTGCGATGCCATGCTCGGTCAAGACCTCAACCACGCGGGGGTCATGGCGAAGCCCCTCCAGCCCCTCCTCCACAGGATCCCATATGGGCAAGATGTTGTTCGTAAAGGCAACAAAGCCGCGCGGTCCGCCAATCAAATCAAGCACCACAGTCGTATCCGCAAGCCCCTCCTCACCACGCGCGTACTGGCCATAGCTGCTCCATCGATAACGCCAGGAAGGTTCAATACCGGCTTTTTGCGGGTTATCGTGAATATAGCGCACGGTCTCGAGCAACTGCGCATCGCTCTTGATCGGCTCACTCCAAAATCTCGCATCAAAAAGATGACCAGAATGACCCGTCTTGCGATTGTATATACGCGCATATGACGAGAGAACCGCTTGAAAAGCAGCAGACAGTGCTTGTTCTCGATCGAGTAACGCCAGATGAAAATGATTGCCCATCAGACACCACGCGATAACAACGATATGCTTTTGCGCAAAAACCTCCTTGAGCTTCTGCAGCAAGAGAAGCCGGTCATCATCGTCCTCGAAAATCAACTGGCGACCATTGCCACGAGCGATTGCGTGATAGTAGCCAGATTCCGACATTTTGCGCGCGTCTGTTGCCATAATGCCTTCCCCTCAGTTAATTGCATTTGACCACAGATTAGAAAAAAGCAGCTTTTAACAGGGAAAACAATGGCGAACGGTATCTGCGGAAATTCCGTGCCTTCAAATAAAAAAGACCGCAACATCTAACGCAAATCAAACATAGCCGCTTGCAAGGGCCAAACAGCACGGCGCCAAACAAAAGGACCCGCCGATAATTCACGGCGAGTCCATATCTCAAAGGCCATATTCAGCAAAAATCGGCGAACGGCAGAATGTGACAAAATAAACCTGTCGTCTTTTTGTCACGCTTAGGCAATCGCGCGAACCTCGACATGCTGGCGGTACTCCTCCACCTTGGCAAAATCGCCCTGGCCGGCGCATTCAACAACGTTGGCTCCCGTCGCCATGGCCAGGCGCAGAGCATCCTCAACGCGCTCGGGATCGTCGTGCCACATAGACAGGAACGCCGCGAGCGTGGAATCGCCCGCGCAAACCGTCGAAAGCACCTTTACCGGCGCCGTGCAGCGCGCATACCAGATATGCTGGCCATTGGAGAAATACGCACCCTTGCCGCCAAGCGTGAGCAGCGCGTTCTTGGCGCCCTTCTTGTGAAGCTCAGCCATAGCATCCACAACCGTCTGCTCGTCATCCAGCGAAACTTCGAGACCGAAGATATCGAGCAACTCATCGTCATTGGGCTTGATGAGCAACGGCTCCTCGGCAATAAGATCGGACAGCTGATGGCTCGAGATATCGAGCACGAACTCCGCACCGCGGGCCTTAACGCGCGAGATAACCTGAGCGAGAAAATCTTCGGACGTATGCGGCGGCAACGAACCGGAAATGACCAGGCATTCCATATCCTCAAGCGTGTCAATCAGATCGTACATCTCCTGCTCGTTGGCAGGGTTCACCGCAGCGCCGGCATTCACCATGTTGAACTCACGGTCCTGAGCGTTAAGAAACACGTTTACGCGCGTGATGCCATCGGTCCACACGGGATGCACGTCAACGCCCTTAGCCTCAGCGCCCTCAACGATATAGCGGCCGGAAAAGCCAGCAAAGAAGCCAAGGATGGCGGTATCTTTACCAAAATGATGCAGAGCAAAAGAAACATTCAGGCCCTTGCCGTTTGGGCTGTAAACGGCGTCGCGCGTGCGCGTGACGCAGTTGGGCTCCAAGCCATCGCACGTGATGTTGTAGTCGATGGCAGGATTTGCGGTAAGGGTGTAGATCATAATGTCTCCTTTGTATGGTCCACGAGGCGAAATTGCTGTGAAAAACCGGTCTTAGCGTACCAAATCGAAGACCTGCGAAAGCCCTGTCCAAAAACAAACAAACACGACGAAAAACGAAAGAAGGGCAACGACGCATGGCAGCCTCAGGCAAAACGACATCACTTCATCTACCTGCATAAACTCCTGCCAACGGTCGATTTGGACCCGTAAACGGTAACATGTGACAAAATAAACCTGTCGACTTTTTGTCACATGGATAAGGCCGGGGGCCATAGGGGGGATATGGCACCCGGCCTTAAAGACCGAACAATATGTTTGGAAACGAGGCGGCAGCCCCAGGCCCTACAGGCGAGGAAGCTTACGAACCTCGATGCGCTTGCTGTACTCGTCAACATGCGAGAAGTCGCCCAAGCCAACGCTTTCGGCAACGTTTGCGCCGGTAGCAAGAGCGAGCTTCAAAGCGGTCTCAACGTTCTCGCGATCGTTGTACCACATGGTGAGGAACGCAGCGAGCGTGCAGTCGCCAGCGCACACGGAAGAAACCAGCTTGATGTTGAACTGGCGCTTGGCGTACCAGATGTCCTCGCCGTTAGAGAAGTACGCAGAACCACGGCTGCCCATCGTGAGCAGCACATTCTGGACGCCCACCTCGTGAGCCATCGCCAAAGCGCGACGAGCATCGTCATCGGTGTCGATGGTGACCCCAAAGATCTCGCGCATCTCGTGATGGTTGGGCTTGATAAGCAGCGGCTTCTTAGAGGCCAGCGTCTTGAGCTTGGAGCTGGAGAGGTCGAGAACCACATCGGCACCGCGAGCGTGAGCATGCTCAACAACCTGATCGAGGAAATCTGGAGAGGCCTTGGGCGGCACAGAACCGGAGACAACAAGGCAATCGAGATTTCCAGCGGTATCCAAAATGTTGTAGAGCTCCTGCTGAGCCTGCGGAGTAAGCGGAGCGCCCGGGTTCAAAACGCCGTACTCGTGCTCGCCATCATTGAGGTAGGAGTTGATACGGGTAATGCCGTCGGTCCACACCGGGCGGCACAGGCAGCCCATGTTCATGGTCTCGTCAACGATGAAGCGACCGGTAAAACCGGCAAAGAAACCGAGTGCGACGGAGTCGACACCAAATTTCTTAAGGGCAAACGATACGTCCAGACCCTTGCCATTGGGCGTGTAGCTAGCATTGCTCGAACGAATATTTTCGTCGGGCACGAGCGTCTGGCAGGAAACCGTCATATCGACGGCCGGGTTAGCGGTTAGCGTGTAAAACATAGGTCCCCCTAACTTAAATACAAGGTCGTACGGCATGGGTATCCACACCGTACGACCTCGCAGATTACCTATCTCATGACCTACGCACGATTAACGAGCGTTGGCCTCGAGAAGCGCCTTGACCTCTTCGGCGGTGTCGAGCGCCAGAGCCTTCTCGGCAAGAGCATCGGCATCGGCCTTGGACCACTGGGAGATGGTCTTGCGGGCGCGCAGGATGCTCGGCGCAGACATGGAGAACTCCTCCAGGCCAAAGGAGATGAGCACCGGCTCCAGCAGAGGATCGGCAGCGGCCTCGCCGCACATACCAACCATGATGCCAGCCTTGACGCCGCTCTCGATGATGTTCTTGAGCGAGCGGAGAACGGCCGGGTAGTACACCTGGTAGAGGTTGGAAATGGTGTCGTTGCCACGGTCGGCGCACATGGTGTAGCCGATCAGGTCGTTGGTGCCGATGGAGAAGAAGTCGGCCTCCTGGGCCAGCTTGTCGGCGATGAGGGAGGCGGCAGGCGTCTCGACCATGATGCCGACCTCGATGTTCTCGTCGAAGTCGACGCCCTCGGCCTTGAGCTCGGCCTTGCACTCCTCGACGAGAGCCTTGACGGCGCGAACCTCTTCGACGCAGGTGACGAGCGGGATCATGATCTTGACGTCACCAAAGGCGCTGGCACGCAGCAGGGCGCGCAGCTGGACCTTGTACTGATCGGGGTTGGCCAGGCAATAGCGCACGGCGCGGAAGCCCATGAAGGGATTCTCTTCCTTGACCATGTGCAGGTACGGAATCTCCTTGTCGCCGCCCACATCGAGCGTACGGATGATGACGGGGTTGCCCTTGAGAGCCGTGGCGACCTTGCGGTAAGCCTCGAACTGCTCGTTCTCGGAAGGAAGCTCCTTGGCGTCCATGAACAGGAACTCGGAGCGGAACAGGCCGATAGCCTCTGCATCGTGCTCGAGAGCAGCGGTAACGTCGTCGGGGCTACCGATGTTGCAGGCGAGGATCTTCTTCACGCCGTCGGCGGTGACGGTCTCCTTGCCGCGATAGGCCTCAAGAGCCTTCTTCTCGGCAGCGAAGGCCTCGGCGCGGGCGGTGTAGTCGGCAAGGGTGGCCTCGTCGGGATCGGCGACGACAACGCCCTTGGAGCCGTCGACGATGACGGTCATGCCGTTCGTAAGCTCGGTGCAGGAATTCTCGACGGAAAGGACCGCAGGGATCTCGAGAGCGCGAGCGATGATGGCGGAGTGAGAGGTACGACCGCCGGTCTCGGTAACGATAGCGGCAACGTTCTTCTTGTCGATGGTAGCCGTCATGGAAGGCGTGAGGTCATGCACGCAGATGACGGTGCCGGCGGGCAGCACGGAGAGGTCGACAACCTCGCGGCCCAGCAGCTCGGCCAGAAGACCGGTGCGGATGTCGGCGATGTCGGCGGCGCGCAGACGGAACATCTCGTCATCCATGGAGAGGAACATGTTCTCGAACATGGTGGTGGTGTCGACGAGTGCCTGCTCAGCGCAGGTGCCGGCGTCGATAGCCTGGTTGATCTGATCGCTCATGCCGGGGTCTTGAGCCAGCGCGATGTGACCAATCATGATCTCGGCTTCGTGCTCGCCCACAGAAATCTTCATGGCCTCAGCCTGGGCCTCGGTCTTCTGGCAGAAGACGTCGAGAGCCTTGGCGTAGCGCTCCTTCTCGGCGGCAGCGTCCTCGACGGCGTGTGCCTCAAAGCTCAGATCGGGCTCGACAGCAACGGCAACGGTGCCGATACCGATACCCTCGGAAGCGTTTACTCCCTTGTACATGCAGATGTCCTCTCTCTTTGGCGCCCCCGTCGGGCGCCCCTCTCTTCTTGGTGCCCAGATGCGGCACCGCATAAAATAACGCAGGCACCCACCCTCGTGAGGCCGGCACCTGCGCTATGTTACCTAAAGATATGGCCCATGGTGTTTGAGCTACTCGCCCAGGCCGCTCTTGATGAGCTCGATGGCAGTGGACAGGGCGTCGGCCTCGTCCTCGCCGTCGCAGCGAATCTCAACCTCGACGCCGCTCTTAATGCCGGCAGCCATCAAAGCCATGGGGCTCTTGCCGTTGACCTCGCGAGTGGAACCCTCGTCGTTGACCGCAACAACCTTCACGTCGCATGCGAACTTGCCCATGGTGGACGCGAACAGACCGGCGGGACGCATATGCAGGCCCTGGGGGTTGATGAGGGTGACCTTCTCGGAAACCATGACGACTCCTTCTTTAACCAATCACGCGCGGCGTGCGGCCGTGCGCGAAACATACCTCGGATAGTTTACCTCAAAGAGAGGGCAACCCCCAAGTATGCTAGAAGACATCAGGTTTATTTACACACCCGGCTGCGATTGGAAGAAAAAAGCTGCTCAACGGTGAAGTGCGTGTAATCGCGTGGCATAACAAGGCTGCCGGCCTTCCGGCGCTACCAGACGCTTTCTGTCGTAGCGCAAACGGATGAAAACACCAGGTAAACGGCAAAATGTGACAGAATAAACCTGTCGTTTTTCTGTCACATCATGAAAAAAGGCGCGCCGCAGGGTGGACCTGCGACGCGCCTGCTAGGCGATGTTTTGCGCTAGATGTCGTTAGGCCAGACGGCTGCTAATGGCATCGAGCACCTGAGAGGCCTCGGTGGCACCCTTGACGGTGGCACGGAAGCCCTCGTCCATAAGCGCCTCGGCAACCTTGGAGAGGAGCTTGAGGTGCGTGGTGCCCGCCTGGGACTCGGGAATGAGCAGGGCGATGGCCACATTAACCGGAGCCTGATCCATGGTGTCCCAACCGGCAACGCCCGAATCGTCCTTGACCACGATGACAGACGGGGTCTTGACGGCAGAGCACTTGGCGTGCGGGATGGCAAAACCGTCCATCATGCCCGTGGTGCCCTCGCTCTCGCGGGTCAAGAATGCCTGCATAAGGGCATCGGCGTCATCGGCGATACCGTGCTTTACGGCCTCGTTGGAGATAAAGGAGAGCGCGTCATCACGACTTGCGAAGTCCTGATCCAAGAAGATGTTCTCCTCCTTGACGAAGCCCTCGGCAGCGGGAGCCTCAGCGGGAGCGGCCACAGCGGCGGCAGGTGCAGCCTCGACGGCGGGAGCCACCTTCTGCTTCTTGTCGTACTCGACCTTCTTGAAGATCACGAAGAGAATACCGCCCACGATGGCGCCGATCAGGATGGCGATGACCCACTGCAGGCCGCCGTCCACGACGGGCAGCACGAGGAAGCCGCCATGAGGTGCGGGGTCGTGCACGCCAAAGAAGATAGTGAGGATCGAGGCGATGGAGGAGCCGATCATCATGATGGGCATGACGGGCCAGATATTCTTGGTCATGAACGGAATGGCACCCTCGGTGATGTGTGTGCAGCCCAGGATGAAGTTGACGATACCGGCGTCGTGATCTTCCTGGCTAAAGTACTTCTTGCCCACAACCACGGCAAAGGTGGTGATCAGCGGAGGAACGATGCACGCAGCGGAGACAGCAGCCATGAAGTTGGTGCCAAAGTTGTACGTATCGGTGCCAACCCCCGCGGCCAGAGCCTCGGTGAGCATAGCGGTACCGGTGACGTATGCAGCCTTGTTGACCGGGCCGCCCATGTCAAAGGCGCACATGCAGCCGATAGCCAAGCCCAAGACGATGGGGCCGGAAGCGGAGAGGCCCTTAAGGAAGTCCATCAT
Source organism: uncultured Collinsella sp. (assembly GCA_934621295.1). GTDB lineage: Bacteria > Actinomycetota > Coriobacteriia > Coriobacteriales > Coriobacteriaceae > Collinsella. The sequence goes on from CAKTVB010000002.1 coordinate 398,418, forward strand.
GGCCGTGTTGATGGCAGCCATAGGACCGGAAATGCCCAGCATGACCATGCCCACGATGAACGTGGAGAACAGCGGGTACAGGAAGATGGCCTTCAGACCGTTGAGGTTCTGAGGCAGCTTGGCAAAGACCTTCTCCAGCAGCAGGATGACGTAACCGGAAAGGAAGCCGCCAACAATGCCGCCAAGGAAGCCAAAGCCCACGCCCGAGCCGCCAGCGTCGATCAGACCGGTCTCGGGCGAGACGGGCAGGCCGGTGATGGCGATCATACCGGCAACAAAGCCGGGAACGAGTGCCGGACGCTTGCCGATGGACTCGGCGATATAGGCCGAAAGCACGGGAACCATGAGGTTCATGGCAATGCCGCCGACGATCTTGAGCATCGCGGCGAAGGTGTTGTACTGGGCGTTCGTAGAATCGAACGACATGATGCCCCACAGGAACGACACCGCGGTGAGCACGCCACCGGCGACGACGAACACGAGCATGTGGGAAACGCCGTTCATAAGGTGCTTATAGAGCTGGTGTCCGATGGACTCCTTCTCCTCTGCAGCGTCGTCTGCAGCGACGACGACTTTGGAGGCATCGCCCTTGGCAGCCAGGGCGCGGTCGATCAGGGCGCCTGCGGCCTCGACGGACAGGGCCTTGGACACGCCAACCGTCACCTGGGGCTTACCGGCAAAACGCTCTGCCTGAACGTCCTTATCGGCAGCGACTACGACAGCACGGGCGCCGGCAATCTCTGCGGGGGTAAGCTCGTTTTCGATTCCAACCTGGCCGTGGGTCTCAACCTTAATGGTGAGCCCGCGCTCAGCCGCAGCCTTCTCCAGCGCCTCCTTTGCCATAAAGGTATGCGCGATGCCGGTCGGACAACCGGTTGCCGCGATAACGTCATACTGCTGAGCCATACGTCCCTCCTTCTCTCTAGAAGTGAGCGCCCTCCCCTTTTGGGCGCTGCATTCTCGATCATCCGCAAGGCGTGCAACGTGCGCACCCCTCCCGGGTTTTCGCCGAAAATCATAGCACGCGCGTACACGGCTTCTTCACAGCAGGGTACCGCACAGGGTGAAAGGTTCTTTCACACCGGTGAACGGTGTATGAAATGTTTTCGTCAAAACGCAGCTCAGAGCCGGTGATAATGGTTCCAGCAAAACAATGACTCGTACCGTTTACCGAATAATGGAGGTCATCATGGCAGGAGGAGAGCTCAGTGCGCTATCCCTCATCACGTCGACCCGTGAATTCTCGAGCTCGGAACAGCGCATCGTCGATTACATCCTGGAGCATCGCGACGAGGCGCCCGCGATGACGGCCGCGCAGCTCGCGCGCCGCAGCGGAACCTCCGAGGCCACGATCTCGCGCTTTTGCAAGCGCCTGGGGTTTGGCAACTACCGCAGCTTCCAGTTTTCGATCGGCCGAGATCTCACCCTCAAGCATGACGGGCTGGACCTGGACGGCGAGGTATCGCTCGAAAACGTGGAGGACTCGTTAAGAAGCATCCTCGCCACCAAGGTGGGCGAACTCGAGGCCACGCTGCGTGGCCTCGATGGGCCTACGGTTAGCGCGGTGGTAAAGCGCCTGGCCGGCGCTGGCGTTATCCAGATTGTCGCCGTGGGCAACACTAACTCAGTGGCGCTCGATGCCACGTTCAAGTTCTCTCAGCTGGGACTGCGCTGCACCACGCACGAGGTAAGCGAGATCGCCGTGGGCTTTGCCCTCACTATGCAGCCCGAAGACGTCTTGCTCGTAATCTCCAACTCCGGACGTTCCCAGCGCCTGATGCGCATTGCCCAGGCAGCCAAAAACCGCAGCGCCTGCGTGATTGTAATCACAAGTGACGAACAGTCTCCCCTTGCCCGCCAGGCGTCGTACGTTTTGCGCACCGTGAACCACGAGGCGCTGCTCACCACGGGCGACTTCGCTTTTTCCAAAATCTCTGCCATGGCGATTGTCGAAACCCTCTATTACTTCTTGCTGCCCGAGATCGAAGGCGGCCGCGAGCACATCAGCCGCTACGAGGAGCTTATCCAGCCGGACAAGGATGTGGAGTAGCGAAGACGAACGAGTAGACCCAGCAACCACTAAACCAATTGTGCGTAATCCTGCGATTGATGAAACAAGTGAACGACCGCAACCGTATCGCCCTTGACCAAATACAAGACAACATAGCCCAGCAGGCTCGCCTTGCGGTAGCCAGCCGCCCGCAATCGCGAGTCCCTGGCCTCGGGGTACATGGCGGGAAATGATTTGACGTTGCCAAGAAACTCCAGATACGCCCCGGCAAGCCTCTTTGCAAACGAAGGCTCGAACAGCACGAACTCCAGATAGTCCAACGTCCTTACAAGCTCGTCGCGTACGGCATCGGTCTCAACAACCTTATAGGCCATAGCGCGCCTTGAGCAAGTCGGCAGTCTGCCCTGCCTCATGGACGTTTCCCGCCGCAATCTGCGCCTCACGATCATCGAGAATCTGATACAGACGCGAACGGGCGGCCTCGAGGCGCAAACCCTCATACTGGGTCGGAGACATGGCAATGAACGATTCCTTGCCATTCTTTGTAACGACAACCGGCTCCGTGGCAGAAAGAACCGTATTTGCAAACTTCGACGTATCCTTAAGGTCCTTGATGGGAACGCAAATGGGCATAATGGCCTCCTTAACTGCTGTTATGCCGAGAATACCATAATTATGGAATGATTATCCCATGCATGAGGCAACGACCCCGAAGCTTTATTTGTCATATCGCGAACCGGACCGGCACGGTATAATCAGGTGCGCATGCGCCATTAGCTCAGTTGGATAGAGCAGGGGACTTCTAATCCCAAGGTCGTTGGTTCGAATCCGACATGGCGCACCCCAACGTTTATGGACATGCCTCGTGCAGCAAGTGCTGTGCGGGGCGTTTTTGTGATGGTCCCGTCGAAATAAATGGCAAAAATCGCCCTACACTTCTGCTGTGTTTGTACGCGCTGACCGTCTACCCCCTTTGGGGGTATGCCGCAAGATTATCATGATGACCGTTAGACATGTAGCCCTGTTAGGAGAACGGCATGCCACGCTTTTCCATCTGCGTTTCATCATATAAAGATGAAGAATATCTGCCCGCCTGCATCGACAGCGTCCTGGCTCAATCGTTTACCGATTTTGAGCTCATCGTAGTTGATGACGGAAGTCCCGACTCCACCGCATCGATACTTGAGCAATACGCTCAAAAGGACAGCCGTGTCATACCGCTCATCCAAGATACGAACCGCGGGCTTCACGTCGGGCGAAAAATTGCCGTTGCAAAAAGCACCGGCGACTACATCATTCTCCTGGATTCAGATGACGAACTCGGCGACAACTGCCTTGCCAAGTTCGACTCTTATCTCAACGCCACCCCCTGTGATGTCCTTCACTTTGGCATCGATGTCATCAATGCTGGCGTAAGCGACAACGAGGCTTCTAACTTCCAGAACTACATCAATGCACCCGTTGACCCCCTGTTCAATAAAGACATATTTGAAGCCGTCTTCGGCGCACACAAGGGTTATCTTCAGGACTGGCGTATCACTCAGCGAGTCTATGCGGGGGGCTTCTTCCGCAGAATGTTTGCGACGATGACCGACGACAGACTTGAGCGAGCTGAGGACGCCTACGAGTCTTTTGTCACACTCGCAAACGCGCGCTCGCAATACACTGCCAACGATATTGTCGGCGTGCGTTATTACCTGGGTCGAGGCGTCAATTCCGACTCTTCCCTCTCGACATCGGCTTTCTTCAAAAGCGCTTCCGATTTTCAAGCCAACGTCGATCACATGAAAACATTTGCAGCCGCTTTCGATGCCTTCGATATTAAAAAGACCTGCTCGGATGCCGTTGCAAAAATGTACGAGCTGCTTTTCAACGATTGGCTCGTTCGTGTACCAGAAAATCAAAAGCTCGATGCTGCCGATGAAGCTGCAAAGGTTATGGGCAAAATGCCCGTTGCAGAAGAGCTCATGCGCCTTTCTCGCGACAGGGCATACGGCCTGCTGCAAGCAAATAGCGCCCCCGCGAATGACATGGCCCTCGACTGGTACGAGCACGCAAAGAAGCTGGCCTCGACTGACGCTGCAACTTCTCCACGCTTCATGTCGTTCTACACCGCGGCTCGCGACCACATAAATGATCTAATCAACATGGCAAAGCGCAAAAGCTATGAAAACCGAAACATTCGAATCTTCGTCTCGGCGCACAAGCCTGTCGAGCTATTTGACAGTTCAATACTCCAGCCAGTGCAAGTTGGCTGCAGCCTTCGCAATGACAGGTTCCCTTGGGCATTCCACGACGATAAGGGCAACAATATATCGGATCTCAATCCCATGTACTGCGAGCTGACAACTCAGTACTGGGCCTGGAAAAACACCTCGAGCGAATATGTCGGTTTTTGCCATTACCGTCGCTATTTCGACTTCTCGGGCACGCGCCACGATGAGAACATCTACGGCGAAATCATGGACGATTTCATCGATGCGGCATCTCAAAAAAAATACTCACTGGACAACGAGAGCATCGAGAAGTTTGTAGCTCAGTACGACGTCATCACCACCGAGCGCAAGGACATTCGCACCTATGCTGGTCAAAATGCCACCCTGCGCTCTCAATACGATGCCGCAGATAAACTATTCGTTGAAGACCTGGACAAGATCGTCTCTATCCTTAAAAAGCAGCATCCGGAATATGGGCAGGACGCCGACAAGTTCCTCAGTGGCCACTTGGGGCGCTTCTGCAACATGTTTATCATGAAGCGCGAGATTTTTAACGATTACTGCACATGGCTCTTCCCCCTGCTCGAAGAATTCGTTTCCACAACCGATATGTCCCGTTATTCAAAAGAGGGGGTACGCACCCCCGGGCATCTTGCCGAGAGGCTGCTTAATATCTACCTCATTCATCACGAACGTATGGAAACTGGCTGGAAGACAGCAGAGCTGCAGTGTGTTCACTTTAGAAGGCCGGATCGCCGCATGCCTTTCGAGGCGCCCTATGCCAAGGCAAACGGTAAGCAGATCATTCCGGTTGTTTTCGCTGCAGACAACAACTATGTCCCCATGCTTACCACCACAATCTATTCCGCACTTCTCAACGCCTCGGAAGACTATTTCTACGATGTGGTTGTGCTCCATAGGGATATTGCTGGAGACAACCAATCGATTATGCAGCAGTTCTTCGGTCAGTTTGACAATATGTCATTGCGTTTTTGCGATGTGAGCGAGCATGTCCTTCGCCATGATTTGAGCACCAACAACCCTCACATCAGCGTTGAAACGTATTATCGCTTCTTGATTCAAGAGATTTTGCCTGACTACGACAAGGTTCTGTACCTTGATAGCGACCTGATTATCCAGGGCGATATTTCTGAGCTCTACAGCGTGGACTTGGGCAATAATCTCCTTGCCGCCGCTCACGATATCGATTTCTTGGGCAACCTCAATATGAAAAATGGCAAACGTCTTGCCTACGCCAAAAAAGTCCTGGGCATGGAGAACCCCTACGATTACTTCCAGGCAGGCGTCCTTGTACTTAATACCGCCGAGATGCGCAAGCTCTATTCAATTGAAACGTGGCTTGATTACGCTTCCGATGATCGCTTTATCTACAACGATCAAGATGTTCTGAACGCGCACTGCGAAGGCCGCGTAACTTGGCTTGACTACGACTGGAACGTCATGATCGACTGCAACAATCGCATTGCAGACATCTTCTCTTTTGCACCTGCTTCTGCATTTGATGCCTTCAACGATTCGCGTAATCACGAGAAAATTATTCACTATGCAGGATTCGAAAAGCCTTGGAAGTTCTCCTCGTGTGATCGCAACATTGTCTATTGGACCTATGCTCGCCAGACTCCTTTTTATGAATCCCTCATGAGCATGCTGGCAGGACCGGGAAGAGTCGCTTCGTCCTCTCCCCTTACAATGCATGAGCACGCGATATCCCCCGAAAACCCACTGCGCAAGTTCATCGACCCCATCGCACCGGTCGGTAGCGCGAGGCGAGAGATGATGAAATCCGCGGTAAGGGCTGTTAGGAAAAAGAAGTAGCAATCTTCGAAATCTAGCAAAGCAACAGTAGAGTTGCAGTTTTATGGCCCCATTTCCTCCCAAGAAAAAAGCGGAGGAAATGGGGCCATTTTTAGCCTTCGTTTTAAGCGTCGAGCCTCGACAGCGACAGTAATGCACTATAAACGCTTGCTTAACTGCATAGCAGCATGTTTACACCCTTAGGATTTTGCAATTCGCGTATTTCTGCAGAGCTTCTTGAGGGACTCCAGCACAAAAGCAAACAAGAGAGAGAGAGCAAAGACTACGAACGGGCGAATCGCCGCATCCCAAAAGATGTTATGCAAAACATAGACGTCCAAAGCCCAAATAAACATCATATGTACGGCGTAAACATCAAAACTAAGGGAAGACAATTTAGAAATTACAGCAATGAACGGATGTTTATCAGATTGGAAAAGCGGCTCCAGCGATCTGAACAGCATGAAAATTGAGATTGAGTACACCAAAACCGGAAGGTGCAGATAATCGTTATAGAAGTTATCGTAATCCGAATACGCACCAGACAACACCGTATGCGGCACGTTGGTCTTGATTGTCATAAGCGCCATAAATACAACGGAACAAATCGCGGCAATCAGGAAAACCGGGCGCATTTTTCCGCCGTGTTCTTCAAAAGGAGAATACGTAACAATGTAGTAGCCGATTAAGTAGTACATTATCGCACCCGTCAAATAAGGTACGGCAAACACTGAGAACAAATTATGATTTGGCGCAAAGCGATTTACAAAAGGAATTACTGCAGTTGAGACGATACAGAGACCAATGGCATACTCCAGTAAACGCTTGTTCGACGCAAAACAAGCCAATAGCGGTGTGATCAAATACAGAATCAAAATTGAATACATAAACCAATAAACGTCGCAAATTTGATTCGTTAGAAACAGCTGGATGAACTCAGAAAGGGAGAAAGATCTTGACGGAAGACCAAGCTGGGTCGGAGCAAGGCAGCTGAGCACATAAATAAAGAAGCTAAAGCCAACGAGCGTCATCAGAACGCGCTTGAGCCTCTTTTGAAAAAAGACTTTGGTAGAGTACCGAGAACGGTATCCAATAAGATTTGCTCCGCTGATCATAAAGAAGACCGGCACGGCAAACATAAACAATGATTGCAACGCAACAGAAACAAACCACTGCATGTTGCCTTGATTAACGTATACAACCGTTGTGCAATGGAGCACGACAACGGCAAAACAGGAAAGAACGTTGAGAACGTCCATGTAGTGGCGGCGTACTGTCATTAAAGAACCTCAAACTCGTTATTTAATAAGATACAGTCTCATTGACCCCGACGATAGCACCGGTTCAAAACCAGGAGTTTCATCGTTTATTTCAGTAATTCCCTTCCAGTCTTTTTTCTTGTATTGGAGATCGCGAGAATAGCACACATGCTTGTCCTCTGCTGTATAGTCGCTACGATCAAGCAGGAGAACATACTTTGCCCCAGTGTTTTCAACGGCATCTTTCACTGTAGAATCCATTGAGATATTACAAAGACCCTTGCGAATAGCGTGACTGTCCTCAGATTCTGCCGAACCGAGCTTGGCATGATAGTACAGATTCAAGCCGTCGACAGACCAAGCAAATGAGCTGCCATCAACAGGGAGATTAATTATCAGGCTGCCTTTTGGAACCACTTCCTTGACTTGTTGAATAAAATCCCGCTCGGCAGCAGTGTAGGCCTGGACACGGTAGCGCGAATAGCCATTATAGAGATCGTAAGAATTAAGCGTGAAAGCATTGGTCAAATCACTTCTCGAATGATCTTCCCACGCGTACGCGTAATTGAATGGATAGCAATTAAGGAAAAAGAACAATAGGGATATCAGCACCGCAGATAGATTGAAGCCCAAGTTTCCGGAAAAGCACCTCAGATGCTTAAGCACGCTGTATGCAGCTAGGACCACACCGTGCAAACCAAAATATATAAACGGTACAAGCGAAATCGCTACCATCGCAGCAATTCGCTCCGGATCCGTGTACCAGAAGCCCGAAAAAAACGAACGGACCTCAGCAGAAAATGCACCCGCACCGATATAAATCAGCAAAACGATGGCGAAGCTCAAGAAAAACCATCTTTGTACCTTTTCATGGATAAGAACATAGATGGCACCTATTGCAAATAGCGGACACAGAAGAACCTGAGGAACCCCGAAGAAGAAAGAGCCGTTAACGGTCGACTGCAGAATACCCTCAAGCGACATACCCCATTCCCAGGTGAAAGAAACAATTCCGTGCATAAAAGGAAGATTGTAGACAGCCACCCATAGGAGTACGCAAAAAAAGCAAAAGATAATCTGAGCGCACCTAGTTTTTAGGATTGCGCTTTTTGAAGATTCCTCGGCACGCTGATCCATGATTCCAAACGGAATAATCCTCAGCAAAATAAACGGCGCAATCAAAAGGCAAGTGAAGATGGCGGCATTTGGATGAACACCGGCTACGCCGACAAGCGCCAAGACAAAAGTGTAGAACGTTGCCCCGTAAAAGCAAAAACGCTCACCGAAAGAGATAGAACGAATTAACAAGGCAGCGGCAGCAGGGACCAAACAAAATGCGGCAATATTCGGAAACGGGCCATGAACAGCAAGCATGCGCACGGGAAATGCGACAGAAGCAAACGAAGAAATCGCAACAATTAAAGGAGACACTTTGGTGTTCTCGCAAATGGAATCTAAAAGTGCCAGGATACCCAACGGATAGGCAAACGCTGTAAAACAAAAAATAGATGCATTTTCCGCCACAGACGTTTGAATCCCCGTAAGGGAAACAAGTAGAGCTGCAGGTATGTGCCAAACGATTGGATAATATGATCCGCTACCCAAAAAAGCCGAGGGAAAGGCAGTCGAATCGTAATAGGTCACTCGTATTGTTGAGTAATTGCCCGAATCGGCGATCGATTTAATCCAGGCGAGATGCGATAGGTTGTCATCGTACTGAATGAAGGAAGATAACCCGTCGATATTACTCAAAAACAATGCGGCAACGAGGATAGCGCCAACAGCCGCACATATCCCCACCGCTTGCCATGTCAAGCGACTAACATTTGAAAAACCAGTGGTTGATAGGCGCGACTTTGAATTTATCAGGCGGATGGGAAGAGCAAGCAAGACGACAAAACAAATCGTCAGTAAGAAAAAAAATGCCACCCCAGTTAAGCCCGACCACGTTCCGATAACACCTGCAACAAGAAAAACAAATGTCGACAGCGCCGGAGCAAAACAGATGAATTGAGGGTTGAGTTTTTTGAAGCCAAGCCGTAAAAACAGGGTTCCTGGGACAAACAAAATGAACGCGATGATCAAAACAGAAGCAGCAAAAATCCGCATTAATAACCTCTCGTTAAAAGTACCTCTGGTTAATCAAATGCTAAAGAGCAGCGTACCGGCAAATGAAGCAACCGAATTGAAAACAGCCTGAGGCCTCACATTGCTTACGGATTTCGTCCACTCCACAATCAAGGTAACAAAAGGAGCGCTTAGTTTATTGAAAACCTCATAAATGAGTTTAAAAAGGTTAAACCTTAGCTTCTTAGCGCAACTTCCTGAATAAGCCCCTCTACCTCCTTACGCAACATCGCAAGCTTGGTCGTATTCGAAAAATCGCGCATGACCAGAACGGCGATCACATATACGAAAACAAAATTTGCTGAAGCTTGAAAGCCCAGCAATCCGGCAAAGAAAGAAGCTATCTGCGGAAAAAGAGCCAATACAACAAAACTCAACGAGAAGAAGAGCCAGAAAATCGAATCCATAACATCGATCTTCGACTTCTTTATTCGTCTAATAATGAAAAGAAGAACCAGCGCGGCGCAAACAATAAGCACAATGCGAAGCGAAAGAGTCAACCGAATCACCTAAACCATTGAACGAAGAGAATAGAAGTGCATACGCGAAGCATATACGCAGCAGAACGCGTGAGATTAAGGTAGCTCTCCCCCGCCGTACGATCGCGCATGGACACCTGGACTTCCTCAACCATTACGCCCTTTCTAATGAGGTGCGCAATGGTCTCAGGCTCAGGGTTGAGTGACATGTCCTTGGCAAACAGTTCAATCATGCGACGGTTGAACATGCGCATGCCAGAAGTGGGATCGCTAACGCGCTTTCCCGTAGTCATTTTCACAATAAACGTGATGATCCTCGAGCCAAACATACGCGCAGAATGCTCTTTTTTGAATTGAACGAAACGAGAGCCGATGACAATATCTGCGTCCGTATCATCCATTTTCTTGCGCATTGCGTCAATATACCGTGGCATATGCTGGCCATCCGCATCGAACTGGATGGCATAGCTATAGCCCTTACGGGCCGCATATTTCATGCCGGTCTGGAAACCCACGGTGAGACCACCGTTAACGGGAAGATCGAGAACAGGATAACCGTTGGCTCGGCAAATCCCGCCAGTTGAGTCAGTCGACCCATCGTTTATTACGATGAAGTCGACCTCCGGAGCAACAGCTTTTAACTCTTCAATAGTGTTCTGAAGAGAACCTTCCTCGTTATAGGCAGGAATTATTGCTAAAACTTTGTCTCGCATATACATTCAATCCATTTAAATTTAAATATTCGATTCACCTAATCAGATATGAGCAATTAAAATATTTTACACGAAGACGAGCATGAGAAAGAGAAACGCTCAAAGCAAACGAAGGTAAAGCAACAACCCCTTGATTATCAACTTCATCCGAACACTTCCCACATTCATCCGCACATGTGCGGATGAATGTGGGAACCCGATACCCTGAGGGCCGGACCGGCCGGCCCCGGGAGATCGGAGGACGGCATGTCCGGGAAGAAAAAGAAGGCGGCCGGGAAGGCGGAGCCGAGGGCC